>NZ_AP021879.1:5428333-6056666 GCF_009689005.1 Desulfosarcina ovata subsp. ovata | reverse complement strand
CCTTTATCAGTGCCTGATGGCCGCCTGCCACCGGTTGCTGGGCGGAAGATTGTTGAGTCGATGAATCGGCACCCCGAGTCCACCGATCACCGCCAGCGCTTAAGTGCCATGCTGCCCTTTTTCGACGGGCTGTCCGGTTATTCGGTCGCGGATTTAAAACGTGACCTGTCCGCCGGCCTGACCGTTGCGTTGGTTCTGGTTCCCCAATCCATGGCCTATGCTCAGTTGGCCGGCCTGCCCGCCTACTATGGCCTTTACGCTGCATTTTTGCCTCCGGCCATTGCCGCCCTGTTCGGTTCCAGCCACCAGCTGGCCACCGGGCCGGTCGCCGTGGTTTCCCTGATGGCCGCCGTGGCACTGCAACCACTGGCCACCACCGGCAGTTCGGCTTACATCGGCTACGCCGTTCTGCTGGCCCTGATGGTGGGGCTTTTCCAGTTCACACTGGGGCTGTTCCGCCTGGGTTTGGTGGTCAATTTTCTTTCCCATCCGGTGGTCAATGGATTCACCAATGCCGCCGCCATCATCATCGCCACCGGGCAATTGGCCAAATTGTTCGGCGTGACCGTTGACGCCAGTGAGCACCACTACCAGACGGTCATCCAGGTCATTCGGGCCGCCATGCATTATATCCATTGGCCCACGCTGATGATGGCGGTTTTCGCCTTCACGGTAATGGTCGTTTTGAAAAAAATACCCCTCAGGCTCCCCAATGTACTGGTAGCGGTAGCCGCCACGACGCTGATCAGTTGGGCCACCGGTTTTGAGCAGAAAGTCATCCTGCCGCTGGAGGCGGTGGTTGATCACGACATTCGCAGCCTGATCGTGCATTATAATGCCGAAGCCATGCAACTCCACCACATGGCCGATCAACGCACGGCCATCAACGCCACCATCAAGGAGGCCAAACTGGCCGGTCATCACCTCATCGTGATCAACGCCCAGCGGGATCTTTCGATTCTGGCCCACCAGATGGACCTGAAAACAACCGTGGCCGCCGACTACCGCCACCGGATTCGTCGTCTGCTTTTCGACGCCGGCCGCACCCCCGCCGGCGATACCCGTTTATACATCCGCGGTTCCCGTCTGCCGGACACGGTCGGAATCGGTGGCACCTGGCGTCTGAAGGTCGGAAATGGCCCTCTGGCCGCATCCGGCCTGACATTTTCCTGCGGTGGCGATGTGGTGGGGGGTATCCCCGGAGGTCTCCCGGCCGTGTCGATCCCCCGGATCGACAGCCACGCGGCAATCACCCTGGCCCCTTCTGCGGTGATCATTGCACTCTTGGGATTCATGGAAGCCATCTCCATCGCCAAGGCCATGGCGGCCAAAACCGGCCAGCGCATCGATCCCAACCAGGAACTCATCGGGCAAGGCCTGGCCAACATGGTCGGCGCCACCACCCAGAGCTACCCGGTGGCAGGCTCTTTCTCGCGTTCGGCGGTCAACCTCCAGGCCGGTGCCGGTTCCGGTTTTTCCAGCGTCTTCGCCAGCTTGACGGTCGTGGCGACCCTGTTTTTCTTCACCCCCCTGCTCTATCATCTGCCCCAGAGCGTATTGGCCGCCATCATCATGCTGGCCGTGGCCGGTCTGATCAACGTCCGGGGATTTATCCAGGCCTGGCGTGCCCAATGGTATGACGGTGCCATCTCCATTATCACCTTTGGCGGCACCCTGGCGTTCGCTCCGCACCTGGATCGCGGCATCATGGTGGGTGTGGGACTCTCCTTGATCGTTTTTCTCTACCGCAATATGCGCCCCAATGTGGTGGACCTCTCCCTGGGTCTGGACAAGGCCCTCCACGACGCCGTCACCCACGGTCTCAGGGAGTGCCGCTACATCGATGCGGTTCGTTTCGACGGACCGCTCTTCTACGCCAACGCCAGCTACCTGGAGGATCAGATCCGCCTCAGGCGCAAAAACAAAACGCAGCTCAAACATATTATCATCGCCGCCGAATCGATCACCGACATGGATGCCTCGGGCCAGGAAGCCCTTTCCCTGATCGTTGACCGGGTGAGAAGTGCGGGCATAGACATCTCGTTTAGCAGCGTTCATGAACCGGTCATGCAGGTACTCCGACGCACGCATCTGCTCTTCAAAATCGGTGAAGACCATATTTATCCGACAATGAAGCAGGCCATTCGGGCCATTCATGCGAAGACCCATAAGGGCGGCAGTGAACGGCACTGTCCGTTGACCTCGGTACGGATGCTGTCGTCCAACAGTGAAGCCAAAGGAGCTTAAGGATGTCTGTCATCACCCTATTCAGTGGAATTTTCTGCGATGCGGATGCTGTGGTCCGGAATGTAATGGACAGTACCGGGTACCCGCTGATCGACGATTCGCGGGTCATCGCCATCGCCGCTGACCTTTCCGGGATACCGGAAAATAAAATCCAGCGTGCCTTTTCTGCCAAGGCATCGGTCTTTAATCCGTTCACCCATGAAAAGGAATGCTCCATCGCCGGTCTGCGCCTGGCACTGGCAACGGAATTGTCCGGAGGACCGGCCGTGGTGAGCGGTTTTTCCGGTCTGCTGCTGCCCCAGACCATCAGCCACGTCCTGCGGGTCTGCCTGATCGCCGAAACACCGTTTCGCATCACCCAGGCCATGAGGGCCCAGCTTCAGGATGAAAAAGAGATCCTGAAACAGATTCACGTCCGCGACGCGGACAGTGCCGCCTGGATCGAGACCCTATGGGAAATCAAGGATCCGTGGGACTCTGAATTCTACGACATGGTCATTCCCATGAGCCAGGTGGATGCAGCCAAGGCCGGCGCCCTGATCGAGGAAAATCTTCTCAAAGATGCCCTGCGCCGAACCGAGGTCTCGATCCAGGCCGAAAAGGATTTTTTGCTGGCCGCCACCGTCGAAATGGCCCTCTGTCGATCCGGCCACGATGTATCCGTCAGTGCCGAAAAGGGCGCCGTTGTTCTAAGCATCAACAAACAGGTGCTGATGCTCGCCCGGCTGGAGGAAGAACTGCAATCGATTGCCGAAAAAATCCCTGGCGTTGCATCGGTCACCACCCGGGTGGGCAAGGATTTTCACCAGGCGCACATTTATCGCAAACACAGCTTCGAAATCCCCTCAAAGGTGCTTCTGGTGGACGATGAACGTGAATTCGTGCAAACCCTGTCCGAACGGCTGGAATTGCGCGACATGGGCTCAGCCGTGGCCTACGACGGTGAATCCGCCCTTTCCATCGTCAACGAGGAAGAGCCGGAGGTAATGATTATCGACTTGAAAATGCCCGGTATCGACGGCATGGAGGTGCTCAGGCAGGTCAAACGCACCCGGCCTGAAATCGAAGTGATCGTCCTCACCGGCCATGGCTCGGAAAACGATCGCCAACAGTGCATGGCACTGGGCGCCTTCGCCTATATACAAAAACCGGTGGACATTGAAGAACTCAGCGATACATTGAAAAGGGCCCATGCAAAAATCCGCCAAACCATTTCCTGATGCGGGAGAATCCGCCACACCCGTTCCCCTCCGGAGGCACCGATCATGCTGAACCTGTCTCGCTTCAAACCTGGATTCTGGGACTACCAGGACATTACCGCCGGACCGGGAAGGGGTCATTTCAGTTTTCGGCGCAGATGGCTGATGATTGTCGGATTCACCACCGTGGTGACCCTCACCCCCCTTCTGGTCATGGCGCTGGTCGATTACCGGCTCACCCGACAGGCCTTTGAATCCGAAGCCAGGATGGGAATTTCACGAATGGTTTCCAATACCTGGCGCAGTATCTCCTTTATCATCGCCCAGCGTCGGGCGGCACTGCAATTCGTTGCCCGGGACAATCCCCCGGACCGCCTGAACGATCCGCGCCGACTGGCGGAAATCTTAGGCCACCTGCAAAGCGGAATGGGCGGTTTTCTGGATCTGGCCGTGGTGGATGCCGACTGCGCCGTAAAAACGTATGCCGGTCCGTACAAACCTGAAAAGGATGCCATCGATCCGGACGACTGTTTCAGCCAGGCGGTAGCCGACGGCTTTTTCATCAGTGACGTAACGCACAGACAGGGGGATAACCATCACATCGTGGTGGCCATCCGGCATGATCTGGCCGATGGGACCTTCTTTATCCTGCGGGCCACCCTGGATGCCAACCTGATGGATGCGCCCGTGGGTCAACTGGTCCAGGATGACTGTGACGACGCCTTTTTGGTCAACCGACGGGGCATTCTGCAGACCCCCAGCCGGCATTTCGGCAAACGTTTTGAAAAGGTACCCCTCAACCTTCCTCCTGCCGACGGCGGGACCCAGGTGACGCGAACGGTGGATGCGGCGGGCACGGCCATTCTGGTTGGTTTCGCCCCGATCCAGGGCAGTCCTTTTGCGTTGATCATGGTACGGCCGGAATCGGGCATCATGGACCTCTGGCTCAGACCGCGGCTGCGTCTGATCGGCTTTCTGATCTTCAGCATCGTACTGATCCTGGGTTCGATCCTGGGAGGCGCCACATTGATGGTCGACCGCCTCCACACGGCAGACCGGCGCCGGGTGCAGGCCTTGCATCAGGTGGAATATGCCAACAAGCTGGCTTCCATCGGACGGCTGGCCTCGGGGGTGGCCCATGAAATCAACAATCCCCTGGCCATCATCAACCAGAAAACCGGGCTGATCAAGGATCTGTTCACCCTCAACCCGGCCTGGGGCGCCAACGAAAAACTGATGGGGCTGGTAGACCATGTGATGGCGTCGGTTGATCGCTGCGCTGCCATTACCCGCCGTCTGCTGGATTTTTCCCGCCACATGGAATCGTCCATCGAAACCGTGGATATCGAAACGATCATTCGCCAGATTCTCGCCTTCATGGAGAAAGATGCCGAGCGGCGCTGCATTGCCATCGATGTTGCGGTCAGGGGCAGCGTACCGCCGTTTGAGGGCGATCGGGGCAATCTGCAACAGATTTTTCTGAACCTGATCAACAACGCTTTTGCCGCCATGGAAAGCGGTGGCCGGCTGGAAATCGCCATCGGATGCCCGGAGCCGTCACAGATCCGGGTTACCGTGACCGACACCGGGCCCGGCATCGCCGAGGCCGATCAGAAGCGGATTTTCGAGCCTTTCTTCTCCACCCGCCAGGGCCACGGCGGAACCGGCCTGGGACTCTCGGTCACCTATGGCATGGTTTCGGAGATGGGGGGAAACATCACGGTGCAAAGCCGCCTGAACGAGGGCACCCGTTTTACGGTCACCCTGCCACTGGAACGGCCCCGGCCCCCATCGGCGGCCGCCTGTGCCATTGAACCATCCGCTCGCCCGGCGGCCGACCCATTCACGGAGGAGAATCGGACATGACAGATGAACGCCAGGCCCTGGCCATGGAAGGCGTGCGCTTTTTCGGCGAGATATCCGCATCCATTTCCCACGAGATCAAAAATGTGCTGGCCATTGTCAATGAGAATGCCGGACTGCTTCAAGATCTGGTCCGCATGAACGCAAAAGGGATCCCGCTAACCCCGGAGCGGCTAAACCGAGCCGCCGAGTCGATCTCCCGCCAGGTGGCCCGGGGCGACCGCATCGTCAAGGACATGAACCGTTTTGCGCACAGCGCGGATCTGCCCCGGGAGGAACTCGATCTGCGTGACGTGGTGGCGTTCATCCCCCAACTGACCGCCCGGCTGATCGTCTTGCAGGGCCATCTCCCCCGGATCGAAGTCCCGACCGTGCCCGTTCCCGTTTCGACCAATCGATTTTTTCTGGAACATCTGGTTTGGGCCTGTCTGCACCAGGCCCTGAAGGCCTGCACGGCGGATCAGACCGTCTGCATCGTTGCCGAGCCGGTCGATCGCGGTGCCCGCATCCGCTTTGGCGGAATCGATCCCAAGGCCCTTCCCGGTAGCGAAGACTTTCCCTCCCCGCAGGCCCGCCTGGTGGCCGGCCTGCTGGGGGCCCGGATCACCGTCCAGCAAGACGAAAATGAAATCCATCTTCTTTTACCGTAACCCATATTCATTTACCCCCGGCATCGAGGCCGGAACGAATCAGACGTACCCCATGAAAGGAGTGAACAATGAAAGAACGCGTTTTATTGGTTGATGACGAACCCGAATTTCTGGAAATCATGGCTGAACGCATGCGCGCCCGAGATATGGACGTCACCACCTCCACATCGGCCAGCGAAGCGCTGAAACTGATCGCCACGGATTCCTATGATGCGGTGATCATGGACTTCATGATGCCGGGAATGGACGGCATCCAGGCATTGAAAGCGGTCAAGGAAAAGCGTCCGGAAATGCAGATTATCCTGCTCACCGGCCATGCCACGGTCGAAAAAGGGGTCGAGGCGATGAAAGCCGGCGCCATGGATTTTGTGGAAAAGCCGGCAGACCTGGATGCCTTGTCGGAAAAAATCAAGAAGGCGCACAGCAAAAAGGCCGTCATCGTCCAGAAGCAAACCCAGGAAAAGGTGATCGAGGTCCTGCGCAAGTTTGGCATGTAGTCCCCACCACCTCGC
The DNA here is from genome assembly GCF_009689005.1 of Desulfosarcina ovata subsp. ovata. Classification (NCBI taxonomy): domain Bacteria; kingdom Pseudomonadati; phylum Thermodesulfobacteriota; class Desulfobacteria; order Desulfobacterales; family Desulfosarcinaceae; genus Desulfosarcina; species Desulfosarcina ovata. The sequence continues at coordinate 6,050,195 of NZ_AP021879.1, read as the reverse complement.
CAGGCAACGGACAGCGGGCTGCCGCCGTCGGATGGCGCCGAGCCGGACCGGACGGCGCCTCCCGAAGCGGCAGCATGGCTTCTGACGATGCCCGCCATAACAGAATCATTGAGGGTCCGCGGCCAGGACCTTGGCTTTCATCAGATCGAAAACCGCCGGCCCGGTGGCAGCGGCCCCGGCTTCGCCCTCGGCAACGGCTTTCAGGACATCCAGGCGCCCCTTGTCGCGGCTGCTCAAGGCCGTTTCCAGACAGGCCAGGGTATGATTCACCCGGCTGAAAATCACCAACGGACCGAAGGTGACCTCCCCGCCGGGTTTTTCTGCCACTTTGCCGTACAGATCGTGGTGGCGCAAAGCAAAACGACGCGGGGCCGGTTCCAACCCCAGCAGTTCGGCAAAGAGCATCAGGCTCTCCGCGACCCCTTCAGCATATCCGTTTTCAAGGGATGCCACGCCCTGCCGGAAAATATCCTCGATATCGGCGACAGTATAGGAGAGATCCAGCCGGTCGATGCAGATCGACTGAATCGTATGCAAAGAGGTCTCTTTTTTACTGACCACCACATCCTTGTCGTTGAGGATTTTGATGGCATTGCGGATACTGACCATCTCTTTCACCGTGGGACTTTTGCGCAATACCACATCGTCGACGGTGGTTCGGTATATCGTCAGATCGTTGTCGAGCACCAGGATGCGGGTCGTTCCCGTGCCGTCGTTCTCCAGATACAATTCCAAGTCACGTTCCTGCCGGTGCGACCAGGGAAAATAGGTCATCAGCTGCTTCAACTGCGTTTTATCGATCCGCTTGCCGCTCTCCACCGGACCGATGGCGCTGGCAATGGATTGAACCAGGCGATCGATGGCGATTTTGGTTAACAGATTTTCTTTGTAGGACATCGTCCTGCTCCTTGTTACGGTTGATGAGTTCCCATTCACCCGCTATAGCATTCAAGATAATGTTTTTGGGCTACGTTATCGGTCGAAAGCGGTATGGCTGATACAGCTTCCTCCCTTAAGGCCTTGCCAAAAACATTATCTTAAACACTCTATAAAAAAGGGCCGCTTTTAAATTGGCATTTGACATCTGCCGCAGATATTCATATGAAGATAATCTGTCACTCAGAAGGTCCTGCCCTTTCTTCGTAGTAACCATCCACCGGGAACGCCATCATGCCGGTCTTCCAAGGACCGGGCCTATGCTGCCATCGTGGCAAAGGGTGAGAAAGGCTGTTTCGCAATGGATGAAAGGTGCAGGGCTGAACTTCCGGTCAGCGGTTCGGCCCGCCCCCATCTCACTTACGTTGAAAACAGTCTGCCGATCAAGACAATTGTTTTCGCGCACGGCTGAATAAGGAAACCAGCGGTCGATCTGCCGGACAGCTGCATCCAGGGGATGTCGGAGATCGGTTTTTTGCGGAGCGAAAGGAGTTAACATGGAAGAGTTTGTCACCCTCACCTACAACGGCCAGGAGATTAAGCTGCCGGTGGTCATCGGCACCGAAGGTGAAAAAGCCATCGATATTTCCGGTCTGCGCCAGGACACCGGGTTCATCACCCTGGACCCCGGGTATGCCAATACCGGCAGTTGTCTGAGCGCCATCACCTACATGGACGGCGAAAAAGGGATCCTGCGGTATCGCGGCATCCCCGTGGAGCAATTGGCCGAAAATGCCACCTTCAAAGAGACCGCCTACCTGTTGATCAACGGAAAACTGCCCAACCGGGATCAGCTGACCCGGTTTTCGGTGATGCTCAACGACAACAGCCTGGTCCACGAGGACCTGAAGGCGTTTTACCAGAATTTCCCACGGGCGTCCCATCCCATGGGGATCCTGTCGTCCATGGTCAATGCCTTGAGGAGTTTCTACCCGGAACTGGGTACGACGGAAGAGGAAATCAATAGCACCATGACCCGGCTGCTGGCCAAGGTTCGCACCATGGCCGCCATGTCCTACAAAATTTCCCGGGGGCACAGGGTGGTCTACCCCCGTCCGGACATGACCTATTGTGAAAATTTCCTCAATATGATGTTCGATACCCCGGTGAAGCCATACGAGATCAACCGGGCCGCGGTCAATGCCCTGCGGGTATTCTGGATTCTGCACGCCGATCATGAGCAAAACTGCTCCACCTCGGCGGTCCGCGTGGTGGGCAGTGCCCGGGTCAACCTGTACGCCGCCATCTCATCGGGAATCGCCGCATTGTGGGGCCCGCTGCACGGCGGTGCCAACCAGGCGGTCATCGAAATGCTCACCGCCATCCAGGCCGATGGCGGTGACTATAAAAAGGCGATCGAACGGGCCAAAGACAAGAACGATCCCTTCCGGCTCATGGGATTCGGGCATCGGGTTTACAAAACCTACGATCCGCGGGCCAAAATCATGAAAAAAATGTGCGACGAACTGCTCGATTCCCTGCAGATCGATGATCCGATGCTCGACCTGGCCAAGGAACTGGAGGAGGCTGCGTGCAACGATGCCTATTTTATCGATCACAATCTCTATCCCAACATCGATTTCTACAGTGGCATCGTGCTCAGGGCCGTGGGTATTCCGACCAACATGTTCACGGTGATGTTCGCCATCGGCCGGCTTCCCGGTTGGATTGCCCAGTGGAAGGAGAGCATGGACGACCCCAAGTGGAAAATCTGCCGGCCCCGTCAGGTTTACACCGGCAATCTGCAATACGATTTCATTCCCATCCATGCTCGGATTTGATGTAATCGAACGCGCGTCGGGAATCCGGTGACGGGCCGGTAACAACATTCCATCCATTTCCGGCCATCACTGCACCATTCGGCATCTGCGACGGCTTTCGCGCGGATGCCGGTGGCCCGTCATCTGATAGCGGTGGATCATCGCCCCCTTGCCCCCGGCAACCGAATCCCTTGTGGTACCGGTGCCGCGGCATCTGTTTTGTTTTGACAGGTTGTTCAACCTTCCCGTAAACTTAAAGAAAAACAAGTGCCCGTTTCGGACCCCGCGATGGTCCGCCATCATCCCCCCATGCCGGAGGTATCCCCATGCTGGCAAAAGAGATCATGACCCGCAACCCCGTCACCGTCACCGACAGTATGGAAATCATCAAAGCCGCCAAAAAGCTTCTGGACAATCGCATCAACGGGATGCCGGTGATGGACGACACCGGCAAACTGGTGGGCATTCTCTGTCAGAGCGACATCATTGCCCAACAGAAGAAACTGCCCGTGCCCTCACTGTTCTCCTTTCTGGACGGTTACATCAGCCTGCCCTCCATGAAGAACGTAGAAAAAGAGGTCCGTAAAATTGCGGCAATCACTGTCGCCGACGCCATGACCTCCAATCCGATAACCGTCTCCCCCGATTCAGGTATCGAAACCGTAGCCGCCCTGATGGTCGACCACAACCTTCACACCCTGCCGGTGGTTGAAGATGGCCAGCTGGTCGGCGTGGTCGGCAAAGAAGATATCTTGCGGACACTGATGCCCGCGGAACGCTCATTGGCAAAGGAGGCCCCATGACAGTCAATCAGATCGTCTATTGTTCCGATTTTTCAGCCCATGCCGAAGCGGCTTTTCAGACAGCCCTTGACCTGGCAGGCCGCTACCGGGCCAAACTGTATGTGATTCATGTTCTGCCGCCAGCGGTCAATCCCATGCTCACCGAAGCGGACCTGATCCTGCCGGAGCGTCCTGACGAAAATCTGGTGGTCAGCATCAATGAGCGCATGCAGGAGGTCTACGGCCAACGCATTCCCGACGGAATGGATTGTGAACTGGTGGTCCGCGATGGCCACGTCTCCACGGAAATCATCCGCTTCATCGAGGAGACCGATGCCGATCTGGCCGTCGTGGGTGCCTTTGGTTTGAGTGGCATGGGGCTGGTGCTGTTCGGCAGCGTGGCCAAGCGCATCGCCCACAAGGCCCCCTGCTCGGTAATGATTGTGCGCAGCAAGACGGCCTGATTCGATCGATGAAAATTTTGCTCGTCTACCCCTATTTTATCGACAGCCGCATGGATGAAGAGGATATCAGCGCCATTCCCATGGGGCTCTTTTCCATTGGCGCCGTATTGCGGGCCAACGGCTATGCCGTAGAGATCCTGAATGCTTACAACCTTGGTCGGAAGCCGTACCGCATCTACCAAATCCTGGGCGATCGTCGCCCGGATGTGGTGGGGTTTTCCATCCTGCATGCCAACCGCTGGGGCGGCATCGATATCGCCCGGATGGTCAAGAAGGTCAATCCGGCGACACCGGTGGTTTTTGGCGGTGTGGGGGCCACGTTTCTGTGGGATCATTTACTGACCCATTTTGCGGAGATCGATTATGTCGTCCGGGGAGAGGGCGAATACAGCTTTCTCGAACTGATCCGCTTTCTGGAAAGCGGGGCGTCCAGCATCCCGACCCACATCGACGGTCTGGCCCTGCGAAAGAACGGCCGCTCCATTAAAACCGCCGATCGTCAACCGGTGGCCGACCTGGACCAGCTGCCCATGCCGGCCGATTATTTCACCTTTCAACATGTCGCCCTGACCCGGGGCTGCCCATCGGACTGCACCTTCTGCGGGTCACCGGCCTTCTGGAGTCGCCGGGTGCGCTATCACAGCGCCGACTACTTCGTTACCCAGTTGCAGCGCCTGCGCGAAAAAGGGGTCACCTTTTTCTTCTTCTCCGACGACACCTTCACCCTCAAACGCGACCTGGTCATCGATATCTGCAAACAGATCATCGAACGACACCTGGAAATCACCTGGGCGGCCATCTCCAGGGTGGACCGTGTGGATGAAGGGATGCTCAAGTGGATGCGCCGGGCCGGATGTACCCAGATCAGCTACGGGGTGGAGAGTGGCAGCCAGGAAATCCGCGATATCTACCGCAAACGCATCAGTGATGCAGACATCTGCCGGGCGTTTGCACGAACCATTGGCACCGGGATTATGGCCAGGGCCTATTTCATCTATGGCGCCCCCGGCGAATCCGACCGGACCATCCAGGAAAGCCTGGATCTTTTGGCCCGCATCCGCCCATTGGCGGCGATCTTTTATATTCTGGATCTGTTTCCCGGTACGGCGCTCTACGAGGCATATAAGGCGAAAAACGGTATCAGTGACGACATCTGGCTGAATCGGATCGAGGATATTCTCTACTTTGAAACGGATGAAACGTTGAGCCAGGAGCGGGTACTGGAATTCGGCCGGCGCCTCAGGGAGGAATATTTTGCGAGCTTACCCCGCTTTGCCCGTGACATCGAATTGATCGACGATTCCCAATTGTATCCGCAACATGCCGATTTTCTCTCGCGGCTGGCACTGACCTTCAGCCATGGCGACTATGCGGCCAACCCGCTGATCAAAGAAAACCTGTCCACCGCTGTGGAACTGTTCGAACGATCCCTGCAATACCACCCGGACCACCGGGCCTTCTGGGGATTGGGGCTGGTTTACCAGCACCAGGGCCGGTTTGACGAATCGATCGACATTTTGGAGCAGGGCATCCGACACCACGCGGACAGCGTTGATCTGCACCTGGCCCTGGCCAACAGCCTGATGCGCCGGAACCGCTTCCAGGAGGCTCGCCAGTGCCTGGAAGTGTTCGACACCCATCCCCAGGCCGTTGAACAGATCATTCTATGCTGCCGGCTAATGGCCGACCAACCGGCAGAAAAGGAGTGGACGAAGCATCTCCACCGCCTGACGCGCCAGAAGACCGCCGGCATGCCGTCGCCGGACTAAATCACCATCAGGCTTTACCGCAGCAACTGCCCGGCCCCGCACAACCGGCATGCCCCGGCGACGAACCACAGCAGGTCGTATCACCGGGACCGGGCATGGCACCCGATACCGTTCCGGACAGAGATGAATGCGCGGAAATCAATTTTTTAAGGTTGCCGCTTCCGCACTTCGGGCAGACAACGGTGGTCTCTTCCGAAAAAACCAGAACCTCAGCCACATGGCCGCAATCGGCGCACGAAAAATCAAAAAGTGGCATTATCCCTCCTTTTTTTCGGTCATGAAAAATGCAGTTTTCGTTGGATCTCCTCATCAAAAGCTAACCGTTGACCGGCATGCTCTGCTTCCGTAGCATCCAAGATCATGTTTTTGGGCTATATAGCCCAAAAGCGGGACGGCATCAAGATTTTACGAATCCGCCGGAAATGCAATTTTTTACGAGACGGTCACGATTTACCTCAGGCGCTCTGCCGGAACCATTGCAAATGTTCCAGCCACCCTAAGATGTTGTTGCCTCAACGAGGCGTAGATGCTATATATTGGGCATAACACCAACTTCACAGACCAAACCCAAACACGCCCGAATGACCCGAGCAATCGCATTATACCAAAATCCAATGCCATTCGCGGCCCCTCCCCCGCAACGCCACACAACGGTCTCCAAACGGTGCCCACGATTGACGACCGAGACGTCACCGGCCCGTCGGCACGGGACCGGTTCAGCGCAAACAACCCATGACTTTCAGGAGGTGCGATGATTTCGTTTTCGACGGAAAAACGAAAAATTTTTGTACTGGACACCAACATCATCCTGCACGACAGCAGCTGTATCAATCAGTTTGACGAACATGACGTGGTGGTTCCCATCGCGGTTATCGAAGAGCTGGACCGTTTCAAAAAAGGCAAGGAAATCCTGAACTGCAATGCCAGGGAGTTTGCCCGGGCCCTGGATCGGCTCACCGGCGACCGTATTTTCAACGGCGGTGTTCCCATCGGCCCCGGCAAAGGCAAAATCACGGTTTACCTGGATCGGGACTTCCATGATACGCTCAAGGCCAATTTCGCACCGGATAAACCGGATCATCATATTCTCAATGCCGCCTACCACATCGCCTGTGAGAACTCCTTTGAACGCGTCATCCTGGTGACCAAGGATGTCAACCTGCGGATGAAGGCCAAATCCATCGGACTGATGGCCCAGGATTACAACACCGATCGAGTCCAGGCGCCGGCGGACATCTACAAGGGCACACGCGTGGTGGCGGATATCCCGTCGTCGGTCATCGATCAACTCTGGGCCAAGCCCTTTGAGATGGATGCCGCCGCCCTGGAGCTGGCCAACCCGCTCTTGGCCAACGAATATTTGATCATGAAAAACGGCAGCAAATCGGCCTTGGGGGTCTATTTGCCGCAAACCGGCGCCATCCGCCGGATCGACACCCAGATCTGCTACGGCATCCGCCCGCGCAACGCCGAACAGTGCTTTGCCGTGGACGCCCTGACCAACCACGAACTTCCCCTGGTGACCATCACCGGGAAAGCCGGCACCGGCAAAACCCTCCTGGCCCTGGCCGCCGCCCTTGAAAAACGGCGCCATTACCGCCAGATCTTCATCTCACGGCCATCCGTACCGCTTAGCAACAAAGATATCGGTTTTCTGCCCGGCGACATCCAGTCCAAGCTGGACCCGTACATGCAGCCCCTTTACGACAACCTGGCGGTCATCGAGAGCAACCAGAACGGCAAATCCGGCAACCTGAACGGTAACGGCCGCCGGGTCAAGGATCTGCTCGAGGAGGAGAAAATCATCATCACCCCCCTCTCCTATATCCGTGGCCGCAGCATCGTGAAGGTCTTCTTCATCGTGGACGAGGCTCAGAACCTCACCCCCCACGAGGTCAAAACCATTATCACCCGGGCCGGCGAGGGAACCAAGATCGTCTTCACCGGGGATATCTACCAAATCGACCACCCCTACCTGGACGGCCAGAGCAACGGCCTCAGTTATCTCATTGAGAAGATGAAGGGCCAGCGCCTCTACACCCACATCAACCTGGAAAAAGGCGAACGCAGCGAGCTTTCGGAACTGGCCATCAGCCTGTTATGAAAACGGTTCGGCTGAAAACTGACGCCACGCCATGTTAAGCGGATGGCGGGGATCGCCTGTTTCTGGCCGGGGCGAAGCATTGTTCAAGCGGCTGGTTGACCGGGGCCGCAAACCCGGATATCCTGCTGGATAAAGGTGCATGGCGCAACAACCCACTGCAGTCAGCAGAAAGTCCGGAAGATGCATTGCCCCAAATGTAATTACGAACAGGCGGACGACAACAGCGAATGCCTGAGTTGCGGCATCGTTTTCGCCAAATGGCAAAAACGGCAGGCCCAGCCGCCGCCCATGGCGAAATCCGCAAGTGACGATGACGAAGAACCGCAACCTGGCCTGGTCGGCGCCTTGCTTTTCCATCTGCCCGCCGAGGTCAACCCCGTCTCCTGGGGGCTGCGCGCCCTGCTTTTGGCGGTGATGGTTCTGTGGGGAATGAAGTTCGTTTTTGCGTCCATCGATTCGGACGCTGCCATGAACAGTTTCTGGCACCTGGTGAACCTGCCTTTCCACGAAGCCGGACACATCTTCTTCCGCCCCTTCGGCCGCTTGATAACCTCTGCCGGGGGCAGCCTGATGCAAGTACTCATGCCGGCCATCTGCCTGGTGGTTTTCCTGATCAAGACCCGCGACCCGTTCGCCGGTGCATTCGCCCTGTGGTGGATGGGCCAGAACTTCATTGACCTGGCACCGTACATCAACGATGCCCGCTCCCTCAGTCTGCCGCTTCTGGGAGGAAACGTGGGCAAGCACAGCCCCTACGGCTTTCACGACTGGGAGTTCATCCTCCGGGAAACTGGCCTGATCCGCCTGGATCATGCCATTGCCAGGCTCTCCCACGGGGTCGGGGCCATGTTGATGATCACAGCGGTGGTCTGGGGCGGGGTGTTGCTGGCCAGGCAGTATCGGCGGATGCGACAACAATACAGAGAGGATTGCTGACATTGGAGACAGCCACTCCCCAGTCAACGGACCGGGCGCAACTCGCCATGAGCATGCTGGCATCCCTGCCCTTTGCCACCGACGGCCTGCCCGGCATCGGCGGCATCATCAAGGCCACGCCGGAACACTTCGTGGTCGAGGAGGCCCTGCCCTACACCGCCTGCGGCGAGGGCGAGCATGTCTATATCACCTTCCGGCGCAGCGGCTGGAACACCGCCGACGCGGCCCGGGCCATGCAAAAGGCGCTGGGCCTGGCGCCATCCGATGTGGGCTGGGGTGGCCGCAAGGACAAAACGGCTGTGGTCGTTCAAACCCTCTCTTTTCGCTGCGGGCTCACTGCGCCGCTGCCGGATATCGAAAAAGCCCTGGCCGGGTTGCCCTTTGAAATTCTGACCATGCAGCGCCACCGCAACAAAATCAAGACCGGCCACGTGGCCGCCAACCGGTTTACCGTCATCGTCAGCCGGCCGCAGCCCGATGCCCTGCCCCGGGCGCTGGCCATTGCCCGGCGGATCAAGCATACCGGGGTACCCAACTTCTATGGCCCCCAGCGATTCGGCTTCGGCATGCAGAATGTTCCGCGCGGATTCGCCCTTTTCGCGCCGGGACGAAAAGGGCGCCGGAACGCCTTCCTGGTTTCGGCGGTCCAGTCGGCACTGTTCAACATCTGGCTCCGCCAGCGCATGGAAGCCGGTGTGTACCGGCAGTTGCTGGCCGGCGATATTGTTAAAAAAACCGATACCGGCGGCATGTTCACCGTGGAAGATATAGCGGTCGATGGCGAGCGGTTTGCAAATGGCGAGATCGGCTACACCGGCCCCATTTTCGGGTTCAAAATGAAGGCAGCCCAGGCAACGGCTGGCGAGCGGGAAACGGCGCTGCTTGACCGGTTCGGTCTCGGCCCGGATGATTTCAGGCCTTTTCGGGCACCCGGGTCCCGCCGGGAGGCTATCCTGGCCCTGCCGGACCTGGAAATCCGCGCGCTGGATGAAGGCGTGCAGTTCTGCTTTACGCTGCCATCCGGCGCCTATGCCACAACCGTGCTGCGCGAATTCACCCGCGCGGAATGACTTATCGGCGACATCCGCCCGGCCTCGTCCTTTGTGAAGGATTCAGACGCATTTCCTGGTCGACTATTTCGCCGAAGAGACAAGCACGATGCTGGTTGCAAATGGTCACAAAAGCGGGATACGCCTCTGCATCCGGACGAGATCAGTCAGATCGAAGCCATTCTGGAGAAAGAGATGCCGGCCGCATGATCCGTTACTGCGCGATGAAAGAAGCGGTATCTTTCACCAATTGCTCCATGAGCACTTCGGGAACGGTCGGTGCCTGGGCCAAACCAACGGCCTGCATGATCAGTCCGGCCTCCTCCTGGGTTAAGATTTCCTTTGGAATGGCCTCGCTGTATACCCAAACGCCGGCCTCGGCCGCGGTCTTCGGGATGTCGAGCCCGGCCCGATCCGCCGCCGTCGCCAGTTGGGCGGAAAGCAGCAGTTCCAGTGCGGAAGTATGCAGCCCCTGATCCATCAACAGTTTGGCGCCATTGAATTTCTCCTCGGCCATGGTCGCCAGCCGGGAAGGACCGCCGACCGCTGGCTGGTCCTGTTTGGCATCGAAATAGGTTTGCACCTGGGCCAGGGGCGATGCGGCACCGAGCCGGTTGAGGCTGCTGAGTGTCATCAGGTCGATCAGGGCCACCGGGAACTTCTTTGAAAGGTCGATGGCCACCTGTTCCGCTTCACCATCGATACGGTCGATCACGGCAATCAGGGAGCCCTGGGAGCCAAAAATCCGTTCGATTCGAAGACCGAACGCCTCTTGCAACCCCTTGATGCAGTCGCGCATGGCCTCATCCAGGGGCCGGGCCTTGGACTCCCGTTGATCCATGTCGAAGGGTTGGACTTCGGCCGGCTCGACTTCTTCCAACGGTTCCGCCGGTCCGGCGTCTTTGGGTGGGGCCAATTCCTCGATCAGGGTATCCAGCATCTTTTTGGATACGCCCACCACATCTTCCGTGGCATCTTCCTTGACCACGTTGTCAAACAGGTTCTGCTTGGTGTTCACCAGGGAGAGGACCTGCTCTTCATAGGAGGCGGCGGCCACCAGGGTGATGATCTGAACGCTTCTTTTCTGCCCCAGCCGGTGAATCCGGGCGTTGCGCTGTTCCAGTACTGCCGGATTCCACGGCACATCCAGGTTGATCAAGGCGGATCCGGATTGCAGATTCAGCCCCACGCCGCCGGCATCCGTGGAGATGAACACCTGCACGCCGTCGTCATCGCGGAAACGGTCCATCAGCTCGCCGCGTTTGGCCGTGGGGACCCCGCCGTGCAGCCGCACATAGCCCAGTCCCATTTTGCGCAGCCGCCTTTCCACCATCTGGGTCATCAGTTCCCAACCTGAGAAAACCACGGCTTTGAGTCCCGATTGAATGCAGATTTCATCGAGCAGATCGGCCATTTCATCCAGCTTGGGGCTGCCCTTGGTCTCCTTGTCCACCAGGCCGGCGGCGTTGCACGCCATACGAGCCTGTTGCAGGGCGGCGATCAACCGGTTTTGCTCGGTGGGGGTCAATGGCCTTTTCTTGGCGATAGTCGCCAACTGGCCGGCCTTGGCCATGGCATCGTCATGAATTTCGCGTTGCTTGGCCGTCATGGGAACATCGAGCCGTTGAACGATGCGTTCGGGCAGTTGATCGCTGACGATGCCGCGGTCCCGTCGCAGCATGACCGGCGCCAGGCGTTTGCGCAAGACAGACAGGTTCCGGTAACCCAGTACCTTGCCCCTTTCGTCGGTCACATGAAAATCCACCATATACCGCCACAACGGCCCAAGGATTTTCGGATCCACCACCTGCATCAGGCTATACAGATCCTCCAGACGGTTTTCCAGGGGCGTGCCGGTGAGGACAAACGCATAGCGGGTGGGGATCAGTTTAATGGCGGTGGCAATTTTGGTCCGCCAGTTTTTAATGCGCTGGGCCTCATCCAAAATGATCAGGTCGGGCCGCAGGATCTCGTTGATCATGCTCAGATCCCGAAGGATCAACTCATAATTGATGATAAAAAAGGTCTTCTCACGACGGTACTGCACTCCTCTTTTGGGGGGCGGCCCCTGGATGATTTGGCTTTGCAGGTCCGTGAATTTGGCGATTTCCCTGGCCCATTGCTGTTTCAGGGAGGCCGGACAGACGATCATGACGGTACGGATGTTGTCATGGGCCTTCAACCAGACGGCCGCTGAAATCGCCTGCAGGGTCTTGCCGAGCCCCATGTCGTCGGCGAGCAGGGCGCGACCGGTGCCGGCCAAGAAACCGGTGCCCTGAATCTGATACGGATACAGCCTGGCGTTGATCCCCGGCAGCTTCCCCCGGCTGTTTTCAATCTGGCGAAGAATTTCCGCAGATCGAAGCTGCTGACTCGCCTCGGCAGTCAGCTGGTGAGCCCAATTCAGAGCGTCTTCGCCGATATGGACATCGTCGCGGTCTTCCACCAGCGCCGTGAAGCGTAAAAAATCCTCCGGCATGCGTCCCGAAAAGTCACCGGATGGGGTGAAGTAGTCATCCAGTAAACGGCTCAGGTCCTCGTCCATCGCCTGACCGCGATGCAGGCTGAGCATGGGTGCCTGGGGCCGGTCCCATGCCAGATAGACGTAAGGGATCGGTGCCGGCTTGTCTTTAAATTGATGATATTCCGGATGCTTTCGAATTTTATGCAGGGCGGCCTCGATATGTTTGCAGGTGCCCAGCTGATTGTTGGCAAAATCCGGGCAGGAACAGAAATTGGCCCGTTTATGCAGGCTGCGGATGGTTACCCGGTATTGGCGGGGAAACGGATTCTTGCCGGCAATGGATGCGGCGGTCCAACCGCCGAACCAGGGTTCGCCGCTTTCGGCCTTGACCGTCACCTCGGATTTGCCTCTTTTGATGCGGTCGCTGATGGCGGTATCCGTTGCGCTGAGAATGCCTTCGGCGGTCTCGCGCTGGTCTGCATAGGCGTATAACGCGGCCACCGTGTGGGAGCAAATGCAATCGGCGCCGTCATCGCAATTGCAATGGTAATGAGAGTTGCCGTCGGCGCCTATTTCGATCTCGACATCCAGCGGAAAATCGGATCGGTCTTCATCTTCCACCTGGGCCCAAAGGGAGGTCTCGTCCCGGTCCAGGCTGATCACGCGGTTTTCCTTGAAAAAGAGCAGCCCCTGATTGATCGCGCCTCGATCGGCGATTTGTTGAAGGGCCTCATGATCAAATAAAAAAGGATCTCGATCGTCAGGTGGGGTGTGCGATGTCATGGAGATATCCTGTCCGTTTAGAGTTGCAATCACTTCAAAACGGCCTTGTTTAAGGCATAAGCCGGTTGCCCGAAAAGCGGGGTTGGGGCCAACCCCAAATCAGTGAGAGGCATAAAATATCACACACCATCGGGTTGTGCAAATGGAGCGTTGTCAATCCATGACAAGTTGCCAACCTCATAGGCCCCTTCCATCACTCCGCCTCCTATAATCCGGCCGAAACCGATTTCAATGTATCCCGCAGGCGGTTGAGCACCTCGTCGATTTCCGCCTGGGTGATGATCAGGGGCGGCTCGAAACGGATCGCCTTGGCATTGACCAGGGTTCCGGCAACCAGCACCTTGCGCCGGAACAGCCCGGCCGCGACCTTGTAACCGACCTCGTTGTCGATGAAATGCTGGCCAATCAGAAGGCCCTTGCCGGTGATTTTTTCGTAGATCCCCGGAAACTCCTCGGTCAGTTGGTTGAGTTGTCCGATGAAATAATCGCCCAGTTCGGCGGCCCGTTGGGGCAGCTTGTCGCGCAGGACGACCTGGATGGTTGCGATAGCCGCGGCGCAGGCCATGGGATTGCCGCCTGTGGTGGTAGTGTGCATGAATGGATTGGGTTCCTCGAAAGCCTTCCATATCTCGCCGCTGCCCATGAAGCAGCCGACGGGCATCACCCCCCCACCCAGGGATTTGGCGGCCATCATGATATCCGGTTTCACGTTCCAGTGATCCACGCCCCACAGGGCCCCGGTTCGGCCAAGACCGGTCTGCACCTCGTCACAGATCATCAGAATGCCGAATTTGTCACAGATTTCGCGGACCCGCGGCCAGTACCCATCCGGCGGAACGATGGCACCGGCTTCGCCCTGAATCGGTTCGGCCACGAAACCGGCGATGTCAATGCCCACCGTCTCACAGATCTCGAGCTGGCGCTCCAGGGCATCGGCGTCCCCGAAGGGCACGAAAAAAATCTGAGCTCCATAGGGCTGCAGGGGAGCGCGAAACGCCTTCTTGCCCATAACGCTCAGGGAACCGGACGTTTTTCCGTGAAATGCTTTCACGGTGGAAATAAAACTGTGTTTGCCTGTATGCAGGCGGGCGATTTTGAGCGCCCCTTCGACCGCCTCGGTACCGCTGGCAACGAAGAAGGCGTGGTCGATGTCGCCTGGTGTGATGTCGGTCATCAGTTTGGCCAGCACCCCGCGGAGCGGGTCCATGAGCTCCTGACTCGGAATACCGGATTTGAGCGCCTGGGCGCGGACCGCTTCGACCACCTCGGGATGGGACCAACCCAGGTCGAGGGCGCCATAACCGCCAAGGAAATCAAGGTATTCGTTTCCGAAAGGATCAAAGAAACGGGCCCCTTTACCACGCCATTCGACCGCGCCGTAATCCCCGGCTTCGGTCATCGATTTGCGGTAGTTGACCCACCCGGCGTTGAAATGATTGACGAAATTGTGTTTGGTTTCCTGTGAAATCCATTTGGCCGTGGACTCGTCAATGGATTCAGAATCCTGATGAATGATCTCCAGCCACTTTGCCGAATATGCAAGTGCGTCCTGGTAACTGCGCATTATGCCTCCTTTTGTTGGGGTCAATGAATCGACGGTTATTATTAATTGAACATTCGTTTAATTTTATTGCGATCCCTACTAAAGCGTCCGCCGACGCTCGTTTATATCAGGTTGTCGACGGTCAACCCGGCAACCGCCTGATCCGGCGGCAACAGAAATAAATTTTTAGAAATCTCCATTTTTCAAGGCCCGGATCAGGGATTTCTTGGCCGCCTGGGAAAAAGCCTCGAAGGGTTCCCCATCGGCCAGAAACTGGCTGTGGAACTCCAGTCCCTCCATCAGGGTCACGATGTATTCGGCGGCCCGGTTGGCATCCTCCACCCGGACAACGCCCTGGCTGTTGAAATAATCCAGTTTTCGGCTCAGGTAGTCACGAAGCCATTTGAACATGACCTTGAAACGGTCCATTATCTCTTCATTTCTCAAGCTGAGATAATAGAAACCGAAATGAACACTGGGCTCCACCGTGCGGCTCCATTTGAGCGAGAAGATCACATCCATCAACGCGGTGAAATGGGCGTCGTCATCCTCGATATGGTCAAAGTCAAGCATCGCCGGCGATTCGTATTTCTCGATCAGCAGATCCACCAACTCAAGCTTCATATTCTCTTTGTTCTTGAAATAATGGATGATCAGGCTGGGATGAATGCCGACCCGACTGGCGATCTTGCCGATGGAAGCCCCTTCGAGACCCTCCTCGATCAACACCTGATAATAGCTCTCCAGGATGTCCGGTTTTCTCAAAGCTGCGTTTTTATTCTTCCTCATGACCGCTTCGGTGCCTTCAGGATCGCCAGAGGCGGAATGGGGTGAAAAGTGCGAGTTTAATTTGTTTTATAAATAAAATTCAGTGACGCCTGTCAACATTTAACTGGATGTTCAATTAAAAATTTGTCAGACGGCAATCACCGGACACCGGTTCGGAAATGGTGTCCGGCCACCGCGGGAGCGGATGAGGATCATCGGCGAGGGATTTCGCATCATGGCCGGACCGGTGTTTTTCAAATCCGGACCGGGGAGGACTCAACAGGGGCACAGGGTGTGGTCCGCCCCTGAAGCTGCCCTTCACGCCGTTTGTTCGGATGCTGGCGGTATGCCGTCGGGTCCCCAGCCTTTGAGCTGAAAGTAATCCCTTATCATCCATTGCAGGTCGTCATCGGTAAGCCGGTTGCCGTCTTCAATGGCTTCGGTCATCAGGCGCTGCGACAAACGGTCGTCATCAGGCGTCAGGCCTTCGCGCAGGTTGAAGCGACGGGCGTCCGCAGTGATGCTTTCGGCCAGTTCCTTTAGATCGGCCTTGGTGAAGGAGAGACCGGTGGTCAGCGAATAAATCCGCGCCAGGACGTTCCAATCGTAGAAATCCCGGTAGAACCGGCAAAGAATCAGACTGTCGAAGAGCGTGCAGCGATTTTCAAAGTCGATAAACATTTCCGCTTTGCCGTTCATTTCATCGGGCTCGATCATTTTGGACAGTTCAGCCTTGTAGAATGTGCTGCGCAGATGACAGGCGCCCCGATCGCTGACCGCGTATGCCAGGCCCATGCCTTTCAATTTCCGGGGCTCATAGCCAGCGGGTTCCAGGCCTTTGACGTGAACAGCGATATCATCCAGATCCAGATGCCGGCTGGCACGCTTGATGCCCTCGGCCAACAGTTTGCCCGTTCCCTGCCGGGCGGCGATATCACGGACCAGTTTCGCCGCCTGCTCCGGTTGGCCGTAATCGATGGCCATGTCGATCCGCCCCCGTCGTGCCGCTTCAATGGCCAGGGCCACCAAGTTGCCCGTGGAAATGGTATCCACTCCCAGACGGTCGCATAGATCGTTAAGATAGATGATCTCTTCGATGGAGTCGATCAAACACAACCCACCGAAGGCATATATCGTTTCATATTCGGGGCCTTCCAGGACCAGTCCCGCATGGCGGCCGCCTTGCAGCTCGACCCGTTTGCCGCAGGCCATGAAGCAGGTCTGACAGGCATGCGGTTTGGGCTGGCAACTGGCCTTGATCGCCTCAGCCGAAATCTTCTCCCACCCCGGCATGACGCCCCGGGACCAATAGCGGTTGGGAAAAGCGCCGGCCTTGTTCATCACTTCAACCATAGAGGGCGTGCCCTTGCTGCGGTAATTTTGCGTGGCCGGGTGGTCTTTGAACGTTTTGAGCGTTTCGCGGGCATAGGCTTTCAAGCCTTCGGGATCGGCAAAGGGCCGCTTTTGGCTGCCATAAAAGGCTATGCCTTTGAGATTTTTGGCACCGAAAACCGCGCCCATTCCGGTGCGTCCGGCCACCCGCCAGCCATCGTTTTTAACTACGGCAAAGCGTACCCGGTTTTCACCGGCGGGACCGATCACCATGATTCCCGGGCGCTTGGCATCAACGCGTTCTTTGATGGCTTTCTCGGTGGCAAATGTGTCCTGGCCCCACAGGTCGGTGGCGTCGTTAAAAACCACCCCACCATCGCTGATTTCAAGCCATACCGGCGTTGCGGAGCTGCCGTGGATGACCATGGCGTCAAATCCGCAACGGCTCATGGGAATGGCAAGGCGTCCACCGGAGTAAGATTCGCCGAAGAGTCCGGTTTGGGGAGACTTGGCAAAGATGCCATGGCGGCAGGATCCGTATACCGGGCTGTCGCTGGCCGCCCCCAGGGCCAAGATAAGGTTGCTTTCCGGTGACAGGGGATCAACACCAGGCGGATTGCGTTCAAGCAGGAGGTGGGTGGCAAGTCCCTTACCCCCCATGGTCCGGTGCAACAGTTCGTCTTCGATTGCCTCCTCGCTGAAAGTCTTGCGGCTCAAGTCGACCACCAGCAATTTATGAAAAAATCCCTTAATCATTTTGGTCCCTCGTATGTTTTCGTTCTCGCACCGGATTGCAAAAACGCTGAATTCTGTCAGACGTCCCCATCCTGCACGAACGCAATGCCTGTATTGGCGCCGACCTCATCCATGGCAGGCCGGAGTTTTTTCATTGACAAAAAATTACACCACCCCCTGATCCAGCATGGCATCCACCACCTTGATGAAGCTGGCGATGTTGGCTCCGTTCATGTAGTTGCCCGGGGTGCCGTACTGCCCGGCGGCCGACAGGCAAGTCTGGTGGATGCTTTTCATGATCATCTGCAGGCGGTTGTCCACCTCCTCGCGGGTCCAGGACAGCCGCATGGAGTTCTGGGTCATCTCCAAGCCCGATACGGATACGCCACCGGCGTTGGCTGCCTTGCCCGGGCCATAGAGGATGGCGTTGGCGATGAGGATATCGATCCCCTCGGGTGTGGTGGGCATGTTGGCGCCCTCACACACCGACAGGATACCGCTATTCACCAGATTCTGGGCATCCTTGGCGTTGATTTCGTGCTGGGTGGCCGAGGGGAAGGCGCAGTTGGCCTTGTGGGCCCATAGCGGATTGTGGTCCTGATCCGGGTCCACCGCCGTGTAGACGGCATCCGAATAGTGCTCGGCATATTCCTTCACCCGACCCCGGCGCACATTTTTAAGGTTCATCAAAAACGCCAGCTTCTTCCGGTCAATGCCTGTCTCGTCATAGATGTAGCCCGAAGAATCGGAGCAGGTCACCGGCCTGGCCCCAAGGTCGAGCAGCTTCTCGAGGGTGTATTGGGCCACGTTGCCCGAGCCGGATACCAGGCAGGTCTTGCCTTCGAGGGTCTCACCCCTGGTGGCCAGCATCTCGGCAGCGAAGTACACCGAGCCGTACCCCGTGGCCTCGGGACGGATCAGGCTGCCGCCCCAGTTCAGGCCTTTGCCGGTGAGCACACCGGAAAATTCATTGCGCAATCGCTTGTACATGCCGAAAAGATAGCCGATCTCGCGGGCACCCACGCCGATGTCACCGGCCGGCACGTCCGTGTCCGGTCCGATGTGGCGGAACAGCTCGGCCATGAAACTCTGGCAAAAACGCATCACTTCCATGTCGCTCTTGCCTTTGGGATCGAAGTCGCTGCCGCCTTTGCCGCCGCCCATGGGCAAGGTAGTCAGAGCGTTCTTGAACACCTGCTCGAAGGCCAGGAATTTCAGGATGCCCAGGTTAACCGAGGGGTGAAAGCGAAGACCGCCCTTGTACGGCCCGATGGCGCTGTTCATCTCGATGCGAAATCCCCGGTTGACCTGAACTTCGCCCATGTCGTCCACCCAGGGCACGCGGAAAAGAATCACCCGCTCGGGCTCCACCATGCGCTCCAGGATCTTGGCCGCCCGGTATTCGGGATTTCGGTCCATCACCGGCTGGATCGAGGCCATCACCTCCGTTACCGCCTGGTGAAATTCATTCTCGCCCGGATCCCTTTGCTGAACGTAATCGAGGATGTTGTTCATTTGGTACGGCTCCTTTTCCCGCTTTTTTTGGATGAAAAATGTTAGAAATGCCTGGAACACCCGGTGTACTCCTTGGCCTTCGCCAGGATTCTAGCAATTAATATGCCATCGACGGTCGGCATGTCAGCGACCGCTGTTTGCAAGGTTAAGCCGGCGAAGGTCCATAACCCTATAGCCGGGAAAGATATGCAAGAATGCATATTCCCTTAGCAAAACCTGCCCCACAAAGCATCTTGATATGGGGATTCCGGAAAAGGATCAGGATTGAACGTATTTTTTCATCTTGCGGGCGATGGTGGATTGGTTGACACCCAGGGCCCTGGCCATGCGGATCTGGCTGCCGTACCTTCTTTTGGCCTGCTCCAGAATGCGCTGCTCCGCCTCGGCCAACATCTGGGCAAGGCTGCGGTTTTTCTGAAACCCAACCATCTGGTCGGCTTTGCACTGTTCGGCGGTGTCCAGCACGGAATCGGGAAGGTCATCGATACGGATTTCGTTTTCATCGGCCATGACCACCATCCGTTCGCAAAGATTGACCAGTTCCCGAACATTTCCCGGAAACGGGTACGCCAGCAAAACATCCATGGCCTCCCGGCTGATCCGCGTTTTTTCCTCGATCCCCAATTGCTTTGTGAAGTGGTTGAAATAATGCTGGATGAGTGGCGGAATACACGCCTTGCGCTCCCGCAAGGGGGGGATGTGAATGGGAATCACATGCAACCGGTAGTAGAGGTCTTCGCGAAATCGACCCTCGGCCATCATTTTGTCCAGGTCCTGGTGAGTGGCGCATAAAATGCGCACATCAAGTTGGCGGCTGGAGGTGCCGCCCACCCGGGTGACCCGGGCGCTTTCCAGAAAGCGGAGCAGTTTCACCTGGGATGATAGCGGCAGTTCGGCAATTTCGTCCAGAAACAGAGTCCCCTGGTGGGCCAGCTCGAGGTAGCCGGGCTTTCCCTTTTGGTCCGCACCGGTAAACGCGCCCTTCTGGTAGCCGAACAACTCGGTTTCCACCAGGTTCTCCGGAATGGCGCCACAGTTGATCTCGATCATGGGCTTGTCGGCACGATCGGAATGCTGGTGGATCAGGTTGGCGATAAGGCCCTTGCCGGTTCCCGATTCCCCCAGAATCAACACCGTGGTCCGCACCTGGCTGAGTTTGAGCGCCTGTTTCACGGCCTTGACCATTGAGGGGCTGCGGGCCACAAGCGGGCTGTCGGTTGTCCGGGACAACTGCATTTCACGAATCTGGTGGTGCATCTTGTCTTTGATGGCCATTTGTTCGTCGAGTTTCCGGGACAGGGAGTCGATTTCGGTGATGTCGCGCTCGCTGACCACGACCCGGATGATTTCGCCGGCACCGTTGAAAACAGGGGTTCCCGTCAGAATCAGCTTGCGCCCGGATCGGGTTCTTTGGATGATGTTCTGCCGGCAACGTTTGCGGATCACCTCGATGGTCACGGAACGGTCGATCAGCCCTTCCTCGACCAGATCTTCCATGGACCGGCCGATAATATCCGCGGCCCGCACCATGTTCATTCGCTCCGAGGCGGCATTGATGCGCAAAACCGTACCATAGGCGTCGCATACCCACAGACCGTCGTCGCTCGAGTCGATGATGGCATCCAGCTCCTCGCTGAGATCCTTGAAGGCGCGCATTTTGAGGGCCATCTGGTCCAGTTCGGTGTGGTTTTCGATCACGCATACAGCAAGGGGTTCATGGCCGGACCGGAAAAGTGGTGTCACCCACACGCGAAACGTCTTGCCATTTGAATAAATGGTCGCTGCGTTGGGCTGCGGTTCTCCGGATAGCTGCTGCTTGACATGCAACCACAAATCGGGGTGTGCATCGGGCAGGACAACGCCGACCTGAAAGGCGTTGGAGCCCGGGACGGCGTTGGATTCAACGATTTTTCCGCCGGCGTCGATCAGGATGACGCAGTGCGGTGCGGTCTTCATGATCGGCCGGACACACCCCGGCCAATCGTCGCGGTTCGCGGCAGTCGCATTCATGGAAACAGGGATTGGTTGGGTCGGCATCATGCTTTTAGTTTATGCATATTTGCATATAGAATGCAAGACTGCATTTCCGACAGAACCCCAAGCGCTTTCGGGATTATTGCGGCACTGGGGGGTGGTTAAGATAAGCGATGTAAATTCAATCAGATCACCAATTGCCTGACGGGTGCTGGGGGGCGAAATCGCTGGTTGTCGAGTTGGCATGATGTTTGATGGTTGGCATAACAATTATTGTGCAACCATCCAAACCATCAACTCAGAATTGCTGAAGAGAAGCACATGAACTGCGGGTTTCCCGCCTTTTAATGAGTGAGCAAGGAGAAAACATGACAACCAATCAAGAACTTCATGACCTTCGTTCCAAAGTCATTCCCAACGGTCATACAAGCAGCACCACCTGCTATGTTGAGTCTGCCAAAGGCGCCATTGTCAAGGATGTGGAAGGCAAGGAGTACATCGACTTTGCCGGCGGTATTGCGGTGATGAACGTTGGGCACAGTCATCCCAAGGTGGTTGACGCCATTAAAACCCAGGCAGAAAAGTTCACTCACACCTGTTTCATGGTCCATCCTTATGACGTGGCCGTGCGCCTGGCCGATCGGCTGTGCAAACTCACCCCGGGAAGCTTTGAAAAAAAGGCCCTGTTTGTCAACTCCGGTGCTGAAGCTGTTGAAAATGCGGTTAAAATCGCCAGATATCATACAAAACGGCCAGGTATCGTCGCATTTGAAAATGCCTACCACGGTCGAACCTGCCTGACCATGACCATGACCTCCAAGGTAAAGCCCTACAAATCGGGATTCGGTCCCTTTGCCCCTGAGATCTACCACGCGCCCTTTGGAGATTTTGAAGCGTTCAAGAATTTCTTCATTACCGGTATTGACGTTGAAAACACGGCAGCCGTGGTGGCTGAACCGGTTCAGGGGGAAGGGGGCTTCATTGCCCCCCCGGATGATTTTTTTCCCCAGGTGGCCGCCTTTTGCAAGGAACACGGCATCCTCTTTGTTGCCGATGAAATCCAGTCCGGCATGGGCAGAACCGGTAAAATGTTTGCCATGGAACACTGGGGAATTGAACCCGACTTGATGACCGTGGCCAAGAGCATTGCCGCCGGAATGCCCCTGAGCGCTGTTGTGGGCAAGAAGGAAATCATGGATTCGGTTCACGCGGGCGGTGTTGGCGGAACATACGGCGCCAACCCGGTATCCTGTGCGGCAGCCCTTGCCGTCCTGGACATTTTTGAGGAAGAAAACCTTCTGGAGAAGTCTGTCAAGATTGGTGAAAAGCTCACCGCAACCTTTGGGGTCTGGAAGGAAAAATTCGATATTGTCAGCGAAGTCAGGGGATTGGGGGCCATGCGCGGTATCGCCCTGTTCAACGCCGACGGCAGTCCCGCCGCCGAGCAAGCCAAACAGCTGTCCAAATACTGTTACGACAACGGCCTGATCACCCTGGTTTGCGGCATCCATGGGAACGTCATCCGCGTATTGATGCCGCTGGTGATCGAGGATAAACAATTGCAACGGGGATTGGATATCATGGAAGGTGGGCTGGCCGAGGTTACTTACTGATTAAAGAGAGAAATGTATCCGGTATGTTTGAAAGTCCTGGTTAAATAATGGGTTTTTTAAACATACCGGAGTTCCGATCGATCAGGCCCCTTCGTGATACTCGGTACCGAGTGAAGGGTAGACAAACGGCTCAGAGCCTGTTTGAGAAGTCTGGATCAGGCCCGATAACAAGGCGGAAAGTGGCTCGAAAGCGGAGCATATACGTAATATGTGAGCATTTTGAGACACTTTCCAACGCCGTTAGCGGGCCTTAGACGGATTTATCAAACAGGCTCTCAGAAGAAATAACAGAATCAGTCCCATCGTAGGCATGTCATGACTGGCGTTATTGCAATGTTTTGCGGTTCAAGGCTTCAGGGTTGACGATGTATCGTGGCGGTTTGGCGCACAACACCTTGTCAACTTCTTCTACGACCGTCATTACACATCTTTTTGTAGCCTCGTGGGTATTACCGGCAATGTGCGGTGTGAGAACGAGATTATCGAGGCCAAATAGCGGATGATTTGCCGCAGGTGGCTCCTGATCCATCACATCCAAGGCCGCACCGGCAATGACATGGCTGTGTAAAGCGTGATAGAGGGCGTCCGGGTCAACAACTTGGCCCCTACTCACATTGATCATAAAGGCACTTTTTTTCATGCAAGCGAGTTCATCGACGGAAATCATGTGGTGAGTTTGAGCATTCAAGGGAACATGCAAAGACACAAAATCCGCATTAGATAACCCGTCAGACAAGCTGTCTGTTATTTGGGCCCCAAAATTCTCCACTTCCGGGGATGGATGCCTGCGATACCCCATGACGCGCATCCCAAAAGCCAGGGCCAGCCTGGCAACTTCGCGTCCGCTTCTGCCCATCCCGATGATGAACAGGACCTTATTCCGGATTTCGAACGGGAGAAATGAATTCTTTAGCTGCCAGATGTTCTGCCTAACCCTGGAATCCCATGCCGTCAAATCTCGACTCAAGGCCAAAATAAACATCATTGTATGCTCGGCTACGGAAACCGCATTGCCTGCGGGAGCGTGAACAACCGGGATGCCGTGTTCGGTACACGCCACCACATCAATATTGTCGGTTCCCACACCCGGCTGGCCAATCACCTCCAGGCTCGGACAGGCCTCGATAACCCGGCCTTCGATCAGCTCAAGATTTGGAATAACGGCGTTGGCCTGATGTTTGCGGATCCATTGGATCAGGGTTTCCGTCTTCCCATCGGGCGCCACCATAACCCGATGTCGATCCATTAGAGATCGGATGACCCCCTCGGGAATGATTGTTGGCTCAATTAAAAGAATGGTTTTGCGCATGCCTGGATTTCGCTTGTTTAAATCTTGATATGTCTCATATACGAATCCGTCTGATCATGAAGACCGGTTTGCATTTAGCTTGATCGTCGCATTTTCGGCGGCCCACATGACGTGATACCGCATGGGGGAGGCTGTCATAAGCGGATGCGTGGCATACTGCATGGTGGCCAGATCTTCGGCCGTGAGCCCACTTTGAATGGCGGTGGCAAGGATGTTAACCATATCGGCAGTGGACTGACCGCCACGCACGTGGCCGCCAATGATTTTGCCTGTGTCTCCGTTGAACAGAAGCTTGGCCTTCATGTCTGTGATGCAACCTGGCAGGCAGCCCGGATGGCGGTTGGGGAAAGCCGCCTCCCCGACCACATAGGCAATGTTGGCGGCGGTGGCAGCGTTTGTGGTCAGGCCCGCAGCCCCGATGGCGATATCTCCCACCATGGTCCCAAAAGCCCCAACGGTTCCCATGCTTTGGCGAAGGGGACGGTACAGGTTGCTGGCAGCGATCATGCCTTCGCTGCATGCCACCGAAGCCAGCCGAATGCCCGTGGGCTGACCGTCGAAAAAAGAGAACTTGGCGGCACAATCGCCAGCAGCAAAGATATCTGGATCGTTGGTGCGCAGATAGGAATCCACGTTGATGCCCTTGCGCGGATCGGTTTCCAGCCCGATCTGCCGGGCCAGATCGATATTGGGCGTAACGCCTATTCCGACAACAACGGCATCCGCCGGAATCGTCTCCCCCGACGCCAGTTGAACGCCGGTAACCTTGCCATCACCTTGGATGGCCTTGACCTGGGTATGGGTCATTATATTTACCCCAAGGCGGCGCAGCTCGCTTTCGGCATCGCTGCAAAACTCCTGTTCGCACGCCAGCATCAAGCAGTGGGGCAGCATTTCGACCAAGCTGACCGTGACTGCCCCCAAATTGCATTTGGCCAGGTTCATCTTGGCGATTTGCTCGGCCATTTCCACGCCGATGAAACCGCCGCCAATAACGACCACATGCCGTGAGGATTCAAGAACGTTCTGGATCGTTTGGAGATACTCGGGGTCTTTTTTAATGCTGAAGACGTTGCCGGTTTGAATCCCGGGGATCGGCGGCATTGCCGGCTGGGAGCCGGTTGCCAGAATCAGCTTGTCGTAGGCAATACGGGTGCCGTCAGCCAGCGCGACGGTTTTGTTCTCCCTGTCAATTGATGTCACGGCTTCCGTTCGCATGTCTATGCCTTGATTGATGAAGCCTTCGTCTGACACAAGGTTTTGTTCGACCGCCCCCAATGTTCCGTAAATATATGGAATACCGCAAGGCACCGGCGTTTTGCTAACCTGACGCGTAATGGTTACTTTTTTTTTCTGATGGTACCGTTGTTTGACGGTCACGCCAGCCATTAGACCGGCGACAGAGCCACCTACAATCATTACATCTGTTTTTTCCATACGAATCTCTTTTTCATTTTTAAACTGCTTATGATCTATAGGGCTGCTTCACTGTTCTTGGAAGATCATGAACCTGATACCTTCCGTTAACCGCCTGAACATCACAAACGGGTATAAATTCTTTCTCCGGAGGTGATAGGCATTTTCAAGATAGCTTTGACTACCTGCATCACATTGGGTATCAGCGGTTGAACCGATTCTTCTTAGTATAATAAGACGTTACCTCGATCTTCCGGATTGATCCGCGTTGGTCGCGACCTTCGAGGAGTACTTTTCTAAGATAATGTCTTTATCTGAAACGATCTCTTTTCATCTGTCAAAATAATTTTGTTTTGCTCAGCACCATGAACGTTAAAGTGATTAGCCACTCTTGAGTTGGGCATACCCATCAGGTCTTTGCTCACAAACCAAACAACCGAGGAATAAACGTTGTTAGTGGTGGGACGAGACCTATAATAAGCAGGAGAACAAACTTAATCGCAAGAAAGGGAAGCATTTCTCGTATCAATGAGGTAATTTTCACGTTCACTATGCTGGCCATTGCAAACAAAACAGCCCCCACAGGCGGCGTCGCCAAACCCACTGTCACATTCATAATAAGCATGATTCCCAACTGATATGGTGTCACGCCGATGGAGTAGGCTACTGGCCCAACTATGGGTGCGAACAGGATGAGTGCTATACACGGTTCCATGATCGTGCCAAAGACGATAAACATCATGTTTATTAGAAATATAATCACAATTGGCGATGCATTGAGCCCGGCAAAAAATGCTTGTGCCATCTCTGATAAATTCTCAAGTGCAAAAATCCAACTCATCGTCATAGCTCCGGCGAGTAAGAATAAAAGACGAGCGGACTCATAGGTGGAGTTTGCAAAAATTCTAATGATCTTTCTTAAGGTTAGGGCACGATAGAGCACCCCGCCTACGAATAAGGCATATAAGACTGAGACGGCCGCCGCTTCCGTTGGCGTCATGAGGCCACTGACAATGCCGCCAATCAGAATAAATGGCATCATAATAGCCAGAAACGCAACCTTCAAACCTCTCGCCAAATCCGGAAGGGCGCGTGCCACATCGGATTTCGGAAAATTTCGTGGCTTGGCTTGCAGAGCGATTATCAGCATATCGGCGAGTGCCATCAACAACCCGGGAAACAAAGCAGCCAAGAACATGCCACCTATGGATACATCCATGACCGCAGCATAAAGAATTATAATACCGCTTGGAGGGATAATCGGGCCAATAAGAGATGACGCAATGGTAACAGCAGCCGCAAAGGCACGCGGATAACCGCTTTTTTCCATCATTGTCACTTCGACCTTCCCGAGCGCCGCAATGTCTCCGACTGCAACGCCAGTAAGACCTGAGAACAAGAGGCTTGCCATAACATTCACCTGTGCCAAGCCTGAACGCACCCCCCCAATGACAAGATTGGAAAAGCTCATCAATTGTTCAGCCATTCCCGAGCGGTTCATCAAGTCGCCCGCAAGAAGAAAGAACGGAATCGCAGTCATAACGATGTAGTCTAAGGCTTCGAAAATTTTTTCTGGAATTAAAAAAATGAAACCAGGAACCGGCGAAAGAGCGAAATAAAGTGAAGAAACAGCGATCATTGTAAAAGCCATTGGCACACCGGCCAGGAGTAAAGCGAAAAAAACAAGTAGAACCCATTCGATTGACATTAAATTATTTCCTCCTTCCGGTGAAGATTAGGATTATTTATATCATTTTGCCGGCTTAAACGAAGAATCCATGAATTCGGCCTGACTCACCAACTCGATTTTTTTGCCTCCAACCTTTTCTGCGATTAACAATGCGATCCTCAAACCGGAAAATAGCGTAATTAATACTGCACCGATAGGGACTGCAAGGGCTGGCCCCATTTGGTTGATTTGTAATGCTGGAGCCTCGACACTTCTCATGCTTAAGGCAAAATTGAACCCGGTCCAAGTCACTATTACTCCCACACTGAAGGCCAACGTCTGTGCGAACAAACGTTGCCAGTAACGAACTGGTGGCGACAAGCTTTCAACAAGCATATACCAACCAATATGATCGTTGAACAGCGTCAACACGCCAGCCCCAAGCATGACCATCCATACCATCGAATAGCATGTCACCTCTTCAGTCCAAGGCGCTGAATAGTCAAATAAATATCGTGTTAATACAAGAGCGTTCATGACAACCAACATCAACGTCATAAGCAAAACTTGTATGATCGTAATCACTCGGCATACTGCAAGTAATGTTTTGCGCATTGCTATCTCCCCTAACATAGTCTAAAGAGCGCAGAGTACTTTAAATTCTGCGCTCCTTTATAACGGTTACTTTTTTAAAGTTTCCCCGCGGCCTGCTTTGCCTCGGCCTCTTTTACAGCTTCCAGCAGATCGTCGACGAGTTGCGGGTCATAATTTTTCTTAAGCATCGCAACAATCGGCCCTTGCGTAAGCTTTTTGATTTCCGCCTTGGCTTCTGGTGTCGGCTCGATGATCGTAACACCCTTTTTTTCAAGATATTCAAGATCTTTTTTTTCGTTTCTCTGCGATATTTCCCGGTTAAGCGCCACTGCCTTACGCACTTCTCTGAATAGTATCTGTCGCAGGTCGTCGGGCAGTTTATCGAGGAATTTCTGGCTATAGAACCAAACCCACGGCGCATACATGTGACCGTCCAGGATGATGTACTTCTGGACCTCGTCCAGCTTGGCCATTTTAACGGTACTAATTGAGTTTTCCTGACCGTCAACAACGCCGGTTTGCAGGGCTGTATAAAGATCGGCATAAGAAATCGGTGTAGGCGACATGCCAAGCAGGCGTACCATTTCCATGTGAACCGGATGGGTCATCGTCCGCATTTTCAAGCCCTTCAGATCAGCGGCGGTCTTCATCAGCTTATTCGACGAGAAATGGCGGTATCCCCCGTTTTCGCCCCAGGCTATGGGCCTGATTCCACATTCCCTGCCCATTTTTTCATTAAATTTCTCAATAACCGGCCCATCCAGGACTTCATAGCAGACCTCCCGGTTCGGGAAGAGATAGGGAATGCCAATCGCTTGTATATCTTTATAGTAGGGTGCGGCCTGTCCATCGGCAAAGGCTTGCATTTCAACCATACCGCTACGAAGAAGGTTCATGACCTTCTCGGGTTTACCCAAGGCATGGTTCCAATAGATCTTAGCCTTGATACGGCCGTTGGTGGCTTGTTCAATATCCTTAACGAAACACTGTAGTGGTGTATGGGCATAGTGTTCAGGATCTGTTCCCGGCCCGTGTGTGTGTGCTATCTTGATGAAAAATTCTTCCTTGGCATAAGCTATCGCGCCCAAGGCTACCGTTAAAATGACCGTCAGCAGGACCAATTTTAGACCGGTTTTCATTTGCTTCCTCCTTTTTAATAATAGAATATCCTCTAATCTGGTAAATAAACACCTAAGTGCAAAACGAGCCCTCAACCTATTACAAATTTTATTTCATGGATTCCCTAAGCGCAGTTGTTCTTTTGTAATCTATTTCATCGCCTGCTTCTGTTAGGACTACTCCATATTCATTTTTAGCCTTATCAGGAGTCACGATTCCGTCAAGTATGTCTTCAAGCACTGATTGCGCATCTCTATCAAGAGGATTACCCCACCCCCCTCCTCCCGGAGATTCCGAGGTGTACGAGTCGCCATCATTTAAGGGTGAATTCCCAAAAAGGCTCATCTTCCAATCACCTTCCGGGGTTAGCCCCCCTAGCACGCTTTCGTTTTTTTCACCATAGTTGAGTATGGACTTCCCTGGTCTTCCAGGTTTGCCCATATTGATTCCACTTGCACCAGTCTTGGTTCCGGTCATCATCTGGGAGACGGTTACATCTTTTGATCCGACGATTTTCCAAGTCTGTCTCATACCTAATCCCCCTCGATATTTACCAGCTCCGCCAGAGTCAGGTATAAATTCTCTTCTCTCACAAAAGACCGGATAGAAGAGCTCAGCGGTCTCGGGCGCCAAATCCATGCAATTTCCATCTCTATTATATGTTACGTTCATACCATCACATTCAGGAGTTGCCCCCCATCCTCCTGGAGCCAAATCGCCAAAAACAAAGTATCCACCAGTTTTTGGATAAGACCCTCCGAAGAATTCCGAACTTACTCCATAGTTTGCAGCATTCACACGCTCTGGTATGGCCTTGGCGAGAGCCTTCCATATCACATCCGCAATTTTCTCACCGGCTGCAGTAGTGCAAGCCCGGGTAGAAGCTGGCCAAGCTGCATTGATCCAAATTCCTTCGGGAAGCTTTATTTTAATTGGCCGGTAATACCCAGAGTTTTGCGGAGCATCGGGATCCAGGAAAAATTTGAGTGCGTAATAAGCTGCCGAATATGTATTAGCTATGGGCGAATTGACAGAACCTTTATTAACAGGGCCGGTCCCTTCGAAATCTATTAAAATTTCATCGTCATTAATGGTCAAACTTACTTCTATATGAACTGAGTCAGGCGAAATTCCATCGCAATCCACTTCATCACTGGCCCTGTATTGACCATTGGGTATTCTCCTGATTGCGTTTCGTGTCCGGGTCTCGGTGTAGTCAAATAATTTTTGAACAGTCTGGTAAAAAACATCTTCACCATAGCGATCGAATATGCCCTTTACGCCGAGCACACCAGCGGCAAGAGTAGCTCGAAAAGCGTTGATATCTCCATCAACACACTGAGGCATACGTGTGTTTGCACGTAGGAAGTTAATCACTGAAGAAATCGGTTCGCCCTTGGAATATATTTTAGTTGGCACGATAACAAGTCCATCTTCAACAAGATGCCGACTGCTGGAAGAGATTCCCGCCGCAGCCCCGCCAAGGTCAATCCAGTGGCCACGGCTCGAAGCGAATCCGACAATCGATCCATTGTAGTAAATCGGCGTTGTAAAAATGATGTCCGGTATGTGGGTCCCCCCCTGGTATGGGTCATTCGAAATAATAATATCACCTTCAGCTATATTATCTATCCCGATAACATTAACTGCTTCTCTTGTACTGATGTGCATCGCCCCAATATGAGTTGGGCAATTGTCCGCTTGGCTGATCAAATCACCATTTTTGAAATGCAATGAATTTGAAAAGTCAATCATATCGTACAAAATCGGCGAATAGGACGTTTTCCGCAAAATTGTACCCATTTGGTTGCAGATCGCCACTAGCTGATTTCGAATAACCTCAAAGGTTATAGGATCGACTGGAGATTTTTCTTTCATTTTGTCCTCATCTATCTTTGCGTCATCAGTTTAAATTGATAATTATATTCTTGCATCCGTCAATTTGTGCCGTCATCCCGGGCGCAACAATAGTAGTAGACGCCTCATCCTCTATAACAGCAGGCCCGTTAACTCTTGTTTCAACCGGCAACATCCTCCTGTCAAATACTTCAGTTTCAATAAAGCCCGACCCGTCAAAATAGACGCTTCGGCTTCCCAACCGTACCTCTTCGGTCATTTTTCTGTTGGCGTGCAACATTTCGATATTCGGCCTGTCCACTTCACCGATGACGGTCGATCGTAAATTGACAAAAGCAACAGGCAAATTTCTATCAGCCAAACCGTACTCTTTTTCATGTTCGTTGTAAAAATTGTTGGTTATGGTCTCCAGTTCATGCGATTCGATTGTTCCATTGGGAATAGATGTCTCTACTTCGTATGTCTGTCCCACAAATCTCATTTGTGAACTGCGGTAAATTTTAATTCTCTCTTTATCAATCCCTTGCAGCTCCATGCTATCAAGTGATTTTTGATCGAGCTCATAATATCTTTTGTTTAATATATTCAGATCGATTTCGTTAAGGGGAGAATAGAAAGTCTCTTCATAATCGTGTTTAAAATCCATGATAACAGCGCCAAAGGCTGAAAAAATACCGGAATCTCCTGGGATAACAACCTTTTTAACACCCATTGTTTGCGCTAAAAACGGAGCATGCAAGGCTCCTGCGCCTCCAAAGGCTACCAGGCAAAATTCCCTGGGGTCACGCCCCCGGTCAAGGGAAACCAGCTTCAGTGCCGCCGCCATACTTTCATTTACGATAGTTAAGATACCGGACGCAATCTCGATCAGGTCAAGGCCCGTTTTGGGTGATAAACTTTCTAGCGCCTTCTTACTCGCTTCGACATCAAGATGGATCTTCTTGCCGAATATCCGACTATCGTTGATCCGACCAAGGACTATGTTTGCATCGGTTACCGTAGGCAGTTTTCCTCCCCTTCCATAGCATGCCGGTCCTGGAAAACTGCTGGCGCTTCGTGGCCCAACCCGAAGTGATCCCCCCTCGTCGATCCAGGCAATACTACCACCACCTGCGCCTATGGTTCGAATGTCCAGCATAGGAACATTTACCGGCTGATCGAAACACAGCTCATATTCCGAGGTGATGAGCGGTTGCCCTTTCTCAATGATTGATACGTCGCAGCTAGTCCCGCCCATGTCCATGGTAATCAAATCATCGTTACCCACACTTTCCGAGATGAACATGGCCGCGCTAACACCTGAGGCAGGACCAGACGTTAGCAATAGTTCCGGCCTTTCGATTGCCAGTTTGGCGTCGATCATTCCGCCGTTGTTGGTAACCATCATGAGACGACCGCGAAAACCTTTTTCATTCAAACGCTCATGCAGTTTATCTAAATATTTTTTAACCACAGGCTGAAGACAAGCTCGCATGATAGCGGTAGAGAATCGTCCCAAAGCACGAAACTTCGGGATAGTCGATGACAATGAAACGAACAAATTCGGAATGTTTTTTTCAAGAATGGCCTTGACTTCTTCTTCGTGACTGGGATTTGCATAAGAATTAAGCAAACCGACAGCCACACTGCTAACACCCATTTCCCTTATTTTTTGGGCAAGAGATTCAATTTCCCGCGCATCAAGAGGCTCGACGACATTACCGCTACTGTCCAACCTCCCGGTTATCTCAAAGATGTGTCGCCTTTTAACGAGGGGTTCAGGCTTTTTTTGGTAAGGATCGAAAAGAGATTCTCTATGGTATTTGCCAATTAAAATGAAATCCCTAAATCCTTTCGTGGTTATAAAAGGCGTTACTCCATAGGTTTTTTCTATTGCCGCATTGGTAGCAATCGTTGTCCCATGAATGAAATAATCGATTTTATTTATATTGACACCCGAATCTTCAATTGCGCCTAAAACCCCTCTTGTGAAGTCATCCGGCGTAGAGGGAACTTTTGCACACAATCGGGTTTTATTTTCAGCATCATATGAAAATAAATCCGTAAACGTACCTCCCAAATCAACGCCAATTTTTGAGATATGCTTTCCTGATACATCCGTCATAACACGTCCTCATCATCTGTTAATAACCTTGTTATTAGCAGTGGTTAGCTGCCACCATTTGTTTTTGCCCCTCCATTTTACATGGCTTAATTAGATATGTTGCTATACAGGTAACATATCATTTTAAGCCATTAGGCATAGAATTCCGCTATTTTCCTTGCAACATAGTTAAGGTCCCACTCACTTCGGAATTTTGGCTCCGGCAAAGAAAGCTCTTCTTTTTTTTGCTTCTCGGTTACAGGAAAATCACCTCTTTTATTCCCCACCAAATTTCGATAAAGTTTAAGCATATGGGTAGGTGTAGGATACAAAGGAATACAATCCACACCTTTTTGCCTTAGAAATTCTTGCAGTGCATCTCTTTCCGGGGCCCGGATGGCATATCGCGCATATGTATGATAGGCCCATTCTTTCTCAACAGAAGTTTGGACGGGAGTCTCTTTAAGCCGTTCATTTAAAATTTTTGCACTGTTTCTTTGCATCTCGACGTATTCTTCAAGATGTCTAAGCTGAATTCTTCCTACGGTGGCGGAGATATCATCCATTAAGTAGCTATATCCGATTACCTCCCCGCTATGGCAGTTCTTGTGCGACCTGACTTTTTCTGCAAGTTCCTTATTGTCCGTGACCAGCATGCCACCTGAATTGCCTGCACATTGTCCTAGAAGAAATAGTTGCTTTGCGGTCAGGCCGAATATTCCGATATTCCTATCACCACCAAGCGGCAACCGGTTGCCTTTATATTTGCTACCTATTGCATGAGTTCCATCTTCGATAACCAAAAGGTTATATTTCCTGGCAGTCTCCATGATAGGATCCATATCGGCGGGATGGCCATATGTATGTACAGGAATTATCGCTTTGGTGTTCGATGTAATTTTTTCCTCTATTTTAGAGGGATCCATAGTCCATGTCTCTTCATCAATATCAACGAAAACCGGCTTGGCACCTGCACATAACACCGCATTTCCCACCGCAGGCGCTACGTGTGGTGTCAACATGACCTCGTCGCCGCTCTCTATACCTGCGGCAAGTAGCGATAGGTGCAGTGACGCAGTCCCGGAATTGCTGCTTACCGCATATTTCTTACCGCAGAAATCAGCGAACTCTTTTTCAAACAATTCGCATTCTTCGCCTCTGCGGTAAAATGAAAGTTTCTCTCCCTCTTTCATGTACCGTTCAACAGCCTCTATCATTTCTTGGCTGTAGCAAAACTTCATATAGGGAACTATATATGAATGTATGGGAGGCGCTCCCTGATATCGATATTTAGAAGATGCTTGCGACATATCTTCTCCATTTTCCAGTTAGCATGGAAAAAATTTAAAAATCATTTAAGCATAAATTTACTTACAATTGTCGTATGCTCACGGATCAACAGTATTTATATAGTATACACACGGTTGGTATTTCTCACGAAAAGATGATGGGAATAATGAATCGATTATTTTAACGCCCTTTTTAGTCATCAGCCTGGATACTTCACTCTCGGGATCATCTATATCCCCGAAAGTTAAAGCTTTACCCATACATGAGGCGACACAGGCCGGCCTCAAATTCTGTGAAAGGCGTTCCGAACAAAAGTCGCATTTTTCTACTGCATGACTTTCGTGGTTGAAGGATAACGCATCATATGGACAAGCTTGCAGACAGGCTTTGCAGCCATCGCACTTGTCATTATCAACAACCACGATGCCATCTTCTCCGCGGTTGATTACACCTGGAATTGGGCAGGCATCAATGCATGAAGCGACCTTACATTGCATGCAAAAGACGGGTGCGAAGGGTCTTTCAACATTCGGGTAGTTGCCATACTCATATTCGTGCACGCGGATTCTGTAGCATTCATTTCCAGCGGCATCACGAACGGGAAGGTCGTGTTCCGTCTTGCAAGCAACTATGCAGGCCCTGCACCTCATACAAAGAGTCAGATTAACAACCATTACATATCTTGCCATTTCTATCACTCCGCTTTCTCTATTTTAACCAACGCCTCTTGGCATGCAGCAGCGCCGCTAACGAGTTCCATGAAATCCGGTATGAACTCGTTCACATTGATGCCCGCCTTACCTTTTGCAACAGACATGTGCTTCGCCTTGTGGCCAAAACCAACAAACGCAAAAACACTGCTGGGATGCAGACCCTCTGTGACTTTGGCCCGAATCAGGCCCTCGCCGCCTGTGGCTTCCGACCAAATCCTTACTAAATCATCATCCTTGATTCCCAATTTGGATGCCTTGTCTGCATTTATCCACAACTTGGTGAGGCCGAGCCCATCGACATGCTCCTCCATTAAATATGCATTGTCCTGGGAGAGGGAAGTCTCAGTGATGGCGGCCTTGGCACTCAACAAATAAAACTCATTGTCACCCGAGGGTTCCCCGATTACCATAGGAACATGGTTTGGCAGGGGATCGGCGTGAGGATCTTTCGTTTCTTTAAATAATTTTAGGACAGAAGGTAAAGTTGAATAGATTTCCAGCCTTTCTGTGGGGGTTTGCGGCTTATACTGATACGGAAATCTGTTATAGGTGGGTTCGCCTGCTTCATAATAAGCACCATGCTCTTCAAGGTACTTCTTATCAATGCCAAGACCTTTCAGTTGGGCGTCGAACCACTCTTCCTTGGTAAAATCAAAATATTCCTTTAGTCCCAATTTCTCTGCAAGACCGATGTATATATCCGCAACATCACGGGTGTCATGCATTGGTTCAACCACCGGAAGCAGAGGTGCAACCACCTTCACGCTACCGCCATTCCACTGCGCGGTAAAGGCTTCAAGTCTCTCCAAACTGCACGCATCAGGAAGCACGATATCGGCGTAATCCGTGTGATCGTTGGGCCAGATATCGATGACCACAAGGAAAAAATCTTCCTTTTCAAGGGCCCTTTTGTACGCTTGGGTATGGGTGTGCGTATTAAGAAGGGCATTGGCATAGACAATCATTGCTTTGATGGGGTAAGGCTTTTCCTCCAGAATAGCTCTCCTGGTAAATTTTGCGATACCACTGGTGCAAGGAAAACTATAGGGATCGGTAGCCAGTTCCACGCTCGGTGCCGTGATCGCCGGAGTAGGTTTCACCGGCGGCATTGAAAAAGGAAAAATATCGGGAATGTTTCGAGTATCCCCTGCAAATTCTCTCAGGTAGCTTTGGATATTGTTTAGTTCTTTTAAGTACATCCCGCCGGGAACATCATAATTGCCAAGAAGCATGGCAAGAATGTGCCTTAACCGCCATTCCTGCATGCTGTTGGTAGCGAAGCAAGAATGGGGTTCGTTCCAGTTGATTGTGACGGCTGGTCTTGCCGCTCCTAAATCCGCAGCAATTTCCCTAAACTTGGCTGCCGGTACGGTGGTTATCTCAGAAGCCCGTTCGGGAGAATAGGTTGCTGCGCGGTCCGCCAAAAGCTGGAACGCTGTTTTGCAGACTTTTTTACTGCCGTCGACGACGGGCTGGTAACACCCAAGTAAAGCCGGACTATCCGCGCCATCCAATGGATTCACGCCATCCGTGGCGGTGTCCCAGACAAGATAGTTCCCTTCCGCATCCTTCAGCGGATATCCGTCTTCCTGTATTAGAATCGGAGCGTTTGTATAGGCCTGTAAAAATTTTTTGTCGTAGAGG
This sequence comes from Desulfosarcina ovata subsp. ovata, assembly GCF_009689005.1. Taxonomy (NCBI): domain Bacteria; kingdom Pseudomonadati; phylum Thermodesulfobacteriota; class Desulfobacteria; order Desulfobacterales; family Desulfosarcinaceae; genus Desulfosarcina; species Desulfosarcina ovata. Next base: position 6,013,974 of record NZ_AP021879.1, on the reverse strand, counting down.
TTGTCTGCAATCAGGGTGTGAATAACGCCCAACAAAAAAGCGCCATTTGTATTGGGTGCTATGGGGACCCACTCGGCGCCAGGAATGGCTGCCGTTTCAGAAAGCCTTGGGTCCACCACTACAATCTTGGTCCCTTTTCGCATGGCCTCGTTAAAGGTTCCCGTACAAAAATGGGCAGATGTCCCCCCTCCAAGAGGGTTATGCGAAATCTCGAGCACGTATTTTGCGTTGGCATAGTCGGGAGAAAGCCCCAAGGTGCCAGCGGTTCCGGTAATTTTGGACGCAGACGTACCGCTGCCGCTACAAGTATCTGAATGATGATACGAGAAGTTTGGAGTTCCGTATACTTTGCCAAAGTAATGAAACAGGGGTAGGTTGCCAACGTACCCACAACCGTACGCCAACTGCAAGTATTCCGGGTGCCCCTCGTCTCTATATTTTTTAAGCACCGCGGCAATTTCACTAAAGGCCTCGTCCCAGGTGATTCTCTCGAATTTGCCCTCACCCTTCTTACCTACTCTTCGAAGAGGATATTTCAATCTATCGGGCCTATACAGCTGATCAATAAGAGCGTGTCCCTTAGCGCAAATTCTGCCGTCCAAACCGGGTATCTTTTGGCCCTCTATTTTGACAACCTTGCCATCCACAAGTTTTGCCACGATGGGGCAGGGCAAACTGTGGCAACCTTGGCAAGCGCCATACTTCCACTCGACCTTTGGCTCCGTCTTATCGCCGGGAAGCTCGGATTCTTTTCTGATATCATCCGATACCTTTACAGCCTTTTTCATGAATACCTACCTTTGCAATCTGCTGACTGCCTTTTTTGGTTTAATCTCAGATGGTGGTTCTGTTGGTTTCCACAGCATAAGCAAAATCAATACCATCTCCAGTTTGCATTGAGCTACTAGGTGGGACACTTTGTTAGCAAGATCTTACGCGCTTCCGCCCTATTCCCCGATGATTTAAATATAAATTTAAGTTGAAGTTTTATATTTAATGCTACAATTTCATCTATGCCTTGGCTCAAAAAGACCAAAATGTAAAATCTGTCGCCTATAAAGTTGACAAACGACGGCTTGACTGATTCAAAAATGAATCGATTAATTACCAGCCATCAGGGTGCCCAAAATGGCCTCGCCCATCTGCTCTGTACTGTGAGTACCGCCCATATCCTTTGTCTTGATTTCCCCACCGGAAAGAACCTGGGCAATCGCCTTTTCGATGGCCTGGGCCGCATGCAATTCTCCCAGATGCTCCAGCATCATCCGTACAGACTCAATTGTGGCCACGGGGTTGGCGATGCCCTTGCCGGCGTATTTGGGGGCCGATCCATGAATCGGTTCGAACATGGAGGGGAACTGTTTCTCCGGATTCAGATTGGCACCCGCAGCGAAGCCCATGCCGCCCTGGAGCATGGCCCCCAGATCGGTGATGATGTCACCGAACAGGTTGGAGGCCACGATCACATCGAAATGCTCCGGATTCTTGACAAACCACATGGTGATGGCATCCACTAACGCGGTATCGGTGGTCACGTCGGGATAGCCGGCAGACACCTGATCGAAAATTTTGTCCCAGAAGACCATGGAGTAATTGAGAGCGTTTGATTTCGAGCAGTTAGTCACCCTGCCGACGGTTTGGCCCACGCCGAGCATCTTGCGCTCGCGGGCCAGTTGAAAGGCGTAATCCATCACCCGCGAACATCCCTTGCGGGTGAACACGCCGGTTTGCAGGGCGAAGGCGTCCGGGGTATCCGATTTAAAAAAACCGCCGACCCGGGAATACTCTCCCTCGGTGTTCTCACGGACCACGACGAAATCCACGGATTGGGACGTGGCCGTTCGAACCGGTGTCTGGATTCCCGGGTAGAGCCGGATGGGACGCAGGTTGACGTACTGGTCGAACCCCTTGCGGATTTCAAGCAACAGGGACAGGGAGACGTGATCCGGTACCTTGCCGGCATCGCCGATACAGCCCAGAAAGATAGCATCGAAGTCCTTCAGGGTGACCAGCATGTCGGCGGGATTCATCGCCCCATGCTTGAGGTAGTAGTTGCATCCCCAGTCGTAGTTCACGGTCTTGACCCCGAAGCCGAATTTGTCGGCCACGGCGTCCAGGATTTTCAGCCCTTCGTCGGCCACTTCCCGCCCCACGCCGTCTCCAGGGATGACGGCAACATCATAGGTGTTCATCGGTTGTGTTACTCCTTTCGGTTCACCCCGGCATGCGACTTCCGGGGCATCTACAGTATGAAGGCGTTTTACGTTCCGCTATCCGACGTGCGCACGTCGACGGATGGTCGTGAAGGTCCAAAGCAAAAAGCGAACCATCAGAAAAAAGTACTGAAAGCGCCTTGTGGCGCCTGTATCTGCAAGGATTGAACATCGCCATGATTCATTTTTGTATCGATCGGCTTGTCAGCGGATTCAGATCGTACTACATAGGGATTTTGCAACGGGAAAAAGATATAAAAGGAACGTACCGATGGCTGAAATGAACGAAATCACTCTGCACCAAGTGTTCGAGTCCATGAACTGCGGGATCATCGTCATGGATCGGGCAGGCCGCATTCAGTGGGTCAACCCCCAGGCCCGGGGCATTCTCAAACCCTCCGGCCGGCTGTGCCCGGGCGAGGCCATCGGTACGCACCTGCCGTTGACCGGCCGGCTGGTGGAGCGCTGTCTGAAAACCGGCGAGCCGCAGCTGGACAAGCACCTTCAGGGAAAACACGTCGACATCGTGGTCCATGTAACCTGCATGAAAGCCAGCGGAAAGATAACCGGAGCGGTGTGCAGCCTGGACAAGATCGAACGCTTCGAGGAAGCCGCCAGCCAGTTGGATTCGGTCAAACGCTTGAACCGGCAATTGACCGCTATAGTTGACAACAGCTCGGACGGCATCTGGGTCTGCGACGGCAACGGCACGGTGATCACCGTAAATAAGTCCTCGGAGAGGCTCAACGGCGTCAAGGCCGAGGAGGTGATCGGAAAGCATGTCTCCATCATGGAAGACAAAGGCCTCGTCGATCACAATGTTACCCCCGAAGTTATCCGCACCGGTCGCAAGATCAGCGCCCTGCAGTACATCAAACGGACCGGGAAATACGTGCTGATGACCGCTACGCCCGTATTTGACGAAAACGGCGATATCTCCATGGTGGTCAGCAATGGACGGGACATGACCCGTCTGAATGCGATCAACGAAGAGCTGGAACAGATCCGGATGAAGGCCCAGAAACTGGAGGACCGGCTGGCCGAGATCGATATGCTGCAATTGAAGGATCAGGATATCGTGGCGGAAAACGACAAAATGGTGCAGATCCTTCGCGTTGCCTTTAAGCTGGCCAAAATGGACGCCTCCAACATCTTGATTCTGGGCGAATCCGGCGCCGGCAAAGGGATGCTGGCCAAATTCATCCACAAAAACGGCAACCGCTCGAAAAAAGCCTTCATTCAAATTAACTGTGCCGCACTTCCCGAGACCCTTTTGGAAGCCGAACTGTTCGGTTACGAGGGCGGGGCCTTCACCGGTGCGCGCCAAAAGGGAAAGGCCGGCCTGCTGGAACTGGCCCACGGCGGGGTGCTGTTCCTCGATGAAATCGGTGACATGCCCATCTCGGTTCAGGCAAAGCTTTTGAAATATCTTGACGATCACATGGTCATGCGCGTCGGTGGCACACAGGCGCGCATGATCGACTGCCTGATCGTCGCCGCCACCAACCATGATCTGGAGGCCAAGGCCAAGGAGAAAACCTTTCGCGAGGATCTTTACTATCGCCTGAACAGCTTCATTATCCATATCCCACCCTTACGCGAAAGGCCGGAAGACATCCTCAAGCTGGCCAACAGCTTTTTAAAAAAGTACAACGCGAAATATAACCTCGACAGACGCCTCTCCTACCGCACCCTCGAATTTCTCCGGTCCCATCCCTTCGAAGGCAACGTGCGTGAGCTGCAGAACCTGATCCGCCGTCTCGTGGTCATGGGAGAACCGGATGCGTCGCCGGCAACCGCGCGCGACGACTACGGCGAACCCCTACCTGCCGCAACGGCTCCGCCACCGGTCCAATACGGCCTTGATCCCGCCCAGGGCCTGACAGCGCAGCTTGAAGCGGTCGAACGGGAAATCCTGCGCCGGGCGTTTGCCCGGTTCCCCTCCACACGCCAGATGGCAGCCCAGCTCGAGGTCAGCCAACCCACGATCGTTAGGAAACTGAAAAAATATGGATTGGCCGGAAAAGATACCTGATTCGAATTTGTATCGGCTTGGCCGGACATCCGGGTCTGTTCCCGCCATCTTCAGAGATAGCGATTCATAATTGTATCGACACCCACCCGAAATCATCGAAATTCCTTTTATTTTAGTTTGTTGAAAAGATTTATGGTCTGGCACATCCGTTGCTATGCATGGATTCCGCGCTGCGGAAAGAATCAAGACCGGTACCCTGCCGTTTGCGTGAACCCGCGGCAGCTTGCCGGCCGGAATCCCCTGTTCGGCGTCAGGCATGAAGTCGGTCGTCGTTAATAAATGTATTATTCCTAAAAGGAGCATAGTCATGAAGATTGCCGTTGTTGGCGGTGCCGGAAGACAGGCCCTGGGGGCCGTTTACGATTTTGCCGAGGATGAATCCGTAGAAAAACTCTTGTTGATCGATGCACTCCCCGAGGCCCTGGAGGCACGCGTCAAACTGGTACACGCCGAGAAGGTCGAATCCAAGGTCATCGATGTCCTGGATACCGAGAAACTGGCCGCCGCCCTGAACGACTACGACGCCGTCATCAACTGTTCGACCCACAAACTGAACATGCCGGTCATGGATGCCTGCATTGCCTCGCGTACCAACTATACCGACCTGGGCGGGCTCTACCACTGGGCCAAGGAGCAGTTGACCCGGCACGAGGACTTCAAAAACGCCGGTATCACCGGCATCGTGGGGTCCGGAGTGGCGCCGGGGATGGTCAACGTGATGGCCAAATACGCCGCCGACCGCCTGGACTCGGTGGAGACGGTGAGAATTTATTCAGGTATCGTCAACCGCCTGGTAAAAGGCAATCAGATCGTCCCGCAATACGCCATGGACACGATTATCGATGAATTCACGATCAACAATTTCGAGTTCAGGGACGGTGAGATACTGGAGCTTCCGGCCTTTTCCGGCGAAGAGATGATCGATTTCGCCGAACCGGTGGGCCGCCAGATGGTGTACAACGTGGTCCATTCCGAAGTGGCCACCATTCCACTGGCCTTCGCCCACAAGGGGATCAAGAACGTGAGTTTCCGGCTGGCGTTGCCCAAACTCTTCGAAGAGAAATTACGATTCCTGCTGGATAACGGTTTCGGATCCACCGATCCGATCATGATCAAGGGCCATCCGGTGGCTCCCCGCGATTTGCTCATCGCCATGGTGGAAAAACCGGTTCAGTACCTGGATCGATCGGTTCCCCAGACCCATGACGATCACAAGGATATCCGCGTAATTGTTGTCGGTGAAAAGGACGGCCGTCGCCTGACCTACCAGGTCGAGACCCTCCTGCATCCCTATCCCAAGTGGAACATGGCTTGCGGGCCTTTTACCGTCGGCTATCCCGGTGCCGTGACCACGCGTCTTCTGGGCGCGGGCAAGATCAAGGAGAAGGGATTCTTCTCCGGCGAGTCGGTCATCGATCCCCAGATGTATTTCGATGAACTGGCCAAGCGCGGCATCAAGTTCTTCGTTCAGGTAACCCATGACCTGAACTGATAGCAGGCCGCACGCCGGCACTTGTTGAACGGGGCCGCCTGTGCCGGCCCCGTGCATCATCCCTTATCCTGATCGAAATGATCGCCCGGCGTGAAGGCATCGGCGATATCCTCGCCAGCGGCATCCGGGCGGCGTCCCGGGCCTGGGGCGTCGAGGATCTGGCCGTGCATGTGAAGGGCATGGAGCCGGCGGGTTACGATCCCCGGGTGCTCAAGGGGATGGGCCTGACCTTCGGCACGGCCCCCCGCGGCGCCTGCCACCTGCGCACGACCTTCTACAAACCCGAGCTAGCCGGCATGATCCCCGCCGATCAGGTCACGGAAAAGGCCGCCATGCTGACCGATTACTATGCCCAACGTGGCTGGGCCGCGAACGGAGTCCCGGCATCACTTAGGATCAGGGATGAAATTCATTGGACGTAATTGCGCGGGGCTTGTGTTCGTCTTCAAGGCGCATCAACGGTTGCATACTGGGAGTATGTGACCGTTGATGCAACGCGGAAGACGGGCGCAAGAACAAACAATTTTGTTCAATTAATAAAATTCCCGATCCTTAAATATTAAACGCTTGTGTAAAAACGTCACGGCGTTTCAAACAAATGGTTCATCCAGGAGATATGCCCCATCATGTTCAAGCTCATTGACAAATCGCTTTTCCGTCAGCAATGCTATATCAACGGCAAATGGGAAAACGCCCGCTCCGGGGCGATTATCACCGTCTCCAATCCCGCAGATGGCTCTGTTTTGGGCAGCGTACCGGATATGAGCCACGAGGAAGTGACCGCGGCCGTGGAAACCGCCGCAACCGCTCTGCCGGCATGGCGCAGGCGGACCGCCGCCGATCGCAGCCAGGCGCTGCGCCGATGGTACGATCTGGTGATTTCCAACCAAGCCGATCTGGCTGCCATCATGACCGCCGAGCAAGGCAAGCCCCTGACGGAGTCCAGCGGCGAAATCGCCTATGCCGCCTCCTTTATCGAGTGGTTCGCCGAAGAGGGCAAGCGCGTCTATGGGGACACCATCCCCGCCCAGCAACCAGGAACGCGCATCGTGGTAACCAAGGAACCGATTGGCGTTTGTGCTGCCATCACACCATGGAATTTTCCTGCCGCCATGATTACCCGCAAGGCGGCCCCGGCCCTGGCTGCCGGCTGCGTCATGCTGGTCAAACCGGCCAGTCAGACCCCCTTAACGGCCCTGGCCCTGGCGGAACTGGCCCAACGGGCCGGCATCCCTAAAGGGGTATTCAATGTGGTTACCGGCCAATCATCGGTGATTGGCCGGGTGTTCACACAGAACCCCCTGGTACGAAAAATCAGTTTCACCGGTTCAACGGAGATCGGTCGCCGACTGATGCGCGACTGCGCCGGTACCATCAAAAAGATATCCCTGGAACTGGGCGGCAACGCGCCGTTTATCGTTTTCGACGATGCCGACCTGGATGCGGCAGTCCGGGGGGCGATCGCCTGCAAGTTCCGCAATAGCGGTCAAACCTGTGTCTGCGCCAACCGGATCTTTGTTCAGGAGAGCGTCTATGCGGAATTTGCCGAAAAGCTCGCCTCCGCCACCCAGGCGTTGACGGTAGGAAACGGTTCGACTCCCGGCGTGGAGCAGGGGCCGCTGATCAGTCAGGCTGCGGTTGAAAAAGTGGAACAGCATATTGAAGATGCCCTGGCAAACGGGGCCAATCTGATTGCCGGTGGACAGCGTCATGCCTTGGGCGGCACTTTTTTCCAACCTACGGTCCTTTGCAATGTCTCTCCTGACATGCTGATCGCCAAGGAAGAAACCTTCGGGCCGGTGGCACCACTGCTGCGCTTCGAGGTTGAAGGGGAAGCGGTTCGCCTTGCCAATGACACCGAATTCGGCCTGGCGGCATATTTCTACAGCCGGGACCAGGCCCGCGTCTGGCGTGTAGCCGGGGCCCTGGAGGCGGGCATTGTAGGAATCAACACCGGCCTTGTTTCTTCGGCAGTAGCGCCTTTTGGCGGCGTCAAACAATCTGGCATTGGCCGTGAAGGCTCCAAATACGGAATTGAAGAGTATGTTGAAACTAAATATCTATGCATGGGAGGGCTATAGATAATAATTACGATCAAGCATGAGGGGCATTCTTCCCAAATTCGAGGCGGCGGAATAGACGCTGCTGGTAGAGTGCTTGGCGGTTTGATTCGCTTTCATTCAGCCAGCAGCACCACCGAAAAACTGTTGAAGAAAACCCACACCGGATCACCGGTTGTGAGACCGAGGCGATGGCCGCTTTCGGTGGTCACCAGCGAACAGACCTCGGTCCCGTCTGACAGCCGTACGATAAATTCCGTATTGATCTCACCCCGGTTGACCCGTTCGACAATCCCCGCCAGGATGTTGTCGGCACTGCATTGGGGCTGGCGCTCGCGTTTTTGCAGCATCACCCAGGGCGCCTTGACTTCGGCGGTGATCAACGCACCGACCTTCAGTCCCAGGCGCTGGCAGCTGTCCCGGGTAATCACCGTTGCAATCCGATGGCCGCCGATGGTCAACAGTTCCACCAGGGCCTGGATATCTCCTTTGCCGATGGACTGGATCTTTCCGAAAAACGTGTTCCGGGCGCTGGTTTTGCGTGCCGACTCCTTCTCCATGAAAAAACGGGTGACCTGCTGAATGTCCTCCTCGGAAAAGGAGACATAGGCGGAGGTCAGATTGGGGGTGGAATGCCCCAACAGCATCTGAACCGCCGGCAACGGCATGTTGCTCTGCATCAATTCAACGGCCCGCGATTTGCGTAAGAGTTCCGGCGCGCCCAGCTGTTTGGCGATCCCGCAGGCCTCGGCACGCTCGTAGAATTTGCGCCGCACAAATCCCGGATCGACACGCAGCGTGCCCCGCGAGGCGTCCGTGGCATACAAGTCGGCGGTAAGCGCCTGGATCTCGCCGAAAAGCGTTTCGGAGACCTGAACGTTACGTGGGAGGCGCCCCGGATCCGCCTGCCGGCGTCCGAAACAAATCCTCTGTTTTTCACAATCGATGTCTTCTTCCGGATCGAGGTTCAACACTTCGCTCAGTTTCGCCCCGGTATAGCGGATCAGCAGAAAAATAAGCAGAATACGTCGGCGGGCCAAGCGGACATCCGCACGCCTGGCTGACCCGGCCCAGTCCCGGAAGGACGCCTCCAGTTGATGAAGCTGAACGGCGTCCAGGCACTTATCCTGGTCCGGTGCCGAAAATATCCGCCCATGGGGGTTCTGCTCCTTCAAAGGCAATCGTTGAGCGGGCGGGGGGTCGGCTTTGTGGTCCTGTTCTTTTTTTCCCATGTTGTCGCATCCAATGGGTCGGTTGATTCCAAATGGCCTGACGCCAACCATAAACATCTGCTTGACAATTGAGCAATGCCATTTTACTATCACGATTAAAATATTATTCGTGTCTGTTTGTCAATGAATCATCCCACTATTCTTCCAAAGGGAGAACCATCGCCGGCAGACACCGGTGGGTCATTCCGGGAGGTGGATATGAATGGAAACCAAGACGTGGCCATTCAACGATCGGCCAGCCATCGCGGCTATCGGTTCAATCGTATGGAACTGGCCGGCTCCCTGGGCGATCTGGGCACCCTCCTGCCCCTTTCCATCGGCATGATTCTGATCAATGGGCTCAATCCCCTGGGCCTGTTTGCGGGTGTCGGCCTGTTTTATATTTTTTCAGGTCTCTACTTCAACGTCACCACCCCCGTCGAACCCATGAAGGTGATCGGTGCCTATGCCATCGCCACCGGAATTTCCGCCAGCCAGATCCAGGCTTCGAGCCTGTGGATTTTTATTGTTCTGATGATCATCGGCGGCACGGGCATCATCACGCCGATCGGCCGATCCATTCCCAAACCGGTGATCCGCGGCGTCCAGTTGTCCACCGGCGTCCTGCTGGTCTCCCAGGGTATAAAACTGGTGCTGGGCACCTCGACATTTCAGGCCCTGCGCCAGGCGGCCGAGCCCTTTCTGAACGTTCAGGCGGTCGGTCCGGTGCCCATCGGTCTGGTGATCGGCACCCTGTTGGGGATTCTCACCCTTCTGCTGCTGGATAACCGACGCCTGCCCGCAGCCATTGTCGTGGTTGGCGCCGGGATTGGTACCGGTCTATTATTGGGAACGGGAGAGGGTCTGAGACAGATCCAGTTCGGCCTTTACCTGCCCGAATGGCTGCCTTTCGGGATTCCCTCGGCCGGTGATTTCACCTTTGCCCTGCTGGTGCTGGTACTGCCGCAGATTCCGATGACCCTCGGCAACGCGGTGGTGGCCAATGCCGACCTGTCGCGTCAGTACTTTCCGGACGATGGACACCGGGTCACCTACCGGTCCCTTTGCATCAGCATGGCCCTGGCCAGCCTGATCAGTTTTTTCCTGGGCGGCATGCCCATGTGCCACGGTGCCGGCGGCCTTGCCTCACGGTATCGATTCGGCGCCCGCACGGCCGGTTCCAACCTGATCATCGGCACCATCTTCATCGCCCTGACACTCTTTCTGGGCAACCATCTCATGGGCGTCATCTACCTGCTGCCCATGTCCGCGTTGGGCATTCTGCTGATCTTCGCCGGCGGGCAGTTGAGCCTCACGCTTCTGGATATGCAGACCCGCAAAGAGTTGTTCGTGCCGATTCTCGTTCTGGGAATCACGCTGGCCACCAACCTGGCGGCCGGATTCCTGGTCGGTATTGCCGTGGCCTATGCACTGAAGTCGGAGAAGTTGAGTGTTTGACTTTACTCACAAGGACAACCTGTCCGATCTGCTGGTGGAACAAGAGAATCGACCGCATTACCGCTTGCGACCCGAGAGGTAGCGGCAATAACCATGCTCTTCGCAAACAGACTGCGGATCAATTGCTCTCCATATTTGAAGAATATGGCGTGGATCATGTTTATGCAGGACACATTCACGGATACTGGGCAGGGCAATGGGGCACGATACCATCAAATGCCATTGGACAGTGGGGGGTATCCTGGAATTGTTGGGTCACATTGATTTTGACAGCCGGGTGCGGCGTCATCGTGTTTTTGTATTGGCGTAAATGGCAATGCCGCGCTATACGAATTCAGGAGGACGCAAAGTAGGTTATGAGCACGAACACCCCGCCCAAGCATATTCCGGTCAGCATCTGGGCGCTCGGCCTAGTGAGCATGCTCATGGACATTTCATCCGAGATGATCCATAGCCTGCTGCCCCTGTTCATAGTCGGCCCCCTGGGTGCGAGCGCACTCACGGTGGGCCTGATCGAGGGGGTGGCCGAGTCCACCGCCCTAACGGTGAAAGTCTTCTCCGGCACCCTCAGCGACTACCTGGGCAAGCGCAAGGCGCTGGCTGTCTTCGGGTACACCCTGGGCGCATTGACTAAGCCGCTGTTTGCCATCGCTCCAACCGCGGCCATTGTCCTTACAGCGCGCGTTCTGGATCGTGTCGGGAAAGGGGTGCGGGGAGCTCCGCGCGATGCAATGGTGGCGGATATCGCACCGGCTAAAATGCGTGGGGCAGCATTCGGCCTGCGCCAATCCCTCGACACGGTCGGAGCCCTCCTCGGCCCGCTCCTGGCGGTGGGCCTGATGCTGCTCTGGGCCAATGACTTCCGTGCCGTATTCTGGGTCGCTGTCGTCCCGGGCCTGCTGGCTGTCTTCTTGCTGCAGTTCGGCGTACGCGAGCCGGAGCGGCACATTGGTGAGAAGCGTACAAATCCGATTCGCCGCGAAAATATCAAACGCCTGAGCGGTCCTTACTGGTGGGTGGTCGGCATCGGTGCGGTGTTCGCCTTGGCACGATTCAGTGAGGCATTCCTGGTGCTACGCGCCCGACAGGCAGGTATTCCGGTAGCATACGTTCCTCTGGTGATGGTGGCCATGAACCTGGTCTATTCGGGAGCTGCCTATCCGTTTGGCAGACTGTCGGATCGAATGAACCACAGCACGCTGCTGTCGCTGGGTTTGATGGTCCTGATCACAGCCGATTTGGTTTTGGCCGCCGGCGACCATTGGCTCACCGTCTCTGTCGGGGTGTCCTTGTGGGGCCTTCATATGGGGATTACCCAGGGATTGCTTGCGACAATGGTTGCCGATACCGCCCCCGTCGATCTGCGCGGAACGGCTTATGGATTCTTCAACCTGGTCAGCGGCATCGCCATGTTGATGGCCAGCGCCGCCGCGGGGATGCTGTGGGACCGCTTCGGTGCCGCTTTCACCTTTTACGTGGGTGCGGCCTTCGCTGTGCTGGCGTTGATGGGCCTCCTTCTGAATACGTGGCGACGGTGAAAAGCATACAGCTAATTCCTTTTGCTATTTCCCGACGGGTCCTGAGTTATTTCGGGCTTGCAGGGCTGTTCTTCTCAATGTCTTTTGCCACCCTGTTCTTTGTTCATCACTACTTTTCCGGGGGGCAGCTACGAATACCATCCAGTCTCCTTTCGCCTACCGTTATCAGCTGGTTCACAATTCTTCTGGTTCTATATTTCCTGGCCGATGGTCTGCGGCTGTATTGTGTGATCCGGGCGATGGGGTTTCGCATCGCGTTTGGATATATTGTCAAGCTGGTCTTTGTGAATATCTTTGTATCCAACGTCACACCACTTGCCACCGGCGGCGGTGTGGTCCAAATCTATTTCATGAAACAAAAGGGCATACCCGTCGGGGAGGCGACAGCGGCCACGTCGATCCGTACCATCCTGGCGGCCTTGATCCTGTTCACGCTCACACCAGTCATCATTTGGGTTGAGCCTTATCAATTTCGCATGTTTGTTCATCGGAACCTCCTATACGGCATCACTGGGGTTTCATGTGCCTACCTGGCCGTCTTCTGGATTATTCTATTTAGAATACGGATCATCAAACGCTGGATGTTTCGGTGTTTGTATCTTCTCAATGCAGCGAAAATGGTATCGCGGCGTCGGTTCAGAAAATGGCTTTTGAGGGTTTCGCGGGAACTGGACCTGTTTTCCGGCGGGTTTAAACGCTATTTCAGAACCAGTCCCGGCTGGGCGGTTCTTTCCGTTCTGTTTACGGTGCTTTTCCTGCTGCTCCTTTTCTCGTTTTCCGTTGTGCTGGTCAGGGCGCTGGGGTACCAGGCCCCGGTATTGACCGTGTTGGCCTTACAGGTGGTGGTGACCTTCTTCATGTATTTTGCTCCCACACCGGGTGCGGCGGGTGTCGCCGAAGGCGGCTACGGGCTCCTCTTCGCTCAACTGGTGCAGAAACAGGATATCGTGCCACTGACCTTGTGCTGGCGTTTTCTAACCATCTATGTCGGGGTGGTGATCGGCATTGTGGTGATGTACAGGGAAATGTTTTGGTATGGTCGGGGGTCGGACCAAGCTGGATGCTTAATTGCCGTGGTTTTAGACCAAGATCAGGGCCGTTTTTTGGTCTTAAATCGATGTTTTTAAGGCCGAAAAAGGCAGTTTAAGGGAATCGTACAGCCTAGGTTTTAGGAAAAGATCCTTTAAATTTCCCCCATAAAAAAACCCAAAGTTGTAGATTATTGAACATGCTCCTCGGGAGAACACCAGTAAAGATATATCAAATTCATTTCCCTACTTTCAACACTACCTCCTTGATAAGCTCCCCCGTTGTCATTAAAATGGTTTTGGCTTGGTCGTAGGTGAAGATCCAGGGGTTGTTTTTGTCACGGAATGGCTCTGGATAAATGCCCGGGCCTACAATGATTCTGAACTCCGAAGATAACCACGCCCATCAGCCCTTTCAAGGTAGCACTAAAAGACCATTCATAACTGGATGAACTTATTAAATAAATGCTGGACAAACCCACCCCCAAAATATACAGTAAAAAAGAAAAACTGTATTATTTGGGAGGTGACATCATGTTGAGTCCTGTTTTTACGCCGTTCATCAAGAATTCTCCGATTTCTGTCATGGCTCGTGGTTTGATGGAGAAGGTACTGAATCCTGAGCAATTGGACGAATGGTTCGAGAACACCGCTAAAGAACAATACACAAGGGACCTTTTGTTTTCGACGCTTTTTTACCTGATGAGCCAGGTCGTTCAGGGAAGCCAGCGATCAATTCACGCAGCCTTCCAGGCTTCAAAAGAGGATATTGCCGTTTCAGTTACCTCAATCTACAATAAGTTGAACGGCATGGAACCAAGTACATCGGCAGCTTTGGTCCGATATGCCGCCGAGCAGGTGGAACCTATTATTCAAAGATTGTTGGGTAAACAAAACTCCCCTTTGCCTGGCAAACGAATCAAACTGCTTGATGGCAACTGTATCGAAAAGAGCCATCACCGAATCAAAGAGTTGCGGTCCATAGCCTCAGGTCCTCTTCCGGGGAAATCATTGGTTGTGTACGATTCGATGTTGCACCTGCCCATCGATGTGTTTCCTTGCGAAGACGGCCATGCGCAAGAACGCTCATTATTGAAAACGGTGCTTGAAACTATTGTTGCCGATGATGTTTGGGTTGCCGATCGCAATTTCTGCGTGGTTGAATTCACCTGCGGCATCGATAAGCGGGATGCGTGGTTCATTATCCGTGAGCATGGGAATTATCCTCTCGAGCTAATTGGAAAGGAAAAATATATCGGCAAAATCGAAACAGGAACCGTATACGAGCAACCCATCCGGGTTCGTGATGAAGCTGGCGAAGAGCACGCCTTCAGGCGGATTCGCGTGAAGCTGAAGGGTGAAACCCGTGATGGTGATACCGAGATTTTCATCATCACGAATCTATCAAAGAGCGCAGCAAACGCTAAAACAGTTGCCCGGTTGTATCGGGATCGATGGACCATCGAAACGGCCTTTCAGCGTCTCGCTGAATATTTAAACTCTGAAATTAATGCATTGGGCTATCCTCGTGCCGCTCTTTTCGGTTTTTGCGTTGCTCTGGTCGCCTATATCAGCATGTCCGTTGTAAAAGCAGCACTGGGCAGTGTTCACGGTGTCGATTTCATAGAACGGAACGTATCTGGTTATTACATCGCCAATGAAATCGAAGGCGTCTACCAAGGGATGATGATCGTTATCGAAAGCGACCATTGGGTCGTTTTTAGAGACATGCCAGAAAGTGATCTGGTTCGGTTGCTTGAAGAATTAGCTGGCAACGTAAAATTATCAAAGTACCAGAAGCATCCTCGAGGTCCCAAAAAGCCCAAACCGAAGCGGGTTGCGATGAAAAACAAGCCACATGTTTCAACCGCGAAAATACTCGCTGAGAGAAAGAAGTCATAGTACTACCTTGAAAGGGCTGCCACGCCCATGTATTCGAAACGATTTGATTGGAATGCCGCCCCCCATCCGTTGGGAACAGCGCTTGACGAACGGATGTCCCGGGGCGAGGCGATCCTCGACCTGACCGATGCCAACCCCACCCGGGCCGGCCTGGAATATGCCGCCGACACCATTCGGTCCGCCCTGGCCGGCCCCGAAACCATGATTTACATGCCTGTGCACCGGGGCCTGGCCGTGGCCCGTGAGGCGGTCTCCACCTATTATCGGGAACTGGGGGAAACCGTCTCGCCTCCCTTACCCGGATGAGGCTTCCAGGAAGGTATCCACCTCACGGTTTCCACCCCTCCCGAAAACGCGTGATTTGGTACATTGTCGAAAAGGGCTCCAAACCAACTGCACAGCGCGCAGCAAGCATGCCTCATAGAGTACCAGCAGGGGAATACTGGGATTGGTCAAGGCACCGTGAAGGCCCTGCCAATCAGCCAATTGTGCGACATCGTGTCGCACCTTAACGACAAGCTGACCTTGCCGGGACGGAGCGCCAGCGTAGACTCAGTCCGTGTCCAGCGCCATATTGGGCTTTGGACTAATTCGTATCAAGGTGGTTCAAAGGCAGCGGTTCTATATCATTCAATGCATCTGATTCAGATTTCATTGCGAAATAAAGATCCCATCTGAGTTGAATATTCATCCAAAAATCAGCTGAAACCCCAAAAACCTTAGCCAGCCTTAAAGCCGTGCTGGGCGTAATACCACGCCTGCCATTGATTATTTCATTAATCCGTTGATAAGGAACGTTGATGGCGTTAGCTAAATTACGCTGGGTTATGCCCATTGGCTTTAAAAATTCTTCCAGCAGCATTTCCCCAGGGTGGGTCGGTGTCCTATGTGTAGGTATTCGTATCATTGTACCCTCATATAATTATATTTTAATGATAATCTGTAATTTCAAAATCTTTCGGGCCATTCTCAGCCCATATGAAACAAATGCGGTATTGGTTGTTTATGCGGATGCTATGTTGTCCTTTCCTGTCTGCTCATAGTGCTTCTAACCTATTCCCAGGAGGAACTTGGAGTTCATCGAGTGTCGTAGCGGAATCCAATTGATCGAGCTTTCTTGACGCAATGCCCCAGAGGTTCTGAGGACAAATTTTTCTTGCGGCCTTAGTTGCTTTGCCATTGAAAATATCCTCCGAAGCTTTTGATTTAAATGATTGTATCATGAATATACAGTATCACGGCTATCATGCTATTTCAAATCACTTTACTCCATCAATAGATACCTCTCGCGGTAGGAACGCCGGTTACCCAGCGCCCCCCGCACAGTCCCGGACGTGCGGTTTTCCCGCATCCGGTTCCTCGGTTGTACTCGCTTTCGCGTAAAGCATCCGCTTCAGGAAAACACCCGATGTCGCTTGGTCGATACTGGTAGCTTGGGTTTCGCAATCCCGAGGCGCTCAATAGCACTAAGGAAAACTTTCCAAGTAAAGCTCCTCCGCTTCCCACCTCGACGATTCAGCCACTTGAATGCACATTCGACCGCCCAACTGTAAAACTTCCACAACGACTTCGAGTTGCCGACCACGCTGTAATAATTGTAATGACCGTGCAATCGACGGTTTAGTGCCGTTATGAATTTTATCCCTTTCAAATGACGGTTGCGCTTAATCCAATCTTTGATGCGGCGGCAGGCACTTTGCAACTTCTTACGCGCAGTGCGCTGCATCACTCGGACTTCTCCATCTTGATCGTAGGTCCAGTACGTCTCAAAACCCAAAAAGACTATCCGCCTGCTTCGGCTCGGATGAAATCTGCTGAAGCGCATCATACCCGTCTTCTCCGGAGCTACCGATAGTCCGAACTTACCCAGCCGATCCGGTAGCATCTCGAAAAACCACTTTGCTTCCCCACGGTATTGAAAGGCACAGACGAAATCGTCTGCGTATCTGATTATCATGGCTGCACCTTTGCAGTGAGCCTTGACAACCTTTTCAAACCATAAGTCCAGCGCAAAGTGCAGGTAAACATTGGCTAAAACCGGTGAAACGATTCCACCTTATGCAAAGAAAGTAATTATGCAAAGTAAGCCATAAAATTCGTCTTAATTCAAGGGTTTCTTTTTGATTTAATAAGCATAATCTCCGCCAATGAGACTGAGCAAAAGCTCAAAAAATCATTATAAGGAGATACTTTTTATGCAAAAGAAACCATTGGAAGAGCTTTTACAGGATTTGGAGCAGGAGCTATACTTTAACCGGTTATAATTTGCGATTTTGAAAATGATTGAAAATTTAACGCCAGTAAGGAATCCAACTCCTTTTTGTAGTCGCCGCTCGTCTCGGCAAGGCACTGTAGAATCGACTTAGAGAATGCTTCGAAGTCGGAATAATATTTCGAGTACAGGCATTTTTTCTTTACGAATTTCCACATTCTTTCGATCAGGTTGAGATTGGGAGAGTACGGTGGCAAAAACAATAGGTCAATGTTCAGCAGTTTTGCCGTATTTTGCACAAGTTTGCACTTTTGATACCTGGCATTATCAAGAACAATGGAAATCGGGAAATCACAGTATTTATCGCTGAGCTTAATCAATAGCTGACAAACGCTGTATGAATTGATGTAACCGGTATTGGTGATCGTAATCATCTCATGGGTGATGGCATCGAGAGCGCCAAGTACATTAAACCGCTTTCTGCCTGACGGCGCTTTGATGAATAGCCTGGCGAAACACCACAGGTAACCTAAAAAGGGTGCAAACACGAAATGCGCGGCATCCATAAAGAACAAGTGGCGCTGACCGGCCTTTGCCTGTTCTATTCTTGGCTCAAGGTCTTTTTTTTAAATTCTTCTTGGGCCTCGGGATCAGCACCCGAAGGGACTGATCCGACTTTGCGGTACTTCATGCCAAGCTTTTTTAGAAATACACCAACTTGGGTCTTGCTGCGTCGAATTCCGGTCAGCCTTTCGATTTCAGCAGCCGCTTGTGCAATATTGGCAACCGGATTGTCCCGAAAATGCTGTTCAATCGAATCGCTGTATGTTCCCAGGTCACTTTCAGGGCGATAGAAATTTACTTTTCTGACCTCATCAAGTCCGCCTTGCCGGTAAAGTCGCAGATATTTTGTCACGGCGTTGTCACAGGCTCCCGATATTTTGGCAATTTGTTTGTGTGGGAGTCCCTGGCTTTTTAGCCAGAGGACTTCCATCCTGCGCTGAACTCGGGGAATGGGATGATGAAATCGTTCATATTCAATAGTTTTAAGATCCTGCTCAGAGAACTCGACTTTTATCATTGTTTTCTCCCTGGTCATTTATGGTTCAATGCGTCCAGGGTAGTATGAAAAATAAAAGCCCAATTGTCCAGCTTTAAATTAACATCGGTAAAAATTATCGTATTTTATTGCCATTCACAGTATACTTCGGCTCGGTTACACCGAAGGCTCCATGAAGTTTTACCGCAACCGTTGGAAGAAAATTATTCAGTTCGCTGAAGGGCGGGATGAGATTTTCTATTCCGAGCAACTTGGAATCGACTATGTCGAACACCACTACCAGATCCTTGAAAAGGATTTTGATAAAACCCTATCCCAGAAGGATACGCAAGAACTCCGCATCATCCGTATGATTGGAGACTTCCAACTCCACCACACTGTTCTTAGACGGTACTATAAACATAGGAAACTGCTTACAGATTCCTATTACATAGGTGTCATCAAGGATTTTAAAAGATACTGTGAGCACAAGGATTATTCCAAAGTAACCGTAAATCATTACGTGAAGCAATCGGAGCGTTTCATGGATTATCTTGTTTCCCAGGGAATCCGTGATTGTCACGATGTCGAGCTTCCTGTTATCAACGGGTATATACGAACACTGGCCGGTTACACCTATAAGACTGTGGAACAAAACATCTGCTCCATACGTTCTTTTTTAAGGTATTTGCAGGAACAGAACATCCTACAAACGGATCTGGCTTCTAAAACACCAATGATTCAGGCTCGTAAACAGACACGCATCCCATCCGTTTGGACGAAAGAAGAGTTGGATGCACTGATAGGCGCCATTGATCGAGGAAATCCAAAGGGAAAACGGGACTATGCCATTATCCTCCTTGCCTGCGTGTTGGGTCTTAGAGTCACTGATATCAAAAACCTCACTTTTGGTTGTTTCGACTGGGGAACGAAGAAACTGACATTTATCCAATCAAAAACAAGGGAAACAGTAACCCTGCCGATTCCTTCCGAAGTTGGATGGGCTGTCATTGATTATCTGAAATACGGCAGGCCAAAAGTGGATTTGCCTGTTCTTTTTGTAAGGCACGTGGCGCCATTTCTTCCCTTTTCGGAAAATGATCATCTGTATCAGATAATCCGTGATTATATGCGGATTGCACATCTGCCTACTTTGAAGAAGCACCGTGGTATGCACTCTCTTCGTCATACGGCAGCTTCAAGAATGCTTGAGCATGACACACCGCTTGCTGTCATCTCGGATATTCTGGGTCATACGGACACGGACGCTACAGCAGTCTATTTGAAGGTGGGCATCAATAAGCTTAAAGAATGCTGTCTGCATACTCCGGAGGTGGGCTCATGAGAAACTACCCGTTCAGAGGTCCATTTGCAGAGCATATCAAAAACCATGTCGGCTTGAAGCAAGCGGTCGGGTATAAATATGAGGCAGAAACGGCGCATCTATCAAGATTTTCCTCCTTTACCGCTGAAAAATATCCCGAAGCATCGATCCTTTCAAAGGAAATAGTATTGGAGTGGTGCTCAAAAAGGAACTATGAGGCACAGGCCAATCAGTGTGCAAGAGCCTCTATCTTGCGGCAGCTTGCCGTGTATATGGAAAATATTGGAATTGGCGCATACGTCCTCCCAAAAGGATATTACCCGGCGGGACAGCAGTATGTTTCTCACATCTATACGGAAAATGAACTGAAACGATTCTTCCATCAGACGGATCAATGCTGCTACGTCGGTGAATGTCCATATCGCCATCTCATCATGCCGGTATTTTTCCGGCTAGTTTACGCCTGCGGCCTTCGGTCTTCCGAAGCAAGACTTCTGAAGGTCGAAAATGTGGATACGGATGCAGGCATACTGAGCATTCATCATTCAAAAAAAGACAATAGCCGTTTGGTTGCCATGTCAGACGAGCTTACCGGTCGATGCCGGAACTACTCTGAAAATGTGCATAACCTTTCAAAGGGGTCTGATTGGTTTCTAAAGTTTCCCCTTTTTGAAAGCAGCCCGGCGGGGTGAGTACTACTGAAGAATATTAATATTTCCTGTAATAACAGATGGTTAGCAAAATGGCGGTCGCCTGTAACCTATTGAAATCATTACAGATATCGGGACCGATTTTTGGCAATATGATCAAATATTTAGTTAATACAGTATGTTAATGTTGATTGCGAGGCTCGGTTGTGGTATGTTTCTTCTTCCACAAACAAACAACCCAACCGGAGGCCTCGCATGCTTATCCTACACGACATCCTTGAAAAACTCAAAAACGAATTTGCTCAGTCCAGTAAAGGTCAGGAACGGGGAATATGGTTCGTATACACGATCGTGGCGATCATTGTTCCTTTCGCCTCATCGAGGACCTCAAACATTCTACGGTGCTTG
The DNA here is from genome assembly GCF_009689005.1 of Desulfosarcina ovata subsp. ovata. Taxonomy (NCBI): domain Bacteria; kingdom Pseudomonadati; phylum Thermodesulfobacteriota; class Desulfobacteria; order Desulfobacterales; family Desulfosarcinaceae; genus Desulfosarcina; species Desulfosarcina ovata. Next base: position 5,993,404 of record NZ_AP021879.1, on the reverse strand, counting down.
AAGACGGTGTTCGGCTTTTCCGGGATCAGTCGTAAAAAGTTCTATACCTTCATGGCATCCCCACGGATTCCATGGCAACGGTTATGGCCCACGCTGTGGAAATTGATTCCGCTGCCAACGACCGGTGGGCGGTTAATGCTGGCTCTGGATGACAGTATCAACGCCAAGACAGGCAAGAAGATTTTCGCCTGCGACAAGGTTTTCGATCATGCTGCCAAGCAAAACCAGTCCAGGTATCCGTGGGCCCAGAACATCGTTGCTGTGGGGTTGTTGAAGATGATCAAGGGACGTTGGGCCTGTCTGCCGCTGAGTTATCGTTTCTACCTCCTGAAGAAAACCATCGAACGAATGAACCGTGACAGCAATGGACCGGAAGTGACATTCAAGAGCAAGCTTGCCATGGCGGTCGACATGATCGGTGAGATTGCCGCGGTGTTTCCCAGAAAACGGATTGTCATCATCACCGACTCATGGTTCGGCAATGGCGGCCTGTGGAAGCCATTGAAAAAACAGTTGGGCATATGGGTGGATATGATTTCCAGGCTTCGATCCAACAGCACAATATTTGAACTGCCGCCACCTCCGACCGGACGACAAGGCCGCCCGCGTAAATATGGCCGCAAGCTGGGGAATGCGGCAGCGTTGGCCGTTCGATTCAAATCGCTGGCAAAAGAATACATCGTCAACCTGTATGGCCGCAACCGGAACATCGTAGCCTATGAACGCGTGGTGATGCTCAAGACCATCCGATGTGCGGTCAAGGTGGTCTGGGTCTATCGTAAGACACAGTGGGTGGCACTTTATTCCACCGACCTGTCCCTTTCGGCTGAGCAGATTATCGAATACTATGGGGCCCGCTGGAAGATCGAAGCCTTATTCAAGGAATTGAAAAACGACATCGGCAGCGCTGACACGCAAAGCCGTCATCCGCAGGCCGTCAGCAACCATCTGCACTTTTGCATGCTGGCGACCACCGTCGCCTGGATTTACGCCAGCCGGGTCGAGAAAACGCCATCTCGCCGGCATGCCGTCGGCGGCCGCCGTCATTTTGCCTTTTCGGATGTCCGCCGATCCGTTACAAAGGCCGCGATGGACAAGGATTTTGGTAGGCTCTTCCCGGTGCCACGCAAATCCGTCTTTAATTCTCTCGTGGACGTACTGCTGCGCATGGCGGCTTGATTGAATTTAGGAAACTTTAGATTGGTTTTTCCCAGGACTTAAAGGAAAGCCAATGACTGTAGGAAATGTTTACCACAATTTCAGGCGATTCCTGTGGAGAGCCGGCATCTCTCATGGCGGAAGAGGAAAAGGTCCGAGAGTACACGATTTTCGTCATACATATGCCTGCCAGTGTCTGAAAAAATGGGTGATGGAAGGGAAAGACATTGCCGCATATCTTCCTGTACTGAAAACATATATGGGACACGATTCCTTTGAGGAAACAACCTATTACCTCAGACTTACAGCTGATATCTTTCCAGATATATCCATCAAACTCGAAGGGTGTTATCCTGATATCATTCCTCGACTGGAGGGTAATGGCTATGAAACCTACTGATTTTGCAACTCACCTTACTGGATTTCTTTCCGTGTATCTGCCTCGACAGAAAAATGCCAGTAACAATACGATAGCATCCTACCGTGATACCTTTAAATTGCTACTCCGTTACTGTCAGGAAGAGAAGGATATACCTGCCGAAAAGCTGAACATGGGCATGCTGACCCATGTAATGATTGCTGATTTTCTCGAATGGCTTGAAAAGAAACGTAAATGTAGCACTGCAACCCGTAACCAAAGGCTTGCAGCCATACATTCCTTTTTCAGGTATGCTCAATACGAGGAACCATCAGGAATCCTTCATTTCCAAAAGGTCATTGCCATACCGGTCAAGAAGGCCTCCAAGCCGTCGGCGCCACATCTGACACCGGAGGCGATGAAATTTTTGCTGTCACAGCCGGATAAAATGACCGTGAAAGGCCGACGAAACCTGACGCTTTTGAGTGTTCTTTATGATTCAGGATGCAGAGTGCAGGAATTAGCCGATCTCAGGGTACGGGATGTTGTAGTGGACAATCCGGCACTGCTTATCCTCACTGGAAAAGGCAATAAGATGCGCAGAGTTCCTCTAATGAAAAATACTCTGACCTTGCTTCAACATTACCTTCAGGAGCATTCCCTTGATAAAGATTGGAAAAAGGACTATCCGCTTTTTGTCAACAAGCATCGTAGCAAACTCACTAAGGAAGGCATTGCCTACATCATCTCTCAGTATGTTGTTTCGGCGAAAAAGATATCTGCAAGCATGCCGGAAAAAGTGACGCCACATATGTTTCGCCACAGCAAAGCAATGCACCTGCTGCAGGCTGGCGTTAGCCTTATCTATATCAGGGATTTTCTCGGACATGAGGATATCAAAACCACCGAAATTTACGCAAAGTGTGATACCGAATTGAAACGTCAGGCCATCGAAAACGCCTATCCAACTCTGGTAGATAGCAATCTTCCCGATTGGAATAAAGACGCTGCATTGTTGGAATGGCTTTCAAATCTGAAGTAGTCGTGATATTATGCAAAGTATACTGTGAATGGCAATAAAATACGATAATTTTTACCGATGTTAATTTAAAGCTGGACAATTGGGCTTTTATTTTTCATACTACCCTGGACGCATTGAACCATAAATGACCAGGGAGAAAACAATGATAAAAGTCGAGTTCTCTGAGCAGGATCTTAAAACTATTGAATATGAACGATTTCATCATCCCATTCCCCGAGTTCAGCGCAGGATGGAAGTCCTCTGGCTAAAAAGCCAGGGACTCCCACGCAAACAAATTGCCAAAATATCGGGAGCCTGTGACAACGCCGTGACAAAATATCTGCGACTTTACCGGCAAGGCGGACTTGATGAGGTCAGAAAAGTAAATTTCTATCGCCCTGAAAGTGACCTGGGAACATACAGCGATTCGATTGAACAGCATTTTCGGGACAATCCGGTTGCCAATATTGCACAAGCGGCTGCTGAAATCGAAAGGCTGACCGGAATTCGACGCAGCAAGACCCAAGTTGGTGTATTTCTAAAAAAGCTTGGCATGAAGTACCGCAAAGTCGGATCAGTCCCTTCGGGTGCTGATCCCGAGGCCCAAGAAGAATTTAAAAAAAAGACCTTGAGCCAAGAATAGAACAGGCAAAGGCCGGTCAGCGCCACTTGTTCTTTATGGATGCCGCGCATTTCGTGTTTGCACCCTTTTTAGGTTACCTGTGGTGTTTCGCCAGGCTATTCATCAAAGCGCCGTCAGGCAGAAAGCGGTTTAATGTACTTGGCGCTCTCGATGCCATCACCCATGAGATGATTACGATCACCAATACCGGTTACATCAATTCATACAGCGTTTGTCAGCTATTGATTAAGCTCAGCGATAAATACTGTGATTTCCCGATTTCCATTGTTCTTGATAATGCCAGGTATCAAAAGTGCAAACTTGTGCAAAATACGGCAAAACTGCTGAACATTGACCTATTGTTTTTGCCACCGTACTCTCCCAATCTCAACCTGATCGAAAGAATGTGGAAATTCGTAAAGAAAAAATGCCTGTACTCGAAATATTATTCCGACTTCGAAGCATTCTCTAAGTCGATTCTACAGTGCCTTGCCGAGACGAGCGGCGACTACAAAAAGGAGTTGGATTCCTTACTGGCGTTAAATTTTCAATCATTTTCAAAATCGCAAATTATAACCGGTTAAAGTATAAATTCAGTGCATGTGTTGGAAATATTGTACATTAAGCGATTTACTTTGCATAATCGCGAACTTCGCATAAGGTGGTTTATGCAAAGCTTTGCATAAACCACCCTGGGGCGTTCCTTCTATGCTGGGACTGACAAAGCCCCCCGATCATCGTTCCGGCCGTAAGGTACCGGCGGATCAATTTCAAGACCCGTTTGTCCCGGACCCTGGTGGCCAGCCGGCTTAAAAGCCGGTCGTGGTTAACTCGGTCAAAAAACTTGGACAAATCCATGTCAACCACGTGGGTGTACCCGTCCAGCAGATAGCCTTTGGCTTGTAGGACAGCGTCATGGGCTGATCGTCCTGGTCTGAATCCGTAGCTGTACTCAGAAAAGGTCGGATCCCAGATCTGCTCCAATACCTGAGCTATCGCCTGTTGGATAAGGCGGTCCAATACCGTGGGAATACCAAGCAAACGGACACCGCCATCGGGTTTATCGATCTCCTTCCTTCTGACCGGTAAGGGACGATAATCCCCATTTAGCAGGTCCTGCTTGATCTTCGGCCAGTGCCTTTTCAGGTACCCTTTCAAGTGGTTGGTTTTCATGCCGTCCACGCCCGGGGCGCCTTTATTGGCAATCACCTGGTTCATTGCTCTGAGCACATTACGTCGTTCGAGAATCAACTCCAACAACTGCTCTCTGCCTCCCAGACTGGTACCAGCGATTTAATTCTTAGCCAAGATCACCGGCTATTTTCTTAGCCAAAACCATCGAATATTTCTTGCCAACCATCCTTTCATTCCATCTAATTCCCTAAATCTTTTAAGAATCCTTTTTATTTTTTTGATTCCAACCTGTTTTCCATTCACCATTTTGGGCAATGACAAAGAATCTGCAAAATACAGGTGGTGCCATGGAACCGGTGCTTTGTTTGAACTGTTATGATTTTTTCCCGCCCAGTCCAAGACATAAAAACCAATCGTATTGCATGAAGCCTGAATGCCGCCGAGCAAAAAAGGCCGCCTGGAAACGGGCCAAGATGCAAACCGATCCGCAATTTCGGAAAGATCAGCAGTTGAGCAACAAAAAATGGGTGCAAAACAATCCCGATTATTGGCGTCGGTATCGTAAGCGAAATCCGGAAAAAGCCGAAAGAAATCGTATCCTTCAACGCATTCGAAATCAACGCCGCCGAGCAAAGCGGCAAAAAACCGGGGTGGTCTGTTCTCCTTTGATTGCAAAGGTAGACGCGTCAATACCCAATCGTTTCGGTATGCTTGGCCAATTCTGGTTGGTTCCGGTGGTTGCAAAGGTAGACCCGTTAAAAGTCAATATCGTTGAAATACCAATGTGTTACCAATGATTGCAAAGAGGGACTCGTTAGGTACTGGCGCATTGTCGTGGTAGGTTGATGCCAAACCAAGACAAGGAGGTCGCCATGATTACCAAACGCGTTCTCAACCCGGGTCGTATCCGGAAAATCGGCAAAGGGTTCAGCTTTATCCCCCACCGTTTCTTGACCGGCGGATTTCTGGCCGCCCTGAACCAAACAGAGATCTTGCTGTATCTATTTCTCGTTTTGGCAGCAGACCGATATGGCTTGTCATTTTACAGCTACGACGCCATCTGCAACCTTTTGAAATTTACCCTCGATCAGTATGTCCAGTCCAAAGACGGATTGATCAAAAAGGATCTGATCGCCTTGACGGCACCATCTTCCAAGTGTTGGAGCTACCGAACAGCCCACCGGTTGAAAATCAACCTGTCAAACCATCGCCTCTTGAAGCGCTTGTCGGCCAAATGCTCAAGGAGGTATGAAATGAAAATCGATAGCCATATCATTTTTGAGATCCATCGACTCTCCGATTTGGGATACAAGCAGCGCAAAATCGCCAGACAATTGGGCATCAGCCGGCCAACAGTAAAAAAATATCTGGAGAACCCGAAGAGAGAACGAGCCAACCTCCCGGGCAGGCCCTCCAAACTCGATGCTTATCGCGATTTGATCCATCAAATGCTCGAAAAAGACCCCGACATCTCAGCGCCGGTAGCACTTCAGCATCTGACCGCAAAAGGATTTGATGGGAAAGTGACCATCGTCAGAGATTATTTGCGAAAACAACGCGGGCAAAAAGCGTTTGGCCAAGCCTTTTTGCGTATTGAATCGGAACCGGCCGAGCAGTTCCAAATCGATTGGGGGCACTTCGGCCACATCACCTACGGCGAAACCCGGCGAAAACTCTACGCCCTGGCCGTGGTGGAAAGCTTCAGCCGCATGATCTACGTGGAATTCACTCACAGCCAGAAGCAGGAAGTTCTCCATCAATGTCTCTTACATGCCTTTTCCTTTTTTGGCGGAACGGCCAAACAGATCGTGGTCGATAATATGCTGACCGCGGTGACCGAACGGAAAGGCAACCTGATTCGCTTCAATGGTCACTTCCTTGAATTTCTGCGGCCCTTTAAAACAACACCGGTGGCCTGCCATGTGCGGGCGGCCCATGAAAAGGGCAAGATCGAATCGGCCATCAAATATTTACGCTATAATTTCTTTCCTCTACGATCTTTTGTGGATATCGTGGATGCCAACCTTCAGGTCAGGGACTGGCTGCATCAAGTGGCCAATGTGCGGCTTCACCAGGGCACTGGATGTCGCCCCATCGATCGCTTTGACCAAGTTCAGCTCCGGCCTTTACCCTCCTTGCTCCCCGACTGCAGAGAAACCAGCCAGGTCAAAGTCTACAAAGACTTTGCGGTCCGGTTTGACGCCAATACCTATACCACGCCGCCATGGGTCATCGGAAAATCGGTTACGGTCAAGTCCGATTCGACGACGGTATCTGTTTATTTGAATCAGAAAAGGGTCGCCGTCCACCAGCGTTCATGGGAGCGAAAAAAGCGAATCGAACTGCCCGACCACCGGGACCAAGTCAAGAAACTGCAGCAAAAACTATGGCATGACAAAAACGTGGCCGCTTTCTCGTCAATGGGACAACCGGCAGTTGCGTATCTGAAAGGCCTTTTGGAATCCAAGCAAACGATCCGCAAAACCGTCGCCAAACTGTTGGCATTAAAGGATCAGTACGGATCGGCCTCGGTTCTTTACGCCATCAGCAAGGCGGCTTCCTTTAACGCCTACGGCGTGGAGTATATCGAAAACATCCTGTATCAGGAGATGACACCCCAAAATCATCACCCGCCGGTTCAGTTGAAAAACGAGGCCTTGAACAACATCCGCCTCAATGAACCCTGTCTGGCCGATTATGACGCCTACATCGTGAAAAGGGGACAAACCGATGGTTGAGAAAATTATAGAGCAGTGTAAACAGCTCCGGCTAAAAGCCGTCATGCTGAATCTGGATCAAGTTATAGAACATGCCAGTACGCAAAACTGGCCTTGCCTGAAAACCATCGAACATTTGTTTGACCTCGAACTTGAACAGCGCCGGCAAAACCGTATTTTTCTGATGTTTAAACGGTCTAACCTGCTTGAAAAGCCCACCGTCGACCAGTTTGACTTCGACCATCACAGTTCCCGTAAAAAACAGAAAACAAAAATTCTAAATCTACTTACCCTGGAGTTTATCCGGCAAAAAATGGACATCATTTTGATTGGTAATCCTGGGGTTGGGAATTATGTGAAGCATTCGCTTATGTAAAGTTACCCACGCAATTTCATTCCATGTAACGATAACTCCTCCAGCTACTTTACATAACATTTTAAGCACAAAGCTCCACAAGCCAGGTCATCAGGCCCCGGTCCTTCTCCCAGCTGGGTATGATATCCTGTGACGGTACTTCATACGCGTCTTCGAGCGCCTTGCGTTTCGCTTCTGCATCCACCTTTGCATAAATTTCTGTGGTTGTCACCGAAACGTGGCCGAGAATATCCCGAATATAGATCAGCGGAACACCACTTCTGAGCAAATGAATGGCCTTTGTATGTCTGAGACAGTGAGGTGAAACCGTTCCCGGTACATGGTGACTGCCCTCAATGGACATGCTCTTGACGTGTTTGGACAGGATGTAGGCGACACCTGCGCGCGACAGTTTGCATTTCCGGCTGTTCATGAATACCGGAAAATCAGACGCATTGGATCTTTCGATCCATCCCTTTTCCTGAAAATATCCTTCCATAATAGATGCTGTCTTCACGGTGACAGGAACAACGCGCGTCTTTCTACCTTTTCCGTACAGGGTGACTGTGGCGGGTTGCTCCAGTCTGACATCCCGCACACGAAGGTCGATAATCTCCTGGACTCTTGCCGCGGTATCGTAGAGAAGCACGAGTAGCGCATGGTCACGCCGCCCTTTCGGAGTGCTGGTATCGGGCTGGCTGAGTAACAGGTGTAATCCTTCTGGACTGAAGTAGTTCATCGCCTTGCGTGCAACCTTCTTCATTGGAAGGTCAAGTATACGCTGGCAATTCAGTAGGTGCTCCGGCTGCAATGAAGCCACGTAGTGAAAAAATGATTTGAACGCAGCCAATCGTTGGTTTCGGGTCCCGACTCCACAGTGTCGCACCCGTTCAAGCCAAGCCAAGTATTCGGCTACCAACTCCGGAGTGAGGTCGGAGATGCGGATCTTGTCGGCTTTCATTTTTCTGTCCGTCTCGCAGAATACCAAGAACAGTTTAAATGCGTCTCGATAGGAGGTGATGGTGTTCGTACTCAGGTTCCGCTGTCCGGGGAGGTAGCGCGAGAAAAACCCATTGATATGTAAGGCGAAATCAGTCTCATTCATGGTAGGCCTCCGGGATGATCCACCCATATTTTTTTTCTACGGTCTTTATCAACTCAGGAAACATCACTGCAGTAAGCCGCAGATAATGTTGGCATGCTTTCAGTCCTTCATGCCCCATGTAGATAGCAAGGTAGGGAAGTGCTGTCGTGAGATTCTTGCCATCCCGAACCCACTTGTTCAGGACCCGAACAGCAAAGGTGTGGCGCAGGTCATGTAAACGAGGGCCTTTCCCCCTGCCGCCGTGAGAAATGCCTGACAAACGTAACGCCTTTCGATATAGGCCGTACGCGGTTCCGGAATTGTATGGTATGCTCTTCTTGTTTGGGAAAAACCATCGCGACGAGTTGAAGCTACGTATGGATTGACTGTTACAAACATATTCCCGGCATCTTAGCACAAGAGATTCGGCCATGGGAATGATCCGCTCTTTTCTGTTTTTCGTAATGCGTAGCGATAATGTGCCATTCTCGACATCGACATCCTTCTTTTCTATTTGCAGTGTTTCGGTGATCCGCGATCCGCAGCCAATCAGGATTCTGAACACCACCGGGAAGACCAAATCCGAATGGGTTGAGATGCCGGTGGCGCACAGCTGGTCTACGGTACCAAGCAGCGAGCCGAGCTCGCGATCGGAAAAGATGTAGGGCGTATAGGCGTAGTCCTTCAGAAGGGTGAGCCGCTGTGGAACGATAATCGCATCATATCCCATACGGACCATGTATGCCCCCAGACCACGAAGAACGGAGAGCCGGTGACTTCTGTTCGTCTCGTTTTCCCACGGCGTCTTTTCAATCCACCGCTCTACCAGTTTTCGGGAGAGTCGGGGAATACCATGATCGATCTCCTCTTGGATATCAACGATTCGGCGGAGCATCTGAGATCCTTTGTCGAAACGATATCCGGTTGCCCTTTTTTCCTGAACATAGTCGTCTACGATCTGCGCAAATGTTTCCTCACGTGGTTCCATTGGGTAATACCTCCTCAGGGTCAAGCGCACATTCTTTCAGTCTGGCAATGTCAGTATGGAGGTAAACGCTGGTTGCCTCAGAAGTGACGTGCCCAAGTACCGAGGAAATTACCGAAAGCTCGACATCATTTGCGAGCATCACGCTGGCAAGAGTATGCCGAAGCGAATGCATTCCCTTGGGCACTTCACTGGAGATTCTAACGCCCGCCTGCTGGATTCGTTTGGTCAGGATGGCATTCAAAGCGCAGGAGTTCAGACCGAATGGTCGTATTGGTACTGTGCAGGTAAGGAATACCTCCGGATGCTCGGAGTGCGGCCGACCATTCTGTAGGTAATCAATGATAGCCCACCCGACGTCCCGCAACATCGGCAATCTCAACGGGTTGCGGGTCTTACTCTGAACGAGCTCAATCACGTTCTCACTCCAGCGTAGATCCGAGAGCTTCAGGGTTTTCACATCAGCCGAACGCAATCCGTATCGGGTGACGAGCATCATTATGGCATAATCGCGTTTGCCCACAGGATTGCCCCGATCTATTGAATTGAGAACTGACAACAAATCCTCCTGATTCCATATGCGAGGAAGACGGAACTTCCGGTTTGCTTTTACCACCGGCAACTTGTCCGATAGGTTTTCTTCAGTAAACCCCTTTCGGTAGAGATGACGGAAAAACACCCTACTTGCGGTCAGCATGGTGGCGACTGTCCGACTATCCAGTTCAATTTGTGAGCGGAAAAACTCCGATATTCTTTCGGCGGTAATACTCTGCAAACTTGATACCCCATGCTGGTCGAAAAAAAGCAGCATACGTTTGATCCGATTGAGCCTGGTGTAGGTACCCCTTTCGGAGTATCCTGCCTTGCAGCAAAGGGTAACGTATGAATCATATGCATCTTTGAATTGATTGGGAAGCTCAAGGGCGGCAAGTTTGCCCTGCTTTTTTAACGGGAGGCATCCATGGAGTTGCCATTCAGCCAGGCACTGGCACACCCGGATCGGAAGATAGGAGTTTCGTTTGTAAGCGTGCTCATTCCCACTGCCCACAAGTGTAGGGTCTATTCCGAGGGTATCTCTCAGCCACCGGTGACACACGTCTAAGGAATGGTGATGTATCTGTCTCTCATCCGCATACAGTAGAAATTTTTGATACAGCCTTTGATACAATTTGATGGTCTCGGATGCATAACCGAGTCGTTCAAGTTCCCCGATGACCGCTTCGATCAGTTCCCTGATGGTTGCTTTTTCCATAACGTTCTCCTTTGAAATGGTTTTTCAAGGATAATATTATGGAAAGTGATTATGCGCTACTATCTGAATTTGAAGGGCATTCGCCTCATTACTTTACATAAGTGAATGCTTCACATAATTTCCGTTATGTAAAGCTTTACATAACGGAAAAAGCTTCCTGGCCAAGTGCATCGCCTATGCCGCCACTCAGGCCGGTATCAAAACGCTTTTCACCTCGACGATGGATATGCTCAATCATTTGATCGCTGCAGAGGCAGACCATTCTTTGCTGAAAAAACTCCACCACTATCAATCCCAGGATTTGCTTGTTTGTGACGAGATCGGTTATCTTCCGCTTGGCCAGCAAGGATCAAATCTGTTCTTCCAGGTCATCAGCCATCGGCATCAGGTAAAATCGACGATCATTACGACCAATTTGCCTTTTGGCGACTGGGGTAAAATATTTGATAGCACCACCGTGGCCACAGCGATCGCCGACCGTCTGGTTTACAACGCGCATGTCCTTATTTTGGAGGGCCCCAGCTATCGAAAGAGGTCAAAACCGGCTGAGTAAAATAAACATGGGGACAATCGCAGCACCCATCATATAAACTGACAACGCCTGATTTGTCAAAAAGTCTGGGAACGCAGAGCTATGCGACATGAAGCTTCTGGTAAAAGGGTTTTCCGATGATTTTGGTAAACTTTCTCGCCGGCGTTTCTACCCAGACTTTCGGCAAGCCGCGACGCTACAAACATTTCCATCTGCTGTGGCTTTATGTTCATAAGTACACGTCTCCTAATGGTCATTTTCATTTACCCGTGCCATTCGGTCCGGGCACCGTTCGGGCCTTTCACCGGGGTGAGCCTCCTGTTACGCTTGACCCGCGGGTAGCTCGCGCATCTCGTTTCCTCCGGTTACATTATGCCCTTAAGCTGACTCCCGCTGCACGGTGGCGCACCTTGCGGTTTGCTCACTCGAATGATCTGTCGCCGCTGGCTCCTTTGGTTTCGTGTTCCTCTCCATAATGGAGTTTGGCTCATCGCCGGTCAGGGGCCAGGCTTCCGACGATGCCGGGGGTTTTGGTGGCCGGATTCCCCTTTACCGGCAAATTCACACGACAGCACCCGAGATGCAGCGGGCCTCCCGGGGTAAACACACATCTTTCGGTACGTAAGCGCCGAGTATACGAGCACTGCCTGAGATGGATAGAGGACTTAACCTTGTGTTGCAGGCTGGTCCCACAGATGCGCGCCTGACTCGATTTCTGTTCGTCACCCCGTACCTTCGCGACGGCCCTGCCGCAGCAGGGCGGCTTCCTCCCCAGGCACCGTTGCCGGATACCCAGTTGCCATGTCGCTACACCCTTCGCCTCCATCGGGCTGGGTCTAAGACTTGCCAAGCGATCCAACAGACTGATATGCTTGGCTCACTTTTAAGATGTGTGCCGTGCCCGGCACACAACCAGAGCTTGCAGCATAGGAATTGTCAGGCATGCAAAGATCAGAGGAAAGGCTAACCCCTTTGATCCAGAGTACGATACGTACTTTAAACGACGCAGGTTCAAGCGAACCTACGGACAACAAGCATGCCCAGCATAGTTCACTTAATACGAAAACGGCCGGGCTGCCCAGCAAAGGCACGCCTTAATGAATGCTTGAGCCGTATGACGGGAAACTGTCACGTACGGTTCTGAGGGGGCTCGGGGCTGGAAACAGCCCCCGGCTACCCGATTCTCAAACCAATTATTGGTAAATAATCGAAACTGTGTTATTTTACATAAGTTATAGTTTGATTAGGAGGTATCGAATGTCTAACCTATTGAAAAAAATAGAACATGATGCACTTAACCTCACCAGCCAAGAACGCGCATTTTTAGCTGATCGCTTACTGAGTTCCCTCGGCGAAGAGGCGCTCACAGAGGTGGATGAGGCCTGGATTGAGGAGGCTGAGCGTCGTTATCAGGATTACAAGGATGGCAAACGCCCTGGCATTTCTGCCCATGAAGTTTTTGCAAAAGCTGATTCTATGCTGAAATGAATTCGGCTAAATTTGACCCAGAAGCTCAGGCCGAATTTTTATCGGCTGTAATGTATTACGAAAAGTGTCAAGAAGGTTTGGGGCGTCGATTCCGCCTCCTTGTTGAATCTGCAGTCCAAAAGATCGTCGAATCTCCTTTCATATATCGTACGCTAAAAGCGCCTTTTAGACGTTATCTATTGCCAAAATTTCCATATTCGATCATTTACTCTATTGAGCCGGATCATATCCGAATAATCGCAGTTGCGCACAATAAGCGAAAGCCTGGTTATTGGTCAAATAGATTTCAGAACCTGCAAAAAAGCTCTGATAAATAATCACATGGAAAGCACCAGTTGTTTAATTTTTCTGTGCGAGCCCCTGGCTGCTCCTTACTTCTGCGTTGGCCAAAATAATCCTTGATCACTTCGTTCATCATGGCTATACTTCGGATATACATAAGGAGGTGGCCGCATGCTTGCAAAAATTCAGAAATGGGGAAACAGCCAAGGGCTTCGTCTTACAAAAAACCTGCTCGCCGATGCGCAGCTTGGAGTCGGTGACGAGGTGGATATCAGTATAAAAGATGGTATTATGATTGTCACGCCGGCCAAAAAGATACGCGGCAAACACAGTCTCAAGGATCTTGTCGCACGTATTCCTGAAAATTACAAAACCGGCGAAGTCGACTGGAGTGATCCGGTTGGCAAGGAGACTTGGTAAATGGCTGCTTATGTCCCCAAGCAAGGGGACATTATCGCAATCACATTTGATCCACAATCTGGTCATGAGCAGAAGGGGCGACGCCCTGCTTTTGTTGTCAGCAAGGACCTATTCAATCGAAGCACAGGTTTGGCTATTGTGTGCCCGGTAACAAACACAGAGCGAGGTTTTCCCTTCCACGTTCCTATACCAAAAGACAGCAAGCTGACCGGTTTCATTATGGTTGAGCAAGTTAAATCTGTCGATTTTCGAGCTCGTCGTGCCAAACGAATTGAACGTAGCAGTGATGAACTCCTATCTGAAGTTCTGTCCATACTGGATGCATGCATTTATTAGCATGCCAACAATAGCTTTCACACAAGACCGGGCGGGCCATGGCATTTTTTGGGAAACTTGTGGCGATCACAGCGTACTGTTTTTTTATGATAGCTCATCAGTTTCCCCGCCCGGCCCCTCAGCTCCCCGTTCGCTTCAGATTTGTTTTGTCTGGAATTGACATCATGACGTCATGGTGCTATAGTGTTTTCAAGAACTAAATGGAGGTAACACTATGGCTACATTATCAAAAAGATCAACTATTTACTTAGACCCTGCCCTGCATCAGGCATTACGTCTTAAATCTGTTGAAACATCGCGTTCAATGTCTGATATTATTAATGAAATTGTTAAAGAAGCCCTGGCAGAGGATGCTGAGGATCTGTCAGCCTTCGACGAAAGGGCCAATGAACCCTTGATCAGCTATGAGGAAATGGTAAAGAGGCTAAAAAAAGATGGCCGGATATAAAATCTTCTTTAGAAAATCGGTCTGGAAAGATTTTGAATCCATCCCCAAAAAAGAATTAAATAGAATTCTCGAAAAAATAGAGTCCCTTTCAGAAAATCCCAGGCCTTCCGGCTCTCAAAAATTAAGCGGCCAGGAGCGTTTTCGAATTCGTCAAGGCCGATATCGTATCATTTATTCAATTCAAGACGAAGAATTAACAGTTTGGATTGTTAAAGTTGGCCATCGTAAGGATGTATACCGGTAGCGAACCTGTCGTTTCACATTGACCGGGAAGCCGGGGCGGCCTTTTTCCATTGGGGCTGCGGCTTTCAACGTTTCTTATAGGAAAGTTCGTATTGGGCTCCGGGCAAGTGAACGAATCGTTATCAATGCTAAGGCAAAAATAGTGTAACGCTTCCCGTTCTGTTTATTCAGGCCCCGTTTAAAAAATATCCCAAATATATTAATGCGTTAGTGATCATTGGCTGCCTTTAGGACGTTGCAAAATAATGTAACTTTTTCATCGTATTTCAGGCCTTGAAGCATCTTATGCCGCTGCGCGTTAGCGGTTAATAGAGAAACGATGCAATAACAATCGACTTTACGAGAGTTAAAAAAAGTTACGATGTGGGATTTAGATTAACAGGTCTTGGGAGAAAGCTGATTCGCCGCAGAGTGAGGGAAGAGATTGTTTTTTGGAGCCTACATGGGATGAAGATTGGCGAGAAAGTCGACCGCCAGATTTAAATCGACGAAGCTATGGCCCAGTTCTTTGGCCTTGTCGCGGCAATCCGTGCAAATTTCCTTGAATTTTCTCATATCGCCCCTGGTGGCCACATAAATCTGTTCGATGGCTTCAGATTCAAAATCCTTGTATTCCAGGATGAAATCCTCGACTACGATGGGATACAGAATCAAGGTTTTCAATCGGCTGAGGATATCCGGATGCTGGCTGGTCAAATATGTCCTCACCTTTGGCAGTCCGGCCAAAACGATGGGCACGTGCGCGTCCATGATTCGTTTCAGGTAGGGCCAAACCCTTTTTTCGATGTCATTGGCCTCGTCGATGATGATGTAATAATCGGTCAGATTGCGGATCAGCTTCAAATGATGGGGCGTGCGCCGATAAGTGGCCACCGCCTCGTAGTTCAACCCTTGAAGGATGGAGGCCAACATTTCATGCACATTGAAAAGCGACTCCACCCATACGCCTTGAAGTTTTTTGGGTTTGAGCAGTTCGAGGAAACGAGTTTTTCCGACACCATATTCGCCCTCGATCAATACGCTCTGTCCCCGGTAGATCCGGTTGTATACCGCGGATAGATAGGAGACCCGGCGCTTATCGTTTATAAAACTTTGTTTTCGCTGCATGAGGCATACGGGGCCAAAGGGTTGTTTGACAATTGTCTTTCGCAATCCAAAATGAACGCATTGAAAAGCGCCTTGCCGGTGATGGTTTCAGGCTGGCGTAGTTTGATCGCGTAAGCGATATATCGTTTCCGGTGTTGCCGATAGATTGTTTGGGCGGCATCGAGGGTCAAACCCCGAAGATGGATGTCAATCAGTCGTGGCCTGTCCACCGCCATCTTTTTCTCCTGCAGAAAAGCGCTGATCAATTCAACCGCGTTGGGTTCGGTGCCTGCCTTTTTGACCGGCTTTTCGTAAGGTTCCCGGCGCAGCGCTTCACCCAGCAGGATACCGTTTTCCTTATGCTCGAAGATAAACAGCTTGTCGCCAAGATCGGAGATATACACCTTGGTGCTCTTGTGGCGGCTGAAGTGTTGCGCGCCAACGGCCACATAGTAGGTCTGCTTTTTGAAAGTAATGATGCCTTTCGCCCCCACGGTGGCGTTGATCTTGTCATAGCCGTATTTGACGAAATGGCGTACGTCATCCGCACTGAACGTTATCCACTCGTATTGGGCAAGACCGTCGTCAAACTTCTCCTTGGGCACCCAGGCCGATGTTTTACCGTTCACAGAATAATAGTGCTTTTGCTCATTGTGCTGCCGGCGATAGGCTTCGAGTAAACCACTCTGGCGCAGCGTTGCAAGATCGATGTCGAGATAGGTGATGGTAATTTTTCCTTTTTTGCCCTTTTTGTAGATATAGCCCGGTTCTGTCTTAACGATGCGGTCTTCAAAGTGCTTGATGATCCGCATTTCAAAATGATGGATGCTGCGATGGGATGATTCCAGATGTGCTTTGTCCTTGGGCGCATGGATGCGTGAGAAGTTTGGTTGCAGATAAAATCCGCCTGGCAATGAAAATTTGATGTTCAGTTCGTTGATGGGGCGTTTCAGGTTGACAAAACCCTTTGCATTGTCCGGTCTCAGCCGTATCTTTTTTTGCGGAAAGGGGGTGCTCACCAAAAATTTCTCGAACAGGTCCACCGAATTTAGACTGCTTTCGGAAAAATAGGCGTCAAGCACAAGCATGTTGCGCGATCCGGTGTCAAAAAACTCGATCACCTGGGGCTTGGCCCAAACGCCGTCGTCCGATCGAATCTTGAAATAGCGAAACCTGCATCCGTCCATTTGAATCAAATCGAAGACCGGTTCGTCCTTAAAGCAGACGCTGGGATCGTTCTTTTCCTCGAAGTCTGGTTTTTCCAAATAGACCTTGAGGTTGGCTTGCCTGGCAAAACGCCTTAAAGCGCTAAGTGAGATGCTACGTTCGAACTCTTGTTCGAGCCAGGCGTGGTAATTTTTGATGGTTCGTCCATGGCGGGTGATAAATACAAAACGATCGTCCGATGGATCGCTGGAAGCCTTGACCATCTCGATGAAGCGGTTTTGGATTTTTTCGGTCAAGACCCGGCGCCGGCCGCTGCACTTTCTGCCTTCCATGATGCCTTGGCCGGCAAGCAGCAGCGGTTTGGGAATGACGCCGGTCTTACGGTATTGATCCATGTAATATTTTTTGGCCCTGCGTTTGGCGCTGCCGGTTTTGTCCATGATCTTTTTGTGCAGCAAGATCAGGAAACGGTCGTCCATGGGCAGTTGTTCAAAGTCTTTGTCTTTCATGACGAATGATTTTCTCTTTCATCACTTTCAGCCAGAATAAGGCCGCTTGTCTGGATGTCGTTTGCCAATCATCGTTTTGCGCCGACCGAATCTGTTCCAGCATGGCCATCACGGCCGTTTTATAGTCTGCGCTGATGATATCGACCACAGACGCATTCTTTTTTTTGACATGCTTGGCCTTTAGGGTTTGATGGGCGTACTTTCTAATATTCTTAGCCGTGAGCGCCATGCCGGATGCGATAAATGCACGCCAGATCTTGCGTTGATCCTCTTTTGTAAAACGCGTTAGAATCCTGGCCTGGTATTCATTCTCCGGAAGGATGCCGTCGCCAATTGGAGACAAATTGTCGATGACATTGGCGGCCTTAATCAGACGATATGCCTGGGATCGGGCCATATCCCACCGGTCCTTGACATAGCCTTCAAACGAATCGAACAGCAAATCTCGAAACAATTGATCGTCTCGAATCTGCTTTAATGCCTTACCGGTTTGGTGAAAATGGTGTTGATTGGCAGCGATGATCTCCTCCAATTGGGTGAGTCGGTTGTTGGCCATCTGTTCACCCGATGCTCATCCGTTTCCCGATATCGCCAAGCAGTTGATTCAATTCCAACCGTTGGTCCGTTAAAGGATCCGGTCTGTTTGGTACAAGGGTTTGCAAATATTTGACACTGTCAACGAATCCAAGGCCTTTCACGGTCATGACCAAATCAATCGGGTTGAAGTTTTTCTCGCAAAGAAAGCACCTGGCGAGATTGGTCTTGGGGTTGGTCGCGGTTTGAAATTCATTGCATAGCGGGCATAGAAAACGAAAAATGCCTTCGATCACTTTAGATGGGATATGAAGCTGTTCTTTGATCAGCCAGTCAACCGGGATCCGATTGCGCAGTTGAAACAGTTCTCCCCCTGTAAACCGTCGTCTCATGATATTGGCCTCCTTATCTGCGTAAAAAATCCTGAAAAAGATTTCATCCATAACCACGGCGTGGAAAATGGCTCACAATTTCACCCGGCCGACCGCAAAAATGGCAGCGGCATCGAAAACCGAGGCGAAAAGGTACCGAAATTTCGATCTGTGGTGGCAACATAACCCGTTTAAAAGGGCTTGTTGAAGTATGATCATCCATGTTTTTTCTACGTGGATCGATTTCACGATGCCGACGACGGTTTTCGGCAAGACGGTGGGCTTTTTTACCTTTATCGGTTTTACGGTAGCGTCGCTGCGCTTTTCGACGGGACTGGAGACGACCGGCGATGCGGCATGCATCGCAACAATAAGCATGCCCACGAAAGCAGCACCGGCACACACAAAAAACGGTGTTGCACCAACGACAGGATATTTGGATCAGCTTTACCATCCGGCCTTGAAAGTGGCCGGAGTTTAAAGTAATTTACTTAATGAACATCCGGCCTTGATACGGAGTTCACCCTGAAAGCCCGGAAGTGATGGTTCCGGGCTTTCTCCTCATTTTCTTGGACCATGACAATACCCACTTTACAACCTACAAAAACTTTTTGGTAAAAACGATTGCCGGCGGGAGCTATTGCGGCGGGGTAGCGTGGTAGGTTTATTGATTTTTGGGGCGGGGTCTCGCTGCGGGATAGTAGAACCAACCGTTACACTTTTGCCGCATAGGCGGGGTAGGCCGTTACACTATTTTTGCCTTAGCAAGCGGGCGGTGAATCATGAATTCTTGCGAAAGATTCGATGAGTGTAGTGCTCCGCTTTGCCCACTGGATGAAAACGTAGACAAGCGATGCTGGTATAGCGACGAGGGGGTGTGCCAGTCTCGCAAAGATGGAAACAGGCGTTGGATCAAGAAACAGAAAAGCATCGTGCACCGTCAGATAAAAAGCTGGTCAAGCAGGCCGGTGACCTATCAAGAGTTGTTCGATGAATCCAGGCCCATAAAGTTATTTGAAGTTCAGAAATAGCGGTCGGTTGAAATGCGGATTCAAGTCATACGCTTTTTACGCCGTGTAAAAACTAATTGTAAATTATCAATAATAAAAGAAACGGAGGATTTTATGCATGAAAGTTTTGAATCTATACGCCGGAGTTGGCGGTAACAGAAAGTTGTGGAAAGATGTAGAAGTAACCGCAGTAGATAGCAGCCAAGAGATAGCCGATGTTTATAGTGATTTTTATCCCGAGGATACCGTTGTCGTTGGCAATGCCATAGACTTCCTTATGAAAAACTATAAAAAGTTTGATTTCATTTGGGCATCACCACCTTGCCAAACCCATTCAAAGGTAAGGTACATCGGGCTAAGTAGGACTAAGGGCTCTTATGATCCTGTTCTTCCTGATATCACGTTATATTCACTTGTGATCTGGTTTCAGCATCACTTCAATAACAAGCTTTGGTGCGTTGAAAATGTGATCCCGTACTACGAACCTCTTTTGCCACCAACGGCCAGACTTGATAGACATTTGTTTTGGTCGAATTTCCCCATCTCGGAAATGAAGTTCGAAAAGCCTTCAGTTAGACATAACGATGTTAGGGGAAGCACTGTGAGGTATGGGATTGATTTAAGAGATAAGAAGTTTAAGCATACACAGAAGGCTGTCGTGGTAAAGAATTGTGTTGATCCAGATATTGGAAACTACATACTGAATGTAGCCAGAAATTATATCAGTCTAAATTGAGATAAAAGGATAATCTTAAAATTCGTCAGAGCTGGAATCGAAAGAGATCATTGTTGCAAAATAGCAGGGGTTGGAAACAGCCCCTGCTATGAGCCCGATTCACATCGAGACCTTTTTAAGTATGCCCACCCTGCCCTGCCGTCGTTCTGGCGGCAGGACACCCCCTCAATCGGCAATATCGCCGGTGCATATGGAAATAATGTTGATCCCATCTTTCCGATTTAGGGTTCACCACTCCCAGGAATAAACAGACCTCACTAATAAGTACTCGAGTTTTCGAAAAATAGTTCTTTGACAAATTGTGATTATGGCACTTTCATTGCTATGCAGCCTCTTGGGGGTTGAGATTCTGGTTCCGTTCGAGCAACTCCACTTCTTTTCTCGGTTTGCGGAACCTGAAGATATTTTTCTCTTCCACTTCTAACCACTTGCGATAAAAATCTTCGTCCGCCTTCAGTCTCTCAAATACTGCCTTGAAATTTTCGTATTGGGATTGACGTATAATTGAGGGGATCGTTAATGATCCCTTTGACAGTTTTCCAGCAGTGCTTTGCTTGTAGTTTTCAAAATGGAGGAGGGAGTCAATCCAGGACACCAGGCATATCGTTATTGATACGCCTTGCTCACTCCTGATAGTGGCTCCCTCCATATCGGTTAGCTGCTTCGCATTCCTGAAAAACTCTTCAATTACCCATCTATGGCTGTAAGTGATGAGAATTTTACCGGCTTCCCAAGTGAGTTGATCGGTAAGTAAATATTTCGTGGTTTGAGTGGTGGGATCAACACTTTCAACAACACAATGCTTGCCAGTTATAGAATTTAAACGAAGCGTCTTAGTCTTCGTGTGATAAAGAACTTTTTGAGCTTTACCAGTTGCCGGGTCTGCTGTAAAGCCGTATTTTTCAACGTAAGAAATGGATTTATAAACCTCGGGCAGGGACCGCGTGTAATATTGATTTTTTGACAATCGCCCTTTGGGGGTGAGCTTAGGGGGCTGGCATGGGACCCTGACCGTGTAATTGGGTTTGAGTTCGATAATATAACTGAGCTCAAGGCGTTTAAGTTCTTTGATAAACGGCCCTGTGCAAAACCAGGAATCCGCTAACACCATGGAAGGGGGGAAACCGACTTCCAATGCCCACTCCAGTATCTCGACGGCAAGCGCATACTTGGTTTTGTATGGATGGGCTTTCCCTCTTTGCCAAGGCATCGTCCCCGTTTCTTTGTGAAACATTCTGAAATTGATTGGAAATTTGATAAGGTTTCCATCACTGTAATACACAAAAACAAGGCAGGTTGCCTTCATGTTCGTTCCAAAGGCATGATCGAATAAAACAAACACACCGTGAATCCATTTGCAGAATTTGGTATGGTGTTTCATTGTGTCGTCGATCAGAAAATAACCTGGTTGAAGGGTGTACATTTGCTGGATGCGTTTGGCATAAAGCAATTGCAACTCGGGGATGTAAAATTTTGCATCGGATAAAAAATAAGAAAGCGTGCTAACCGCCTTTTCTTCCAACCACATTCGACTAATGCGGCTCAGGTTGAATCCAGAACCCAATACCAAGGCCGTTGCGACCAGTATCATGTTATCAAATTGAATGTTGGTTAGCCCTGGTTTCAAAAAGGACAGCCCGGTGACAAGGAATGCGAGCGGCTTAGCGCACGGAATCTTCATCCTTATTATCCCTTCTATTTCAGCATGTTATACACCTCCAGAAATATTATCGCACATATTGAGAATAATGTCCCGCACTATTTTTCGAAAACTCGAGTAAGTAGAAACCAAGTTTTCAAACATCCTGTTGGATAGGTTTATCGACACCACTGCCAACAACGGCACTCTTTGTGCGCTTTATAAACATCTGCCTGCCTTTGATGCAGGCATAAAGACTTTCGAAAGAGAAGGTCAAATTCAAAACAAGGAGAAAAAGAATTATGCAAATAACAACTGAAAATGAAATCCGAACCTGTGACATCTGCTCGGCGGATGAAATCCACATGGAGATCCTGCGAGAGGATGGCTACTACATCGAACGGGATCACGCTCTCGTCTGTTTGAGCAAATGTCATTCAGATGGACGAACCGATATTTTTGCCCGGTCAGATCATGGATGGTTTCATCACCTTAAACTTCAAGGCGATCAACCCGTCAAAGAGGTTGCAACCGATTTTGCCGCGACAGGACTTGTCATGATGAACAAGGACATCGAGACGGTCCAGACGATCGACCCTGGCGTTGCCTGCGAAAAAGAGTTCAGCCTCCTCCACGACCATCTTTTCGGATTCATTCGCTTTGATGAAGGGGTCCTTGAATGGAAAGGCCGAGAGGTTCCATACCAGGACATTGAACTGACTCAGGAAGGCCAAGATTTCATGGGGGAAGAAATCATTCGCAGAACCGGTGACATTGATGATGCGGTGAACAAACTGATCATCGATGTGATGTGGAACTATTTTCACATGTAGAGCACTTCCGTTGGGAAAGGTAGCCGCATTGTCTCGCGGCTACACCAACCCATCAGCGGATTGACGTTCGTCAAGTTCATCATTTTTTCTGTGGTCCCTACACCTCGGGACCACACCAGGAGTCGGGGGATCAATCCCACCGGCTCCATAAGGTCGCAATTCCAATCAGCGCGACTGGGCACGCCATGGGCGGTGTGATCGCCGTCTACCGGAACCGACCGGCACAGGGCCTGCCATACCAATATAAATTGAGGTGTGGTATTTATGGAAAGAAAGGAAAATCTATGGGATAAAGAGTTATGGACGCAGAATGAAGTTGCTGGATATTTTAGAGTTGTTCCTGGCACAGTGAAAAATTGGCGGGAACAAGGCCTGCTGTCTTACTGGCAGGCGCCTGGTTCATCAAGAGTTCTATACCACCGGGATGATATCAAGGATTTCAGAGACAAAAACAGTTTCAATAAGAAAGGGGGTGATGCAGGCGATCCGTCAAAAGGAACCATAAAGGGAAGGCCTGTCATATCAGCCAAGACCGACGAAGACTGGAGGATATGACATGGCAAATTCAAAGTACCATCATTTAACTAAAAGAGGGCAGTTCTGGTATTTCCGAAAAGGGAAAACCAGGATATCCCTTGAAACAACGGTCGCTACCGAAGCTATCCGACTGCGTGATAAGATGCTGGAAAACTACCGAATCAATGGAAGTTTTTCAGTTGCACCAGAAAGCCAGGAGTGCCTCACTTTTGGTCAAGTCGCAAAAGAATGGGCCGCCATCCATGAGGGAAAGGTGAAATATTCAACCTGGCGGGACTATCGCTCGTCGATGAATACACACGTTCTGCCATTTTTTAAAGACATGCCGATAGACGCCATCTCGTATCTGGACGTTGAGAAGTTCATCGCGTCCCTATCATGCGGGCCAAAAAGGACCAACAATATTTTGGTTCCGATGCGCTCAGTCTTTAAAATGGCTTTCAAGAATGGCTATGTCCAAGATAACGTCATGCTGAAGGTGGACAATCGGACTGTCGAGCAGCCAGACATTTTCCCTTTTTCCTATGAAGAAGTTCTGTTGATTCTGGAAGCTATCGATCCATTTTATAAGCCGTATACCGTGGTAAGATTTTTCACCGGCATGCGATCAGGAGAAATTGACGCGCTGTTATGGTCGGATTTTAAACAGAACATGAAACCAGGGCCAAAAATCCACATCCACAAATCCTATGTTTATGGTCAGGATGATCGTCCGAAGACGAAAAAATCGAAACGCTATGTGGACTGCATTGATCCGGTATTGGAAGCCTTAGAGGACCAGCGGCAGTTGACTGGAAAAAGTCAGCACATTTTCTTGACGCAGGGGGAGGCACGGATGAATCCGGACCATTACCGTAATGTGGTTTGGACAAAGGCCCTGGAAAAAGCTGGTCTGGAATACCGACCCCCCATTCAAACACGGCATACATTCGCGACATTGATGCTTTCGGCGGGTGAGGACATCGGCTGGGTGCAAAGCATGATGGGCCATTCATCGTTACAGATGATATTCACGCGATACTATGCATGGATTCCAAGGAAAACGCGAAATGACGGTTCCGCGTTCATGCAGTCGATAAGTCAAAAAGGCCCTGAAAAAGTTGATGGCAAGGGTGCCGAAACCGAGGCGAAGGTTATTTCTTTGTTTTCGAAAGTGTCACAATTACGTCACACCCTAATAAAAAAGGGGTCCGGTGAAACACCGTAACCCCTTGATTTTTTTGGTAGCGGGGGCTGAATTCGAACCAACGACCTTCGGGTTATGAGCCCAAATTCAGGCCTTTTTTATTAAAATACCTGTTCATACTTCATCTTACCTTTTCTATTTATTTTTAATATGTTATGTCAATTTAGGCTTTTTTTTGATATATGATATTTACCTGAAATTAATGGTTCTGTGTGGGGACTAATGTGGGGACCAAATACTTCTACCAAAAATAGGGGGCATGAGAAAATGGCAAAATTTGAGAGATTTACAGAAGTAAAATATCCCGGCGTATATTATATCAATGGGACGGCAGTTGGGTCTGGAAAGCCGGACAAGATTTTTTATATCCGGTATCGGAAAGACGGAAGGGCCATCGAGGAAAAGGTGGGGCGGGCCAGCCAAAACAACATGACTTTTTCAAAGGCCTCCCGAATCCGGCTGAACCGGATTGAAGGCCGTCAATCGACCAACACAGAACGACGGGAAGCCGAGGAAGCCGCCAAACAGGCCGAGGAAGGCCGATACACCATTGCCAAACTATGGACGGCGTACAAAGAGGCCAAGCCGAATCTGAAAGGCATCGTTACCGACCAGAACCGATTCGACCTATATCTTGATCCTGCCTTCGGGAAGAAGGAACCGGCCGAACTGGTGCCCCTGGATGTTGACCGCCTTCGGTTGAAGCTGTTGAAAACCAAATCGCCGGCAACGGTCAGAAACGTTCTTGAATTGCTCCGGCGCTTAATCAACTATGGTGTGAACAAACAATTATGCGAAGGGGCCGGGTTCAGGATCGAAATGCCAAAGGTTAACAATATCAAAACCGAGGATCTTTCACCCGACCAGTTGAAAAAACTTTTAGAGGTCATTGAAATGGATACCCACAAACAGGCCGGCCCCATAATGCTGATGGCGCTTTATACCGGCATGCGGCGTGGTGAGCTTTTCAAATTGGAATGGCGGGACATTGATTTTGAACGGGGTTTCATCAAAATTCGTGATCCCAAAGGCGTTGTTGACCAAACCATACCGTTGAACGATGCGGCCGCCGCCGTCCTTAATAACCATCCGAAGATGAAGGGATCACCTTTCGTTTTTCCTGGCCGTGGCGGACGACAGCGGACGGACATCAACAAGGCCGTTGCCAAAATCAAAAAAGCGGCGGGCCTGCCCTCTTCTTTTCGGGCACTTCACGGGCTCAGGCATGTTTACGCGTCAATGCTGGCCAGCAGCGGCCAAGTGGACCTTTATACATTGCAAAAATTGATGACCCACAAGAGCCCGTTGATGACACAACGCTATGCCCACCTGCGCGACGAAGCGCTGAAATCGGCTTCACAATTAGCCGGTGATATCGTCAATAATATTGTGACAAAGAAAAAAAATAAAACGAGAAAAATTGTATAATAATCAATAATTTCAATTATATTTATTGAAATACGAGTGAAATGAAAACTTGACTTTTTTTTGGCATTGACACGGGCCGTTTACTTCCTTATGGTTCCCGTAAAATTTACGTCCAAGAAACCAATCTGTAACATCCGTGAGTAAAACACGGATGCCTGAAAAAAATAATCTCGGCGGGCATAGTGTCCGCCCCCAGTTTTGTTATCTTGAGGCGATGGCTACGGGTCTTTTGACCCGAAGGGGCCGTTGCCTTTTTTTTTGGGGGCGCGGCAAGAAAGGTAAGGCAAATGTCCGCAAAACGCGAATTACTGACAGACCAGCAGGTCGCCGAAGAAAACAATTTGGGAGTCCAAACACTACGCAACTGGCGGCATCAGGGCACCGGCCCACCATATCACAAAATGGGAAGATGTGTTCGTTATGATCGTAAAGACATCGACGCGTGGGTTGCATCCACGCGGGTGGTGCCCTCATGATGCCCACCACCAAAAGAGAAACCGCCCCAAGGGCCACTCCTTGGGACGGTTCGAAACTGGAAAAACAACCCGAAAATATAGGAAATGTTTATCAAATATGGAAGTGAATGTCAACGCGTCAGAAGCAGTATTATCAAAAATTAAACAAAATCCCGACGACACCCGCCAACATGTGGAAATGATCCACACCGTCGCCGAACGTGCCGGTGCCACTGGAAAAATTATTGTTGCGTCGTTTGGACAGAATCCCACCACGGGGATAGACATCCCGCCAAAAATCGGCCACTTCCGCGTCGGTGATATCGACGGAACTATGGCATTTATCAAAAGAATTCAAAACGACCGCCATAGAAACATTTACGTCCCCCTGTGCACTATGCGGACTAATCTGCCCGCCGGCTTGAAAGGTTCAGAGCAGGACATCGAAAAAACCATCGGCTTCTGCGGCGATTTCGACGATGAGCGAGCGTGTGAGTATTCCGACCGCCTGCCCCTGCCGCCGGATTGCGTTATAGAATCCTCGCCGGGTCGGTTTCAAACCCTTTACCTTTTTAATAGGGGCCTCTCCTTCGCAGAAGCGAAGCCGCTTGCGCAGGCACTCGGAAAGGGTACCGGCTGCGATTTTTGCACGAAGGATTTGTCTCACGTGTGGAGAATTCCAGGGCAATTGAACTGGCCAAACGGTAAGAAGGTCAAGGCGGGCAGATCACCCGAACCGTGTTTAGCAACCGTTCACGAAATATGGGACAACACATTTACTGATCCGGATGAAATTAGAAACGCCATTGGCGTATCACATAAAAAATGATGTGCCACAACCGGCATGTGCCACACCACCGCCACCACCATCATCGTCAATGCTTGACGTGGATAGATTACTCCAGCTTTTCGAGATCGATCAAACCGCCAAATCGATGTGGGATGCAGGAATTCCCGACCATATGAACGGTAAATCACTGTCGGACGTGCTCTTCGGATTTCTTGCAATCGCCGCAGAAAGCGGGTTTGACGATGGCGAGCTGACATCCCTTGGGGGTGAGTTTTGGCGAAAACACCCGGGGAAAACGCCCAATCCGGAGAAGTGGCGCCGACCCGATTTTTTACCGCGCACCGTGGCCAGCGTGCGAGAGAAACAGGCCGCCAAGGCGCAGGAAAGGGCGGCGATTGAGGGCGAAGCGCCCCTTTCTGAATCAGAAAAAAATAAGCGATTTCATGAATTCGAGTCAAAAACGGGACTCAAGCTCCAAGAGGTCGTGCTGTATGACGGCGACCACCCACGATATCGAATGGGATTTTCGAACGGGCGAGAGATTGAACTATCGCCCACCGAGCTACTTTCGCCAAGAGCATTTCGGGCGAAAGCGTATCCCATCACAAACATCCCTTGCAAAATCCGTAAACAGGATGCGTGGGACGAACTCTTAGAGCGCATTGCACCATGCATCCGTCGTGAACGCATAGATGAGATGAAGCTTTCCGAACTCATCAAAGAAAACCTGCAAGAAGAAAATGCTGATGTCATTGACAACAAATCCGATGATGATCGGATTTATTATTATACAGAACCCATGACATTCATCGAATCGGGGACATTGTGGATAAAGGCTCCGAAATTAGCCAGAAAATTAAACATCAGATGCGGGCTTAACCTGGACCGTGGAACGGTCGCGCGGCAGCTTCGGGCGATGGGGGCGACGCGCCGTAGCATTTCATACCGCGCAGACAACCGCGTCACATCTGTCAAGGTTTGGGGGCTGCCGGTCAGCTATGCCGCGCCGTAGTCTGAAAATCCGTAGTCTCTGAATGGCTATATTTTTTTTCAGTTTGAACAAAAACAAAGACTACAGGACTACAATGCAGGCTCACATAAAATATTAACATAAAAATACAGATAGTTAGCTTGTAGTCACATATTAGTCTTTTGTTTGATTTTACAAGGCTACAAGACTACGAAAAGCAAAACTTGGAAGCTATATCTGGGGGTAAAAAAATACCCCCATTCATTAAGGATTTTTTTTTGTGAATACCGCCGGTGACCGGCAGAAAGAAAAAAAATGAAAAAAATCTACCAGATCAAATCAACAGCTCCTGTGAAAGTTCCCACGATAGCGTGGCTCCTCATCGACGGCATCGCCAAAGCTCGCGAAGTGACCACCGAATCAGTCTGCAATGTGGTCACTGTCGACCAGCATGGCAACCTTTACGAATCCACCGAACTCGTGCCCTGGGTCGATGGCATCCTGGCGCCCCTGATGCCGAATTTCCTATTTTCTCATCCCGACACACCGGAGGGGCACGCGGCATTTCAAGATCTGTGGGCCGATTTGCGGCCGGCCATCCAGGCCGGCGAGCCCATAGACCGATTCAAAATGATCGATGAGGTCGAGCTGGCCGACATTCCGGCCTGACCAGCACCACCGACCCGCCGGCCGCCAACACACCGAACCGGCGGGTCCTTCCCGAGTGAACAGCGTTCGCGGTTGCGGTCAGCGCGATAGTCACGCAGGCACAGGGTAAAAAATTACATACACTATCAGAACGGGCGTTTTAAAAATGAATCTGACAGAATACGCGAAGCATCGGCAGTGCACCAAGTCGATGATCAGTCAGCACATCAAGGCTGGCAAGCTGGACGGCGCCTTCACAAAGAATGGCGGGCGTTATGTGATCGACGTCGTCAAAGCCGATCAGATTCTTGATGGGAACCAACCATCAAAATCATTGACCCTGAACGAAGCCAAAACAGCTAAAGAGCGGGCGCTGGCCGAACTCCGCGAAATGGAGGTCAAAGAGAAACGCGGTGAACTGATTCCTGCCAGCGACGTGGAAGTTGTGCTCACTAAATTAATCAGTGCTGCTAAAGTTCGAATTCTGGGCATCAAATCAAAGGTCGCGCCCCTGCTTGCCGAAGCCATCACCGATGTGGAAACTCGGGATCGGGTATTATCGACCATTGACAGGGAAACGCGCGGCGCCCTTCAGGAGCTTTCAAATGCTAAGTGATTCAGCCAAAGCCGTCTATGCCCGTGCAATTGCCACCTGGGCACCGCCGCCGGTCTTGTCTCTATCCCAGTGGGCTGACCAGCATGCTTTCCTCTCACCTGAGTCGGCTGCCGAGCCCGGGAAATGGCACACCCTGCCATATCAACGCGGCATCATGGATGCGATAACCGATCCATCGGTCGAGCGTATCACTATGATGAAATCTGCCCGCGTTGGCTACACCAAGATTGTGAATCACGCGATCGGTTATCATATACACCAAGATCCTTGCCCTATCCTTTTGGTGCAACCGACCATTGAGGACGCGCAGGGCTATAGTAAGGACGAAATCGCCCCCATGGTGAGGGATACGCCAGTTCTCCGCCCATTGGTGGCCGATGCCCGCACCCGTGACAGTGATAACACAATTCTGAAAAAATCATTCCCTGGCGGGACCTTAATAATGGTCGGCGCGAACTCTCCCCGAGGTTTCCGCCGGATCAGTGCTCGGATAGTTCTTTTCGATGAAGTGGATGGCTACCCACCTGGAGGGGCCGGCAGTGAAGGTGATCAGATCATGCTCGGCATCCGGCGGTCAGAATATTACTGGAATAGAAAGATCGTTCTCGGAAGTACTCCGACCGTTGCCGGCATCAGTCGAATCGAGGACAGTTTCAAATCGAGTGACCAGCGCCACTATTTTGTTCCTTGTCCGTTCTGTGGGCACATGCAAGTCCTACGCTGGAAGGGGATTAAATGGCCACCTGGCGAACCGGAGAAAGCCGCATACGAATGTGAGTCATGCCAACAGCTGATACCGCATTCACGGAAACGCTGGATGGTGGAGCACGGCGAATGGAGGGCCACGAAGCCTTTCAACGGGCACGCCGGTTTTCATATCTGGGCGGCATACAGCTATTCACCCAATGCCACATGGGCGAAGCTGGCCGAGGAACGCGAGCAGGTCGGAAAGGACCGCCAGAAGCTCCAAACGTTTATCAACACTGTTCTGGGCGAGTCCTGGGAAGATCGAGGATCACAACCCGACTGGACCGTGTTGAAAGCCCGGTGCGAACCCTACCAGCCCATGACCATCCCCCATGGCGGATATGTTCTGACCTGTGGCGTAGACTGTCATAAAAACCGCCTGAATGTGATCATCCGTGCCTGGGGCGAAGCTGAGGAAAGCTGGCTTGTCTATGCCGGAGAGATCTTTGGTGACATCGCCACCGATGCGCCATGGAATGAGCTTGACGCTCTGATCAACCGGCCGTTCCGACATGTGTCTTGTGCCGATCTGCATGTGGTTTACGCAGCTATTGACTCCGGCGACTTCTCGCAAATTGTTTACAATTTCAGCCGCACCCGTGCTCCGCGAGTGTTCCCGGTTAAAGGCCAGTCGCAGGCAAATAAGCCGATATTGGGCCGACCGACCAATCAGGACATCAATTACAATGGCCGGATCATCAAAAACGGTATCCAGCTATGGCCGGTCGGATCAAGTAACGCAAAAACGACGATCTATTCAAGACTTCAACTGACCGAGGGACCTGGGTCTTACCACTGGTACATCGGCGCATCAGACGATTATTTCGAACAGCTCACGGGAGAAAAACAGATTACCACTTATTCAAATGGCTATCCGGTTCAAGTGTGGAAAATGATTCGTGACAATCACTTCCTAGACTGTGAAGTGTATGCTTACGCCGCCGCCATCCGGGCAGGTGTCCAGCGAATTGATTTTAATTCAATCCAGTTGCCACAACGGCAGCCGGAACAGGTTCAGAATTCTCATAATAAAAAACGGCCGGTACCCACGGTTGCGCGGTCTAAATGGATGTCGAGGTGAATTAATGAAAATTGAAAAACAGTATCTGCAGGTTTCGAAGGTTGCGCACATGATGGATTGGTCGTCTGAATACGTCCATAGGTTAATCCGAGAAGGCAAGCTTGTGGCCATCTGTACAAGTCAACGTGCGACCCGGGTTTCACGGGAAAGCCTTATGAAGCTAATTGCGGAAAGTAAAGTTAATCCGGAAAATTATTTTTCGAAAGTGTTTATTCTATGGTCTTTTTTAATCATCTGAGAATGTAAAGTATAAATCTATTATAATGTCTTTTTTATCATTGTTTTATGAACAAAAAAATTGAAGGACTACTCCACAAATGGTAGCCCATATACCAAATAGATTTAAATCATAAGATCCTACTGTATGGCTGGCAATATCGTCTTTTAAAGTTTTTGACATTTTATCGATAAACGATTTAGATTCACGCTTTGTTTCTGCTATTGAATTTTCTGTTTTATCAATCCCATTGGAAATTTCATAGATTGATCTATTAAAGCTTTCGTACTTCTTTAAAAGAAATTCTACTTTATCTTCAATTGTAGAATTATCAGGAATCATTTCTGTATAATACCCTCTGCCAGATAGAACAATGCCTCCAGAACCACGTAAAACAAAATTATTAGTCTCCTCAGATTTAAATAATGAGTTGATAAAACGCCTTAAAGTATTAGTGGAATAAAAACTAAAATTTTCAGCGTCTTTGATGTGCTGTATTAGTATAATAGAAAGCCCAGTTAATGCCATGATTAGCGCCACCATACTAGGATAGTACCTTATAACTTTAGTTATATAAAGCCCTGTCAATATGATACATACAAAAGTTAATGAATGATAGCTCCGTAG
Source organism: Desulfosarcina ovata subsp. ovata (assembly GCF_009689005.1). NCBI lineage: Bacteria > Pseudomonadati > Thermodesulfobacteriota > Desulfobacteria > Desulfobacterales > Desulfosarcinaceae > Desulfosarcina > Desulfosarcina ovata. Next base: position 5,961,782 of record NZ_AP021879.1, on the reverse strand, counting down.
TTTTAACAACCATTCCATGTAAACTAATTTCCTTTCTTTAATCATTGAGTAATCAATAAATAAAACAAAGATTTTTTTCTTAATAATTAATTTATTTTTGCTAACATGCACGATTTTAGCCAATTAGTCAATTTAAACCACTTAAGCGGATTCTCCAAAACCTGTGATTGTTTTATACAATCAGTATGTCTTCCGACTTCTCAATTTTTGCTCACGACGCCACCCCTCTAAAAATGGGAAAATCATGACCGATTTGGATTTACGGTTTTACTACAGTGCTGAAGAATTGGAATCGGCCAGCGCCTATGAGCTGGCCGAATTTAGAGCCGAGCGTTTGGAAGCCCTCCGCCAGGATTACATTTCCGCCCGTACCGCCGTTATGGACTTGGCCAAAGGCCAAAGTGTTGTCCGCCTTACCATTGCAGGGAAAACGATCGAGTACAGCCAATCGGATTTTGCAACGCTCCGGACTTTGCGCGATGAGCTGTTGGTGGAGCTTCGACAGTTGCTGGGAACGACCGCCAACCGGGTATTCCGGGCCAAGACGAGCAAGGGGCTTTAATGGCTGGTTTCCTGAAAATAGTTGACCAGCATGGCCGCCGGATTCCAATGCGGGCCGCATCCTATCAGGGCCATTTTGAGGGCGCTACCTTCGGTCGGCGTTTCGGCAACTGGGGCTTGTCCAGTGCCGGGCCTGATGCCAGCATGTTCAACAGCCTGGGTACGCTTCGGGCACGGTCCCGTGAGCTGGTGCGTAACGAACCGTTGATCACCGGCGGGCTTGACACGCTGGTGGCCTACATCGTCGGAAGCGGCATCAATCCCCGTTGGGAACTTGAAGACGCCGAGATCAAACGCTCCCTGCAACAGTTGTGGGCCGACTGGACCATGGAAGCCGATCACGACGGCGTGGCCGATTTTTACGGACTCCAAAGCCTTGCTACCCGCTGCATGGTCGAATCCGGGGAAGTGCTGATTCGGTTCATCCCTCAGAAACCGGGCACCATGCCCGTGCCGTTAAAAATCCAGGTACTTGAACCCGATCACCTGGATGAAGCGTATAACACCCAAGCGCCGAACGGCAACGAGATCAGGATGGGCATCGAGTTCTCACCCGAGGGCCGCCGGGTTGCCTATCACATGTATCGGGAACATCCTGGCGAGTCCTATCTCTCCAGCACACCCGGCGAAAAGATTCGCGTCCCGGCATCTGAAGTGCTCCACATCTATCGACCGCTTCGTCCAGGTCAAAAGCGTGGCCGTCCATGGCTTTCAAGCGTGATCGCTATTATCCGTGAGCTGAATCAGTATCTTGACGCCGAACAGGTCCGCAAGAAGGCCGCCGCGATGTTTGGCGGCTTCATCACTGCCCCGGCGGGAGAGGTCGATAACATCCCGTCTGTGTTCGGGCAGGACTCCACCGACACCACCGACGATATGGGTGCCCAGATCATGGCGTTGGAACCCGGGACTTTTCCAGCCTTGCCGCCGGGTATGGACGTGAAGTTCTCAGAACCCGCAGACGTTGGCAATTCCTATGCGCCGTTTGTGAAGCATCAGGAGCGCCGTATAGCCCGAGGCTTCGGTGGCCTGACCTACGAAAAACTTTCCGGCGATCTCTCTGACAGTAATTACACGTCGCTACGGTCCGGGGATAAAACGTTCCAGCGCCAGTGCCTACAGATCATCAACCATGTGGTTGTTTATCAGATGTGCGCTCCGGTCCTTCGCTATTGGCTCAATACGGCCGTTCTGTCCAGGGCAATAAATTTGCCTGGATTCCGAGAAAATCGACAGAAGTACTACCGAGTCAAATGGTGCCATGAAGGCTTCCCGATGACCGATCCGCTAAAGGACGGGCAGGCCGAGGACAATGCGATCAAGGCCGGCCGGAAGTCACGATCTGAATCTGTTGCAGAACGCGGGCGGGACGTCGAGGCGGTGGACTCTGAGATTGCCAGCGATCAGGACCGGGCCGACGGCCTGGGCCTCAAATTTGACACCGACGTCAGGAACGCATCAAAATGATTTTTACTCAGCTTTTGCTCGAAACCGCCGGCCTGTCCGGTTTTCCGATCGATGCCACCGGCACCGCTGCCCCACACGACGGCGCCACGGCCGTGCTCGATATCTTCGGCCCTTTGGTGCACCGCAACGGCGGCCTCATGGGCTGGATTCAGGGCGAGGGGGCCGCCTATGAGGACATCCGGGCCTTTCTCTCCGATGCCCTGGCAGACGATTCCGTCGATCAGGTCGTCTTGAATATCGACTCGCCTGGCGGTGAAGTGGCAGGCGTGTTTGACCTGGCGGACCTTATTTATAATAGCCGGGGGATCAAGCCGATCACGGCCATCGCCAACGAAAGCGCCTTGTCCGCCGCCTACCTGATCGCCAGCGCCGCCGATAAGGTCTATCTCTCCCGTACTGCCAGTGTGGGCTCGATTGGCGTAATGGCCTTGCATGTGGATCAGTCCGGGGCCGAGGAAAAGGCCGGCCTCAAATTTACGCCGATTTATGCCGGCGAGCGCAAGAATGATTTCAGCCCCCACGGTCCGTTGGGCGAAGCCGCTTTTAAACTTGCACAAGAAAAGATCAACACCACTTACGATCTATTCGTTCAAACGGTCGCCAGGAACCGGGGTTTATCCGAATCAGCCATCCGGCAGACCGAAGCTGGCATCTATACCGGCGCCGAAGCCGTGAAGCTCGGCCTTGCCGATGAAATACAATCTTTCAACAAACTTGTTTCAAGAGGTGAATCAATGAGTCTTAAAACCGACATTCGGACTCTCTTAGCGGGCAAACAGCCTGACGAGATCGCCGAAGCCATGGCGGGTGTGGGCTTTGTTCCCACCGATGCCAACGCCCAACAGACCGACCAGGCCAAAGAGATTTTGTCCATCGCCGAGCTGGCCGGGGTTACCGACCTGTCTTTTGTGATGGGCATGATCAATTCCGGGACCACACCGGAGCAAGCCCGGCAGAAGATCCTGGAAGCCAAAGCCGATGCGGCACAGAAATCGATTTTTTCCACGGTATCGGCCACCGGTATTGGAGACGTCAACCCGCTTCTCCAGGATGCCAACCGCCGGGCCGGAAAGGAAGGTAAATAATGAGTTCAATCACCGAATCCAATTATCTGGACGACTTCTTGAAGTGGGAATCCGACAAGAATTATTCCCGGGAGAAAGTTACCATCGCCTCCGGCAACTCCATTTCATGTGGTGAAGTGCTTGGCATCGTCACCGCCTCCGGCAAGTACGCGGCATTCGATCAGGACGGCGCTGATGGAACTGAGACCGCCGCCGGCATCGCCATTGCTGATTATGACGCCAGCGAAGCCGATGTCGAGGGCGTGGCCATCGTCCGGGACGCTATCGTCATCGAAGACAATCTGACCTTTCCGTCCGATATTGAAACCGCCGAACAGGCCACGGCCATGGCCAGCTTGAAAACCGCCGGCATTATCGCCGCCGAGGAGGGATAAACGATGCTTGATCCTTTTACCAGTTCCGATGCTTTCAGCATGACCAGCTTGACGCGGGCCATTAACATCTTGCCGAACAATTACGGCCGGGTCCGCGAAATGAACCTCATGCCCGGCAAGGGTGTCCGTACCCGGACCATTGCCGTGGAAGAGAAAAACGGCGTTCTGAACCTGCTCCAGACTCAGCCGGTGGGTTCCCCCGGGCTTCAGAACTCCAGGGGCAAGCGTACTGTGAGAAACTTCACCATTCCGCACATCCCGCTTGATGACGTGATCATGCCCGAATCCTATCAGGGTGTCCGGGCCTTCGGGTCCGAAAACGATCTGACCGGCATCGCACAGGTGGTCAACGACGTGCTCCAAACGATGCGGAACAAGCACGCTATCACCCTTGAGCATCTGCGCATGGGCGCCTTGAAGGGGATCATTCTGGATGCGGATGCGACCACGCTTTACAACCTTTATACGGAATTCGGCATCAGCCAGAAGACCGTCAGCTTCGCCATGGCCACAAGCACAACCGACATCCCCGCCAAATGCCGCGCGGTCTCCCGCCATATCGAAGATAATCTGAAGGGCGAAGTCATGAGCGGTGTTCACTGCCTTTGCTCAGAGACCTTCTTCGATGGTCTGGTCGGTCACGATTCCGTCAAAGAGGCTTACCTGAATTGGTCAGCCGCCGCTGAACGAATCGGCGAGGATACCCGCAAAGGCTTCAAATTCCAGGGCATCACATTTGAAGAGTACCGGGGCACCGCCGATGATATCGACGGCAACGCCCGTGCCTTCATCACTGCCGGGGATGCACACTTCTTCCCCGTGGGGACAATGAGCACTTTCGAGACGCTGTTCGCCCCGGCGGACTTTAACGAAACCGCCAACACGCTGGGCCTTGAACTGTACGCCCATCAGGAGCCACGTAAGCATAACCGTGGCGTGGATCTGCACACCCAGAGCAACCCGCTGCCGATCTGCTACCGGCCTGGCGTGCTGGTCAAGGGAACCTACGCGTAATGAACCTTGCCGACGCCAAGGTCTACGCCATGGACGTTCTGTTTTCCGCCGATCATGCGGACCTGATCACCTATAACGGTTCACCGATCTATGGCCACATCACATATGGGGGCCGCAACGCCCCCACGGCCAAACACGCAACCCTGACAGTCCGGGTTTCCGATGTTCCGGATCCTCAATACAGGGATACTGTGATCGTCGGTTCGACCACCTGGCGGGTGTTCCAGGATCAAAGTCAAGATGTGATCATCGCAGGCGACGGTTTAACCTGGGAAATTCCCCTGATTCGGGATGAAAAACCACGTGCATTTTAAATGAGGAAAGACATGAAAACCAAAATTACGTTAATCATTGCACTTTTGATTTGTCTGGTATCGGCCACACCTGCATTTTGTGAGGTGGATCACGATGCTCTGCAAACGCGAATTGCTTATAATTCGTCGGGTGACGTCGAATATTCGGGCGTCTCCTCGCCGAATGTGGCCACCAGTGACACCGCGTGGAGAATCCAAAAAATTATTTATGACACATCGGGGAACGTCGTCACCATCGTTTTTCCCAACGGCGACTCAGGGTTCAATTATGTATGGGATGACCGAGAGTCCTACACGTATCCGGATTAACCATGGACATCAACACTCTGATCGACACCATTGTGACCGCCGTTTCAACGGATTCGACCATTACCAGTTGGGCGTCGACCACTTATAGCCAAGCCCATCAGGTTTTCGAGAACGTTGACCGCCGGGACCCACCGGGTGAAGAAGCCTGCCCATTCGTGATTATTTACCCATCAGGTAAATCAGCCGGGCAGTCTCAAGACAAAAAGCACCATCATGTTGAAGTTGACGTCTGTATCTATGACGAGACCAAAACCGTTTCCGGTAACGTAACCTCATACGCCGGCACAAGCCGCCTGGAAACGTTCCGCAAGTATGTTGAAAACGCCGTAGTTGGTGCGGACGTGGGTAATGCTTTGGTTGACGATCTGGACGTTGAATATGACACAGTTGATTCGTTCCCGTTCATGTGGGCGGGGATGATCTTTACTATCGGCGAAGATGTGCTCATTGGCGCCGATCCTTTAGAATAATAGAGGTGACAAATGGGACAGGCACTTGGTTCAAAATCACGCCTTGTCATGGATTTCGAAGATAGTTTCAAAACCGAACCCGGCACACCCGCCGGGATGGTCATGCCCATTAACACGTTCAGTTTGAAATCCAGCCGGACAAAGAACACCGCGCAAACCATCACGGGATCACGAAACCCTGTGAAACCGTTCGACGGTAATCTCTCCGATTCCGGTGAAGGTGTGGTCCCCGTCGATTCACAGGCATTCGGTTGGTGGCTCCGGGCCATGTTCGGCGCACCGACCACGACCGGAACAAGCCCGTATACGCATGTTTTTAAAGTTGGCGACTCCATGCCGTCCATGGTCATGGAAGTGCGCTTCCAGGACAAAACGGCAAGCGTTCTCACCTATGCCAAGCATAACGGCTGCAAGATCAGTAGCTTTAACATGAGCGTTGGTGGTGACGACGAATTGACCGCCAAAGTCGGCATCGAGGCTGCCACCGAAACCATCGGCAGCACGGCCTATGATTCGGATCCGACGGTTCTTTCACTCAACCGGTTCAACAATTACCAAGCCACCATCGAAGAGGGCGGGGCCAGTATTGCCGATGTGACAGCCATGGACTTCACCATCGACTTTGGTCTGGACACTGACGTTTATACTATCGGTGATGGTGGCACGCGGGGTCAGATTCCCGAGGGGATTCTTTCGGTGACCGGCAGTATCACGGCGCTTTTTAATTCCGATACCCTGTTGAATAAAGCGATCAACAGCACCGAATCGAGTCTGAAACTCACATTTACCAGTGGTGCCGATTCCCTGGAATTCGCATTCAACGAGCTTGAATTCGAGCGTCAGACCCCGAGCATCGACGGCCCGAAAGGCGTATTGATTACCCTGCCGTTTGTGGCTTTCTATGACGATGACGCGGCCGCAAGTGTAGTGACCGCAACTCTTATCAATACTGTCGAAACCTACGCATAGGAGAAGTGAAGCTGTGAGAACTGTTACGCTTGGTAGCAATGATTTTGATGTCCGTCCCCTGAAACGCAAAGAGGTCAAACAGCTTCGGAAAGATGGCATCACCCTTGTCAACCTGGATCCGGCGAAAGGGGAAGAGGCCATGGATCGAGTTTTTGACATGGTTTTCACCCCCGATCAGATCGCCGTTATTGACGAGCTGGACAATCCGGACGCCCTAAAATTGTGGTCGGCAGTCCTGAAAGAAACATATGGCGCGCAGGATGAGGAAAAAAACTCCTGACCGTCTGGGAAATAATCTCAGACGGCGACCGGGCAAAGTACTGCAAGGCCTGCCGGCAGTCCAAACAAGACCACGACTGCAACATTTGTGAATACCAGCCGCCGGAACTGATGCCGGAAAATTACGAAGCTTTCGATCTTTGGATGGCTGTTCAAACCCAGTGGCGGGCCGGCGGCTTCGGAATAATCGGGCTCGACTATAACACCCTCTACCATGAGGCTGATCGCCTGGAAATCGACTTGAGTCCCTGCATGATGTCCAAAATTAAGGCGCTGGAAGCGTCCACACTGAGGAAAGCCCATGCTGAACGCGACGATAATCGGAGCGCAGAAACTCAAGGCCAATCTAAAGGCTGAAGGCCGGCGCCAGGAAAAGGACCTGCAGACCGCCACAAAGGTCGAGTCTTACCGCCTTCGTAAAGAACTGAAAGCCGGCATCCGATCCGGATCCCCCGGCGGCAAAAGACTCAAGCCCCTCACATTTCTTGCCAGGCGCAAGCGGGATAGCAAGCGTTTCAAGCCCAACAAGCCGCTTGCCCGTCTGGCCGTGCCGATCTTTTACCATGTAAAATCCAAGAATCCGTTTGAGGTGGCCGTCGGATGGACCGGGCCCCGGGTGTCCAAAGCCTGGAAAGCGATTGCCGAAAAACAACAGGAAGGCTTCACCCGGTCGGTAACGGATCCGCAGGAAAGCTACTTTCGCCACCGGGGCGAAGAGATCAGCGAAAAGTCAAAAAATCGCAAGTTTTTCTTTCTCCGGAAATCCACCACCCAGCTCGACACGCCGGCCCGGAAGATAATTGATCCCTTCTGGCAGTCACAGGAACGGCGGGCCTGGGCGAATATCCGGGCCAATTTTCGCCGAAAGATGATGGGTAAACGCATATGAGTGACCGTAAGCTTGAAATTGTTCTGAGCGCCAAGGACGCCACGAACAAAGCGTTCAATAGCGTATCGACCCAGATCACCTCATTGGCGAAAAAGGCCTTCTCTCTCCAAAGCGCCTTCCTTGCACTGGCCGGGACCGCCGGCATGGGCGCCATGGTCAAGCAGTCGCTGGAGATCAACGACGCCCTGGCAAAGACCGCTGATCGATTGGGGCTCACCACCGAAGCCTTGGCAGGGTTACGCCATGCCGCCGAGCTGTCCGGGGCCGGTGCCGACACCCTGGACATGGCCCTGCAACGCATGACACGCCGGATCGCCGAGGCGGCCCAAGGAACGGGCGAAGCAAAAGGCGCCCTGGAAGAGCTGGGCTTGTCTGCCGAAGCGCTGGCCCGGATGTCTCCTGATCAGGCCATGGAAGCGATTGCTGATGCCATGGTCAATGTGAAGGACCAGTCCGACCGGGTCCGCCTGGCGTTTAAGCTTTTCGATTCTGAGGGCGTGAAGCTTATCAACACATTGGCCGGCGGTTCACAATCTCTGAAAGATGCCGCACAGGAAGCGAAAGACCTGGGCATTGCCATCAACCGAGTGGACGCCGCTGCCATCGAAGAGGCCAATGACGCGGCGTATCGTGCCCGCCAGGCATTGCAGGGTCTGGCCAATACGGTCACCGTCGCGCTTGCCCCCGGGATGAAGGACGCCTCCGACGCATTCACCGATTTTGTAAAAACCAATCGCCAATTAATCGCCGTCAAGGTCGACCAATACATGGATAACATCAGGTCGGCACTCGATAAAATCTGGACGTTGGTCAGCTATGACCCGGCAATCCTGGAATGGGGAATTGTCGGTCTGGCTTTCGGCGGAAAGAAAGGCGCCGTCATGCTGGGAGGCATGGCCCACATGGTGACCTGGGCGGGAAACCTGACCCAGGCCTTGGAGAATGCACAGAAAGGTCTGGTTGAATATTCCGAGATTGCCACGGCCAACTTTCAGGAATTGGAAGCACTGGCCAACCGGTCAACGACATACACCGGCAAAATCAATTCCAGCACGCCGGGATATTCCTCTTATAAAAAGGAACACAGTCCCGAGACAACCAGCACTCCGTCGGTGACCGCTTCCGCCAAATTATTCGAAAATGATTCGGACATCAGCTCATTCTTTCAGGACCTGGACAGCGCATCGAACCGGGCCTATGACAGTTTGGCGTACACCATAAGTGAAATCGACGCAGAGCTGTCCACTTTCTTCCATGACATTGACCGGATTCCCGAAGTCGATGAAAGCCTGACAAAGTTTTTCGAGGATATCGACGAAGCCGCGAAGAACACCTCGGTTGATATGTCGCTTTCCGACTATTTTGGCGATCTCGATATAACTGAGGAAGAACTGCGCAAAAAATTCGATGTTTTCACCAATCTGTCCGAGCGCACCGCCTGGGCCATGCAGGAAAATTTTTCCAGCGTTTTTTCTGATGCATTCACCGGTCAGCTCGACAGTTTGGAAGATTACGCAACCTCATTTTGTGACTCGATTTTAAAAATGTTCGCCGACCTGGCAGCGCAGGCACTGACCAAACAGCTTTTCGGTTCTGCCGCCGGCGGTACCGGATCCGGATGGGTTGGCGCCGCCGCCACGATGGTGGCGTCGCTTTTCCATGGCGGTGGGATGGTCGGGACCGATGGCGGGACCAGATCGGTCAATCCTGCGCTGTTCGTCGGCGCCCCCCGGTATCACAAAGGCCTTGCACCGGATGAATATCCCGCGATCCTGCAGAAGGGCGAAGCGGTTCTGACTCCCGCCCAGTTGCAGGCTGTCGCCAGCATGGGCACCCAACAGCAAGCTCAACCGCAGGTTATTCAAATGACCAATATCACGGATCCACGGTTGATTGACCAATACTTGGCCAGCTCCCAGGGGCAAAAAACCGTACTAAATATTGTGGGAAGCAACGCCCACACCATCCGACGGGTTCTGCGCTGATGGACGCCGTTTTCTGCCTTCCGCCGAATTGGGCTCAACCGGTCCAGGTCTCCCACATCTGGAGAACCGGCCTGCTGAAAGCCATCACCGGGCCAGAGCAACGCTCAAGACTGTATTCATTTCCACGGATCAAGCTGGCTTTCACGGCCACGCCGAACACATATGCAGATCGGGCATGGTTGACCCGGGCACTATGGCGTGACCTGCATAAACTGTGGGGCGTGCCGATCTGGCCGGACGGGACCGCACTCACGGCCGAAGCTGCATCCGGACAGGCCGTTCTGAGCGTTGGACAGACGGATTATCGTCGCTTCTACGACGGCGGCCGGTGCATACTTATCGATCCCCAGAATCCACTGACCTATGAAACCGGAATAATCGATTCTGTGGCATCGACATCGATCACCCTTGATGCCAACCTGTCCACGACGTGGCCGGCGGGGATAAGTGTCTATCCGCTGATCGAGGGGCGCTTGAGCGCCAGCCAATCGATTCAGTTGCAGTCTTACAAGACCGCCGGCATCGATATCGAGGTCACCGAAACGTTTGAATCCGGCACCGATCATCACGCGGTTAGTCCCTCCCAGAGCGTCACGCAATATGAGGGATACGACGTTTTTCTGTACCTGCCGAATTTGATTTCGTCGAAGATCGGCGTCGAGCACGATTACCAAGTGCTGGAATATCTGGGGCCAAGTTATAGCGACAGCAATCTCGACGAATCGGCCATCACCCTTGCCGCGACGTTCACGCGATCAAACCGAGTCAATCTGTGGGATATCTGGACGTTTTTTGATGTTCACAAAGGCAGGTACGGGCATTTCTGGGTTCCATCGTTCCAGCGTGACATCCAGGTCACGGCGGGATTTACATCCACGGCCACCACGTTCCACATCACCGATATCGAGTATTCTGATTACTGGCTGCCCAATGATGCCACGGGCCGGCATCTATTTTTCAGGTTTCCCGATGGGACATATGTGTTCCGGGCCGTGACCGGGGCCACCGATACCACACTAACTATTGATAGTGCGATTGGAGTCGCATGTGCGACCGCCGATCTTGATAGGCTGTATGTTGGGTTCCTGCATTTCTGCCGGTTTAGTATCGATGAGCTGACCGCCGAGTATAAATTCAAACTGCCCACTGCCGCCGACCTGAATCTTAAATTTGTCACGATTCCGTTTGAGGCACCAGCCATATGAACAAACTGTTTTCCGGCATATGCAAAAAGTGCAGTCATCGCGCAACATGTGAAACCCCATGCGAACCGGTGCGTCTTTATGTGAACGAAATCGGCGACACTTTCGAACCGATTTCCAAGGACGAGAACGGCCGGGAGATTCACATATTAAAGCCGTCATATAAACAGACACACCTATCGACATATTTGACCGAACGGCCCGAACATGTGCTCGATGAGCTGGCCACCGAAAGCGAGAGTCCGTTCATTGGTGTGGATTATCGCAACAAACAGACGGGAGTTTTTATCGATAGGTTTTTTAGGGGCTGGACTTATGACGAATTGGCGGAAAAATATGATTGCACGCCGAATGTTGCACATAGTCACTATTGCAAAGCCGTAGCAAAATTGCGTCGTGGCATTGATTTTCTGGACTCGCAACAGCGGGCGCTGATGGCAGCCGAAAACATCAAGACGGCAATCCCCAAAGGTTTGAAGTGGGCGATCATGCACACAGTGCTGGGCATTGGCCGCCGACTGATCGCAGATCTTGAAGGCGTGAGAGTTGGATCCGTCGACCAGACCATCCGGCGGAATCTCGACCGCCTGGCAGCCGGCGAGATCGAACTATTTAATTTCTCCGACGAAGAACGGGAAGATGCAAAAAAACGTGTGAAAAAGTTCCGGGAATACACCAGTGCGCGCCAAAAAATCACCCACAGTAAGAAAAAGAAATCCAAAGCCGCCTGATACGTCGACGTCTTCAGATCGAAAAACTTACTTAAAGTAAGAATTCTTAATTAATACAATAGTTTATTGACTATTTAGCCAAATCGGTATAGGGTTTTTTGCATGCGATCGCAACCGACAAACTTCAAAAAACGATGGAGGTCACAGTCATGCAGAAAACAGTCGCCATTAACGATGCCGCCGAACAGATTCAACGAACCATCACCATGCTTGAAATCGTCAAAGAGGGCGTGTGGGGCGCCGACAGCCTGGACGAACGCGAAGCGTGGGCATACATCGCCAAAAATATGCTCGTCCAGGAGATTGACAATCTCAGTGTCACCATGGGGGACCTGAACGATGTCATCGGAAAAAGCCACCGAATCGATGACCGAGTGCGTCTGTCCACTGTGCGGTAAGCATCATCGGATCAGAATCTATTACACTGGCAGGGGCACGCCGCGTATATTTTGTGATTATTGCCGATGGCATCGCATTGTTTCACATGATGTGGATGATGAAGCTTATGTGGTTGCCCTTAATAAACTTGACGATGATGCCAGCCTGCGGTATGCGTAAAGTGTCGTGGTAAGTCCCATGGCCCGGTTTGACAGCCGGAAACACAAAGGCGCATGAGCGCCAGATTTCACAGTACGGCGCTATTTTTGTTTCTGTACTGTGATCAGAACGGCGGCGCATGTTCGGGGGTCGAAAGACCCGCCGGTTTCCTTTGTGACCGGTCTGTCAACCGGATGTGTGCCGCCATTTTTATTTGACAGTGAAGATGGCGGCCTCTTAACCATTCACAAAGGAGGCAAGCTCATGCAACACCACCACCTTTCCACCCGTTCCATCCGCCGTAACCATCGTCTATTTTTTTGGTCAATCATCGCACTGGCGACCTTTATTATAGGTCTGCAGATCGGGGTGGCCGTTGAAGCCGGAAACCAGCAGGAAATCGAGTCCAGCTACCAACGCCAGATTGACCGGCTCCATGATCAGATCGAGTACCTGACTGGCCAACCGGTCCCGGTCGTGACCGAGACCAAATACCAAGGTGCCGAGCTGCCCGGCGGGTTCTGGCTGTTGGGTTCTGGACTGGTGGCACTGATCGCCAGGAAAGGACCGAACTGATCCACAAGCCTGTAATCAATCAAAACGGCCACCCGGGAAACTGGATGGCCGTTTTTGTTTCTTCATTCATTATGAATCGGGGCGGAAATGGTTGGTCCCCACATTAGTCCCCACAAAATATTTTTGATTACATGTCATATTCACCCTTCTTGAACCAAAATCATCATGACGAAAATTCCATACAACCAAAAACCGTACATTGGCACCTGGATCATTTTATCCAGTCTTTCGGGGGCGTATTTCAATAAGTGTGTGGGGAAACTAATAAAAATGTGGGGACCAGTGTGGGGACCAAGAAAAAGGGGTTAGCGCTGAAACTCGCTAACCCCTTGATTTTCTTGGTAGCGGGGGCTGGATTCGAACCAACGACCTTCGGGTTATGAGCCCGACGAGCTACCAGACTGCTCCACCCCGCATCAATTTGTAAAAAAAGAATTTAAACGAAATTATCCCGATTGTCAACAGGCGATTCAAAATACTTTAAAAGCGGTGATTGCGATGGTTCCGGGTTTACCCGTCCACCCATGAACGGATCAGCTTGCGGATCGTCTCTCTCTCAGGACTGCACTCTGGGCAGCCGATCAGGACCTGCTTGTTGCGCCCGGTATGCCCGGAGACGATTTGCACAGCCGATTTGGGCACGGGCAGCAGGCTGGCCAAAAATGCACTGCAGGCCTTGTTGGCCGCATTGTCCACCGGCGGCGCAGTGATATTGAGCTTCAGGGCGTCGCCATGCAGGCCGGCGATCCGGTTTTTGGAAGATCGCGGCTGTACGCGGATCTTGAAGATCAGCCCGTCTGGTTTTTCCTGGATGATGAAAGTCATGGTTGGTGATTTGTGAACCCTACCCCTCTGCCCTTTTAATCATTTCCCGGATAAAATCCGGCGGGCGCACCACCTTCCCCTGGCCGTTGACAAAAGCGTGGCGGGTGTATCCCGTGGTATGGGTCACGCTGCCGTCTTCGCTGGTGATGGTGTAGTCGAACTGCATGCCGGCGCGAAAGGCCGTGTTCAGCGTGGCCTCGATCACCAGAATGTCGTCGTAGCGGGCAGGTGTGAGATATTTGCAGTTGACCTCGGAGACCGGCAGCATCAGCCCCCGAGCTTCGATCTCCCGGTAGGGCAGCCCCAGGTGGCGGAACAGTTCGGTACGGCCCATCTCGAACCAGCGCAGGTAGTTGGCGTGGTAAACAATCCCCATGGTGTCGGTATCGCCATAGATCACCCGATAGGTGGTCCGGTGACAAATTCGATTCGATTCAGTACTCATGAAATTTCTGATTGGTCCAGTCGGTTCAGTTAATCTGATCGGTTCACTGCTCACCGTTCACACTTCGCGGTTTACCCCCTCACCAAGCGCCTTCCCAAATATCACCTTCAACTCGTCATAAGTGGTCGCCACCGGAAACTGTGGGTATTCGTCGATCACGTTCTGGGGCGGACGGAAGAGAATTCCCTGCTGCGCCTCCTTAAGCATATTGACGTCATTGTAGGAATCGCCCATGGCCAGCACCTCGTAGTTCAGGTTTTTGAAGGCCTGGACCACCTTGCGTTTGCCGTCGGGCTGCCGCAGGTTGTAGTCGGCGATGGCCCCGCCGGCATCAATGGTCAAGCCATGGCAGAGCAGCGTGGGCCAGCCGAGTTTCTCCATCATGGGGCGGGCGAATTCAACAAAAGTGTCCGAGACAACGATCACCTGGGTTCGCGCCCTGAGCCAGTCCAGGAACTCCCTGGCACCCGGCATGAGCTCCATGGTGGCAATGACGTCGGTGATGTCTTTCAGCTTGAGGCGGTTGGCCTCCAGAATGGAAAGGCGCCGCTTCATGAGCACGTCGTAATCGGAAATATCCCGGGTGGTCAGCCGAAGTTCTTCAATGCCCGTGCGTTCGGCCACATTGATCCAGATTTCCGGGATAAAGACGCCTTCCAGATCTGAACAGATGATGTGCATGGTCCCTCTTCTCAATCTCCGGCTTCCGGTTTTCGCCGGAAGGCCAAAATAATGGTCTTAGTCCTGCCCGTTCTGGTCTTCGATACGGATCAGCATGGGCGCGCCGACCATGACATCCAGGACGCTGATTTCAGCCAGGGCCTTGGAGACATCCGCCTCGCGGGCCTGGTGGGTAAGCATGACCACCGGCACCGAGCCGTTGGCTTTCCTGCCTTTCTGGTGAACCGACTTGAGGCTGATGGCATATTTCCCAAGAATACCGGAAATGGCCGCCAGCACGCCGGGCCGATCCAGGGCGTCGAAACGGAAGTAGTAATTGGTCACGATATCGTCCATGGACATGACGGGTATGGAACGGATCGTGTCCGCCTGAAAGCCCATGACCGGAATCCTGCCGGCCCCATCGGACGCCAGGTTTCTGGCGATGTCGGCCAGGTCCGAGACAATGGCGCTGGCCGTTGGCATCATGCCCGCCCCGTGACCGTACAGCAGGATCTCGTCCACGGCATCGGCCTTGATGCTGATGGCGTTGAGCGTGCTGTTGACATTGGAAAGCAGGTTGTCGAAGGGAATCATGGTCGGATGCACCCGCGCCTCCACCGACTCACCGTCGAACTTGGCGATGGCCAACAGTTTGATGCGATACCCGAACTGGGCGGCAAATTCGATATCCAGCGGCGTGATCCGGGAAATTCCCTCGATGAAAACATCATCAAAGTTGATTTTCATGCCGAACGCCAGGGCCGAAAGAATGGCCAGTTTATGGGCCGCGTCATATCCGCCCACATCCAGAGTGGGATCGGCTTCGGCATACCCCTTGGCCTGGGCCTCGGCCAGGGCGGTTTTAAAATCGACCCCCTCGTCGGTAATTTTTGAAAGGATGTAATTGCAGGTGCCGTTGAGAATTCCGGTCATACCGCTGATCCGGTTGCCCACCAGGGATTCCCGGACCGCCTTGATAATCGGCATGCAGCCGCCCACACTGGCCTCGTAGGCCAGATCCACGCGGCGGGCAGTGGCTGCCTCGATAATGGCATTGCCGTGCTTGGCCAGCAGCGCCTTGTTGGCCGTGACCACATGTTTGCCGCCGGCAATGGCGCCCATGATCAGTTTTTTGGCGATCCCCTCCCCGCCGATGGTCTCGACGACAATGTGGACATCCGGATCGGCGATGGCCGCCGCTGCATCGGGAATCATCACTCCCGGTGCAAGATCAAGACCGCGCGCCCGATCCATATCGATGTCGGCGACATACTTCAAATGCAGCGCGCATCCAATACGGTCCCGGATGATATCCCCGTTGTCCAGAAGCAGACGGGCCACCCCCGTTCCCACGGTACCGCATCCCAAAATGGCAACATTCACCTGTTTCATATCCGACTCGTTCCTGATACGCGTTGTTTTTGCTCACTAACATTATGGTTAATTTGGACTTTTCTTATGACCTGCCCCTGAAAGTCAATAGAAAAGGGGGCTTTTTGGGAAGGATCGCCGTATTTGGTTCGTTGGTGGGCACCCGTCACCGCTTACCCTTTCAACCGCCGGGCCAGGCGCCAGGCCATACCGGCCACCACCAGCACCCCGGCCAGAAGGATCGACCAGAGCACGATCCGCCTGGTGGGCAGCGGTTTGAGTTGCGGCTTCAGGCACTGGGGACCGCCGAGAACGAACGACCGGCCCTGGGGCTCCACCCAGCGCTCGATCCCCTGGCCCTGCTGGCGGCCAATGCCGTCGAAAAGCGCCGCCACATTGACAGTCAGCGGCTGTGCCAGGGTGTTGCCGAAGGCCAGGGTATAGGGTCCGTTGCCCCTGGCGATGAAATACAGATCATGGGGCCGGTAGCCCATGGACAGTTCGGGAACGGCATTGCCGATGGTGCTCTCACTATCATCCACCGCCAGCCGCCAATAGCGGTCCATGGAGATGACCACGGTTTTCGGTTCACTGGACAGGGCGGTGCCGTCCCTGTCAATCCGGTAGAACAATCCTTTGAACCGCCGGGTCCAGTCGTCATCAGGATCGGCACGGGACCAGAGGGTCGCTTCCGCCATGCTGTTGGCCTGGCTGAAAATGAGATTGATGCGGTCCACCGGAAACGCGCCGCCGGTTTGATACAGAAATTCGCCCGGGGTGCCCATGACCGGCGTGCCCTTGATTTTACGGTATGCGCGCACCGGTTGGCGGCCTTCCGGGGGTTTACGGCCCTCGACAGCGGTCAGGACCAGCGCCGGGCCGTCATCCAACTGGCGCAGTCGCAGGTAGCGCCGCTGGGACGACTTCAGCGGGATGGTGTTGTTCAGGAGGCGATGGCTGCCGTACTGGATATCGGAAACGGCCCAGCGAGGATGCACGGTCGTCCAGCGCACCAGATCGTCCCCGGCGTCCACGGCCAGAAGGCTCATCCGGTTGGCGCCGTCCGGTTTCCAGGTCAGGCGCAACCCGGCCAGGTTGCGGCCCGTCCGGTTCAGGTCGATGAGAAACTTTCGCGGCACGCCGGCCGCCCCGGTGCCGGAATCCTGGGGGTCGATCCGCACCACGGTGCCGTCCGCCCCGGTATGCACCTCGATGCCGTAGCCGCCGGCAACCGTAGCGGGCGTTTTTGGCAGGGGAAAAAACGGTAATGGCTGCCACGGGGATTCGGCCTCCCGGCTGCTGGCAAAACGGATCAGATGCGGCACCACCTCACCGGCCTGGTTGAACACACGCAGGTCGCCCAGATCGGTTCGAGAGGTATGCTCATACACCGTTTTCGGCAGGCTCAAGGCCGCCACCGGTGTTCCCACGGGCACCGTGATACGGATACCATAGGCAAAGTCATTGGGAGACAGCCCTGCCGCGCCAGCCAGCTCAGGCCAGACCAGCAGCAACGCCAACCACAGCCATCTTCTCATGGGGTATCTCCTTTCATATCTGACGGCGGCAAGGGTGTGAAAAAACCGATCACCAGCAACAGGGCGCCCACGGCCAGAAATGAGACGATCCGTGAGATGGTGCCCGAACCGGACAGGTCAACCACAAACAGTTTGCCGACCACAACGGCCAGCAAGGTGGCACCGGAAAACCAGAGCGCACGCTGTCTGAAGCGATTGGCGGCGATCATTCCGCCCAGGGCAACCAACCCCCAGAGTACGGCCACCGCCGCCTGGAACAGGCCCGAGCGAATCATGAGGTCCCAATCATAGGCCACGCCGGCCAAGTGGTGAACCGTACGGGCCACCACGGCGGTGAGCCAGAACAATCCGCCGATAGCCGGGACGCCCCACAACACGCCCGGCGGAAGGGACGCGGCCGGCAAAAGTGCCTTTTGGCGGACAATCCGAACCCAGTTGACCACCACCAGAAAAACGAAAAGCTGCACCAGGTCCATGGGGTTGAAGAGCGGCAGATATGGCAGGGGCCGGGGATCGCCATCCATGAAAAGGCCCCGAATCCCCCACGCCACCAGTCCGAATACCAAAAAGGCCGGCAGCCACCCCTGATAGGAAGCCGTCCAGGGCCGCAAAGGCCAGCCGGTCACCGTTCTCAGCCGTATGAGCAGGCCCACGGCCACTGCCGGCAGCGCGCCCCAGGCGGCAAACGCCCACACCGGAGCGCCATCGGCCATCCGGTCCAGCAGCCATGCGCATTCCCAACTGAGCAGAAAGACAACGAACAGCGCGCCGGTCACATGCCAGACGGCAGACACGCGGGCTGGCCAATCACGGTCCAGGGTGCGCAGCAGGTAACCATGCGTGCCAAGGGCCAGGGGCCAGACGGCCAGCCACCACCCCTGAAAAGGATGCCGGAAGTAGATGTGGCCGCTATTGGCCGCGGCGATCAGAATCATCGCGGGAAGCAGTCCCAATGCCGGCCAGCGCAGTCCCTTCCAGTCCAGGCGACGGTAGCATACCCCCATGGCCATGGTATTGATGCCCACAAAGGCCATGGCACCGGCCAGTTCGTGGCGCCGGGAAAGGCAGCGGTCGATTTCGTTCAGTCCCGTACCGAACCACCAGGCCAGCCCCCAGGCCAGCACGGGTGCGATGAGCACCCGTTCCGGCCGGTAAAGCCGGTCTTGAAAGCGTTCCAGCAGAAAGGCGCTGAGCAAACCGGCAAGGCCAATCATCATGCCGCCCATAAAGCGGTTGTTGAAGACCGCCAGGGTGCTTCCGCCAGCGTGGCTGCCCATCAGAAAAGCGATCCCCGCACCCACCTGAAGAAGAAGCCCGAACCCGCGCGCGGTCCAGCGCTTTTGGCGCAGCCCCACCCACACCAGGCCGGCGCCCTCCAGGCTCCAGGCCACGGCCGTCCAACTGCCGGACAGGGCCAGGGGAATGGCCAGGCTGCCAAAGATGACCCCCAGGGCCAAAAACGCCTCGACCAACGCGGCCAGGCCGTCCCCCCGGCGGCGCCACAATACCGTGGCCAGACCGGTGTAAATCAGTCCCATGGCAACGGCACTCAGGGCCAGCCCCAGGGAAAACTGCTTCACCAGCCCCACCTGCAGGCTGAACACCACCAGGGGCATGCCAAAAACCAGGGTTCCGTCCACATACCCTTTCAGCCGTGGCGGTTGCCGCAGGGCGAAAAGCACGGAAATGGCCAGGTAAAAGACAAAGAAAAGAATTAAAAACGGCTCGGTGGTGGCAAAATAGGGGCTCTGGTAATACTGCAGCCCCCAGGCCGCACCAATCCCAAAGGTGAATACGAAGCCCAACAGGTTCAACCAGCGCCAGGCCTTGAACCAGGCGATACCGAATATCCCGGCGTTGAGCAGGGCGTAGTAAGAGAAAAGCATGACGTGGCTGCCCGTTCCCGTGGAGAGCAGCACCGGTGACAGGAAGCCGCCGGCCGCCCCGATAACGGCCATGACGGCCGCGTCCTGGAGCACGGCCAGGATACCGGAAAAGACCACCAGTCCGACCATCACCAAAAAGGTAAGCGGCAACGGCACCAGGTGGAACAGCCGGGCGGCGGCAAACAGGGTCAGGTACATGACGCCGATGCCGCCCCCCTGCAGGCTGACGGCATAGCCGAAACGCTTTTGGCGCAGCCGCCAGCCCAGAACCAGCAGGCCGAGGCCGGCAGCAAAGGCCGCCGTGAGGCGAACCTCCAGGGGCACCAGGTTGCGCGCGGCCGCATATTTTACCAAAAAGGCAAAGCCGAAAAGCAATACCACTACGCCCACGCGCACCATCAGGTTGCCGCCGAGCAACCATTTCCGGATCGGCTCGAACGGATCCTTCGTTCGGACCGGCTCCGGTTGCCGGAATTCCGGCGTTGATGGCGCCGGCCGGGCATCAGCCATGGCCTCCTCGGACAGTTCCAGTTCCAGGGACGGCAGTTCGGCGGAAGGCGTCTCAGGCAAGGGCGACGGTTCGGAAACCGGTACGGCCGACACGCCGGTTTCGGCAGGTTGCGGTGTCTGCCAATCGGTCGCGCCTGCGGCAGCAGCAGGTTGCCCGGCATTGGCAGCAGAAGGCCGGCCCACCCGTGCCTGAAGATCGGCAACGCGTTTTTCCAAATCCAGCAGCCGGCTGCGCTGACCGATCACTGCGGCGGCCAGCAGTCCGATCACCCCGCCCAGCAAAAAACCGCCCCGGCCATACAGGTAGACGCCGCCGGAAATGGCCCCGATGAGGCCCACAACGATATAAATCATCTGACGTTCCTCTGTTCCATCTTTTAACCCATCATTTGTTTCCCACGGGTCTTTTACCCTCATTCGGCCGATGACGCTCCTGCTGAAGGGAAAATCCGCGTCCAGCCCCCATGCAAATCGCGGAACAGGAGGATTGGTTGTCAGATCAGAAACCGTAGCAGAACAATAATCGCGACTACGGCAACAAGGCCAATCAGCAACGCTTTTTTCTTTTCCAAAATTCGATACAACAGCGGCTGCTGACCCTGAACCGCCATGGCATATTTTCTTCTTCCCATCGATTCACCCCGAGCATTTCATTTTCTGTTTTTGGCCGATCATCCAGCGGGTAGGTATCGGCGCGCAGCCCGCTACCGGATAGATTCGTGCGCATCCGCGTCCTTTGTTCTCCACGGCTGGTATCAGGATGCACGGGATGTTGTCAACGGACACTGCAAGGTAAGAAAAAACTCTCAAACGAGGGCCTTGCTACGCCTGTATAAAAAGACGATTGTTTTTGAACTCGATATTGAACATCAAGCAACAAACATTGAATGCAAACAAACAAGCTTTTGCCTCTGCCACAAAACTGATTTATTTTTATCCGAATGATCATTTTTATAATAAAATTGTTATCTCATCTTGATTTTTTATTCATAATGTTAATAATTAAAAGCAATCGTTTTTTTATTAACTTGAAATTTATCAAAGGAGAAACCGAATGCCGGCAAAGAAAAAAGTTGACGGAGCAAAGTTGATTAAACTGGTTGAAAGTGGAAAGCATCAACGCGACATCATGAAGGAGTTCAAATTCAACACGCCCGCACAACTGAAGTCCCACTATCTGGATGCGTTGATGAAAACCGGCAAAGCTCCGGAAATCAAATCCGGCCGCGGTGGCACCACGGCCAATCCGTCCAAGGAAGTGCTGGTCAGCAAACGCGGCAGCATCGTCATTCCAAGAACGATGATCGAAGAGATGGAATTTTCCGAAGGCAACAAATTCAGTGTTCGTAAAACCAAATCCGGAATTTCCCTTAAAATGGTCGACGCATAGTTGACGGATGCATTTTTGTTATTGTCTGTTCATAGATGATTCATTTATGAACGGGCAGATAATAGCTATTCGTTTTGATTAAATCGGCAGATTATTGATCATTAAACGGATTTTGCGGAGCCGAAATCAAGACCCTAATATGAGTGTTGTTATTGTCTTCGATTCCGATGGCCATTTCAATGGGATTTCCTAATGATGAAGGTCTTTGAAGGATCCGTTGAAAACACAAAACAGGCACTAAAATGCCTGTTTTGTGTTTCTGAAAACCGGCTATCCATCGCTTTCATCGAGCACCTCCTGAACCCAACTCAATGCGGCTATCGTATTCGGGAACCTGGTCGTGGGCATGCCTAACAAAACGGGATAAGTACATAGGGGCGTATTTTAACCCCAATGTTGCAACATTGGGGCTTTGTATGGTTGGTCTGAACATATTCGGCGCCCGCGTGGAACGCCTCATGTGCCGACATGCTTCATTCCAATGACATCCAATGGGCAGGCCTCAATACAATCCCAGCATGCCATGCACATATCCTGAAAAATGACCGGGGATTCGAAAGTACCGTCCAGTTGCTTGATCACTTTATGAGCACACGCCGGTACGACCACGCAAAGGCCCCCGTCGGGATCGCACGTTTTCGGATCACACCGTTCATAGTCTATCGCGGAAAATGATTTTTAGATTGCATGCTCATATTAATCCCCTATTTTCGATATGGATGGGTTCAGTCTCATGGTCTTATCTCGACAGGTGTCCCGTCGGGAACCAGCCGCGCGATCTCCTCAATTTCCTTGTTGGTCACAGCAATGCAGCCTTGGGTCCAGTCAATCTCCGTGTGAAATTCACCGACCCAGGAGAGACCATCTTTAACGCCATGGATCATGATATCGCCGCCTGGGGAAACGCCCAGTTCTTTGGCGTGTTTTTTGTCTCTCTCATTAGGGTAGGAAATGCGAAGAGAGAGGTGGTAGCCGCTATGCCGGTTCCTGGATTCGATGGTATAGTTTCCCTCCGGAGTTTTGTTGTCGCCCTCCCTTTCTTTGGGACCAATCGGATTTCCGCCCAGCGCGATTCTGTATGTTTTAATCACTTCTCCCTTTGAAATCAGCGTCAGCCGCCGCCTTTTTTTCTCGATCAGGATCTTGTCCACCGGTTCCGTCCGGAGTTCGAATATCTTCTGTTCGAGGGTTTCGATCTTTTTCTGAAGGGTGATGATCTCATGTTCCCGGAATTTAATCTTCCGGCGGTAGGTCTCAACCTGTGCCTGCTGCTCTGCAATCAGGTGGTCCTTGATGATGACATTTTGGATCTGGAGCATCAGCATCTGGCTGTCGCGCCGGTAGTCACTGTCTGGAACGTCACCGATAATCTTCCTGAAGCATTCCAGCGCCTTCTGGTAGCTTTTGCGCGGGTTTCGGGGATGAGCATAAATGATCCCCATCTCGAAAAGCACCCGGTCCGCAGTCTCGGGCTCTTTTTCGATAACGGTCGCGTATTTTGCGAGTGACGCCTCGTAATTTCCCTGGGTGCAGAAATTATTGGCTTCCGATAAGATCAATCCGACCGGGAAATCCTCACTGCGATGGCTGCATCCGAAAGTGAAACCTACGGTCAGCATAATGCAAAAAAAGAGAAGGCGCAGATATGTGCCATACCTGTTCGCCCTTATATCGATATTTGTCATCGTGCCTTTTAAGAATTTGCCGGATGGGCCCCAAATTGGTCTTTTTCCGGGCGGCAAATGAAAAAAAGGAAGTGACCGGTTTAGCCACCCGACCACTTCCTATAGCATTCAAGATAATGTTTTTGGACGGCGTTATCGGTCGTCGCGGTATGATTTATACAGCTTCCTCCCTCTGGCCTTGCCAAAAACATTATCTTAAAAACTATAATGATTTACAAGACTGGAGTTTACTTCTTCATGGAATTCTTGAAAATCTCCTCGGCCCTTCTTGCTTTTTCATCAGCAAGGCGCTCCTTCTCAGCTGCGATGCGCTCTCTTTCCTCAGCCCTTTTTTCGGCAGCCTCGGCGCGCTCAGCCGCTGCATTGGCCTTCAACAGGGCCTCGTCAGCCGCCGCCTTGGCGGCCTGTGCATCCTGAGCGGCCTGGTCTGCTTTGGCACTGATCGCCATTTCCCGGGCCTGTGCCTCCTTAAGATCGGCTTTAGTGGCGCAGCCCCCAAGAGCAAAGCCCATAACAAGCATCACCGAAATCATCAATAAACTTTTTTTCATCATGCGTTACCTCCCTTGTGAATATTTTTATATTATAACAGCGACGGTGAAGTGCCGTGTTAAATAAACCCATCGGCTATTTGTGCTGCACGGGAGCGACCACAATGCCGTCGATCTCCAGATCAATTCTCATTCGCCGTGACGCATTTTTAGCCTCTCCGTTGGTTTTGAACGGGCCGGCAAGCACACGGTACCGACCATCCTTTGACAACACCTGTGAGGAGATTGGCGGTCCTTGGTGGTTGAGGATGGTGGCAAGCCTGAGGGCCTCAACCGGATCGCCCATAATGGCGGCCAACACATACCACGCATCGGTTCTGAGTTCCGGCACCGGTGGCTGGCCGTAAAGCCTGACCGGATGTCTGAGTTTTATGGTTTTCCGGGCGGCAGGCTCGCCTTCGGCACCGATGGCGGATATGGCAACAGGGATTCCCCGGGCCTCGGCCACGACCGTCTTGATCTTGTGCCAGTCAAGCCTGTCGCCGGTTTTTTTTTCAATTTTTTTCAATTTTGCATAGGCCTTCTCCAACTCAGCGGTGCCGAATTCTTCGAAGGGCGTATGGGCTTCCAGGTAAACCCGCCCATCACGCCAGCCTACAAGATAGGGCTGGTACACGACGCTTACCGGTGTTTTCACCGGAGTGATTTCAAAGAGCTGCTTGATGTCTTCCGGGTAAAGTCGTATGCAGCCGTTGGTTGCCCTCAGACCGATGCTGGCCGGTTTGTTGGTTCCATGGATCAGGTACTCTGATCTGCTCAAATATAGCGCGTGTTCACCCAAGGGATTCAGAGGCCCCGGCGGCACCATGGCTGCCAGCGGATCACCCTTTTTGCGGTGGTCTGCCGCAATCGATGCGGGCACAAACCAAGTCGGCCGGAATTTTTTGCGTGCGATATACATTCGGCCTTTGGGCGTGGGCCGCTCAGTGGTACCGACACCAACAGGATAAGTCGCAACGGCCTGTACCTTACCGTCTCTTTTGAAGTGAAAAAGCCTCATCGCGGCCAGGTTTATCACGATGCCCTTTCTGTTCGCCTCCGGCAGGATAAAACTAAGCGGCAGCACAATGCGTTCTCCGGCCTTGGGCACCCATACATCCACCCCTGGGTTGGCGGCACTTACCGTATTGATTCCCAGGCTGAAGTGGCGAGCGATATCCGGCAGCGTGTCCCCTTTTTCAATTCTGATGGTCGCCAGCCGGCCGACAACGTCGTCGTCTTCCTCCACTATAAAGTAATTTTTTTCGATACTGTCCGGCTCCTGGCCTGATCGCGGCAGTATCTCCAGAACGTCCCGGGTAACGGCACAGCCATTGAGCAACAGCATGCCGATCGACAGCATCAGAAAATAACAAACCATTGACCGGAAAAGTCGGTTCAGAAATCGGCCCGGAGCCTCAAGCCCAATCTTGATGAGTGAAGAACAATTAATCGCCATCTATCAGAATCTTCGTCACTATAGGAATATCAAATTGAAGGATGAACGGCACCAACCATCGCGGGGCCTATCAAAACCGTAACAGCAGCACCTTTTTTTCACTCGCTCCCGCCCTTTGGGAATGCTGGCTGGCGATGGGACCAAAGTCCGCGCATACGTTATCTTACTGTAAAAACAGTTAATACACAAACTGGGCCATATTCCCGACCGTAAATTAAAAACAAATGGCCCTGGGTGGATCCTAAAAGATGCAAATATGTCGCCGTCTTGTGAATATCCCGGTTTTTTGCCGGGGATGTCAACCGATGCCGCGACGCGAGGAAAACTGCCTCAATGGGATCTTTTTTTGATTACAGCTGCGTCTGGGTAACACTTTTGCGGAAGCGCAAAAGGGCAATGGAGAAAAAAACCGCGCCGATACCGATGATGGCCAGAAGATGGGTCCACACCGCCGCGATCCCGGCGCCGCGGTAAAGAATCGCCTGAGCCAGGGCCACGAAATGGGTGGTGGGGGCAAACTGCATGATGGCCTGGACCACGGCCGGCATGCTCTCCCGCGGAGTGATGCCGCCCGAGAGAATCTGCAGGGGCAGGAGTACCAGGATCATCAGCAGGCCCAACTGAGGCATGGAGCGCGCCAGGGTGCCAAGGAAAATGCCGATGGAGGTGGTGGAGAAGAGGTGCAGCATGGCACCCAGGAGAAACAGGCTGGTGGAACCAGCCACCGGCACGCCCAGCACTTTCTGTACGACCAGCCAGAGGGAGAGGCCGGCCCCCACGAGCACCACCAGCCCGTTGGACCACACTTTGGCGGCCATTATTTCCAGCGGGGTAAGCGGCATCACCAACAGATGCTCGATGGTGCCGTGCTCGCGTTCACGGATCAGGGCCGCGCCGGTCAGGATGATCGAGAGCATGGTGATGTTGTTGATGATCTCCATGACACTGCCGAACCAGGTGCTGTTCCGGTTGGGGTTGAACTTCACGCGGATGGTCTGGCGGATGGGCAGGCCTGTGTCACCGGTGGCCTTGAGAAAATCGGCGATTTCGGCGTTGATGATGCGGCGGATGTAACCCGAGCCAATAAAAGCCTGGGTCATGCGCGTCGCGTCGATGTTCACCAGGACGTCGGGTCCTTCGCCGGCCAGCAGGTCGTGTTCGAAATCGGGCGGGATATCCAGGACGAAGGTGAAGTGCCCCGAATCCATCCCGGAGTTCACCGCCGCCGGTGGGATGTCTATCGGCGTTTGGAAATAGGGTGGGTAGAAGGCGTTGATGATCTGCGCCGAGAGCTGGGAGCGATCCTCGTCCAAAACGGCGATGGGCGCCTTGTGCAACTCCAGCGAGGTGGCCGTGGAAATGGCGTAGATCCCCCCGGAAAAAGCCCAGATGACGAAGATGAAAAGCACTTTGTCGTGCCAGAAGCTGCGCAGTTCCTTGATGCCGAGGAAGACGATGTTGGTCAGTTTGCGCATGCATGCTCACCGGTCCTGTGGCTTTAGCGCCAGGGCGCTGGCAACGGTCAAAACGGGGATAAAGAGCGCCAGGGTGGCGAGTTGGGTGGAAAGGTCGCCGAATCCCAGGGCCTTGGTGAAGACCCCGCGGCTGATGATTAAAAAATAGGTCGTGGGAAAGAGCTTGCCAATCAGGGCGCCGGCCCCTTCCAGGGAAGCAACCGGATGCGTCAAGCCGCAAAAGTTGATCCCCGCAAGGAGGGTGACGATGGCCGTGCCGGCCAGGGCCGCGATCTGGGTGCGCGTGAAGGCTGACATGAGCTGGCCGATGCCGGTGGTGGTGATGACGTAGAGCAGGGCGCCGGCCGTGAGGGTAGCGAAGCTACCCTTGATGGGGACCTGGAATACGGTCACGGCAATGGCGGCCAGGCCGAAGTAACTGAGCATGGAAATGCCGATGTAGGGCAGCTGCTTGCCCAGCAGGAACTCCAGGCGGGTCACCGGCGTGACGTAGAGATTGGTGATGGCGCCCAGCTCTTTTTCACGTACCACGCCCAGGGTCATCAAAATGGCGGGGATGAAAACCAACAGCAGCGGGATGACTGCCGGCACCATGGCGTAGATGCTTTTGAAATCCTGGTTGTAGCGATAACGTGAGGTCACGTTGACGCCGGATCCACGACCGGTCGAAAGCCCATAGCGGCGGGCCAGGTCGGCCAGGTACTGCAGATGGATGCCCTGGGCGTAACCCTTGATGGTCTCGGCACGAAAGGGCATGGCACCGTCGATCCAGAACCCCACCTCGGGCTGGCGTCCGCGTCTGAGGTCGCGTCCGTAACCCGGCGGGATGCTGATCGCCAGGCTCAATTCGCCGTTTTGCATACGCCTGTCAAGATCCTTGAAATCGGCGATTGGCCGATGTTCGACAAAATAGCGCGATCCGCTGATGTTCAGGACATAATCGCGGCTTTCGGGTGAGCGGTCCCGGTCGAGGACCGCATAGGAAAGGTTTTCCACATCCAGGTTGATGCCGTAGCCCAGAATGAACATGAGAATCACCGAACCCAGGGCCGCCACGGTCAGGCGGATGGGATCGCGGCGAATTTCCATGCTTTCCCGATGGGCATAGCCGAACAGGCGCAACAGACTGAACCATCCGGAAGCCGGCCGAGTGGTCGCCTTGGCCGAGGGCGCCGTCGGTGCCACCGGCAATGGCTTTGCCGTGGCGCGCGCCGTTCCGGTGGCTTCTTCCAGGCCGGCAATAAAGGCCGCTTCCAGAGTCTCGGCACCTTGCGCGCGCATCAGGTCCGCGGGTGTGCCGCTGGCCAGCACCCGGCCGGCGTGCATCAGCGAAATGCGGTCACAGCGTTCGGCTTCGTTCATAAAATGGGTGGAGATGAAGATCGTCACCCCATCCCGGCGCGAGAGGTCAATGAGCAATTCCCAAAAGCCGTCGCGGGCGATAGGATCGACACCCGATGTGGGTTCGTCCAGGATGAGCATTTCCGGTTCGTGCACCAGTGCCACGGCCAGGGAGAGCCGCTGGCGGATGCCCAGAGGCAAATCGTCGGCAGCCACATCAGTGTAGTTCGCAAGGTTGAAGCGCGCGACCAGATCGTGAATGCGCGTATCGGCCCGTGCCGCCGGCACATGGAAGAGGCGGGCGTGCAGGTTCAGGTTCTGCCTCACAGTAAGCTCGGCGTAGAGCGAGAATCCCTGGGACATGTATCCCACCCGCTTGCGCGTGGTCAGGTCATGGGCATCCACGGGCACACCGAAAAGGGATGCCGCCCCTGATGAGGCGGGTAACAGGCCGGTGAGCATTTTCATGGTTGTGGTCTTACCGCAGCCGTTGGAGCCGAGAAAACCGAAAATTTCTCCGCGCTCGATATGGAAACTAACCCCATCGACAGCGGTAAAATCGCCGAATTTTCGGGTCAGCGAGCGGGCCTCGATGGCCAGTGCCCCTTGTGTCGCCGGTCGGGGCAAAAGGATAACGGCGCGGTGACCCTGGCGGGCCGCCTCGGGCAGCAGTTGGATGAAAGCTGCTTCCAGCGTGGCCTGGCCGGTGCCGGTTTTAATTTCTCCGGGGCGGCCGGTGGTCAGCACCCGGCCGGCATTCATGGCCACCAGCCAGTCAAAGCGATCGGCCTCCTCCATGTACGCCGTGGCCACGAGCACGCTCATGCCTGGCCGGCGGGAGCGGATCTGGTCGACCAGGTCCCAGAACTGGCGCCGGGAGAGCGGATCCACGCCGGTGGTCGGCTCGTCCAGGATCAACAGGTCGGGGTCGTGGATCAAGGCGCAGCACAGGCCCAGCTTCTGTTTCATACCACCCGAGAGTTTGGCTGCCGGCCGGTCGGCAAAGGCGCTCAGCCCCGTGCCGGCCAGAAGATCGGCGATGCGGCGCTGGCGCTCGGCCCGGTGCTGGCCGAAGAGGCGTCCGAAGAAGTCGACGTTTTCGAAAACCGAGAGCGTGGCGTAAAGGTTGCGGCCCAGTCCCTGGGGCATATAGGCAATCCGGGGACTGGCCATCGTACGGTGCTGCCGTGAGCGCATGTCTCCTCCCAGCACCGTCACCCTACCCTGCTGGATGCGGCGCGCCCCGGCGATTACTCCCAGGAGCGTCGACTTGCCCACCCCGTCCGGTCCGATGAAGCCGACCATCACACCGGCGGGAATTTCAAGGTCGATCCCGTCAACGGCAAAGGTTCCGCCGTAGCGGTGGCTGAGCCCGGCCACCCGGGCAACGCTGTCCATATGGATTACGCTCCGTCCAGGGTCGTCTTCAACACGGGCGGCCAGAGGACATCTGCTCCGAGGCGCAGGTAGGCCATGCCCGGCAGGCCGGTCTTGACCTTTTCGGCGTGGGCCTTGAGCAGTTCCGGGTCGATACGCACCTTGATGCGAAACATCAATTTTTCCCGCTCGGTACGGGTCTCCACATCCTTGGGGGTGAACTGTGCCTTGGGCGCCACGAAAGAGACCCGGGCCGGAATCACCCAGTCGGGCCGGGCATCCAAAATGATGCGCGCATCACTGCCCAAATCCACCCGGCCAGCCTGATTGGTGGGTAGGAAAATCGTCATGGTCACGTCGCTGACATCCAGAAGGGTGAGCACCCGGCCGCCGGCACCCAGCACTTCACCGGGTTCGGCCAGGCGGTAGAGCACCCGGCCATCAACGGGCGCCATAAGGGTGCTGTCGTCGATAAATGACTGGATTTCGTCGATCCTGGCCTTGACGGCGTCAATGGCCGCCGTGGCATTGGCCTGCCGGGCCCTGGCCGCGGCCACGGCCGCGCGCGCAGTGTCGCGGGCCGTCTCCTGACGCTGCAGGCTCTGCAGGGCGATGCTTTTGCTGGCGTAGAGCCTGCGGTAACGGTCAAGATCCTTCACCACCAGGGCCAATTGGCTGCGTTGCTGTTCGAGCATCGCCGCCGCATAGCGCCGTTCCTCTTCGGCGCGCTGCATCTCCGCTTGGGCGCTGCGCCGTCGGGCGGCCAGTTCGCGGGTATCCATGCGTGCCAGCGTCTGGCCTTTGGCGACCATATCACCTTCCCGGACCATGATTTCGGTCAGGCGTCCGGCCAATTTGGTGGCCACGTCCACCTCGGTGGCCTCGATGCGACCGTTGCCCGAGGCAATGCCTTCGGGAAGCTTGTCCTCACGTTGGCCGAGCCAGACATAAGCACCGAAACCGGCAATCAGTACGACCCCAAGCATGGCCCATTTGATCCAGCGCCGTTTCACCGGTGGCATCCTCCCCTGTTACGTGTGGCAGGTTTTCCTCCGCAGTCGGCAATGATATTTGCAACCGAGGTGCCAGTCGGAAAAATTCGGCGGATTGCATTGACTTCAGGCGGGTTATCCTATTCATGGGCTGCTACCCGGGCCCTCGCAGGCAACCGTGTTGTGTTGGTAATCTTTACCGGTTGGAAAAAAATGGTACAGGAGGATGACGATTTGGAATCGACTGCTTCCGCCAAGGGAATATCATCAACGATCATGATGGGGCGACAGGGGGGACATCGCCGGTGACGATCGCTGCCTGTCGATGCGCCGATGGATGGGCAGAAACGCAAAGCGCGGCACATATGCGGGCCGCGCTGTTCAGGTAAAAAAAGACGCGTGGGCGGGCTATTGTTTCAAATCCGCCCGGTAAACCAGCTTTTTGTCGATATGATACGTCCAGGGAAGACCTTCGTTCTTCCACCCGCCGACTTTGCGCTGCCCATCATAGATGCTGTCGGCATTTTTAATTTTATCGCCTTCAAACCCGCCGAGCATGTTGCATACCTGCTTGGGATCCCATCCGGCATGGATTGCAGCCTTGCAGGAAAAGCAACTTCTTTTTCCGCTACGGCACATGAAGATCAATTTATCGGTCTTTGGGTTGAAGCGACTGAGCAAATCGTTCTCAAAGTTGGAATTGTCGACCAAATCGTATTTTTTTTCTCCCAGATTACTGTTCCAGAATTTTTTTGGAATGTTGACTGAACCGACAGGATGACCGATCAGCTGGTATTCCGGTCTTGAACGGGTATCGACAATAAACGTGTGCTGGGGATCCTTTTTGACCATCGCATAAGCTTGGGACGGTGTCACGTTTCCGGCTTCATGTTCCGCCTTCACTTCATACCGGTAACCCGCATAAACCGATCCCCCAAAAAGCAGCAGGCATGCCATAACCCCCAGAACGCGTGTTTTCATCGTTTCCTCCTTATTGTGGTTGATAGTTGGAATCATGACCCTTTAAGGCGATTTCTGTCAAAGAATATACCCGCCTGCTTGTCTTTTCATCCGTCTTCTACGTTGGGCTTTTCCACACATAGCCCCACTATGAGTAAAAAAGCCCGCCTTGAATACGAATGAAAATCCTGCGCATTCTGGTATATTCTTTTCCGCCAATCGCCTAATATGGATTTTCTTCGATATCCGACTATTTTTTTGGGGTCAAGATTTATTACGGGTATAGGCGCATATTTCTATGCGGTAATATACATTCATAGGATCCAATAAAGTTAACAGCAGAGGGGACGATAATGACTGATGACGTCCTTGCTGCCAGCCAGGCGCATTCAATTCGTGAACATGAGTCGCGGAAATCCACCCCGGCGGTACATTTGGCGGAGGATCGATCTGATGCGGTCACGTTTTTCATCCCCAGTGGCGCGTCTCCCTTTGGGTGGAAATCGACCGGCTGAATGCCTTCGGTACATATCGTTTTCTTTTTTATTGGAGGGCTGTTGATGAAGGAACAGATAAAAAAATATTTGATTACCGGCCTGTTGATCGCCGTTGGTTACTATATCCTGTCCCACCACTTCATTTACTATAACAACTCGCTCTCAACGCTGCCCAAATCCGAACTGACCATGGAATACACGTTTTACAGCCTGAATAATAGGCGACCGGAAACCATTCTAAAAATCAGGGAACTTCGCTGGGCCGGAATTGGCGATATCATGGTGGAAAAAGGGATCATTTCGGAACAGAAAATGCTTAGATTGGAAGAAAAAGCGGAACTGGCGGATCAGGAGTGATCCCCCGGGGCGGGACCGATGCAACCGGCTGGCCGCCGGAATCCCACATGCAATCCCCGGCCGTGGGATTCCTGGATGCCGGGATTGTCTGTCCCGTTGCAGGTATAGCATTCAAGATAATGTTTTTGGCAAGGCCAGAGGGAGAAAGCTGTATCATCCATACCGCGACGACCGATAACGCCGCCCAAAAACATTATCTTGAATATTATAGGAATGTTATCCCATGGGAAGCATATTGTCGGCCAGGCGGCTGGATGTTTTTTTCAGGTTCAAACTGAGCAGACTGGCCAGCCCTTTCAGGATATTGACACCAATATCCACTCGCTCTTCAAGAATCTTTTCGAATGACGCCCGGGGTAGGGTAGCCAGCCTGACTGGTGAGCGGGCAATGACGGTCGATGATCGCGGAAAATTGTTGATGATCGACATCTCGCCAATCGATCGCCCCCGCTTCAGCGTCGCCCGGACTTCGCAGCTGTCCGGTCCGGTTTTCTTGGTGACGTCCAACTCACCACTTTCAATGAAACAGACAAAATCGGCCCGGTCCCATTCCCTGAAGAGGATCTGTCCCGGATCAAGGTCCATGAAATGCATCCGGGCGGCCACCACGGCGAGGTCTTCTTTCTCGACAAATTCAAACAGGGGCAGATTGATGATGAACTCAACAATATCCCTGCTCTGGCCTGACATGTTCGAAAATGATGGCGACTCCGGCATCTTACCCTTCCTGTCGGTTATTGTTTAGAATTCCGCCGGATTGGCAAATTCGTACGGCGGGAAAATAAATTTCTGGTGATTTGGCGCAAAAGCAGATACAAAACGACCCAATGTCGATGCTATCGGCACTGGAAAAGATGACTTGAGACGAAAAACCGTACACGCCCTGATCTCAGGGTCCCCAAACGCCCGACACGCCCTCGCCTGGCCACATGCTGCTTATTTATATCAAACTGCTGATGACCGCTGTTTTCTGGGGCGGAACTTTTATCGCCGGACGAATGCTGGCCGGTTCGGTTACGCCTTTCGCTGCGGCGTTCTTTCGCTTTGTTTTTGCCAGTGGATTTCTTTTTGTCATTGTCATGCGCCGAAAGGAGAAGATTGTTCCCAGGGATCGATGGCAGCTCCTTTCGGTGATCCTTCTCGGGATGACCGGTGTCTTTGCCTACAACGCCCTTTTTTTCAACGGGCTGAAACTTGTCACCGCCGGCAGGGCGTCCATCATCATCGCCAACAACCCCATCGTCATCTCGGTGCTTGCCGCACTCTTTTTCCGTGAAACGCTGTCGCCGGTTAAAATCGCCGGGATTCTCATCTCGGTGTCCGGTGCCGTGGTCGCCATTTCCGGGGGGCATCCCCTGGCGCTCTTCAGCGGTGGATTCGGTGTCGGGGAATTCATGATTTTTGGCTGCGTACTCAGCTGGGCCGCGTATACGCTGCTCGGCAAGCGGGTGATGAGTACGCTCTCCCCATTGACGGCAACGTTGAACGCCGCGGTGGTCGGTGTGCTGGCGCTGGTGATTCCGGCGTGTCTGGAGGGGATGCCGGGGGCGGCACCGGGGTACACCCTGACGGATTGGATCAGTCTGGCCTATCTCGGTCTGTTTGGCACGGTTCTGGGTTTTGTCTGGTATTACGAGGCCGTTCGAGCCATTGGCCCGTCACGGGCCAGTCTTTTCATCAATTTTGTTCCCATCAGTGCCATCTGCCTGGGCCATATGATTCTGGACGAACCCTTGACGCCATCCCTGCTTGTGGGGGCCATCCTGGTCGTCAGTGGGGTGACCTTGAACCATTTGCCCACCGCCGGAATGCCGCGTCTGGGTTCACGGCAGGCAACATGATCTTCTGGCAACGCGACTGGCAATGGTTTCCATGCAAAGGAGAAGACGATGCTATCGTTAGAAATTCCTGGCTATGGCGTACTGGACCTGAAGCATCTGGTTTTGGACTATAACGGCACCCTGGCTGTCGATGGTGTGTTGCTGGCAGGCGTTAAAAAGACGCTCAATGCACTTTCTCAATCCCTTGCCGTGCATGTCGTCACCGCCGACACGTTCGGCAAGGCGGCCGCCGGCCTTGAAGGGGTCAACTGTCAGCTGATGGTATTGCCCCCGGGCGCTCAGGATCGGGCAAAGTCGGATTTTGTCAATCAGTTGGGCGCGGATCGGACGGTTGCCGTCGGTAATGGCCGCAACGATGCACTGATGCTGGCTGAATCGGCATTGGGGATCGCCGTCATCCTGGCGGAAGGAGCTTCAGCACAAACGTTGCGTGCCGCCGATGTGATCTGCACGGATATCGTCGCCGCCCTTGATCTGCTCAGGCATCCGCTTCGTCTGACAGCAACATTGCGGTCCTGAACCCTGCGAAAACCAACATCCCCGATGGCCGATTATCCACCGATTCCCTGCATCTGATCCCGAACCGGTTGGCTGTCGTCAGAACAGAGTTGGTGCTTGGCCGATTTTTTCGAAACAGCGGTTTTAAAAATGTTGATCAGCTGTTCATCCGTTCCGCCATTTCTCAGGGTTTCCCTGAACGGTTCATAATGGTCGGAAAGGAGGCAGGCGCGCAATTTACCGTCGGCGGTCAGGCGCAGGCGGTTGCAGCGATCGCAGAAGTGATGGCTCAGGGCGCTGATGAAACCGATTTCTCCCGGTGCGCCGGCAATCCGAAAACGCCGTGCGGGGCCGTCATTCTGTCCGTTTTCCACCGGGATCAGCTCGCCCAGCGCCTGGATGCGGTCCTGGATTTCCGGGGCCAGGATCTGATCCCGCGAACGTGTCCGGCTGTTGCCGATGGGCATGTATTCGATAAAACGGATGTGGAAGGGATAGGTCAGGGAGAGCTTGCCGAAGTCGATAATCTCATCGTCGTTAATGCCGCGCATGGCCACGATATTGATTTTAATGGGCGCAAACCCGATTTCATGGGCTCGCTGAATGCCCGCCCACACCCGGTCGAACATGTCGTAACCGGTGATATGGGCATAGCGTTCACGCTGCAGCGAATCCAGGCTGACGTTGATGCGACGGATGCCGGCATCGAAGATGCGCTGGGCATTGGCCTCAAGGAGAACGCCATTGGTGGTCAGGGAAACGTCCTTCAACTGCGGAATGGCCGTCAAACGGCGCAACAGATCAATGGCCCCTTTTCTGACCAGGGGCTCGCCACCGGTAATGCGGATCTTGCTGATACCGAGCCCGATACCGATGTTGACCAGACGCAGGATCTCTTCGTAGCTGAGAATTTGGCTATGGGGCAGCCGGGGAATGCGACCGTCCGGCGCACAGTACAGGCACCGCAGGTTACAGCGGTCGGTGATGGAGATTCGGAGATAGTTGAGATGACGATTTTCGCGATCGATCAGACTGTTCATTGCCATTTTCTTTGTGTCGTTTTGATTCTGTGTCGCCATGGTTGCCTTCGCTGTTGGCCGTCAGCATACGGAAGCGGGGAGGTCATCCCCGTGCATGTAAAATGGCCTTTACCAGGCCGTCAATGGTGAAGTCTTCGGCTTCGATGGTCACGGTATAGCCCAGATCCCTGGCCGTCTGGGAGGTGATCGGGCCGATGCTGGCCACGCTGACCCCCGCCATTAACTGGTGGGCGCGATCCGGCGGCAGCATGCGATGAAAATTGGTGACCGTGGACGAACTGGTAAAGGTGACCATGTCAATGGTGCCGGCGTCCAGGCGCTTGATCAGGGCGTCGGTATCGCTTTGGGCCTGCAGGGTTTCGTAGGCGGTCACTTCGTCCACCGTGGCCCCCATGCGGGTCAGTTCCACCGGCAGCACGCTGCGTGCCTCCTTGGCCCGGGGCAGCAGAATCTTCAGCCCCGCCACCGGTGTGGCGACAAACGCCTCGACCACCGACTCGGCGCGGTAGCTTGTCGGGATAATGTCGCTGCCAAGGCCGAATGACCGCAAGTGGGCTGCCGTGGCCGGACCGATGCAGGCGGTTTTCAGATGGCCCAGTGCCCGCACGTCAAGCCCCTTTTCAAAGAGGCGGCGGAAAAAATAGCCCACACCGTTGACGCTGGTAAAAACCACCCAGTCATACTGATCGAGGTCGGCAATGGCCCGGTCCAGGGGTGCCCCGTCCGCCGGCGGTACCACCTTTATGGTGGGGCATTGAACGCATTCGGCACCAGCCTCGGTCAATCGTTGAACCAGGTTGCTGGCCTGCTGCCGGGCCCGCGTAACAACGATGCGTTGGCCCAGAAGCGGCCGTTTTTCGAACCATTGCATCGATTCGCGCAGCTTCACCACGCCGCCGACAATGATAATCGCCGGCGCCTTGATACCGGCCTTGCGGACCATCTCCACGATGCTGTCCAGGGTGCCGGTAACCGTTTCCTGGTGCGGCGTGGTGCCCCAGCGGATCACCGCGACCGGGGTGTCCGCCGGTCGCCCGTTCTCCACCAGGTTGGCCGCGATCAAAGGCAGGTTCTTCACGCCCATGAAAAAAACCAGCGTGCCGATACCCGTTGCCAGGGCCTTCCAGTCGACGCTGGACGTGGTTTTGGTGGGGTCCTCATGGCCGGTGACAAAAGCGACGTCCGAGGTGAAATCCCGGTGGGTCAGGGGAATGCCCGCATAGGCCGACGCGCCGATGGCGGCCGTCACCCCGGGAATCACCTCAAAGGCAATGCCGGCGGCAATCAGCACTTCCGCCTCTTCTCCGCCCCGGCCGAAAATGAACGGGTCCCCGCCTTTCAGGCGCGCCACCACCGCCCCGTTGCGGGCTTTCTCCACGATCAGGGCATTGATCCCCTCCTGGGGCAGGGTGTGATCGCCGCCCTTCTTGCCGACATAAATCAATTCCGCGTCCGGCCTGGCGTGGGCCAGGAGGGCCGGTGATGCCAGATAGTCGTAAACAACCACATCGGCCCTGGCGATGCAATCGACCCCCCTGACGGTGATCAGACCCGGATCCCCGGGACCGGCACCGACCAGATAAACCTTGCCTGCTTCAGGATGATTGTGCATGTTCGTTCAGTCTTTCCAGAATGGCGCCGGCCCCTGCAGCCAGCAGGGCTTCGGCCAGCGCCAGGCCAATCTGCTCGCTTTGATCGGGTGCGCCGGTACGTGTCTGTTTGATCTGCCGGGAGCCGTCCACATCACAGACCAGGCCGGTCAGGGTAAAGCCGTTGGCGTCCATATGGCCATGGCCGGCGATGGGCACCTGGCAGCCGCCCTCAAGGCGGTTCAAAAAGGCCCGTTCGCCCAGCACCACCTGCCGGGTGGTCGGATCGTCCAGGGCGCCAACCACAGCGCCTATGCGGGAATCGTCGGTGCGGGTTTCGATGCACAGGGCGCCCTGGCCCACGGCCGGCAGCATGACCGTTTCATCCAGCACCTGGGTGATCCGGTCGGCCAGCCCCAGCCGGCGCACACCGGCGGCTGCCAATACGATGGCGTCCAGGGATTCGGTTTCCAGCTTTTTCAGGCGGGTATCGAGATTGCCGCGCAGGGGAACGATGCGGATGTCCGGCCGGACATGCAGCAGCTGGGCCGCCCGGCGCAGGCTGCTGGTACCCACCCGGGCCCCCTGGGGCAACGCTTCCAGCGGGTCGCCGCTGCGGGTGATCAGGACGTCACGGGGTTCCTCGCGTTTGGGAATCGCACCAATGCACAGGCCGGTGGGGATGTCGGCCGGCATGTCTTTCATGCTATGGACGGCCAGGTCGATGCGCCCGTCCAGCAGCGCTTCTTCGATCTCTTTGACAAAAAGCCCCTTGCCCCCGACCTTGGCCAGGGGAACATCCAGAATCTTGTCGCCCCGGGTTTTGATGATGGCCAGTTCGACCCGAATCGCCGGATGATTGGCCAGGATGGCGGACTTGACCCACTCGGCCTGCCAGAGGGCCAGCTGACTGCCGCGGGTGCCGATTGTAACGGTGGCGGACGCCATCAGTGGCCGCAGCCGGCACAACTGGTCGCATTGCAACCGGTACACGATGAGGCGCCGGCGGATGTGCTCACGGTTTCACCCCCCTCGCCCTTGCTGACAAAACCGCAGGTGGACATGAGCCGGCAAACGGTGTTGGCTTTGCACACCGGGCACTGATCCGGTTCGCTGCCCCCCAGCACCAGGTATTCAAAATCCTGACCGCATCCTTTGCAGTGATACTCGTAGATGGGCATTGATGTTCACTCCTTGTTCATTTTTTTGCGACTGCGTAACGCGTCCGATATCAGCGTTGAAGCGTAATATCAGGCGCCGGTGAAGATTGATACAATAAGCACAAATGCACGGTTAACAAGTGCCACACCTTTCTATGGCTGGCCGCTAACCGGCGCCGGCCGCTCTGCTGACGGACGCCTTGGCGGCCGTGATCCGTGCCCGGGTCTCCTCGATACGGTCCTGGCTGTCGTATCTCAGGGCCGCAGCCCGCTCAAATTCAGCCAGGGCCTCCTCGAGCCTCTCCTGCTGGAGATAGACCCGCCCCAGACGATCCCGAAAAAGGCCGTTGTTCGGGCAGAGCCGTACGCTCTGCTCGCAGAACACCGCCGCCACGTCCAGGCTTTCCCCCCGCAGGCGGTAAAGCCTTCCCAGGGCCGAAAGGGCCTCGGCATCATCAGGGTTGATTTTAACCGTTCGTTTGTACGCCCCGATGGCCTCCTTGGTCAATCCCAATTTGTCCAGGCAGGCGCCCAGCAGGGCGGCGGCCGCCCCCGACCGATCCTTGGCACGGATCGCCGCTTCCAGAAAAGGCCGCGCCTTGTCGGCCCGGTCCAATTCCATATAGGCCTGGCCGATGTGATAGATCACTTCGAAAATGTCCGGCTCCCGTGACTGGACGTCCAGAAAACAGGCCAGCGCCGCCTCGTGCCGGCCCTGGCGCAGCAGCAGGTAGCCCTTGTTGTAAATGGCCATCACCTCATCGGGCGCCAGCCGGATGGCATGATCAAACGCCTTGAAGGCATTGGGGTAATCCTCGAGTACGCCATGGCAGACCCCCAGCGAATTGTACAGGTTGGCATCCGCCGGATCGAGCCGCAGGCCTTTTTTGAATTCGGCCATGGCCGTGTCGACCTTGCCCGCCTGGTAAAGGCGGTCGCCGCTGATGTTGAGGCTCACCGCATCAAAACGGGTTACGCTTCCGGGCCCGAAAAAAACGCCGTGATCAAGGGCCTTGCCGGCATTTTCAACGGTTTCGCCGAGTGTCTCGTCGAGGGTCGGATAGAGGGCCATCCCGACGATGACGGGCGGCTGTTGCATCGCCTGGCCGGCGGCCAGGAGCTGCCGGGCCAGGTTGTCGCCCTCATCGGCACTGCGGTCGGCCAGGGCGCAGGCGAAGCGATGGCGGCCGATCTGCCCCCAGATGCCGTCCTGGGTGTGGCAGAGTTGTTCCAGTGGAGCGATGGCGGCCATGGCCGCCTGGTCATCGTCGTTGTCCTGGACGGCCGTTTCAATGTCCACGGCAAGCACCAGAAGGGTTGCTGCCGCTGTCAGGCGCGTCTCGACGGCGTCGATGAACGCCTGCCGGTCGAGCAGATCCGTGAACCGTTCGGAAAAGGTCGATGGTGAAATTTCGGCCGCCCTGACGGAAACGGTCGGGTCATCGGACGCCGAGAAGAGAAATTCCTGTGTCGCACTGCGGTTTCTGAATTGTTCCGATAGGGGTTTTGGCATTACTTCTCCTGCGTGCCCGTCTCTTCGGCCAGCATGTCGGCAAAGGCCTTCTCGATGATATCCAGCTCTTCCTCCTGCAGGGTCCGTGGATCCATGATGAAACGGTCGCTTTCGATTCTGCCGATGATTGGCGGGGTATGGTGACGCAGCCACGATTCCATGGCGTTGGCCGATTTTCCCGCCAGGGTAACGCCCAGGCAGCGGCTTTCCAGGTTCAGCAGGGGCAGGGAGCCGCCGCCGGCCTTGGAGGAGAGGTCCATCAGTTCCACCTTGAGCCGGTCGCCGCCGATTCCCTCGAGGCGGGTTTTCAATTCTGCGGCCCGGGCCTGGATGAGCGATGGCGGCAGGGTCAGCATACGCAGGGTGGGGATGTGCTGCAGGGCGTCCTGCTCGTCGCGGTAGAGTTGCAGGGTCGCTTCCAGGGCGGCCAGGGTCATCTTGTCGATTCGAAGGGCCCGGGTGAGCGGATTGGCCTTGATGCGGTCGATGTGCGCCGGGCCGCCCAGAATGATCCCCGCCTGGGGGCCGCCCAACAATTTGTCTCCGCTGAAGGTGACCACGTCCACGCCGGCGGCCAGGGATTCCTGAACGGTGGGTTCCTTGATCAGGCCATATTTGGAAAAATCCACCAGGGTGCCGCTGCCCAGGTCTTCCATGACCGGCAGGTCGTGGCGCCTGCCGATGGCCACCAGATCGGGCAGGGCCACGGACGCGGTGAATCCCACAATGCTGTAGTTGCTGGTGTGGGCCTTGAGCAGCATACCGGTGGCTTCGCCAATGGCACTTTCATAATCCCGGGGATGGGTCCGGTTGGTGGTGCCCACCTCCTTGAGGATGGCGCCGCTTTTGGCCATGACATCCGGGATCCGGAATGCGCCGCCGATTTCCACCAGTTCGCCCCGGGAAACAATCACCTCAACGCCCTTGGCCAGGGTGTCCAGACAGAGCAGTACCGCTGCCGCATTGTTGTTCACCACCATGGCGGCGCGGGCGCCGCTCAATTCACAGAGAATGTCTTCCACCGCGCTGTAACGGGACCCCCGGCGACCCTTCTCGAGGTCGAATTCCAGATTGGAGTACCGGCTGGAGATAAGTTTCAGGCGGTCGAGCACGGCCGGCGAAAGCAGGGAGCGGCCCAGGTTGGTGTGTACCACCACGCCGGTGGCGTTGACCGTGCGCTGCAGTCGTGGGGCCATGATCCGGTCGGCCCGGCGCGTTGCCGCCTCCACCAGTGCATCCAGGGAAAAGGCGGCCGCATCGAGCGGGGTCGCCGCGTGCAGCACCGTTTCCCGCAGGCGGTCAATGGCCCAGCGGATGGCCGGAATCAGCACTGACTTGGGAATGGCGTCGAAATGCCCGCCGGCCGATCCGTGGACGATAACCCGGTCCACCCCCGGAAGCTGTTTCAATTGGTTTCGTTGATCTTGATTCAAAGGCATTCCTCATTTCCGAATTTATCCTTAACTGCGGCATATACCATTATTTAAACACTGTTTTCAACCACCGGATGCGCTTCTCCCAGGGCAACCGCATCTGAATTGGAATTCGGCGAATGGCGTTATCGGCGCCCCTTGCTTTCGGATGGATAAATGAATGCCAAATGCCAACATCCAAATGTCAATTGAAGGATTGACATACCATCGGATGTAAACTAAAAACGGAGCAAAAGGTGCGCTATTGCTTAATAGGGAATCCCGTGAGAACCGGGAGCGGTCCCGCCGCTGTAACCCCCTGCCCTTCCGATCTTTGTTGGAGGGAACTGCCAGACCATGGGCCACTGTCCCGGATTACCGGTGTGGGAAGGCGTCTGTCAGGAAGGGGAAGCCAGAAGACCTGCCTTTTGTGTGTGCCGGAGAGAGCTGCTTGAAAAAGTGTTTTCGGCCGTCCATAATGTAGAGGGCCAAGTAAACTGGGTGCAACCCTTCAAACCGACATCGAGGTTTGAAGGGTTTTTGTTTTTTGGGTGTATGCCAACCGGTAAACGCCGGTACGGGGCCACAGGTAAAACGATTTGATCGCTCCCGTTTCTGTCGACAATTCATTCCCCCATCTGTTGGGGCGCAGCTGGCTGCTGGCCGGCCTGCTGGCGGGGGTGCTGCTGGCGACGATTTGCCTGTCGGCGGGGATGGGCTACCTGAGGATCGCCTGGATCGATGTCCTGCGGGTGGTCGGCGGCAGCCTGACGGGCAATCCGGCCCTCACCCGGGGCCTGGACGAGCTGACCCGCACCATTGTCATGGACGTGCGCCTGCCGCGCATTCTGACCGCAGCGGTGGTGGGGGGGGGACTGGCATTGTGCGGCGTGGTGTTTCAGGGGATTCTGCTCAACCCCCTGGCCGATCCCTACACCCTGGGTGTCTCTGCCGGCGCCGCGTTCGGGGCGGCCCTGGCCCTGTTGCTCAACCTGAGTGTTGCCGGCATTTACAGCGTGCCGGTATGTGCTTTCATCGGGGCCACGGCCACGTTGGTATTGGTGATCTACCTCTCCTCTTCGGCCGGCGGAGCCAACGCCAACAACCTGATCCTGTCGGGCATTATCGTTGCCGCGATTCTTTCGGCCGGCATCAGCTTTCTCAAATTCGTGGCCGACGAGCAGGTATCGGTGATCATTTTCTGGCTCATGGGCAGCTTCGCCTCCAAAACCTGGCATGACGTGGGACTGACCAGCGCCTTTCTGATCCCGGGGCTGACGGTTTTTCTCTTTTTCGCCCGCGACCTGAATCTGCTCTGCCTGGGACGCCGGGCGGCGTCGTCACTGGGGGTGGACGCCCGCCGGGTGCCCTGGATTCTGCTGGTCACGGCGTCCCTGGTGACGGCCGCCTGTGTGGCGGCTTCCGGCATCATCGGTTTTGTGGGGCTTCTGGTGCCGCACATGATGCGCGCCCTGGTGGGACCGGACAACCGGCGGCTGCTGCCGCTCTCATTTTTCAGCGGGGCGATTCTGCTGCTGGCGGCCGATACGGTGACCCGCGCGGTGCTGCCCCACGAGATTCCCATTGGCGTGCTGACGGCCCTGATCGGAGGCCCTTTTTTCTGCTACCTTTTTCGCAAACGCCAGACGGGCCGCGGGGGCTTCTGAGGATGGGATTCGCCTTACACGACATCGCCTTCGCCCATCCCGGAAAAACGATTTTCGACGGGCTGGACCTGGTCCTGCGGAAGGGGCGCTTTACCGGCATTGTCGGACCCAACGGTTGCGGCAAGACCACCTTGCTGGATCTGATCTGCCGGCACCGGATGCCCGATCGGGGCGATATCCGTTACGGGGACCGGCCCTTGTCCGAAATCGGCAAACGGTCGCTGGCCCGGCTGATTGCGCTGGTGCCCCAGGATTACGGCATCAATTTCCCGTTCAGCGTGCAGGAGGTGGTCCTCATGGGACGCTACCCGCACACGCCGCGCTTCGGTGCCCCCAGCGGCGAGGACCGTGACCGGGTGGCCCGGGTGATGGCCGACTGCGGTATCCTGGCCCTGAAGGATCGGCCGGTGACCACCCTGAGCGGGGGAGAACGCCAGCGGGTGATCTTTGCCCGCGCGCTGGCCCAGGATACCCCGGTGCTCGTGCTGGATGAGGCCACGGCCAACCTGGACGTGCACCACACCCTGGCCCTGCTGGATCGGACCACAGAACTGGTACGGGATGATCGGCGCACGGTGGTTGCCGTATTTCAGGACCTCAATCTGGCCGCGGCCTACAGCCAGGAGATGGTCCTGATGAAGGCGGGACAGGTGGTGGCCGCCGGCCCCACCGAAACGGTACTCACCCCGGAAAATCTGAAAAAGGTGTTCGATATCCAGGCGCGGGTCGGTGTGGACGATTTCACCGGCCGGTTGCAGGTGCGCTACAAAATGCCCGAAGCGGCCGGCAGCCCCGGTTCTGCCCCATCCCCGGCCAATGGTGCCCCATTAAACGGAAATGCTTCTTATGGACCGCTTACGGAAAATTAGAATCGTTGTCTGCATCGTCACCCTCCTGGTTGCCGGGATGGATGGAGCAATCGGTGCCGCTGCAGCGGATCCCACCAACGCGGACGCTTTGGAAAAGGCGCCTTACCGCCGGATCATCTCCCTTTACGGCGCCCATACGGAGAACCTTCTGGCCATGGGCGCCGGGCCGCAACTGATCGGCATCGACCGGCAATCGACAGGGCTGCCCGGGGCGGCCGGCAAACCGGTTTTCTCCTACCACGACGATCCGGAACGGTTTCTCGCCGCCCGGCCGGACCTGGTCCTGATCCGGCCCATGATCGCCCGTGGGTATCCGCGCCTAGTCGAGCGCCTGGTGCGCAGCGACATCCGGGTGGTCTCCCTGCAGCCCACCACCGTGGACGCGTTGGCCGGATACTGGCAGACGTTGGGAGAACTCTGTGGACAGGCGGACGCGGCCGCGCACATGACCCGTACCTTTGATACGGCGGTGGCGGCGTTCAGAGCGCTGTCGGCCACGGTGGCAACCCCCAAGCAAGTCTACTTCGAGGCGATTCACAGCAAGATGAAGACCTTCACGCCCCAGGCCATGGCCGCCTTTGCCCTGGAAACCGCCGGGGGCATCAACGTGGCCACGGACGCGCCGGTACGCGCCAACAACAACATCGCCATTTACGGCAAGGAGCGGCTGCTGTCCCATGCGGCCGACATCGATGTTTTCCTCTCCCAGCAAGGGGCCATGAACCGGATTACGCGTGAGGCCATCATGGCGGAGCCGGGATTCGGGGTGATCAAGGCGGTCAAGACCCATCAAGTTTTTCTTGTGGACGAAACCGTGGTGTCACGGCCGACCCTGCGGCTGATCGAGGGCATCTATCGTATCGGCAGCCTGCTCTACCCTGAGGTTTATACCGAGGCTGGCCGGCGGATCCTGGCCGACGCCGGGCTGCCGGAATGCATCCCCTCACGCAGCGGATGCAAAGGAGGTTCATATTAAAGGCATCGTTATCGCCGGCACCCACAGTGGCGCCGGGAAAACCACGGTCACGCTGGGCCTGATGGCCGCCCTGGCCGCACGGGGATTCACCGTGGCGCCCTTCAAGGTGGGACCGGATTTTATCGACCCGGGCCACCACAGCCGGGTAACCGGTCGGGCCAGCCGCAACCTGGACGGCTGGATGCTTTCCGAAGCCTATAACCGACAGGCCTTCGCACGGCACGCCAGCGGTGCGGACATCGCCGTGGTGGAGGGGGTGATGGGCCTGTTCGACGGCTACGACGGCCGCAGCGAGGCC
Source organism: Desulfosarcina ovata subsp. ovata (assembly GCF_009689005.1). Classification (NCBI taxonomy): domain Bacteria; kingdom Pseudomonadati; phylum Thermodesulfobacteriota; class Desulfobacteria; order Desulfobacterales; family Desulfosarcinaceae; genus Desulfosarcina; species Desulfosarcina ovata. Next base: position 5,916,856 of record NZ_AP021879.1, on the reverse strand, counting down.
GGCTCCACAGCCCAGATGGCCAAATGGCTGGATCTGCCGGTCGTGCTGGTGGTGGGGGCCCGCTCCATGGCCCGCAGTGCCGCCGCGCTGGTGCAGGGATTCGAACGGTTCGATGCCGGACTGCGTTTTGCCGGAGTCCTGTTCAACCACCTGGGCAGTCCCCGTCATCTGGACTACCTGAAAGAGGCCACCGCCGATCATGTGCGCATGCCGGTGCTGGGGGGGCTGATGCGCGATGCGGCCATCGCCATTCCCGAGCGCCATCTCGGCCTGGTCACCCGTGAGGATCACGACCTGACCGATGCTTCCCGAAAAACGCTGACGGGCATGATCGAATCCCAACTGGACCTGGACGCCCTGATGGATGCCCTGCCCGAGGTGGCCCCGCAGGCACCGCCCAGCACTGCTGGCGACCCGCCGCCGGCGTCATCGTCACCGCCGGTGCGCATCGGCGTGGCCCGGGATGCGGCATTCTGCTTCTACTACCCGGACAATCTGGAGCTTCTCGAAGCGGCCGGCGCCGAACTGGTCACCTTCTCTCCCCTTTCGGACCGTCACCTGCCCGAGCGCCTGGCCGGGATCTATTTTGGCGGCGGCTATCCGGAACTGCATGCCCGGCAGCTGGCCGACAATCGTTCCCTGCGCCAGGAAATCCTGGGGTGCAGCCAGCGGAACATGCCGATTTACGGCGAGTGCGGCGGTTTCATGTACCTGTGCCGCCAAATGGGCGACACCGATGGGAAGGACTATCCCATGACCGGGTGCCTGCCCTTTGCTACGCGCATGTTGGACCGGCTCAAGGCCCTGGGGTATCGGGAGGTCACCCAGACCCGGGAGACGGTCCTGGGGCCGGCCGGACAGACCATGCGCGGCCATGAATTCCACTACTCGGCCCTCAGCGAAACAGAGGCTCCCGGCGGCGGCGCCTATCGGATTGCCGACCGGGCCGGTGCCCCGCGGGCGGCCGAAGGGATGGTTGTCAATCAGACACTGGGCAGTTATGTTCATTTGCACTTCGGCAGCTGCCCCCGGGCGGCGGCGCATTTTGTACAGGCCTGCCGCCGCTGGACGGAAGGAAAAAACAGTCAATAAGGAAACAGGAACCCCCTATGAAACCACAGGAAATCGAAAACGAAAGCTTTCGGATTATCGACAGCGAGGCCGGCGCGCACGGCTTTCCAGCGGACCAGTGGCCGGTGGTGCGGCGGATGATTCATACCAGCGCGGATTTCGAATGGCAGCTGATGACCCAACTGCATCCGGACGCCATTCGCATTGGTGTGGCGGCCATCCGCAGGGGCTGCCCCATCGTCACCGATACCAATATGGCCCGGGTGGGCATCCGCCAGCGTGATCTGGACCGTTTCGGCGGTGTGGTGCGCTGCTATATGACCGATGCCCGGGTGGCGGAAACCGCCCTCCAGAAGGGGATCACCCGGGCCAGGGCGGCCGTGGATGTGGCCGCCAGCGAGCTTGACGGCGGGATCTACGTGATCGGCAACGCGCCGACGGCGCTGCTGCGCCTGATCGAACTGATGGATCAGGGCCAAGCCCGGCCGGAGCTGGTCGTGGGGTTGCCCGTGGGCTTTGTCAATGCCGCCGAATCCAAGGCATTGCTGATGGAGCGGGATGTGCCCCACATTACCAACGTGGGCCGCAAAGGCGGTTCCAATGTGGCGGCGGCGGTGATCAACGCCCTGATCATCATGGCCGGTCAGGATGGTCCGTAAAAGCACTTGATCCAGACGATGGCGAAGGCGAAACCCGTCTTCAGTTTAACAACCCCGGCGGAGCACATGCCCTTATACAGGCTCGGCTGGAGAACTTTTTTGAAACATAGGCAATACCATGAACACGCTTCAGTACGGAACGCTTTACGGTATTGGGGTGGGACCCGGCGACCCGGATTTGATCCCCCTCAAGTCAGTCAATATCCTCAAACGGGTGCGGGTGATCTTTGCCGCCTCGTCCAGCAAGAATATCCACAGCCAGGCAGTCAACATCGCCCGGCCGCACATCCCCGAAACCAGCGAGATCCGGCTTCTGTCCTTCCCCATGACCAAAAACCGGGTCGAGAAAGAGGCCTGCTGGGAAGACCACGCGCGCACGATCATTGCCGAGATGCAAAAAGGAAATGACGTGGCGTTTCTGACCCTGGGGGATTCGATGACCTACGCCACATACGGCTACGTGCTCAAGTACGTCCTGGTCCTGGCACCGGAGGCGCCGGTGGTGACCATCCCCGGGATCACCGCCTACCAGGCGGCGGCGGCGCGGGTCAACCGGCCCCTGGTGGAGGGGGAAGAGTCGCTGCTGGTGCTTTCCGGCGTGGAGGGCGGCCACCGCCTGCGCCAGCTTTCGGAAGCCGTTGACAATGTGGTGTTCATGAAGGCCTACCGCAATGCCGGCGATATCACCGATGCCCTGAAGGAAAAAGCGATGCTTGAAAACAGTGTCGCCGTGGCCAACTGCGGACTTGAAAATGAAGAGGTGATTGAAGATATCCGGACCTTGAAAGCCCGCAAGCCGGGGTACTGGACCCTTGTCATTGCCAAAAAGTCCCCCCAACCGTGATCGCGCTTCTGGCGGAAAATATAGCATTCAAAATAATGTTTTTGGGCTGCGTTATCGGTCGTCGCAGTATTACAATGTGGGGTTCTATCTATAATCCCCGGTTCAGAACCACGAGCGATGGCTCCAGATATCCTCTTCCAGGGATTTCTTGTCCTCCTGCAGGGCCAGGTACATGGAGGCGTTCTGGATGGCCATGCCTCCCTGGTGGGCCAAGGCTTCGATCATCAGCATCAGGTCGGGAGAGAATTCCCGCCGGATGTCACTGTACAGACGCATCACGCCGATGACCTTGTCGCGTGCCCGGATCGGGGTCACGATGATGGAAGCGATGCCCTCCTTTTTCATGGCGTCCTTGAAGCGGATGCGCTCGTCGGTGGTGGCATCGCTGATGACCATGGTCTCGCCTTCGAGGGCGCGGGTGGCGGTCTGAGTGTCGGTGGCGGAGCCGATCTCGAGAAAAGCGTCGCTGAGCCCGTGACTGGCCACCAGTTCCAGCCGGCCGGTGTCCTCGTCCAGCAGTCGGATGAGCACACCCTTCAACCCCAGGTTATTGGCGATGTTGACCGTCAGGTTGCGCAGAATCTGCTTGATGTCCAGGGTGGAGTTAATGCCGGCGGCCAAATCCAGAAAAAGCATGGCGTTTTTTTGCATGCGCCGGTGCAGCCGGTTGTTATCAATGGCAATGCCGCCCTGGTCGGCCAGGGCCTGGAGAAATTCGATCTCATCCGGGGTAAAATCGCGTCGGGTGGCCGTATACAGCGAAAGCACCCCGATGGTGCAATCCTTGACCTTCACGGGCACGGTTAAAAGGGAGGCGATGCCCTCAGCTGTTTTGGCTTCGCGGTGTTCCAGCCGGGGGTCGGAAGCGACATCCGGAAAGGCCAGGAAGCCTTCTTTTTCAAGGGCGGCCACAATCTTGCGCGCTTTGAGGGGGTCGGCATGCAGGTAGTTGTCTGACAGGCCGGCCTGGGCCGTGGGGACGAAAAGGTTCTGGCGCTCATCCCTTAAAAACAGGCAGGCCGCCTTGGCGTCCATGGATTCGATGGCACTTTCCACGATCAACCGCAACAGATCCTCCTCGCCAACCGTGGTTCCAAAGGCTTTGCTGATTTTGCAAAACGATTTGAAATAATCTCTGTCCCGGGTCATCGGGGCACCTCCGTAGTGATGGGATCAGCGGGCATTGCCCATTGCCTTCGCATCAGAAGCGGGTTCCACCTGAAAAGCGTCTTCTTCCGTCGTGTTTCGGGAGCGTTTGCCGGAGGCCTTTTTTTTCGATGAAATGGGTTGCACAACGGCTGCGGAGGACGTCGCCGCCGTTTTTATGGACCTTGGTTTCCGTTCGGGCATTCCGTCACGCGCTTTCAGCCAGCTGGCAATCTTGGGAGCAAACGCTTCCTGATATTTCGAGCTCACATAGATACCGATGTGCCCAGTATTCAAACAGAGGTTCTCCGTATCCTTGCTGCCCACGTGATCGATCAGTTTTTCGCACGCTTCGGGTGGAACCAGATGATCGTATTTCCCGTAGATATTGAGCAGTGGCATGGTCAATCGGTTCAGATCGACACGCTGGCCCCCCACCTCGAGTTGGTTCTTCAGAAGCTTGTTGCCCTGGTAGCAGTCCTTAACGAACTGACGAAAGACTTCACCCGGCAGATCGGGACTGTCAAAAATCCACTTGTCCATACGCACGAAGTTCTCGACAAACTGTTTGTTGTCGATGTTTTCCATGAAACCGACGTATTTGTCAATCATCAATCGAGCCGGATTGAGCAACAGAAAACCGAAGTTCATCATGTCGGCCGGAAGATTGCCGAATGTGTCGACCACGCGATCGACATCGATGTGCTCCATCCAGACGTGCAGCAGCCCTTTTTTCGTGTCGAAATTGGTGGGCGTGACCGTGGTTACCAGGTTTTTTATCTTTTCCGGATGCAGGGCGGAGTAAATCACACTGAACGTACCCCCCATGCAGATCCCCATGAGATTGATTTTGTCGGTCTCGTTTCGTTCGCGGATAAGATCGACGATATCGTCCATGTAACCGTTGATGTGCTCGTCAAAACCGAGGAAACGGTCCTTGCGGGTCGGATAGCCCCAGTCGATCATGTACAGGTCGATGCCGGCATCCAGAAAGCGTTCGACCACGCTGCGTCCCGGTTGCAGGTCCAGCATGGTTTCGCGGTTGATCAACGCGTAGACCACGAGTAGGGGCGTCCGGTAACGAATTTTGGTGCGTGGCCGGTAATGTTTCAGCTGGACCCGGTCTTCCCGGTACACCACGTCATACGGTGTCTTGGCCAGGTCGGTGTCCAATTCGCCCAATAGCACCTCCGAGGCTTTATGAGCGCGGGATTGAACTTTCTCGGCATTATCCGCCATTTTTGACAAGATCAGATCGACCGGAATTTTAACCTGCGACATGCGCTACCCCCTATTGTTATCCTTTTCAATCTTTTTAAGACGTTTTTTCAGTTCAAAAATTTCCCGGGCCATGTCATCCACCTCGCTCTTTCTGGCCACGGGCACCAAGCTGAGCAGATCTTCGGCCACGGCATCCCGTGCGGCCGTAAAATCGGCCAGCGCATTGACCGTGCGGTTCAGTGCCTCAACATATTCCGGGGTCTGAAACAGGGTCATAAAATGGCCCTCCAGCACTTTGATCCACAGGTTGTAGTACTCATGGGTGTCGTCGGATAGTTCGCCCTTCTCGGCCAGTTCACCCAATTTTTCCTGCATGACCTGCATGGCATGGCTAAACGGCAGGCTCAGCATGCGCAGGAACTCGGCCAGCTGGGCCTGCAGCAGATTGTACTGATCGGCCAGCTGATTGGCTTTCTCCTGATAGGAGCGCAGCAGCCCCAGTTGCGGTATCTGAAAGTAACGGCGGAATTCACCTTCGTAAATATCGGTCCACAACCGGCAGAGGTTTTCATCAATATCCTCGAACCGATAAGCCTCCACGGAGGCGCCCAGCCGGCCGATGCTGTTGATCAAATTTTGCTGAACTTGCATATAACTGCCCAAATAGCTCTGGAACAGTTTGAGCAGCACCTCCGGCATCTCACCGCTGCCCTTGAGTATGGCATTGACCGATTCCGGGGTTGCCATGGCACTGGCCATGGCCTGGCAGTTTTTCAGGGCTGCCACCAGGCTGGCCTGGACATTTGGCGGGGCTTTGCCGCTGTTTTTGGTTTGGCTCTCCGGAGGCTTGCGGGCAGAGTCCGAACGTTTTGCCATATCTTCCCAAAGCTCCCCCATGGGTTTCAACCAGGCGTTGACCATTGCCATCATTCCAAACGGATCCTGATCCTTGTTCTCCATGAAACTCTTTTTCCTTTGCGGATGTTCTTTCTATGGTGCCGCCGGGATGGCCTATGCGCGTCCCCGCGGACCTGTGACATACGGGGCTGAAATGGTTTGCTTCAACACTTAGCGTCCGGTTTGACCACTGCAACCGTACGACATAATGCTCTCCCTTGCAGGCCGGAAAGGGGATACCGCCGGGCGACGGTCACCTTCCGATTTGGTTCCTGAGTTCTATCAGCAGTGCGCTTCGGGATCGGTTAAGGATCGGGGATGAAATTAATTGAACGTAATTGCGCCGGGCTTGTGTTCGTCTTCAAGGCCCATCAAGGGTTGCATACCGGGAGTATGTGGCCATTGATGCAACGCGGAAGACGGGCGCAAGAACAAGCAATTTCGTTTAATTAATAAAATTCCCGATCCTAATTAATATAAGATGCAAACCAGTGGGGTCACAATTGGCAAAATTGCCCAAATGGCAGCGCTGTTTTGGTTAGTTTTGCCCATTTGGGTAATGGAACACACGGAAACGTACGAAACAGAGTCTCTGCAGCCGGCGCTACGATCGCTCAGCTCAGTTTTCCCTTGCCACGGCCCGCGGGTCGTGCGTGGGAGGCACCGGGTTTGGCCTTTCCCTTTGCAGCAGTGGCTTTTTTGGAAACGGTTTTCTTACGTACCTGCTGGATGCCTGGGTTTGCGGCCGGCGGATTGTTCCCGACTGCTTTTGGGGCGGACTTTTTTACCGGCTTTTGGCGACGCTGTCCGTCGATGGAACCGTCGGCGTCGGCCGCCACTGTTGCCGGCTGCGGCTTGGATGTCCGGCGGCGGGGTTGCTCCAGCTGCGCGTCCAGGTCCAGATGGAATCGCACCGGTCCGCGCCAGTTGCCATCGCCAAAGCGCGTGTGCAGGGCGCAGGCGGAGTCGGGAAATGACCAGGAGGTGGCAATGGCCACGTGCCCTTTTGGAAATGGGCTGACTTCGGCATCAATGTAATCCAGGGGCGCCAGAGCAGTTTCCTTTTCCACCAGATCGTCGTTGGTTCCGTAACAGATCAGCCAGGGAAGCTTTTTTTCCTGCAACCGTTTCAGGTTTAGCTTTTCACCGAACAGACGCACCGGCAGGGTCCCATCGGCGGTGATGGAAATATTGTACGAGGCAAAGCTGACCCGTGTGATTTCCAGCGGCAGATCGTTGCGCTCGTTCTGGAGCCAGTAGTTGAGCGCCGCCGCGGTCTTGTTGATCGGTACCGGCCCGTTGGTCGTCTGACGGGCGAACATCATCAGATCGTTGAAAAACGCCGCGGCAGGGATTTCGTGCTCAATGCTTTTCAGTTTATACACCCATCCCATCAGTCTGCCGTCGGCCACGCGATTGCCATTGGGCAAAATTTTTGTGCCGTAGGCCAGGTCATTGAACCGTTCGGGCAGGCGTGCCAGAAAACGCGCCAGCCCCTGACTGCGGGTGCCGTCCATGGGAGAGACGCAGGTGATGAAAGCGTCCACCAGGTTGTCCAGTATGCCGCTGAGCAGGTTGCAGAGGCTGTTGAATCCGCCCTGGCAATAGCCGTTGAGGGTAACCGGTTTGCCATGGGCGCGTTGGATGGCTTTGCAAAAGCGCTGGGTATCCCTGGCATCGTCCTCGGCGGTCATCGTCTGCAGGTCGGGCGTCGTTGCGATATCTTTCAATACCCGGATGTAGGTGGGCACTCCCTGGTTGGCAAAGGCGTGGGCGTAACTGCGCTGTTCGGCCGGCAGAAAACCGAGGATGTTGGCCCCCAGCACATAGGGAGGAATGATCAGAACCGGTTTGGCGTCCATCCGGGTTTGGACAGCGGGTTGGGATGGAATGACCCGGTAAAGTTCAAATCGTCCGGTGGTGTCGATCAGGGGGTGCTCGCCGCGTTCAAAATGGAACCCGTACTCCGGTTCAATGGCGGCAATGGCTTCCGGATAACCGTGGGCGACCTGTTCCATCAGCCGGGACTGGCGCGCACCGAACTCGGCCATTCCGGAAAGGTCATGGTTGCAAAGGGCCTGCTGCAGGGCGTCTTGGTACCCTCCGGTTTCGTTGCGCAGGTAGGTTTCCATGGCTCGGGCGCTGCCGTTCAAGCTGCGGGTGATCAGCTCAATGTTGTCTTCCAGCAAGCCCAGGTAGGCATCGAGACTGTCCAACGGATCTTCACGCAGCAGGCGGTCCCTTTCCACCCGTTGAAAGTATTGGCTGGAAACCAGATAGGAGATAAAAAAATCAGCCGTGTATCGGGAGAGGCCGGCAAAACCGGTCTGGAATGCACTAATCGGGTTGCCCCAAATGGCGAGCATGTCTCTGAAAAGAGAGGATTGGACCGGCTCAGTTTTTTTCTCCACCATGCGCCCTCCTTTTGCAGCCCTTGCCGCAATCGTCAACCATTGGGAGCCGTTCTTTGTTTCGACAAAACGAAGTTTAGACGAAAACCTAACTATTTATTAGATTTAATAATACTTTATGTTCTTCGATATTGCTGCTGGTTGTCAAGAGGAAAAATGTTAAAATACCATGAGCGGGCGCAATTATAAATGGCCGGAATACCACCACTTGGTATTTTTCATTGGACATTTGACATTTCAAAGTGCCTCCGCTCATGTGGAGGAAAGGTATGCGAAAACCCAATCCGATTCCCCTGCACCGGAGGCGGTTTCCTGTTGCCTTTTTTCGGGAAAGACGCTGTACTGCGAAACATTCAGCTTCAGCGGCCCCGGGCAGGGCGTATGGCCCGCCTTGAGAGCGAAAAAAGTGGCCAATGGTCACCGACGTTACGAAAAATAGCGAATGAAACGAGCGATGATGAAGAATCATACAGCCGACACAATGGCCGGGCAGCGGTTGATGGTGGGCTTTGACGGCACCGCCTTCAATGCGGATCTGAAATATCTCATCGAAAACCTTAAGGTGGGCGGCTTGATTCTCTTCTCCCGCAACCTGGAGACGCCCGAGGCCATCGCTCAGCTATGCCGCGACTGCCAAGCGGCGGCGGCGGACCACGGGTTGCCGCCGCTGTTGATCGGCATCGATCAGGAAGGCGGCCTGGTGGCGCGGCTCAAAGCGCCTTTTTTTACCGAGTTTGCAGGAAATCCGGCCATGCGGACCACCGCCGATGCCGTCGACTTCGCCCGGGTAACCGCCGGGGAGCTTCACGCCATCGGGGTCAACATGGACATGGCACCGGTGTTGGACGTGGCGCCCCAGGGCATCGACAGCATCATGGCCGAGCGGGTTTTCGGCAGCGATCCCCAATGGGTTGCCAGTATGGGCCGGACCGTCATCGAACAGTTTCAGCAGCGCGGTATCATGGCGGTGGGCAAGCATTTTCCCGGCATTGGCCGCACGGTCCTGGACAGCCATCTGGCCCTGCCCGATCTTGACATCGACCTCCAGGCCCTGACCGATTTCGATCTGGTGCCGTTCCGGGCGGCCATTGCCGCAGGGGTTGCCGGCATGATGCTTTCGCACATCCGCTACACCGGCGTCGATCCGGTCTGGCCGGCCAGTCTTAGCCCGGCGGTCACGGCGGATCTGTTGCGCCGGCAGCTGGGGTATCAGGGGGTGGTCATGACCGATGACCTGGATATGGGCGCCATCAAGCCGGCCTACGATATCGCCACGGCCATCGATCAGGTCCTGCTCGCCGATGTGGATATCGCCCTGATCTGCCACAAGGGACCGGATATCCAGACGGCCTGCGATCGGATCCGCAAACGGCTGACCGACGACGCACGCCTCCGCACCCTGGGCCAGCGATCGCTGGAGCGGATTCTGACCCTGAAACGGGACTATCTGGACGCCGCCTGAAACGATATAGACGCTTGCTGACACATCAATCTCAACCGCGAGCGCAGACAGTCGTGGCGTAGGGGATAAGCATGAAACCAAATGATGTTGACGTGAACTATAATGACAACCTGCTGGACCATATCCAGGCCAATCTGGACCGCTTTGAGTGGCGGACCCATGAAAAAAAAGGCCTGACCGGGGCCGCCGTCGCCGTCACCATTGTCGCCGCCCAGGGCGTATCCGACGTCGAGGGGCTATCGGCTGAAGCCTCACGGGCCGGAGACGCGGCCATGATACTCACCAGACGATCATCCCGGTTGAGAAAACATGCCGGCCAGTGGGCCTTGCCGGGAGGTCAGATGGAGGCGGGAGAGAGCCCCGAAGACACGGTGCTGCGGGAACTTGCGGAAGAGGTCGGCCTGGCCCTGGACGCGGATCGCATCATCGGCCGGCTGGACGACTACAACACCCGCTCCGGTTTTTCGATCAAGCCGGTCGTGGTGTGGGGCGGCGCGGACGTCTCCCTTACCGCCAATCCCGACGAGGTGGCATCGATTCACCTGATCCCCCTGGCTGAGTTCATGCGCGCGGACGCCCCGATCCTGCAGTCAATTCCCGAAAGTGAGAAGCAGGTGTTGATGATGCCGGTCGGCAGCACCTGCATCGCCGCCCCGACGGCGGCGATCATCTATCAGTTCAGAGAGGTCGCCATGCTGGGAAACGAGAAACGCGTGGCCCATTACGAGCAACCCACCTTTGCCTGGCGGTAGGCGCTCCGATCGGTCGTCGGGTTCATCCGGGGGGCGCAAAGGCCTCTTTTAGCGCCTGACCGAGCGCATCGATCAATATGGGCTTTCTGAATGTTATATAACCCAAATCTGCCTGAATCCACAAGTCCTTGTAAAGGTGAGCCCATGGACCGTTCCCCCGCCCAATTCCAGCAGGAGTGCCTGTTTTGCCAAAGGATCCGGTCCGGTGCCGTGATGGCACGGCTGGGGACGGCCGTTGCTTTCGATGACGGGTTCCCGGTAACCCATGGCCACTGCCTGATTGTCCCCCGGCGGCATACGCCGGACTGGTTCTCCATGACCGATGAGGAATTGCACGACAGCCGTGCACTGATCCGCATGCTTGCCGACCGGATCCGGCAGGCCGATCCGACCATCACCGGGTTCAATATCGGTACCAACAGTGGGGCGTCCGCCGGACAGAGCGTCTTTCATGCCCATATCCATCTGATCCCGCGTCGCGATGGCGACTGCCCCGATCCCAAGGGCGGCGTGAGGGGGGTCATCGATGGCCGGCGCGCTTACTGATTTGACAACCAGGTGACCGGTATGGCATCAGAAGCCTCCGGACACTCGCCTGGAATCGGTTTCCAGGGGTCCAACAACGACGTCATTCAATTTATGGACTTTAAGATAATGTTTTTGGCAAGGCCAGAGGGAGGAAGCCGTATGGTAATACTGCGACGACCGATAACACAGTCCAGAAACATTATCTTAAAGTCTATAGGTTGTCGGAAATAACCATTCAAACGGAGGACGCACATGTCGGTGGTCAGTTATTACAGGGAGGCGATGGCGATCAATACCATCAGCGATATGGGAAAACGGGAGGCGGCGGCAAAAGCTTTTTTTGAAAAGCTCAATCAGACCACGCTGCCGGAGCAGTTCAATTGGGCCGCCGAAATTTTTGAAGGGCTGCACGTAAAAGAGAGGGGCGACCAGCTGGCCCTGATCTGGACCGATCTGGAAACGGATGCCGAGCAGCAGTACACCTACCGTGAGCTGGCCGCCAACGGAAACAAATTCCTTAACTACGTCCGTAAAAAGGGCGTCGAAAAAGGCGAAAACCTTTACATGCTGACCCCCATCGTGCCCGAAACCTGGTTTGCCTCGTTCGCCGGTATCAAGGGGGGACTGGTGTCGGTGCCCACGGCCACCAGCATGACCGAAAGGGAAATCCGGTTTCGTTTCGAAGCCTATCCGCCCGATGTGATCGTGGCCGTTGAAGGCCTCACCGACCTGGTGGACGACGCCCTGCAGAAAGCCGCCTGCACCCCCAAAGCCAAAATCGTGCTGGGGCAGAAGGCGGGCTGGGTCACCTACGGCGATATTGACGCAGAATCCACTGAGGCCGACCCCGCTTCCGTGGGCAGGGACGATGTGCTCTTCTGCTTTTTCACCTCCGGCACCACCGGGCTTCCCAAGCGGGTCGGGCACAGCGCCACCTCCTATCCGGTCGGCCACCTCTCCACTGCCGTGATCCAGGGGGTGGAACCCGGCGGCGTGCACCACAACCTGAGCGCACCGGGATGGGCCAAGTGGGCCTGGAGCAGTTTTTTCACCCCGTTCAACCTGGGCGCCACCGCCACCGGATTCAATTTCAGCGCCCTGAATGTGGAAAAGTATGTCGCCAGCGTGGCCAAATACAAGGTGACTTCCTTCTGTGCGCCGCCCACGGCCTGGCGGGCCTTTGTGGGCCTTGATCTGGACATGTACGACTTTTCGGCCATGAAGTACTCCTTGAGTGCCGGTGAGCCCCTCAATCCGGAAGTGATCGAGCAGTGGAAAAAGGCCACCGGTACCGAAATCCGCGATTTCTATGGTCAGACCGAATCCACCGCCATGATCGGCAATCCGCCCTGGATGGAAGGCCGCATGCGTTTCGGCTCCTTTGGCTACCCCGCCTACCTGTATGACGTGATCCTGGTGGACGATGAGGGCAACGAGATCACGGTCCCCGACGAACCCGGACACATTGTGGTCCGGCTGAGCAACTGGCGGGCCCTGGGGCTTTTCCAGGAGTACATCGACGACACCGAGCTGACCCAAAGTGCGTTCCGCAACGACCTCTACTACACCGGCGACAAGGCGTCCTTTGATACCGACGGCTACTGGTGGTTCGTGGGCCGCTCGGACGACGTGATCAAATCCTCCGACTACCGGGTGGGGCCCTTCGAGGTGGAGAGCGCATTGGTGGAGCATCCGGCGGTGGTGGAGGCGGCCGTGGTGGGCAAACCCGATCCGGTGCGCCACCAACTGGTCAAGGCGTACGTGATCCTCAAGCCCGGCCGGCAGCCCTCCCGGGAGCTGGCCCTGGAACTGTTCAAACACACCATCGATGTCCTGGCCAAGTTCAAGATCCCGCGTATCATCGAGTTCGTCGAAGAACTGCCCAAAACCATCAGCGGCAAAATCCGAAGAATCGAACTGCGTCAGAGCGAGGCGAAAAAGAAGGCTGCCGACCCCGTTCAGGCCTTCGAGTACTTCTACCACGAGTTCCCGGAGCTGAGTTCGAAGGAGAAATAGTCCCTTGGGATCGGGGATGAAATTAATTGAACGTAATTGCGCCGGGCTTGTGTTCGTCTTCAAGGCGCATCAAGGGTTGCATACCGGGAGTATGTAGCCGTTGATGCAACGCGGAAGACGGACGCAAGAACAAGCAATTGCGTTTAATTAATAAAATTCCCGATCCTTGACTGCCGGCCGGTACATCCGTGCATCGGCCGGCAGCCAAGGCCGCGGGCGATCAGATCGCCCCACTGCTACAAAATTCGGAGGGGAGCAGATCCGGATTTATGCAACTTTGGAGATCATCTTCTCGATGCGTACCCGCGTGCTGCTGAAATCCGGGATGCCGCCCACCAAATCCACCATGGGCGTCCGGCCCAACCGCTCGTCCAAAAGAGCGACGTCGTTGGGGTTCAGCCCCTTGGCAAAACCGGGCTCGACAACCAGGCGGCCGTCCTTTCCGATCACCGCCGCACCGCCCAGAAACACATCGGCGCCATTTTTCACGGTCAACGGCCCGGCACCAAACCCGCTGTGGCCAAAATGAAAAGAGACCGCCACACACCCCGGGCGGACCAGTTTGGTGGCCTGCACGCGGCCCGTGATTCCCGCCGGGTTGCTTACCGATGCCAGCCGGACCCGGTCTCCGGTGACAAGCCCCAGTTGCCGGCAGTCGGCGCTGTTCATCTCAACCCGGTTCTCATCCTGAATCTCCATGGCATGGACCGACCACAGTGAGCGCGACTGGGTGTGCAGCCGGGTTTTATAGGTCACCACGGTAAACGGATACACATTTTCCAACTCGCTGAAATCGTTTCCGCCGGCATCGGCCGGGACGACATAGGCCGGTGTGCCCGAAAAGCGCCGGCCGGTAAGGGTGTTGCGCGACCGGGCCAGCGATTCGTTGTAAAGATGCACTTCCGGCAGGCCCTTGATGAAAATATCGCCTTCGAACAACGCATCGTACGGCTTGAACACACCGCCGCGGGCAAGCATGCGGCAGACCCGCCGCCACTGTTCGTCCGGCAGGATTCCCCTGTGGGCGGAAATGGGGTATTCCGCTTCCACGGTGGCGATCTCCCCTTCTCCTGCCGGTGTGATTTTTGCGCCGTCGGCGATGTTGGCAAAGGCCCGCAGGTAGAAATCCTCAGCCCGGCTGAGATCGTGCCGGCCGCCCCCGGCATCGGGGATGGCGGCGTGGCCGAATCCCGGCAGTTGGAGGCGGGTGGCCAGGTCGATCAGCAGGGTCTCCGTGCAGATGGGGCGACCGTCCGGCGTGGCGTCCGTCAGCGGCTTGACCATCGGACTGCGGATGCCGGTAAAGCAAAGGCCCGGTGCATGGGGCGTGAGCCAGCCGTAATGGCCCTCGGCAAAGCTGAGATCGGGAACGATATAATCGGCGTAGAGATTGGACTCGTTCACGGCGATGTCGATGGAAACGTGCAGGGGGACCTTGGCCGGATCGGCCAGGGTCGAGGCGAACCGGTATCCGCCGGGGATGGAGTACACCGGATTGAAAAGGTAGGTGAAGAGTACTTTGGCCGCATAGGGGTACTGCTCGTCAATGCCGCTCAAGGCCTCCACACACAGCCCGCCGCGGGTAAAGGCGAACCAGGGCCGCCGGGACGGGTAGCCCGATCCGCCCTGCGCCCGCTTGCGCCGGTACTCGGCCGACTTCTCATAGACCGCCTTCTCCCGGGAGATGGCCACGCCGCGCGCCTTGACGCCGCCGGGAAAACTTTTCAGGTCGTAGAGGCCGCCGGTCGGCTTGCCACATCCGCCGCCGCCGGTCAGGTAACCGCCTTTCATGTTCACGCTGCCCACCAGGGCGTTCAACGCGGCAATGGCGTAGGCGGCATAGGTGCCGTTCACATAGTTGCCGGCGCCATGGTACTGGGTGACGGCCGCACGGGTGCCGTGGGACGCGAACTCATCGGCCACCCGTTCGATCAGGGAGCGGTCGACGCCGCAGATGGCGGCATAGTCGGCCAGGGAGTGGGCAAAGGCAGCCTCCTTGAGCAGCCGGTAGGCGGTCTTTACGCGAAGGGTCTTGCCGGCGACGTCCTTGACGGCCGCTTCCCGGTCCAGCGCCGCCTCCGCTGCGGAAAGTGAGGCGACCGGTGTCTTTCCGTCGCGAGCAAAGATCACCCGATCGTTGCCCGCGGCTTCGTCCAGATTCGGATTCAGGTGGTGCATGCGCAGGAACGCACCGTCATCCGGATGCCTGCCGTCGCAGATGACCAAGTGGCTGGCATTGCACAGCGCACCATAGCCTCTTTTTTTCACGGCAATCGGATTGGGCGCACCAAGATAGTCCCGGTTGATCCGGCCGGTTTCGATCATCCGCCGGATCATCGCCATGGCCAGGGCCCCGTCCTGGCCCGGCTTGACCGCCAGCCAATCCCGGGCGTGGACCGAGGCGCGCGTGGCCCGGGGGTCGACGATGGAAAACGCCAGTTCGCCGTCGGCCCGGCGGCGGGCCACCATGGCTCCGTATGTGTTTATGCCGGGCTGCAGGGCCTCGTAGATGTTGGCGCCGAACACCAGGATGTAATCGGCGTTTTTCGGGTCGGCCTTCAACTCCACTGCCTTGCCGTCGCTCAGGGCGAAATTGCCCATGCGGAAACCAAGACCGCAGATGTCCGTGTGGCCGATGCGGTTTTTCGATCCCACGCTTTTTTTGACGAAGCGGTCGATGAACTCCTTGCGGCCGCTCTGCAGGCGGCCGGTGAGAAAAACCAGGCCGTTGCGCTTGGGGCCGAGGTCGGGATCCTGCGGGTCGATGGGATCGTCGCTGATCAGTTCACGGATTCCGGGCACATGGCGATCTTCTCCGAGATGGCTGAAAAGGGTACCTCCCTCGGCGATTTCCCTGATCAGATCCGGCCAGGCGATGGGCTCGAATTGTCCCGATCCCCGGGGACCGGATCGTTTCAGGGGGACGCGCAGCCGGTAAGGGCTGTAGATGTGCTGGGGGGTGTCCAGGGCCTTGCCGCACACCGGGCTGGTCACGGCAAGGGATTGCTCCAGCGGCGTATCGTAGGCGATCGGATCGAACTGCATGTTGTAGGGGTGGTAGGGGTTGCCCGAGATGTTGACCAACCGGCCCTTCCGGACCACACCACGCACACCGCAGCGGGCATTGCATGCCAGGCAGACCGAATGGACGGTTCGGGCATCGGGCGAGCGGCGCGTGGCGGCCGCCTCTTGCACCTCGCGGGGATCCAGCGGCTTCCGGGCCGCTTCGGTTGTCGTCGAAACGGCGGTATTGGCGCAAAGGGCGGCGGCGGCCGTTCCGCCAGCCTTGAAAAAACGGCGGCGGCTGAGGGTGAAGATGCCTTTGTGCGTTTGACTCATGATGCTTGCTCCTCCTTGGCCATGCCGTGAAAAAGCACCGCGGTGTTGCGGCCCGTTGCCGGCCGCTTGGGGTTAATGATATCCAGGTACCTTGCAAATTCGCCTTCGGGCCGGTCGAAGCGACCAAAGATGCGTGCTCCGGGCGAGCAGTTTTCCACGCAGGCCGGTGCAAGCCCCTGGTCGAGCCGGTCGATGCACAGATCGCACTTGTCGACCCGACCGCCGAAGCGGGAATCGTGAAAACGGGCCCCATAGGGGCAGGCATCGATGCACGCGCCGTTGCCGTCACAGCGGTTCCAGTCGGTCAGGACCAGCCCCGAGGGGTGGATGAACGCCGCACCCGTGCCACAGGCTTCGACGCACGGCGCATCGCTGCAGTGCACGCACAGGCTGGCCGAAAAAGCGATGCGTGCATGGGCGCCGTCACCGACTTCGTGCTCATCGATACGGGTGTTGAATTCGCCCGGCACGGTGCGGTTCTGGAGCTTGCAGGCCACCATGCAGGACTGGCAGCCGGTACAGCGGGTCATGTCAATGATCATGCCCCAGCGGGCCGGGCCGGTTTCCGGAAAGGCGTGCACGGTCTGGCTGGCCAGGACGCCGCCTGACCCCAGGCAGAGGATCAGGCCGTTTTTGATGAATTGTCTGCGGGTTTCCATGTAAAAATCCTCAATTCTGGTGACGGGCAGAACTATTTGTCCTGTTTGAATTCCACTTTGTAGCTGAAGCCTTTGGCATCGAAGTAATTGAGCATGTCGCCGTCCACCTGGGCGGCCGGGTACATGAAATAGTTAATCGGCCCGGCTGCGCCCACAAGGTTCGCCCCCCGGCCGTTTTTTTCCAGCACCAGGCGGAACAGATCGTCGCCGCCCCAGAAGAAGGTTCTCCAGTCGTCAGCATCCTTGAGTTCCAGCTTGTGCACCAGCATCATTTTTCTCACATCCGCCGGATCGGCCATCACCCAGCCGGTGCCGGGCAGATAGAACTCCGCCCAGCAATGAAAACCGCTGGTCACGTCGCCGTCCTTGGGGGTGGCCAGTCTCAGGCCGTAGACATCCTTGGCCGGGATGCCGGCGGCGCGGGCCAGGGTGACGAAAACCGTACTCAGGTCGGCGCATTTCCCGCCGCCCCGGCACTGGTTGAGGGTCCGCGTGGGCTGCCCCAGGCCGCATCCCTTGACGTCAGGGTCACGGAAGGTGTTTTCTACCACCCAGTCGTAGACGGCACGGGCTTTCTCCAGGGTTCCGGTCTTGCCGGCGGTAACCTTGTCGGCGATCGCTTTCATCTGCGGGTCGTCGGCCGGAACGTACGCCGTCGCCTTCAGGTACTCGCGGACCAGTTCGGGGTAAGCGCCCCCATTATCTTTGATGGCGGTGTTGCGGCGATCCTTCTGGGTAACGTGAAAGCGCATCACCAGGGTCGGCGATTTCACCGGTCGCTTCCAGTCGGCAAACAGGTAGACCGCTTCCGATGCCGGATCGCGATAGATGGCGGACGCCTGGTAGTTTCCGCTGACGGACATATCGCCAATGGTCTGGAAGTTGTCGCTCATGGGATAGGGCACCCAGGCGGTGACATTGCCGGTGTCACCCTTGACGGTTGGTGTAATCGTGAAGGTCAGCGTTCCTGATGGAATCGCAGCGGCCATGGCGGCGGTGGCCAGCAAAAGCAATGCGGCGGTCAGAAGAGAGAAGGCTTTCATCATCGGCTCCTTGGGTTGGTATTAAATTTTAGGGATGCTATAAAATTAACAGGAATGCGAGCCACTCTTAATAGACGAGAAAACTGAATCTGGCAAAAAAATAATATCTATGGAATAGATATGTGTGATTGAGAAAATCCATTTAAATGCAGAATAGGTGCAAAAACATGATCCATCATGCCATATAGGAAAGGCCTTTGGCGGCAGGCCAGTTGTCAGGATCCAATGGGCGGTATATGTTCCGACCAAGGGGGTATCATGACCACGATAACCGATTCCATAGTGCTTTTTGCCGTCGACCGTTTATTCCAGCAACCCGGTGTGCACCCCATCATGGAACGGCTCCGCCGTCGGTTGCCGGATTCGGCAGAAATCGCTGTGGCCGGGGGGGCGCTGCGCAATATCGTCATCGATACGCTGCACGGGGAGGCGCCCCACACACAGGACATCGATTTGTTCATCGGTGGGGTGAAACGCCATTTCGCCCTGTCCGCTGTTTTTTCCGATGAGCGCACCGAGCCGACGGGGCTCAAGGGGCTGCGCTGGTATCCGGCGGACTCGCCGTTCGTCTTCGATCTGTGCCTGCTGCCGAATTTCGTGGTGATCAAAACCTTCCATCTGGGTCCGACCCTGCAGAGCCTGCTGGCCGGCATCGATTTCACGGTCAATGCGATCATCTACGACTACAAAAGGCAGACGCTCACTGAAAAGGGCTGCATGGCCGCGGTCCGCGACCGGCTGATCGATTTCAACAGCCATCTGATTCCCGGCAAATGCCTAATCGCCTACCGGAGCCTCGTGATCGGTCACAAGACGGGGTTCAATTTCGCCGAACCGGTGTACCGCTTTCTCAAAGACCAGCTGGACCCGGAAACGCTGACCCAGTTGAAACGCGTGCTGCGCGCCAAGTTGGGTAAGGCGATGGCCGCCTCAATTTTGTGCGACTACGATGCCTTATGCAGAACGCATTCCTATGATCACTATCTCACCATGCGAACACAGTAGACCCATTAAGGAGGAAGTTATGACATTGCTGAACGTAGATACGGAAAAATGCAAACAGGACGGGCTGTGCGCCGGGGACTGCCCGGCAGGGGTGATCTATTTCAAGCCCGGCCAGTATCCGGAACTCAAACGCGGCGCCGAAGCCATGTGCCTGCGTTGCGGGCACTGCGTGGCCATCTGCCCCCACGGCGCCATGGATCACGCCGAGGTGGCCTTGGCCGATTGTCCGCCCATCGATCCGGCCCTGGCCATAACAAAGGACCAGGCCGTGCAGTTTCTGCGATCGCGCCGCTCGGTCCGTCGTTTCAAGGCCGATCCGGTGGAAAAGGCGGATTTGCAGCGGCTGATCGAGATCGGTCGTTACGCGCCCACGGCCAGCAACGCCCAAGTGTTGCGTTGGCTGGTAATCAACGATAAAGGGCGTCTGGACACCATCGCCGGAAAGGTGATCGACTGGATGCGTGGCCTTGTCGCCGGCTCCGGCGAAGGCTTGCTGCCTTACATGCCGGCGGTAGTCAATGCCTGGGACAAGGGCTTCAATTCGATCTTCCAGACCGCCTCCTGCCTGGTGGTGGCCATGGCGCCGGCCGGATCGCGCAACGGCATGGTGGATCTCACCCTGGCACTCTCGTACCTGGAATTGGCCGCTCCCCAGTTCGGCATGGGCACCTGCTGGGCCGGAATTTTGCAGCATGCCATGGAGTCCAGCCCGGCGATCAAGGCCGAGGTGGGCATCCCGGCTGACGTCCCCTATCACTATCCCATGATGATCGGCTATTCCAAGGTGCGTTATTACCGGCTGCCCGAACGCAAGCCGCCGGTGATCACCTGGGCGTGAAACGCATTAAGGCTGGCGGATTTCGAACGGCGTCCTCAATAGTAGGCGGGCACCTGCCGCCTGCCCATAATGGATTTTAAATCATCATAGGCGTCTTGTTTGTCGCGGGGCGGCAAGTCCACCGGTTTCTGTTGCACCTCCTCGTAGGGGACGGTGTCCAACAGGTGACGGATACAATTGAGCCGCGCCCGACGCTTGTCGTCCGAAGGGACGATGACCCATGGCGCGATGCGGGTATCCGTGGCGGCGAACATGGCGTCGCGGGCCCGTGAGTAGGCGTACCAGCGGCGCCTGGATTCCAGGTCCATCGGGCTGAGCTTCCACTGGCGGATGGGATCCTCGATGCGCCGCTGAAAACGCCGTTTCTGTTCGCCGTTGCCAACTTCCAGCCAGTACTTGACGAGAATGATGCCGTCTTCGATCAACGACTGCTCGAAACCGGCGCAGTTGCGTTTGAAGCGTTCGTACTCGTCATCCGTGCAGAAGCCCATGACCTGCTCCACCAGCAGGCGGTTGTACCAGCTGCGGTCAAAAAGCACCACCTCGCCGGCGGCGGGCATGAATTTGACGTAACGCTGAATGTAAAGCTGGGTTCTCTCGCGATCGCTGGGAGCGGGCAAGGCAACGGTACGGAAAACCCGTGGGCTGACGCGTTCGGCAATGCGTTTGATCACCCCACCCTTGCCGGCCGCGTCGCGGCCCTCGAAGAGGACCGCCACGCGCAGCCCCTTGTGACGGACCCAGGCCTGCAGCTTGACCAGTTCGGTCTGCAGACGGTTCATCTCCGCCTCGTAAAATTTACGGTCCAGCTTGTCTTTTTTCGCATTGACCGGCGCGGCCGGCTTTTGGTCTTTCTTCGATTTGCCTTTTGCTTTCATATGGGTCTCCTTGACAGCGGGATCAGCTTCTCGGTCAGATAGGCCCAGTAACGCCGGGGCAGCAGTCGCCGATGCAGCCGCGGGTGGTTACGTGTGGGAATGTTGACGGCATGGTAATAGCGCTGCCAAAGCCGTTGGCAGAGGGACTCGTCGGCATCCGGACGACTCCCGGCGCCCGGCTCCGCCATATTGAGCGGCAGGGCGCGGGTAGTCCGGCCATCGAAGACAAGCCCGTACTGCCGAACTGTATCATAGATGATCCAGCGCTGATCGGCAAACCGGGATTCAAAATGGTGCCGGATCAGCGGCAGGACATCGTAGCGCGGTGCGATCCGGGCCAGGTACCGCCCCTTGCCGGTCTGCTCGAAGCGGACGAAGCCTTCCAGCCGGCGGGCCTCTTCGCGCACCTTGCGGGCCAGCTGGTCAAGCCGGATCGTTACACTTAGGGATACGCCGCTGGGGCTGCTGTTCGGGCGCGGGATGCGTTCTCGGACATAGGTATAAATCAACGTCTCCACCCCGGCATTCCCCGAGAGGAACGCTTCGGCAATCGCCTGGCGCCCCTCGACGCCCAGGCATCGTTTCAGCCCCTTCCACACCCGTGCGGCTTTGGCCCCATCGGTGACGACCGTCACACGCTGGTCGAACAATCCCTGTTGGACATGGCTGTCCGGCTGGATCGCATCGGGCGGTGTCTGGCCGGCGTAGGCTTCAAAAATGGCCGTGAGCAGACCGTCAAAGCTGCTGTCGGTAACGAAAACCAGCGGTGTAAGCGCGACCGGTGGAGCAATCGCCGTGGCGCTGTATGGAACGGTCCAGCGGGCGTCTGGCAGGCCATCGCAACGGATGAAGGGCAAAGCCCGGGTGACGACCACGCCCATCTGTTTGAGGTGTTCGAAGCGGATGCGCCCCCGGCGACGCAGATTCACGATGCGATTGGCCGATCGGATGCCGATGCCCGGCACCCGCAGGATCATTTCTCGATCGGCGCTGTTGACATCCACGGGAAAAAGCTGAGGGTGGCGCCGGGCAAAGGCATCTTTGGGGTCCATGGTCAGGTCCAGGTTCGGCGCCGCTGACGGTATCACCTCGTCAATGGAAAACCCGTACAGCCGGATCAGCCAGTCGGCCTGATACAAGCGGTTCTCCCGTTTGAACGGCGGAGCCGCACCGGCATGGGTGGCAATATCGCCCACCGGCACGTAGGCCGAATAGTAAACGCGCTTGAGCGCCTGCTGGCGGTAGAGACGGTCCGAGAGGTGCAAGATGGTGTGGTCCGATTCCGGGCTGGCGCCCACGATCAGCTGGGTGCTCTGGCCGGCCGGGGCAAAGGCGGGCACGTGGCGCAGCCGCTTGCGATCTTCCCGCGTTTCCTCGATGCCTTCGCGGATAACGCCCATGGGGGTGAGCACCGAGGCGTAGGTCTTCTCTCTGGTGAGCTTCCGGAGACTCTCCTCCGTGGGCAGCTCGATGTTGACGCTCAGCCGATCGGCCAGGCGGCCGGCGGCCTGAACCAGCCGCCGGCTGGTGTGGGGCACGCACTTGAGATGCACGTAACCGTTGAAGCCCTGGCGGCGCAGGTCCGTTACCGTGCGGATGAGCCGTTCCATAGTCTCGTCCGGACTACCCACCACTCCCGAGCTGAGAAAAAGCCCTTCGATATAATTACGCCGGTAGAAGTCAATGGTCAGACGGACGATTTCCGCCGGGGTGAAGGCCGCCCGGGGAAGATCGTTGCTGCGCCGGTTGACGCAATAGGCACAGTCGAAAATACAGAAATTAGTGAAGAGCAGCTTGAGCAGGGAGACGCAGCGCCCGTCTTCGGTAAAGGTGTGGCAGACCCCGGCCGGGATTGCATTTCCCAGCCCGCGGCCGGTGTTGGACCTCCGGCTGCCACTGGAGGCGCACGATACGTCGTACTTGGCCGCAGCGGCCAGGATGGAAAGCTTGTCTTCAATTTGCATAAAACTCCCGTGTCACCCAAAAACAGAAACCCAGTCTACCTCGGCCCCGTAGGAGCGGCCCATGGCCGCGAAAATTGATTGGTCCCAGGCGTAGACAGCTCCTACAATCGGAGCAAGGATGAAATCCGGTGCAACATAAACCCGCCATGCTTTGTAGGAGCGGTTCTTAACCGCGAAAAATCGTTTCCCTAAACGCCTGCAGCCTGAACCCCTGTATACCTATTCTTCTCGCAGCCAAAGGCAGCTCCTACAACCGGAGCATGGATGAACTTCAGCGCTGCATTAACCTGCCGTATCTTGTAGGAGCGGTTCTCAACCGCGAAAAATCGTTTCCCTAAACGCCTGCAGCCTGAACCCCTGTATACCTATCCTTCTCGCAGCCAAAGGCAGCTCCTACAACCGGAGCATGGATGAACTTCAGCGCTGCATCAACCTGCCGTATCTTGTAGGAGCGGTTCTTAACCGCGAAAAATCGTTTCCCTAAACGCCTACGGCCTGAACCCCTGTATACCTATTTTTCTCGCAGCCAAAGGCAGCTCCTACAACCGGAGCATGGATGAACTTCAGCGCTGCATCAACCTGCCGTATCTTGTAGGAGCGGTTCTCAACCGCGAAAAATCGTTTCCCTAAACGCCTGCAGCCTGAACCCCTGTATACCTATTCTTCTCGCAGCCAAAGGCAGCTCCTACAATCGGAGTAAGGATGAAATCCGGTGCAACATAAACCCGCCATGCTTTGTAGGAGCGGTTCTTAACCGCGAAAAATCGTTTCCCTAAACGCCTGCAGCCTGACCCCTGTATACCTATTCTTCTCGCAGCCAAAGGCAGCTCCTACAACCGGAGCATGGATGAACTTCAGCGCTGCATTAACCTGCCGTATCTTGTAGGAGCGGTTCTTAACCGCGAAAAATCTTTTCCCTAAACGCCTGCAGCCTGAACCCCTGTATACCTATTCTTCTCGCAGCCAAAGGCAGCTCCTACAACCGGAGCATGGATGAAATCCGGTGCAACATAAACCCGCCATGCTTTGTAGGAGCGGTTCTTAACCGCGAAAAATCGTTTCCCTAAACGCCTACAGCCTAACCCCCTATCTTCCTTATAACCCCCACATACTTCCCCAAAACGGTCACCTGACTGCGCTGCGGTCCTTTGAACACCAATGGCGAATAGGCCGCATTGGCCGGTTCCAGGGTCAGACTGCTCCGGTCGAAACGCACGATTTTCAGCGTGGCTTCAGATAGGAGATTCTGCACCATCACGGCGGCAATCTGCCCGTTTTCGACCCGCTTCTGCGGACGGATGATCGCCAGGTCGCCGTCCATGATATGGGCATCGATCATGGAGTCTCCCTTGACGCGCAATCCAAAGCAGCGTTTGCAACCGAACAGGGCCGGCGATATGGACAGCTCCGCTTCAATGTTTTCGATGGCTTCCATGGGTTGGCCGGCGGCGATCGTTCCGATCAACGGAATGCCGGGGCCGATCACATCCCTGTTGAACCGCCAGGCGCGTTTTTTTCCCGCTTCGGCCACAAGGTAGCCCTTGTCCTTGAGAAGGTTCAGGATGCGGTGGATGCCGGCCGGACCGCTCAGTCCAAAATGGGCACAAATTTCGCGCACCGTGGGAGCCATACGCTGCTCCTGCTGGAAAGTAATAATAAATTCCAATACGCTTTGCTGCCTGGGGGTGAGGTCAGATGTCATGGTTACGATTTCCTTTTCTTTGCCAGACAGGCAACTTTATCAATCGCGTCATCACCGGCCTGATCCGGCATCCAGTGTTTTCTGGATTGGCGCTTTTATCGGAATGGTATTCATTGACATACTTGATGAAACATTAAGCATCCTGAAAAAGTGTATCGCTGGGACTTTGGACGCCCTTTCCACCCTTATTTAACACATGCGTGTAAATCATGGTTGTCGAAACATCCTTGTGCCCCAAAAGTTCCTGCACTGTGCGAATATCATATCCTGATTCGAGCAGATGCGTCGCAAAGCTGTGACGCATCGAATGACAGCTGCCCGGCTTGGATATGTTATTTGTTTTGATGGCTTTTTTTATGGCACGCTGCAACACCGCTTCTGATAGGTGATGCCGCTGTTCGGCGCCTGATCGCGGATCGATGGATCGCCGGGAGGCGGGGAAAACGTATTGCCAATCCCAACTTTTGTTCGCATGGGGATATTTTCTTTCCAACGCATAAGGAAGAAACACCTTTCCAAAACCGGCTTCCAGATCAAGTTCATGTGCTTTTTTGGTTTTCTCCAAATGCCTCTTTAATGGCTCAACAACAATTACCGGCAGCATGGTAATTCGGTCTTTATGACCTTTCCCATCCCGGACAGTGATTTGTCGGTAGCCAAAGTCGATGTCCTTGATTCTCAGCCGCACGCATTCCATAACGCGCAGACCAGCGCCATATAGCAATTGCCCCATAATCCAGGTAACGCCTTCAAGTTGTAATAAAATATCGCGAACTTCCTCACGCGTAAAAACAACCGGCAGCTTTGAGGGGCGTTTGGCGTGAATCAAATTTTCAAATTGGGGGAGATCCTTTTTCAGAACATGGCGATACAGAAACACCAGGGCGCATAGGGCTTGGTTCTGAGTGGAACTGGCGACTTTCCTATCGACGGCAAGATAATTCAAAAAGTCGGTTATATGGTTCTCATCCATATCTTCAGGATGCTGCTTTTTATGAAAATAGATATATCGTTTGATCCAGTCAACATAGGTTTGCTCCGTACGGATGCTATAATGTCTTCGACGGATGCAATTCCGAACCTGGTCAAGTAATCGTGGCTTTGGGGCATCCCCTGCCGCCGTGGGCGATAATGAATTGAAAGTCTCGTTATTGTTTTGTGGAAACCGTTTAGCCATGTTGCACCTCCGAATAAACATTTAAAATACATGATACCAATGATTTACATTGACATCACATTTCTTTGGGGATATTTATTCTTCATATACTCGAAAAAGGTTCCAAAATATTATATATTAACATTTGTTCATGTTTAGCGCCGAAATTACGAAATGTCAATTTTTTATTTGACGAATTAGTCGTCTAGTCAGGTTAAATTGGGTTATTAGACTGCAAATCAGTCGTCTATTACGATTTCGTAAATATTAACGTCGCATTATACGACGACTATTGGGTCGTCTAGTTTATGTTGTGCAACATAAAGATAAGTGTTGAGGAACAAACTCATGAATAATCCAAAAGAAAAATTAAAAAAATATCTCGATCAGATTGTTCATAGATTCCTCAATTCCAAAAGCTTATTTTGTGAATTGAAAAGAATCAATTCTTGGTCTTCACCAGAGGATGAAGAAGCATTAAATCATGGTTCGTACTTTTTCCAACTCGCCACATACAGCATGACACGCATCTACTTGGTTGAATTGGCTGCATTGCTTTCGAATAAAGAAGATAGATCATTAATTGATTGGTTAGAAAAAGCATGTGTACATGCCAAGGCTCTTTCTCCAAGTCGTTACAAACCAAACGATAAGAACGAACGTGAGGTTATAACACCAGATGAATACAGAGAAATAATCGACAAGAATATTAGCGATCTGGATTCTTTTAATGATTTGACCAACCGAATCAAAGCATGGCGTGATAAATCAATTGCACATCTTGATAAAGCTTTTTTTGATACTCCATCAGCAATCTATGATAGGTATCCGATTAAAAATTCTGAAATTGACCAACTGATAGAATGCGTTTCTCAAATACTGCATGAACATTATTCCTATGTTTTCCATTCTGATGCAAGAATGGAAATTTTAAGTGAAGCGAATGTTGATTCAGTATTGAGATATGTCCAAGCTTTTCAAAGAATTCGAAAAGATAAAGAACTTTTAAATAGCGGTTTTAGACCAGTAGATTATTTGGAATAAGATTTTGCACAACAATTTGCTGCACGGGAGCGCAAAAAGCGCGCGCCCCGTGAGCATAGCGTTATGTTCTTTGAAAACAAGCTTGGTGCCTGAGTAAGTCTGCAGCCTTGCCCAGACCCAAACCGGTTTTGGAGTCCGCATATATGAACCGACATATAATGTGGACGGTAAATATCCTTCAACGCACCCTCGTCCAGAACGTTGAGGAAATAAGGAGGAACCGATGATTATATTCATCAGTGTCCTCGGTCTGTTATTTTCAGGTGCCAGTCTGATCTTGGCAATAAGAGCCGAGTTAAGACACACTAAAAAGTAACAGTCATGAGATCCTCATGGGGATGTGCTTCACCGGCCATCCTCATGAGGTGAATTTAAATCCTCTCTTGTGAAAGGAGCATATAATGAACCCAGCATCACTTGAAGAAGCCACGAAAATAATTGCGGACCTTAAGCGTGAAATTGTAAGACTTAAGACACATATTAATGAACTTAAGACGCAAGTTCTCCAACTTAAGAAGGAAAATCTGGAACTTAAGGCAGAGAGCCTCGAACTCAAGGCTGAAAACCTCAAACTGAAGTCCAAGTAACTCTCGGGCAATTTCAGGATTTTCTTTCCAAAGTGATCTTGAAAAACAAACCGATAAAACATTACTCATAATATAAACCTCCAAATAACCAACCAAATTCAGCCGACACAAAAAGCCTTGCGGCTGATTTGTGGTGTTAGGATTAAAGCAAGGTATATATCCAAAAGGGAAAGATTTGAGCGAAGACATAAACAAAATTGATTCAATAGCAATCAATGAAGTGCAACTAATTTTAGCAGAGAAGCGTACATCCTTAGCTGTAATGAGAACAGGTATTGCGGTTTTAGCATTACCGTTATCGGTTATGAGTGTTCTGATAGCTACTTCAAAATATTATGATGTCATCCATGTTTTACATTTTCTTGTCCCGTTGGGAGCACTCAATCTTGCTTTAATTGTTTTTGGTGCTTACCTGATTATCCGCTCAATAATTCGAATGAGACATTATGACGGCTTTATTAATGAAATCAGACGAAAGCATAGTATAATTGGGGAATTTATTGAGTGAATTCATGAAAGAATCCTAACCAATCGTTTCAAGGGACAAGCGGACAGCGTGGCTTTTTGAAATTCAGTCTTGCTGGCCAAAACCCAGGTTATTCAAAATTTATCGCTGTAAATCCCGCTTGCCCCTGAACTCAGCCGTTGGACTAAGCCGCTACGCGGCAGCTAACCCACCAGAATTTCTGTAATTCTTTCCTCATTTCCGGTTTTTCTCCGATTTTATTATAATTCCCTCCATCGGTATAACTCCGAAAATCTCATATTTATCTCATTAATCAAAGGAGGGAACTCATGTCTGAACTACGTCAAAAGATGATCCGGGCAATGGAACTTAAGGATTTCTCACCGAGGACTCAGCAATCCTATTTGTCTGCTGTTGAAGGCCTATCAAAATTTCATCGGAAGTCACCGGATCGTCTAACGCAAACAGAAATCGAAGACTACGTGCTTCACCTTAAAGATGAAGGGAAGAGCGCAAGCACACGCAATGTTATCATTTCCGGGATGAAGTTTTTCTACCAGCATACACTGATAAACAGCGAAATCGCATTGAATATGCCAAGTCGTCGTAAACCAAAAATCCTACCTGAAGTTCTCAGTAGAGAGCAGGTTCGCATGATCATCGATACTCCGGCGGATCTTAAGCATCGGCTGATATTGATGACGGCTTATTCTGGAGGGCTTCGAGTCAGTGAAGTGGCAGCACTGAAAGTCAAAAGCATCGACAGTGCACGGATGGTGATCCGGGTCTATCAGGGCAAAGGCATGAAAGACCGCGATACGCTGCTTTCTAAAAAACTGCTGGAGGAACTACGGGGCTATTGGAAGGTCTATCGCCCGACAGATTGGCTGTTTTACGGTAAACGTCGCGACACTCCCATGAGCATCACATCGATTCAGAGAATGTACCGCCGTGCCAAGAGCGACGCCGGCATCACCAAGGGCAAGGGCATTCATTGCCTTCGCCATTGCTTTGCCACTCATCTGCTGGAAGCCGGCTATGATGTGCGCAAGATACAGCTTCTCATGGGGCATCGCTCGTTGTCCACCACCATGGTCTATCTTCACGTTTCCAGAAACGGGTTGGCCAAGGTCCAGAGCCCGCTGGATTTCATCGAAGAGCCGGAACAACAGGCGCCGCCGTGGGAGGATGACGATGAATCCAATCAATAATTATCCTCAACCAGCAAACCGACAGGTGGAAGTGGCGGATATTTTGCGCTGCCACATCGGTGACTATCTCAAAAGATACAATATGCCGCCGGAGCATTACAGGGTCGTATACGACATTTTAAATTGCCGGACCGCTTATCTTGGCGGGCACGTTGAAATGTGCGATCAATGCGGAGCCGAACGCATCCTTTACAACTCGTGCCGCAACCGGCATTGCCCGAAATGCCAGACCATCACCAAGCAACGCTGGTTGTCCGCCCGGCAGGCTGAACTTTTGCCGGTTAGCTATTTTCACAATGTCTTTACCCTTCCCCATGAATTGAATCCTTTGATTTTGTGCAACAAACCACTCATGCTGGGATTCCTGTTTCAGGCCGCGAGCCAGACGTTACTCGATTTCGGCAAAAATCCGAAGAACGAACTCGGTGGCCAGTTGGGGATCATCGCTATTTTGCACACCTGGACGCAAACATTGATGGATCATTTTCACCTGCACTGCCTGGTGCCTGGCGGTGCGATTGCTGGCAATGGAAAGGAATGGATCAGCAGCAAAGGGGAGTTTCTCTTTCCGGTCAAAGCGCTTTCGAAGGTTTTCCGGGGAAAGTTCATATCGTATCTGGAAGATGCATATAGCAAGAACCAGTTGTGCTTTCCCGGCAATACCCGTGCGTTAGGGACCCGCCAAGGGTTCCGGCGCTTGATCAAACAGCTGTGGTCGAAAAACTGGGTGGTCTATACCAAGCCGCCCATTGAGCGCCCGGAATGGGTGCTCGATTACCTTGGGCGCTATACGCATCGCATTGCCATATCGAATCATCGCATCACTGATTTTTCTGACGGCCGTGTGACGTTCACGATCAAAAACAGAAAACGCAAGACGACTGAAACCGTCACCCTCGATGCGGTCGAATTCATCCGGCGGTTCTTGTTGCATGTACTGCCCAAGCGGTTCGTACGCATCCGGCATTATGGCTTTTTGGCCAACCGTGGCAAGAAAAAGAACATTGGCCTGTGCCGTTTGTTGATGAACTTGTCCCCCGATATCCCCGAGGTGCGGGATCAGTCCGTCCAGGCAATCATGATGGCACAGGCCGGTATCGACATATTGAGGTGCCCAAGCTGCAAACAAGGAATGATGAGAAAGATATACGAAATCCCGGAAGGGTCCGGAAACAGTTCATTCCATATTTTGAGGCCGGTGTCGGTAACCGATAAGGATCCTTAGCAAATCGATCCACGAGCTTGTTTTCCAGGGATAGCTTGAGCGTGCATTTCCAAGGCGCTGAAAGTGATGGGATCGGTTTGCCCTCAGGTCATGAAACGATCGAAATCGGCATTCCCATAAATTGTGAGTGATGCCGAAAAGGCTTGGTTACCCGGTGTTTTCACCCATTCAACAATCACGATCACCCCCAGGATTCTGATTCTGCCCTTGCACCAGAACCAGCGAGGCAGTCCTCTGTTTACAATCCCCATATTAAATGGTAGTCATTTCAAGAATGTGTTCCAAATTGTCTTAGTCCAACCAGTTTTATCCATCATCCCGCATCGCGCTAAAAGATCTTCGGCATTGAATCAGCACCGTCATCTGTTGGGGGGTCTGTCGTTTCAATGGTTGGCGGGACGACGGATAAAACTCTATACGTTGTGCGTTAAAAACCAACGGGATGCAGAAAAAGGTATATTGAAAATTGTGTCACCCGGTGCTATATTGTTGTTATGCGAAAATTAATGACAAAGCACTTTGTGAAATGGGCTTCAAAGCAAAAAATACCGATTGATGATTTGGAAACAGCATTGGAAGAAGTCGGTAGTGGAAATTACGAAGCAAATTTGGGTGGGCACATTTACAAAAAAAGAATTCGTTTCCCAGGTCAAGGCAAAAGCGGTAGTGGAAGAACGATTGTTTGCTATAAAAAAGGGAACAGAATTATTTTCATCCATGGTTTCTCAAAAAATGAAAAATCAAACCTTTCACCCAAAGAGCTATTTGTCTTCAAGGAACTTGCTAAAATTTTACTTTCATTTTCTGAAAGGGAAATTGATATAGCAGTCCAAAATGGTGATTTAAAAGAGGTGGCAACATGAGAAAATCAATTTCAGATTCAATTACGGAAACCGTAAGGGACTTAAATAAAAGTGGGCTTGTGGATGACATTACTTTAAGAAATATTGAAAAATTATGTCTTCCGGAAGTTAAAGACTATCCCCCCAAAAAAATAACCGAAATCCGAAAAAAATTTAATTTAAGCCAAGCTGCGTTAGCAAGCGTTTTCAATATTAGTACCTCTACTGTACAGAAATGGGAACAGGGTAATAAAAAGCCTACAGGAGCCTCAAGGAAATTATTGGATATCATGGAAAGAAAAGGCTTAGAGGCTTTAATATAACTCGCACAACAAAACGCTGCAGGCCGACCCGGAGAGCTAGCGGCTTTTTGAAAGACCTTGGTTTTTGAAAAGAATTTAATTTTAGGGAAGTTCTCGGTTCTCGCTCCGGGCGGCTGAGCTCCCCGAACCGCGTAGGAATGTAAGGAATATAGAATGGCAAGCGCTAAGTTTTTCAATCGATTATCTTGGATAGCCTTTATTGGATCCTTTGCATTGTCTATTGGCGTAATTTTGCATAACTTTTTTGCGTTCAAGTTGCCAACGTTTAATTCAACATCCTACATGCTTGCATATGGAAGCATTTTCTTTCTATTATTCAGCATATTAGGTGGTATTATTACTTTCCGTAAAATTAATTTATGGGCATGCTTGAGATACATACTCTCAATTCCTTGTTCGTTGTTCGTTTTGTCAATTGTACCTTTCATAATTTGTTAAGATAAATTGCGAAAAGAAAACACCTTAAAAGCGCATAACAACAGCTTACACACAGGACCGGGCGGGCTAAGGCGTTTCTTTGAAAGTATATTAAAATTTAAATTTTATGTTCATTAATAAACTATGTCTTTTCAACCCGCCCGGCCGGTGAAGCAAGCGTTATGGTGCGACACGATGTCGCACAGTTTGAGTGTACTCAGGGAAGTCCCTGGAGTACCCGGTATGTTCCTACCGGACCCTACGCAGGCGTGCTACCGTTGCGCTGATGACGGGGTGCGAAGCCCTGCGGACAATGTACCGAATCGGGTTCAAATGGTAACAGGCGAATCCATCCGGGAATCCTCCCCGGTTAAGGGCTAGGGTCGGATGACATGGTGAAACTAATTGAATGTCCGTAAGCGTCGTCAATAAGCGACCGACCTACGAGGATTAACAGGTCGAAGGCCGTTGCCCGGAGTTAGCGGATGTGGTCAGGATGCAGGTCTCATAACTGCCTGCACGGAACCGACGAACCACCGGCGTAGAGGGCGCACCTAAGTCATCCATTGGATCAACTGTGTGGAACGTAGTAACCCCGTCCTTCGCCTGGAGCAATTCCAGGCAAGCGAACCGCAAGGCACGCCGATGGAGAGACGGGTGAGAGAGGTTGGAAGAAGCGAACGCTTTCGGGAAAACCGAAAGATAGAGCATGAAACATGGCTCAACGCCAAAACCGGCAAGCCTTACGCCCCGGTGAATGAGCGTGCAGACGTCCAACTGGTGTCTCGTTGCGAGAGAGCTGGGAGAACCTTCGAAGATGAGAAAGCAAATGACGGCCGAAACGGCTGGTGCACTCAAAGATGACGCTGACAAATGGAGTTCAGTTGACTGGAAACAGGCTCAGCGGGAAGTCAGAAGGCTGCAAGTGCGTATCGCAAAGGCTGTAAAGGAAAACAGGTGGAACAAGGTTCGATCATTACAATACCTGTTAACCCATTCGTTCTACGCCAAGCTACTGGCTGTGAAACGGGTGACCTCCAACAAGGGGAAAAAGACCCCTGGCGTTGACGGCGTGCTGTGGCAAGGCGCCCGAGCCAAATGGCGGGCTGCAAACAGCCTGCGCCGACGTGGCTATCGCCCTCAGCCCTTGAGGCGAATCTATATCAAAAAGAAGAACGGCAAACTCAGGCCTCTATCGATTCCCACCATGTACGACAGAGCGCAACAGGCACTTTACAAGCTGGGGCTGGCACCCGTCGCCGAGACGACCGCCGACAGGAATTCCTACGGCTTTCGTGAAGGCAGATCGTGCGCCGACGCCGTAGCCAGTGCCTTCAACGCGCTGTCTAAGCCCAATTCGGCACCATGGGTTCTCGAAGGGGACATAAAGGGTTGTTTCGACAACATCTCTTTTAAATGGGTGTTGGAGAATATCCCCATGGACAAAGTCGTGCTTCAAAAGTGGTTAAGGGCAGGATATATGGAAAACGGCACCCATTATCCTTCACGCAAGGGAGTTCCACAAGGTGGGATTATCAGTCCCACTATCTCGAATATGGTGCTTGACGGGTTGGAAGAAGCCGTTCATCGTGCAGTCCCCCGTAGGCGTCGTATTAACTTCGTCCGCTACGCCGATGATTTCATCATTACAGGTAAATCGAAAACCATCCTGGAAGATGTGATCCGGCCCGTGGTCGAAAACTTCCTTGCCGAGCGAGGTCTGGAACTCTCTGCTGAGAAGACCATGATCACGCACATCAAAGACGGATTTACGTTCCTCGGGCAAACCTTCAGAAAGCATGGCCGTGTTCTGCACATCACGCCATCGACGAAGGGAGTTCACGCCCTTATGCAGAAGGTGGGAACGTTAATTCGCAAACACGTCAGCGCGCCGATGCCGGTACTGATCAAGAAGCTGAACGCGACGCTTCGAGGTTGGGCCAATTACCACCGCCACGTGGTCGCATCGGAAGCCTTCAGTCGGATCGACACCTATGTCTATGAGCAACTCTGGCGCATGATACGCAAACGGCACCGGTCCAAATCCGCGCAGTGGCTGACCAAGCACTACTGGTCGGCGGCCGGACGAAACACCTTCGCGGTTTTGACCAAGACCGCAAAGAACGGTGTCAAGCTGTATCGCGTATTGCGAACAAGCGCAATCGGAATCCGTAGACACGTGAAGATCAAAGCGGATGCCAACCCTTATCTGCCCAAGTATGCCTGGTATTTTTGGCGTCGCCGGCATTATAAGGCAAGCAAGCTGCTGCCGGCCATGTCGGCCCGAGAGTATAGGGCTATGGTTTCGGCATAGGAGGAATTACAACCGGGCCGCCCCATAAGGGAGGCCTTCTGAGGTGCTCGAGCCGTGTGAGGTGAAAGTCTCATGCACGGTTCCAAGGGGGGAAAGGGGCTGAAAGGCCCCTGACCTACCCGATTTTTTAAAGGGGATAATGAAAAAGAAAATACGATTAATAATTCCGCTTATGCTCCCGCATTTTATCACTTATTTACGCTGTCGGGGATTATAATAATTGGTGGGACAAATTAAGTGGGCGTGAAGCTGTGCTTGAGGGGATACAAAGGCTGGCTAGCCCACGTAATTTCCCCGATATCATCATTTTCGATGATGAAGCAGAATTTAATCCTTTGTTTTTATATATTATCAAAAAAACCAACTACGAAGAAGTGATCAGTCTATATCACAAAGGCAACTTTCCCACTGCTATTGTGAGAGTTGGGGGGACATTAAAGCCTGATATTGGTGATAACTTGCCAGAGGGATGGCCAAATCCTAAATTTGTACCTGGTTCTTCACCTATAGGTTTTGTTTACAATTATTCAAGGTCGCTTAGCAATATAGATGGTGACGACTTTAAGCCTATTGGCAGTTTGGGCGATCTAAGACAATGGATTAATGATTCTCGAAATAGAGAAAGATTTATTTTCGCATCAATCCTAATTGGTGTCTTATCAATTACAGTTGCAGTTTTCGATTTTAAAAAGAAATAGCCCAAACATAACATCTTTTTGAAGAGGGACCGGGAAAATCGGGGCGCGTTTTAAAAACCTTTTTAGCTTTCCTTCTGTGGCAGTTTACAGTTGCCTTGGCAGTAACGCCCGGCCCCTTAAAATAGCGTTGGTGCTCATATTGACTTGTTTTCCGTTCTTTATTTTGAACGTTTTTGGTTTGTGCTTGCTTGAAAGGACTGCACCGAATCTGTAAGTTCATCAAGGCTTATATTTTGCAGTTTTTTTGCTTGTTTGTTTTTTTAAAAGTCCGTTCCGTCATAATCGGTTTATGCTCCTTTTCTTTTCGGGCCGGGCTTATTTATTTGTTTTAACCGGGCACCTCGCTTTCTTTTTCATTGAAAGCTCGGTGCACCAACAAAGTGCTAAACTTTGACGGCGGTTACGGTGGCATTTTGGCCGATCGTGCTATCAGAAACTTCCTTTTTCCATTGATAGTTTCCGTTCGTTTGGCCGCCGCAAGTTAGCTCGTCGTTATTTTTATGGAAAAAATTTACCGAAATAATTTCTTAGTCGCTTTGTTCTATTTAGCAGCAATGCTAATTTTCGGATATATAGATGTTAAGGTATCGAGAATTCAAGGTGGTAATTTTATACAGCTGTTAATAATATTGATGATTGTTTATTTTTCATTCTTGTACGTTAACAGGCGGATATTTAAAAAATATAAACCATATTTAAGAATCTTAGCCATAATTTCTTTATCCGCAGGTATTACTGCTTTATGGTTTTTTTTATCTGTATCAATTTACATAGAGTTTATTATTACAATTGGCGGCACTATATAAAACTTAAGTACAATAAAATAACATGTCACTTAAGCGGGACCGGGAAAATCGTTGGTATTTTAAAAGTTCATATTTGTATTAAAATCGGAAGTTTTTAGAAAATTCGTCAAGGTTTGTTTCCCGGCCCCTTAGTTTTGCGTTCTGTGCTGATGTAGACATTGAAAAAAAGTATTGCGTATTGCGCATTATGCTATATAATATATTCATGATAAAATCATTTAAACATAAAGGGCTGCGTAAATTTTTTGAAACTGGTAATTTGGCTGGCATTCAACCGGACCACAGGCAAAAACTTAGAATTCGACTAATTGCACTTGATACTGCAACATGCATCGAAGATATGAACACTCCAGGTTGGCGGCTCCACAGTTTAAAAGGTGATCGTCAGGGATTATGGGCGATTGATGTAAACCGAAATTGGCGTATCGTTTTTGAGTTTAAAGATGGTAATGCCTATATCGTAGACTATGAGGATTATCACTAATGGCTATGTATAACCCTCCCCATCCAGGGGAATTTATCAAGGATGTTTATCTGGAACCTCTGGGTGTATCACCCCGAAGTGTTGCCTTACGGCTTAAAGTTTCTCCTTCAACCTTTTCAAGGATTATAAAAGCACAAAGTGCAATTAGTCCTGGAATGGCTTTGCGTCTATCCAAATGTTTAGGCCGCAGCCCTGAGAGCTGGCTTCATATGCAGGATAGCTATGACCTTTGGCAAGCAAAACAAAATGTTGATATTTCAAATATAGAGCCCTTGGCGATACCAGCTTAATATTGAACACCGCACAGAACAAAAAACTGCACCCGACCGCCAACAGCGGTGTTTTTTTGAAATGTTGTCTTCCGTATAAATGTTGTTGTTTGCGGAAGGCTTTCTCCCGCATGTTGGCGGCCGGTGAGTTAGTCGTTAAATGCTAAAGGAATATAATCGTGGCATATCAAGATAAGCTAAATATTAAGGAGAAAGACCTCGATAAAGAAATCTATCGAATTATGCCCATTCATCGTCTCCTTGAAGCATTTGAGCTTGAAAAGCTGACCTTAGTCAAACCTGAAAAATGGGATGATCCTTTTGAAAACCTTTTGTTAAAAGGGACAGCTAAAACATCGGATGGTGAGCTTCTTGATTTTGCTCCAATCCGAGATTCTGTTTATGGTCAATGCTGGACACTTCATAAAGAAACGGATGCTATGTGGCGCATCTACTCTCAAGATAAACAGGGTGCAAAAGTAAAAACTACAATTAGAAAACTATTGAACGCACTTCAATCCCAAAGTGGAGATTTTGCAAAAGTACATTGTTTCATAGGTGAAGTAGAATATCTGACACAAAAAGACCTCGTTTCAAAATTAAAAAACATTAATGTTCTAAACACATCAGGATCTGGAATTGCTGAATCACTCATATATAAGCGAGTAGAATTCAAGCATGAAAAAGAGGTCAGACTTTTATATACAGAAAAAAGTGGTCGGTTTCATCAGTTCAAAATTGACCCATTCGACCTATTTGATGAAATAGTTTTTGACCCACGAATTAATAAGCACCTTTTTGATTCTTACCATGATTCTTTGAAAAACAAAGGCTATAAAAAATCAATTAGGCAATCAGTCATGTATCAAGTCCCAAAGGGGCTGAGAATAAGCATTTATCGGGATAGGGAGTAGCCTCGCGGCCACCCCCTCCCACACCACCCGGCATACGGATCGCGTACCAAGGCGGTTCGGCTGATCAGGAAGGTTATTGAGCAGGCAGGAATAGTCCTCGTTCGAAGAAGTAACGGTTTGGTAGAGCAAATATCACCCACTTGACCTTGCTCATGCGCCAGTACTTTTTGCGGGCGTTACCGCAAAGCATGGCGTCCTTATGCGCAATGCCAAGCTTTTTGAGGTTTCGGACCTTGGTCCTGGGGTTTTTCCATTGTTTCCAGACAACGCACCGCAGCCGGCGGATGATCCAGCCATTGAGTGACTTGAACAGGTGCCTGGCTTCTGTCAGGCGATAATAGTTCCACCAGCCAATCAGGTACTGATTCAGATCTTTGATAATCTGGCTCAGACTTCTCCCTTGATTACGGTTCGTCAGTTCCCGGACTCGCTCCTTGAAACGTGAAATTGTTTTCCGGTGGATCCGGATCTTGGTCTGTCCACACATACTGATAAAGGTAAATCCCAGGAATTTGCGGAGCCATGGTCGGCTCACTGCGCTTTTCTCCTCGTTCACCTTGAGCTTGAGCTTCGCGGTGATGAACTTCGTGATGCTCTTGTTCACACGCTCGGCGGCTTTCCGGCTTTTGCAGTAGATCCTGAAGTCGTCAGCATACCTGACGAATTGGTGACCCCGCTTCTCCAATTCCTTATCCAGTTCATCGAGTACGATGTTGGAGAGCAACGGCGACAGAGGACCACCCTGGGGCGTTCCTTCTATGCTGGGACTGACAAGCCCCCCGATCATCGTTCCGGCCGTAAGGTACCGGCGGATCAATTTCAAGACCCGTTTGTCCCGGACCCTGGTGGCCAGCCGGCTTAAAAGCCGGTCGTGGTTAACTCGGTCAAAAAACTTGGACAAATCCATGTCAACCACGTGGGTGTACCCGTCCAGCAGATAGCCTTTGGCTTGTAGGACAGCGTCATGGGCTGATCGTCCTGGTCTGAATCCGTAGCTGTACTCAGAAAAGGTCGGGTCCCAGATCTGCTCCAATACCTGAGCTATCGTCTGTTGGATAAGGCGGTCCAATACCGTGGGGATACCAAGCAGGCGGACACCGCCATCCGGTTTGTCGATCTCCTTCCTTCTGACCGGTAAGGGACGATAATCCCCATTTAGCAGGTCCTGCTTGATCTTCGGCCAGTGCCTTTTCAGGTACCCTTTCAAGTGGTTGGTTTTCATGCCGTCCACACCCGGGGCGCCTTTATTGGCAACGACCTGGTTCATTGCTCTGAGCACATTACGTCGTTCGAGAATCAACTCCAACAACTGCTCTCTGCCTCCCAGACTTTCGGCAAGCCGCGACGCTACAAACATTTCCATCTGCTGTGGCTTTATGTTCATAAGTACACGTCTCCTAATGGTCATTTTCATTTACCCGTACCATTCGGGCCGGGCACCGTTCGGGCCTTTCACCGGGGTGAGCCTCCTGTTACGCTTGACCCGCGGGTAGCTCGCGCATCTCGTTTCCTCCGGTTACATTATGCCCTCTGCTGACTCCCGCTGCACGGTGGGCGCACCTTGCGGTTTGCTCACTCGGATCATCTGCCGCCGCCGGATCCTTTGGTTTCGTGTCCCTCTCCATAGCGGAGTTTGGCTCATCGCCGGTCAGGAGCCGGTCTTCCGACGATGCCGGGGGTTTTGGTGGCCGGAATCCCCCCTACCGGCAATTTCACACGACAAGTCCCGAGATGCAGCGGGCCTCCCGGGGTAAACACACATCTTTCGGTACGTAAGCGCCGAGTATACGAGCACTGCCTGAGATGGATAGAGGACTTAACCTTGTGTTGCAGGCTGGTCCCACAGATGCGCGCCTGACTCGATTTCTGTTCGTCACCCCGTACCTTCGCGACGGCCCTGCCGCAGCAGGGCGGCTTCCTCCCCAGGCACCGTTGCCGGATACCCAGTTGCCATGTCGCTACACCCTTCGCCTCCATCGGGCTGGGTCTAAGACTTGCCAAGCGATCCAACCGACTGATATGCTTGGCTCACTTTTAAGATGTGTGCCGTGCCCGGCACACAACAAATAGCTCCAGCGGACAGTTTAAAGCGTCACTTTTTTTGCTTACGCAAAAAAAGTGACGCTTTAAACTGCCGCTGAGCAAGGCGTTGGCCTCAATGATAGAGCACAATTGAAAGGAGAAAAAAAATGAAAGTACTAGGTGTGTCGGGATCTCCAATAAAAAATAGCAACACGGATAGAGCCCTTAAAGCGGTTCTGAATGCAACAGAATGCGAAACAGAATTCATTAAGCTGATATGGTTGAACACTTGTCAAGAGAAAAACCTATCCATACCCAAAAAACTTGGGCCAATAATTTTCATCGAGCGTTTGGATAGAGGCGGGGTCTGCAATAACGACGGTAGAGCACTCTGATATTCGCGGATTGGATACCGCCTGACTAGGCTTCGTCGTGGAGCTGCCTCGGTCTAAAGACGGGAGTTTCGGCCTGAAGGCCTATTCCGATAGCTTTTTCGAGGGTTCTCCAAACCGCGACCGCGCCCCTATCCAAAAGCTCGATGGCTATATTTGTTCTTTGATAAAGCCGATCCTTTCTTGAGCATTTTTAAAATCAATAAGTTCTTTTTCTATTTGCATCATCGATTATAGAGAAGTACTTATCCAGCTTCTTGAGCCGGAGCAACAGTCGCGCTTCTCTCGCCGTCGCTAATTCCCACCCAGCGTGGAAAGTCAGGGCTGTCAAGGCTGCGACCTTAGGGAGCACCCTTTAGGGCTTGGCCTTGATAGGCCTGGGTTTCCACGCTATAACAAATCATCTTTCAGCGGCCACGATTGGAACAGCCCGGGCAATGGCCCAGATGAAACCGGCCAACTCGCGTGCAATCGCGGTGATGACCACGTTATGGTTTTTGCCCTTTGCAATCAACCTGCGGTAGCGGTGGCATAGTCGTAGCTGTGCATTCCAGGCAATATCCAAAACATCGTCCGGCAAGCCTTCCTGGCGTTTACGGATCGCCTTACTTTTCCGGGCCGGCATACGATAGGCCTGAGCCGATTCGATCAACGTCCTGCGGGCATGGGTATTGCCGGTTTTGGTAATGGGGCCTTTTTTGATGGTGCCACCGCTTGAATGCTCCGATGGGATCAGACCCAAATAGGCCATCAGCTGTGCCGGCGTATCGAAACGGCTCAGATCCCCCAGTTCAGCGACGACGGTCACCGCGCTGAGCAAAGAAATCCCCCTGAGCGCTTGCAGAGCCTCGATAACCGGAAGCAATCGACTGGTTTGGCAACATTGCTCAATCGCTTTTTCGATGCGCTTAACGCGGGCCTCATGGTCTCCCATGGCGTCCAGGTATTCGGTAAGGGCAATGTGCTGGGCCGGATGCGGCATCTTCAGATCCGCCAGCCAATTTAAATGCGCTTTACTCCATTTGCTTTTACCTGGATAATTGATCCCTTGTCGCAATAAAAAGGCATTGATCTGTTGTTTGACTTTGCGGAGCGATATTTGGATGTCTTTTCGTGCACGTACCAGGTCACGAAGTGCTTCATCGGCCTGATCGGGGACATACACCGGCGTCAGTTCTCCGGAACGGTGGAGCGTCGCCAGGTGGGTTGCATCTCGGCGATCGTTTTTAACCCGATCACCGGTTTTTTTGGGGATCAGCGCCGGAGCAACGACAACGCAATCGATTCCCTTGCTTGTTAAATGCCTGTAGATTGGATATCCGCATGGACCTGCTTCATAAACACAATGCAATTCGGCGTTTTGTGAAATCAGTTTTCGCATGACGTTATCAATCTGCCCCAGGTCGTTGCTGATTTTTCCATACACTCGAACGTTTCCGTCACGTCCTTCATCGGCGATAGCAATGGTAATCGAATCTTTGTGGACATCCAAACCAACATACTTTACAATCTTTTTCACGGCCTGCCTCCTTGATTTTGGCTCTGTAGTTAGGGTTGTTAACGAACGCTTACTATAACCCACGTTTTCAAGGTTTGGCAGGCCTTTTTATTGCCGCGGTGGCTAACGTTCAACCATATTGTCTAATAGATTATACCGTGGCTCCTTGCAGAGCATGCTTGGGATGTCTCGAAACCAATCAATGTGTTATAAAAGATGACGGTGTTGAGTTAGCTGAAAAAGCAAAAAAAGCTGATGCGTTAGTAATAGCGGGATTCACTCCATATTCCACACTTGATTCTCGGACAAAGGCATTTATAGAACGCTTGTATCCATTACGTCATAAACATGGATTTATGGCTACCAAACCAGGAGGTGCGGTCATCACGTGTTGTGTCTCAGAAGATAATGACGCGTTGCCGCCTGCATGCCAAATGGGTGTTAACGCTGTTCAGTTTTATATGATGGAAGAAGGGATGAACTTTGTAGGTGCGGTGAAAATACAAGGGAATGTTCCATGTGTTAAATGTGGGAGTGGGGATGAATGCAAAATGTCTGGTATTAAAATGCTTTATGGAGAAAATGCAACTGTCAATTCGGTTGGTATAAAAACATTTGAAAACCAATCAATAGCAATTGAAGCAGCCACAGAACTGGGAAGAAAAATCGCTCAAGCCTTAAAGAAAATGTAAACGGCCAACAAATCATTCCAGCGGATTTGCAGGGCTCCGCTGCGCTACGCCCCGCAAACCGCTGAATTTTGCGTTATGCGATGCAACCAAATCATTTAAAGGATATCGATTAAGAGGATAGCCATGGACAGTTTATTAAGTATCTTTAGCCACCCTGCTCTATCTGGGCTGGCTGCTGTTTGTACCATAATTTCATTTTTCTTATCGCTATCTAAAAGTAAATTTTGGTATTTATTTGCATTTTGTATTTTTATATTTTGTGCAACATATATTTTAGGAAATATCCACTTAAATGATAAAAAAATAATTTTTCCTCCGGATGAAGCTAATCTACTACCAATTGGAAAGATAACAGAGATAAAACACGGATATGTGCTATTTAACTCAGATTCTGTTATGCCTAACGATCCGCTTCTTTATATAAAGCTAAAAAACAATGATATTGTCCATATAATTCTATCAAAACAGAAAGATAACATATTTTCGGCCATTGTTCCTAAAAGAATAAATGAAATCAATGAAAACGATATAGTTCTAATTTCTAGGTAAAATAAATTGTTGGAGGAATAATGAGAATTCGTAATTATTTTC
This sequence comes from Desulfosarcina ovata subsp. ovata, assembly GCF_009689005.1. Lineage (NCBI taxonomy): Bacteria > Pseudomonadati > Thermodesulfobacteriota > Desulfobacteria > Desulfobacterales > Desulfosarcinaceae > Desulfosarcina > Desulfosarcina ovata. The sequence goes on along the minus strand of NZ_AP021879.1, from coordinate 5,874,470 downwards.
TAAAATGCTTTTGTTTTATCATTGTCATTATTATGCTACAAGTTACTCTTGTTGGCTGCTATTTAAATAGAAGTCTACCGGATTCCCCAACTACGCCATCTGCATCACGGATATACGATATCCCTTCAGGGATAAAAAACGAGGTGTTAATGCCTGATGAAATTTCAAAAAATATTTTAAAAAAAAATATGGAGAATGGATGGACAGAAAAACCATGGATTTATAAGCAAAATGGGGAGAAAATATATACTGAATTCCAAAACATGAAGATAGCAATCCCATACTATGAATACCATTATAAATGGCATAGGCGAGCTTTTATGGATACTAGTCCCTTTCGTCCTCCTGAATGTTGTTTGTATCAGTCACTTTTTATTAAAGAAGGTAATTTCGTTTTCGTCTTAAACAAGCAGAAGAAATGTGATACGAATCCTCCACAACATATAGGAATTCCGGAAGCTTTCAATATCGAAAAATACATAAATTGTGTTTTTATTGTGGGTGCCTCGAATGAATATATGATTAATTATCAAGACAACTATTCTGGAACAATGATCATATGTGCGAGCAATGAAAGTGAAAGAAATAAAATTATTGCAGCATTATTATCCCTTAATGTTAAATATTAAACTCGCATAACCCATTTTTGCACAGGACGCCAAACAACAGGCGCCTGTGAAAAACCCGTTCGCCAACTTATGCGGTGAAAATATTATGAATAAGAATGATAAAGATATCTGGTTTCCTGCAATGAAATATGGAATCGGGTGGGGCCTGCCTGCTACTTGGCAAGGATGGATTGTTTTCTTGGTCTATATCGTTCTTGTGATTATTGGCGTGCTCTTTATAAAGCGATCTCCTTGGTTGGTTATTCCCTTTATTATTTATGTCTTCATTCTTACTGGAATCTTACTTTTCATATGTTGGAAAAAGGGAGAAAAACCCGAGTTGCGGTGGGGTAAAAGACTATGACCGCCGCCTGCGGCGAACCAGTCAGTTGAGTGGGACCGGGAGAAGCCGTGCATTTTTTAACGTATGTCGGTAATTGACATCCAGTAAATATAATGAAGGCCTCAAGTTTTAATCTCCCGGCCCCTCACTTTCACGTTATACGTCGTACCAAAAAGTAATAGGGGGGTAGAGAAAATGTCTATGGATCAGCTAAACAAAATAAAAGAAATACTTGAAAATCATGTCGGAAAAGAAAATCAGATAAGTTCTGGAGATATTGGCCCCCAAATCGGTATCCAAGAGGATGCAACCCACGTTCAAGTACGAAACCTCATTCGCGAAGCCATTGAGAAATTAAGGATACCAATCGGAGGTAGTAGCCGTGGATATTATCTTATTAAAGATGAGGCTGAATTAAAGCAATACACTGATAGCATGTAAGCGTTCACGGGGTATATTGGGCGCTCAATCCGGCGCACTTTTTTCGCTCCGCTAACCTCTCGTAATTTCAATATTTTTATACAAAATCAATAACTTATTGAAATAATTAAAAATATCTAGACTTTCCATTTCTAGTATGCTATCGTGCTTTTCATGAAGCCCGATAGACCCATTTCAGATGCCGATTGGCAAGCTACTGCTGAACCGGTACGCCAGTACATCGTTTCTTTGGAAGATGAGCTGCGGGCGATTAAAACTCAAAACGACAAGCTGGAGAAAAACAACGAGAAGCTTGAAAAGCAAAAACGCCAAAACTCGACCAACTCCAGCAAACCGCCCTCATCCGATCCGCCCTATAACAAACCCAAACGCGAAAAGCCCAAAGGCGAACGCAAGCCGGGCGGACAAAAAGGACACCCGGGGCATGGGCAAATGCTGCTAACGCCCAACAATACTCAAAATGTGATGCCCGAGTGCTGCGGTTGCGGTCTCCATTCATCGGATTGGGATAATCTGCGACCCTTTCATACTCACCAACATATCGAATTGCCTGAAATCGAGATGGACATCACCCATTTTGTTCTGCACCAAGGTCAATGCCCTGGGTGCGGCAAGATTGTCAAAGCACAGGTTCCGGAGGCGTTTAGCACCGGCTACGGCCCGCGGTTTTGTGCGTTTATCGCCGAACTGAGTGGTATCAAGGCCATGAGTCGGAGAAATGTGCAGCAACTGGTCCACTCCGTGTTTGATATCAAAATCGCCACCGGCACGATCCAAAAGGTTATCGACCGCGCTTCCGAGGCCATTGCCTCCACCTATGAGCGTATCGGCCAGGTGGCCCGCAGCAGTGAGTGCAACTTCATCGATGAAACCAGTTGGTTTAAAAAGCACAATCTGCAATGGCTCTGGGTAATGGTCAATACGATGGTGGCCTTTTTCCGCATCGATCCGAAAAGATCCAAACAGGCCTTTCTCGAACTGATCGCCGACTGGAAAGGCATCTTGATCAGCGATGGTTATCGCCTTTATTGCAAATGGGTCCATGGCCGGCAAACCTGCCTGGCCCATTTGATCCGAAAGGCCAAGGCGTTAATCGAGAGTAGAAAACTCAACGAAAGGCGAGGCGGCAAGTTAATCTTGGCACATTTGAATACCCTGATCGAATTTTCAAAAAACAAACCGCCACCTTTAAAATGGGAGCGTTTTTATAACTCCTTGTTGCTCATCCTCAGCCTTTTTGAAGACGACACCGACGGTGCCGGTCGCCTGGCCAGGCAAATAATACGAGAAATTGACGCATTGTGGACCTTTCTCGAACATGATGGCGTCGAACCCACCAACAACCGTGCCGAACGCTCTCTGCGCTTTGGCGTGCTATGGCGCAAATGTAGTCTGGGAACGCAAAGCGACAAAGGCAACCGCTGGGTCGAACGAATCTTGTCTGTAAAAGAAACCTGCCGACTGAGAGATAAAGCCACATTTCCGTTTATAGTCGAATGCCTGGAATGTTACTTTGCAGGCATCTCTGTTGATGTGAGTTGGATCTAAGCCTCTCTTCAGCTAATAGCCCCGTGACCGTTTACGATAGCATTGATAAAAGAATGGAAAAGATGAAAAAAAGAAAAGAAATTATTGAGCAAGCTTTTGATGAGTATTATTAATTTCCGTATAACCACTGCTTTCACACTCGACCGGGCGGGTCCAGGCATTTTTTGGGTAGCCTTTTTTTCATTTATTTCTAAAGTTTTTTGACCCATCCCCCTTACCCACCGCCCGGCCGGTGAAGCAATCGTTAGCTATATGCAATATGGAAAAAATACGCAAAAAAAGATTGTCTGAAATAATAGATGCTTGGTCTGAGTTAAAGAGTGCATATGGTATTGAGATAGCGAGAAGATATCTCTCAGAATTTCCGAATGACGGCGTCGCAATGGTTTATCTTGGAATGATGTATGCAGAAATTCATCGCTACAATGAATCCACATCAATATTAAAAAAGGCAATTCGTAACTTACCAAACAGTGGATATGAAATTGCCAAAGCTTACAGTGCTCTTGGATATCTATATCAGGAGAAAGGAAATTTTCGTACAGCGGAACGTTGGTATCGAAAGGCACTAAATGAAGAACCTAAAAATCCATTTCACCATCAACATGTTGGCGAAATATTAAACATTCAGGGTGACTTTGATAGTGCAGAGAAATATTTTCGATCTGTAACTGATATGCCAACAAGTAGATTGAATGACCAAGCATATTTAGAATTAGGTAGAGTCTTAAAATCGAAGGAAATGTATAGTGAAGCGCTCGATTGTTTCAAAAAAGCATTAACATACGGCGCGGATCAGGAATGTATTGACGAAGAAATATTTGACGTTAAAGAGGCAATCAGAATTATAACCAGCTAACCTATCACTTGTGTCGGACTCGGTTCCCTCGCCGCACAGCTTGACGTTAGGGCAAATTAAAGGTAACTTTGAATGGATATATTTTTAATATTCCCTATTGTAATATCAATTGTTGCAGTAGCCATTGCATATTATTCCTTCGTCGATAACAGACAGCTATTAAAATGGTCAACAAGCTATACAAGGCTTCGAGAAGCGGAATCCTTGATTAAAGATAATCCTGAATTATTAGATCTTTACAGCGTCGATGAAAACCTATTAAAAAGATGTAATACAAATGCTCAAGAAATCGCATATATGCTGTCGATTCTACGAACCATGCAAGAGTTGTATCGGTTTCAAAAAAATGCAGGTTTATCTCCATATCTCAAGAAAATATTCGAGAGTCAGAAGGTTGTTCTAATTTGGGAAGAAATTATCTTTAATAGGTTTGTATTTAGGACTAAATTTGTGGATGACTTGAATAATTATGTTCGCGAGGGTACTCTTCAAAAAGATACCAACTACGAATGAATATAGCTTCATTGAAATTTCTTGTAACCCTAACCTGTCATTTAAGTGGGACCGGGAAATGCTGTGCCGACTTTCAAATTTATGTTGGGTCGAACTTTATGTCTTTTGCATAGTTTTCGGTTATCGCCTCCCGGCCCCTTAATTCTGCGTTCGGTTTCAAAGAAGGTAAAAAAATGACAAACCAAAATCTCCCCCAACACTTTCGTTTTATCAGTCCTATAATTCAAGTCCTAAGGTCACTTGGAGGGTCTGGACGATCATCAGAAGTTACAGATTTGGTAATTGAAAGATTAAACATATCTGAGGATGAACTCGAAGACCTCCTTCAAAGCGGCCAATCGAGAATAAAAAACCAAATTCATTGGGCAAGAATGGTTCTCGTAAAAATTGGGTTTATCGATTCTTCACAAAGAGGTGTTTGGAGCCTAACTGAAAAAGGCTTTAACACGGATTTATCGAAAGATGATTTGCTTAGTCTTTACCACAATCGTAGGCAATGGATGGGCATAGGTGACCGCAAACAAAAAAAGGAAGTAGAATTAACTGCCCAAGAAATAACTGATGATGTTGAAAATGATAACTTACAGGAATCAATTGATTATAAAGCTGATATGGTTGAACACTTGTCAAGAGAAAAACCTATCCATACCCAAAAAACTTGGGCCAATAATTTTCATCGAGCGTTTGGATAGAGGCGGGGTCTGCAATAACGACGGTAGAGCACTCTGATATTCGCGGATTGGATACCGCATGACTAGGCTTCGTCGTGGAGCTGCCTCGGTCTAAAGACGGGAGTTTCGGCCTGAAGGCCTATTCCGATAGCTTTTTCGAGGGTTCTCCAAACCGCGACCGCGCCCCTATCCAAAAGCTCGATGGCTATATTTGTTCTTTGATAAAGCCGATCCTTTCTTGAGCATTTTTAAAATCAATAAGTTCTTTTTCTATTTGCATCATCGATTATAGAGAAGTACTTATCCAGCTTCTTGAGCCGGAGCAACAGTCGCGCTTCTCTCGCCGTCGCTAATTCCCACCCAGCGTGGAAAGTCAGGGCTGTCAAGGCTGCGACCTTAGGGAGCACCCTTTAGGGCTTGGCCTTGATAGGCCTGGGTTTCCACGCTATAACAAATCATCTTTCAGCGGCCACGATTGGAACAGCCCGGGCAATGGCCCAGATGAAACCGGCCAACTCGCGTGCAATCGCGGTGATGACCACGTTATGGTTTTTGCCCTTTGCAATCAACCTGCGGTAGCGGTGGCATAGTCGTAGCTGTGCATTCCAGGCAATATCCAAAACATCGTCCGGCAAGCCTTCCTGGCGTTTACGGATCGCCTTACTTTTCCGGGCCGGCATACGATAGGCCTGAGCCGATTCGATCAACGTCCTGCGGGCATGGGTATTGCCGGTTTTGGTAATGGGGCCTTTTTTGATGGTGCCACCGCTTGAATGCTCCGATGGGATCAGACCCAAATAGGCCATCAGCTGTGCCGGCGTATCGAAACGGCTCAGATCCCCCAGTTCAGCGACGACGGTCACCGCGCTGAGCAAAGAAATCCCCCTGAGCGCTTGCAGAGCCTCGATAACCGGAAGCAGTCGACTGGTTTGGCAACATTGCTCAATCGCTTTTTCGATGCGCTTAACGCGGGCCTCATGGTCTTCCATGGCGTCCAGGTATTCGGTAAGGGCAATATGCTGGGCAGGATGCTGCATTTTCAGCTCCGCCAGCCAATTTAAATGAGCTTTACCCCATTTGCTTTTACCTGGATAACTGATTCCTTGTCGCAATAAAAAGGCATTGATCTGTTGTTTGACTTTGCGGAGCGATATTTGGATGTCTTTTCGTGCACGTACCAGGTCACGAAGCGCTTCATCGGCCTGATCGGGGACATACACCGGCGTCAGTTCTCCGGAACGGTGGAGCGTCGCCAGGTGGGTTGCATCACGGCGATCATTCTTAACCCGATCACCTGTTTTTTTGGGGATCAACGCTGGAGCAACGACAACGCAATCGATCCCCTTGCTTGTTAAATGCCTATAGATCGGATATCCGCACGGACCTGCTTCGTAAACACAATGCAATTCGGCGTTTTGTGAAATCAGTTTTCGCATGACGTTATCAATCTGCCCCAGGTCGTTGCTGATTTTTCCATACACTCGAACGTTTCCGTCACGTCCTTCATCGGCGATAGCAATGGTAATCGAATCTTTGTGGACATCTAAACCAACATACTTTACTATCTTGTTCATGGCCTGCCTCCTTGATTTTGGCTCTGTAGTTAGGTTTTTTACGGACCGCTCACTATAACCCACGTTTTCAAGGTTTGGCAGGCCTTTTTATTGCCGTCTTGGTTAACGTTCAACCATATTGTCTAAAACAATCTATTAAATTGAAAAATAACCTTTCTGATTTGTATTCCATATTACGAGTGAGTGAAATGCAATATTTTATCGAAGGCCTAGTATGTTTCAAGGAAACATGCAAAAGAACACTAGGTGAGATTCCTTACGATGAGCAACTTTGCGCTGGAATGGCTTTGTTTAGTGGTAAAATTGTTGACATGCCTAACGGGGAAGGCAAAACCCTATCAGGTGCTGTTGCGGCCTTTTTAAAATATATTGCTAATAGGAATGTACACATGGTCACCGCGAATGAGTACTTGGCAAAAAGAGACGCTGAGTGGATGGGGCCGTTATATCACTCTCTGGGTATAACCGTTGCTCTTTTGCAAGATAAAAAATACTTCGCCTCAAACAATGATTCGGATGAATTCCAATTGGTGGACTGTTCAAATACAAAAGCATATAATTGTGATGTGATTTATGGATCTGCTAATGACTATATTTTCAACTATCTTAGAGACAATTTAGAAATTGATATTGAGCAGATGGTAGACACGAACTTTAATTCGGTTATTATTGATGAGATCGATAGCATTCTAATTGACGAGGCCAGAACGCCTTGTGTTATCTCAAAAGATTCGCAATCAGATAAGGAAAGATTTATACTTGCTAATCAGATAATGTCCGAAATTTTAGAAGAAATTAATGATTATTTCATTAACTACAAGGACAAGACCATTGAGATAAACCAGTGTGGCATTTCGAAGTTAGAAAAAATCCTAAATGTGTCCAATATCTATGATCCCAGGTTGTTAAAAGACAATAAACTCCGCGGATTCATTCCAGCAATGGAGAATGCTATTAAGGCATACAAGCTGTACCATGAAGATATTGACTATTTTATTCAAAACGAGAATGTTGTTATTATAGATGAGCTAACAGGGAGGCCCAGATACAACTCTAAATTTGGAGGCGGGCTACACCAAGCGCTTGAACTAAAGCATGAATTGCCTCTTTCCACAGAAACCGTCGAAATCGCAAAGATTACCTTTCAAAAATATTTCCAAAAATACAAAGCCTTGTCCGGAATGTCAGGTACGGCAGCATATGATGAGGCGGAATATGACCAGTTATATGGTAAAGATGTTGTTTGTATTCCCTCTCGATTTAATAAACTTCGAATTGATAAAAATGATCTGATTTATAGAACAAAAGAAGAACTATATGAATCGGCTGTAGATTTGATCCAACGAATCAATAGAACGGGGCAGCCCATTTTAATTGGCACACTCTCATTAGCAGCAGCTGAGCAATTAGCAAATAGACTACGTTCTGTCAGTATTCGATATGAATTGCTACATGCAAAACATCACATGATGGAATCAGAAATATTAGAAAACGCAGGCAAAATAGGTGCAGTCACAATAGCTGCAAAAATGGCCGGACGAGGCACTGACATAAAAATTGAAAGTGCTGTTGAAAGAAGTGGTGGTCTTTTTGTTTTAGGAATTGAAAGGCAGGAATCAAGACGCATAGACAGTCAATTAAAGGGTCGTACTGCAAGGCATGGCAAACCAGGGGTAACGCAGTTTGCACTTTCATTAGAAGATGAATTTCTTCTGATCTTTGGGGGTGAAGTAATTGGGCGCATGATGGAAAAGTTAGGAATGGAGGATGGCGAGGCCATTGAAAACCGGTTAATCAGCAAAGCAATCAACAATGCACAAAATAAAGTTGAAAGGCATAATTTCCTCATTCGAAAGAATCTTTATGAATACGATAACATACTCGATAAACATCGAAATGAAATCTATGGTTTAAGAAAAACAATACTTATTCAGGAAGATGCTTTCGATTCTCTAAATACCATCATTACTAATATAATAAATCGTAAATTAATTTTTTTTAATCGTAAATTATCTAAAAAAAACTTTGAAGATCTATTAAGAGATATATCATATCTCGTAGGTCAGGAAATTGTTAATTCTTTTGTGAGCAGAAAACAGCTATTGAAAAAAGAAGTATTCGTCTGGACGATCAACGTTTTGATTGGACTTATTGAAAAGAAAAAGAAAGAAATAGGAAGTGGCGAATTTTCGAATCTATTTCGCTTTATAACTCTTCAGACAATTGATAATTGCTGGTCAAAGCATTTGTTGGCTATAGATACCCTTAAATCAAAAATGTCAATGAATATATATAGAAAAATGGATTTTATCGATTGGTATAATATAGAAAGCAGCAAACTATACGACAGCCTTATTGAAGCCATTGAGGCAGAGTCCTTAGCAATCTTATTACGTGTTAAACTTGTAGAACAAGGCCAGTTGCAAGAATTAAGTTAGTTTCGGAAATTTTTATTTTTTATTGAGTAACATGATAAAGATGGAGAAAAGACGTGTGGCCAAAACTCCAAGAAGAGCGTTATTTTAAAAAATGGGGTTTTCCCCTTTTACTCGGTATAACCTCAAAGGAATACTGGTTCAATATTTTCAAAATAAGCTTTTGGTGTGCAGCGTATGTATTAGGAGTTCAATATTTTCAGATCCCTTTTACGGATAAAAACGTCGCTTCACGGGTTATCCAAGACTGGTGGCTTTTGGATCTATTCGATGCCTTTTTAACTGGTTTCGCTTTGAGAAACGCCAGCATTTTTTCTTTAGGTTTGCTATCGTCCTTTGTTGTTGGTTATAAACTATCGCTTAAGGGGGATTCTTCTAATATAAAGAAAATCACCAAATTTGAGCTTACATATTTGTTAACTCTTTCAATTCTTACCACTATATGGTTTTTCCGTTACGGTGTGGTTGCTTCAGGTATTATGAGCACTATTTGCGTTTTTTTCTTTATACTGATAGGCGGTTTTTTATGCCGATTTATTTCCCTAAAATTAATTGATTTAGAGTTCGGATTGCCTTGCCTTATTGGATTAATAATCCTTTACCGGTTTATTCTTGCAAATATTATTACTGGTGCCTATTTAAAAATTGGGATCGTATTTGGAACGCTATGCTTTCTAAATTTTGTCCATTTGCTTGTAATAAGAAAAAGCTTTAAAGCTATCGTCTGGAACATTTCCGGCAGGCAGTTTGAAAGAAGTGCCTTTTCTTTCCCCTTCATTGGTGATAAGATATTCATCAATTTTATTAATGGCTCTGTTTTTTATTCAATCTTAGTCTTTTCATTTATATCTTTTATTATAACGAAGATACAACCGCCAAAAGATAGCCCTTTTTTTGTATCGAGCATTGCTTTTCTTATCATTTCTATACTATTCATTCTGTTCCGAAGTCCAGAAGTATCAGGTGTTATATCTAAATTTGATCCTACAATCATTGCGAAATCACTTAAACGCGAATATTGGGTATTCGATAAAATAAGGCCGGGCGAAGAAACCGTTCAATATTTATCAAAAATTTATAAGGGAATTACAATCAGAAGTTTTTTTTATTGCCTGTTCGTTATGGCCGTAATGCTTGGGCAATGGATACTTTATCAATATTTGCAAAAAGGTGATTATCTATTTGATTATGGTATATTCGGCTTAATTTTATTATTCATGGCAACATATCAAATACCAAATATGCTTCTTAAGTTTAATCACCATGGTAAAATCCTCTATTCAAAATTGAAGAATAAACACATCATTTCTTCAAACAAGGAGCTGTCAATTATAAACCCAAACCCTGATTATTCCACATTAAATTTAGACGAAATTGTTATTAATTTGGTTGATTCGCGTTTCAGAGAAGATGCCATTCGTATCCTAGACAGCTGCAAAACTCGAAAAGATTATATCAAGGCTATCGTTATACTAACAAAGTATATTACAAAAGAAAAGGAATTAAGCTTAGCTCAAATAGTCTTATCTATGATTCAAATATTCGGTAGTGTCTTCATTTTTTCTGTATTGGTTTTTGGTGCTACTGGCATTGCTCTGAAGTTGTTTAATTTAAATATCGCCCTGTCAAATAAAGATTATTATTTTGTTATGTTAACATTTATATCGTTTTGGATAGCTTTATCTGTTTCAATCTTTGCGTGGTGTCACCCTGAACTTTTAAAACAAATAAAGCGGAATTTAAGAAAAATAAATTTTTGATCCATTAAAAAAATATTCTGTAATATAAGAACAAGCCAACAACAGCTTCCAGCAGACCGCCAGGGCCGTGCCGTTTTAGAAAGATTCGTTTTCTTCAAGGTCCTGTCCTTTTGAGTTATTTACATTTACAGCTGGCGGCTGCTGAAGCTGAGCGTTGGACGAATGCTGCCGAGCAGCAGGAAGTAGATTGAAAGAATGGGCAAAGGAAAGCGACTTAAGAAGTTGAGAAGAACATCCGAAGCATCCTTTTCTGATAAGTTTCAGGAGACGTTTACCAGGAACTTCCAGAAAGAGGTGAAAAACTCTGAATTGTGGGATGAAATTGTTGCCCAGTATGGTGAAAAACGTGCCCTGGAAATCATCAGGGAATGTAAGGCGGAAGTAAAGACAGACATGGAAATAAAATGAAAGCCGGGATTGTTCAGCAGATATTCAACGATCATTTCGAGGAATACCGGAAAGGCCGCATTTTAGATGGCCGGCAGTGGCGGGCGGCCTGGGACATCATGACCTGCCAAACTCCTGAAAAGGGGTTTCATGTCGATGAATGCCCGAACGGCGACTATCGGGTGATCCTGCCCAATTCGTGCAAGAACCGGTCTTGTCCCCAGTGCGGCTCGACCGAGACCCAATTGTGGCTTGAGCGCAGACGGTCCCAGGCGCTTGATTGCCCCTACTTTCATGGTGTGATTACCATCAGCCATGACCTCCACCCCATCTGGGCGGTAAATCGCCGGTTGTTCACCGGCCTTATGATGCAAAGCGCATGGCATTCATTACGTGAGATGCTTGCTGACTTGCGATGGTTGGGCGGGCTTCCCGGCGTCATCGCCGTATTCCAAAGCTGGGACGATCACCTTAACAAGCATTGTCACCTGCATCTGATCATCACCGCCGGGGGATTGAACGATGATGGTCGGTGGGTAAGCGCGAAGAAAGACATGTTGGTGTATACGCCGGCGTTGGCATCCAAGTTCAGGGGCAAGTTTCTCGATTATCTTAAAGAAGGCTTCAACCCTTTGACCAAAACGGGTCGACGGAAGCCGTCGGATCAAGTGCTGACCCCTCCACCGGGCAAGAGCGTTCAGCAATGCTTGAACCTGCTCAACAAGCTGGGACGGGTTAGCTGGCACGCTGAAATCAAGCCGGCTTACGAACATGCCAACGGCGTTTTCAAATACGTCGGGCGGTACATCCGCCGGGGGCCGATCTCTGAAAAGCGGATTGTGGGTTATGATGGGGATACGGTAACCATCGCCTATGCGCATCCGGAAAAGCATGATCAACTGACATTTAAGTTGGATGCACAGACGTTTATCCGTCGTCTGTTGGATCATGTTCCGGAGAAAGGAACGCATCTGGTCAGATCCTACGGTCTTTTCCATCCAACCCAGTTGGAAAAACTGAATCTGGCACGAGCGTGTCTGGGCCAAAAGGCGTATATCCCCGGAATTGAGCGACCGACGACCATTGAGTTGCTGCGCCAAATGTTCCCGGATCTTTCTGAAACCCGTTGTCCGCATTGCGGGGAGATCCTTCGAACCGTTTTTGTCTACCGCGGCGGCCATACCGAGCCCTGGAGACTGGCCGCATGACACAATCAACGTCCACTTCTTCAACCGATGCAGATCGCATATGGCATCGTTGCGCCAAAAACATGGGAAAGCCGGCTGCATTTATACAAGTTCACCCGCGTTTAAACGATTTTTCCTCACACATGGATCAACATTGTGTGAAACTGGCAGGCATGGCATCAGAAAGAGCTTGTTTTGGAAGATTTGGGCTTTCAGAAAAATCCATATACTGGATTCCCGTTTGACGCATCGTCCAACCAACAGGATGATGCTGACAAGCCTGGTCTTGGTTCTTAACCCATCTTTGTCACTTTTTTCCGGAAAATTGCTGAAGAACCGCGTTTTTTACTACATATGAAATTATTTTATTAATAATTACAATATGTTGAAATTTTGCCGGCCAAAGTAGTGCCATAAAATTCACCGAAGTATTGACAATCGGTGTTTTTTCTGTAATTCAAGATGGCATGTATATCCGACGAACAACAATTAAGAGCAAAAAAGATGGCGAAACATATTTCACTCATCGCCTTGTTGAATCAGTTAGAGTTGGAAATAAGGTGAAGCAGCGCACTATTATAAATCTCGGTAAAAATTTTCCTTTTCCACGAGAACAATGGCCAGATATTGCTTGTCGTGTTGAGGGAATTATTAATGGTCAATCAAGTTTGTTTAAATTGCCGGAAAAAATTGAGCAAGCCGCACAGCATTATGCTGCACAAATCATACAAACCCGGTCGAGTCAAAACAACAATACAGACAAAAACGATAGTATAGATGCCCCCGATTACCGTTTGATTGATATCGATAGTCTTGAACTTATAAGACCGCGTAGCGTTAGTATTGAACATGTATCACATGAAACATTTCTCAAATTACAATTGGATAAAATATTTGAAGGTCTTGGATATAATAATCATCAAATAGCAGCTGCAATCGGAAGTATAGTTGGTCGAATGGCGGTTCCCGGCAGTGAGTTATCAACGCATTACTGGCTGCAAAATCGAAGCGGTTTAGGCGAATTAATCGGCTATGACTATGAAAGTATGTCGCTAAAACGAATCTATGAAATATCTGACCGTATTTACAAAGACAAAGAAGCGATTGAAAGGCATTTATACAACCGAGAACGTTTTTTGTTTGGTTTTGAAGAAATAATTACACTTTATGATTTGACAAACACATTTTTTGAGGGAAGCTGTAAGTATAATGAACTTGGCAAGCATGGAAAATCAAAAGAAAAACGCTCAGACTGTCCCTTGGTAACTTTGGCTTTAGTTTTGGACAGTAGCGGCTTTCCAAGAAGAAGTAAAATATTTTCCGGAAACGTTAGTGAGCCATCAACACTGGAAGAAATGATTTCAAGCTTGAATAAACCATCAGAAAGTTCATTAGAAGACGATAAGCAGATGAGTGTTTTTGATAAAAAGAAACCAGTTGTCGTAATGGATGCCGGGATAGCAACAAACGATAATGTACAATGGTTGCAGGCGAATCATTACCGATACCTTGTTGTCAGCAGGAAAAGATATAGAGAATTTGATCATGATAAAGCTGTTGAAGTAAAAAGAGATAAGGATTACATTGTTAAAGCGTACAAAAAATATGTCAAGGAAACAGAAGAGACTGAAATTTATTGTCATTCAAGTGAGCGAGAAAAAAAGGATCAGAGCATTCAAAATCGATTTTCAGAAAGATTTGAAGCAGACTTAAAATCATTGAACGATGGTTTAAATCAAAAAGGTCGGCTAAAGATTTATGAGAAGGTTGTTGAAAAAGTAGGACGGCTGAAACAAAAATATACCAAAGCTGCTAAAAATTATGAGATTACCATCCATAAAGATAAAGGATCAAAGAAGGCGACAAAGATTACCTGGAAGATAAAAAAAAATTCTGACTCTTCAGATTCAAATCCAGGCGTTTATTGTTTGAGAACAAACTTGAACGATCTGGATGAAACTATTCTTTGGCGTACATATACGATGTTGACTGATCTTGAAGCTGTATTTCGAAGTTTAAAATCGGAGTTGGGTTTACGGCCGGTGTTTCATCAAATAACGAGGAGAGTAAAAGGACATCTCTTTATCACATTATTAGCTTATCACCACGTTCATACAATCAGGTTTAGACTTAAAGAAAATGGGATTCATACAAGTTGGTCCGATTTGAGAAAAGAATTAGACGGCCAAAATCGAACAACAGCAGTAATGAGAAGTAAAAATGGCGAGACAATACATGTTAGAAAAAGCACAAAAGCAGAGTCTCGTCAACTAAAAATTTATGATGCACTGGGTGTGCCTCATAGTCCAGGAAAAGTGGTAAAATATGAGGTATAAAAAATAAGTAGTGCCATAAACGCCTTAGCGTATGACTCAACTATTAGAAATTACAGTAAATATTAAATTCAAGCGGAAAAGATGGGTTAGCTTCAAAACACTCGCCAACTGATAAAAACCTTGACATGTGTAACCTAAGAGGTTACATCATAAACTATGATTAAATCGTTCAAACATAAAGGACTCGAGGATTTCTTTTATGATGGTAGCAAAAAAGGAATCCGCCCTGAACATGCTGATAAGATAGCAAGAATTTTAGATCGATTGAATGGCGCCAATGATATTATAGACATGAATTATCCTGGGTCATATTTACATAAACTAACGGGAAACCTGAAAGGCCAATATTCGGTAAGAGTGTCTGGGAATTGGCGTATCTTTTTTAAATTCATTGATGGTGATGCATATGTCATTAATTACGACGATTATCACTAAAAGGCGCAATATCATGAGACGAATGAAACGACAACCAACACATCCTGGATACATCCTTAAATTAGACTATCTTGAGCCCTTGGCAATTTCCGTAACAGAAATGGCTTCAAATTTAAATGTATCCAGAAAAACCTTATCAAAAATTTTAAACCAAAAGGGGGCTGTAACGCCTGATATGGCCTTACGGCTTTCAAGAGCTTTTAATACGACACCTGAATTGTGGCTGAATTTGCAAAAGCAGTATGATCTTTGGCAAGCAGAACATTCCTCGAACGACTGGAAGCGTGTCCGTCCACTACCTGACAAACTGCTTCATTCTAACCTATAAAAAGAAAAGCGAACAACCAGCTCCACCAGAGCGCAGGGGCCGTGGCATTCCTGAAGTACGACGTCTTTCTAAAGGTTTTTCTTCTTTTGGAGGATTTTACATTCCACCCTGCGCCTTGGTGAACTGAAGCGTTATCTTTACTTATGAACGATAAAATACAAAATTTTGCAATTGTGGCTGAAAAATATTGTCAATGGGCGGAGTCGCTAACACCCCATGATGAAATTAATTTGAATGATTTGCTTACTCTGTTATCGGAATTGCTTAAGAATGTGCTTTTGATACCTGATGTTGACCCAAGCGATTCTGACGAAGATATTAATAGAATTTCACATGAAGAATGGATGAAAATACATAAATGGTTCACTCCAATACAATTTCAATATGATAGAGAGATCTTTGACCCACATGATTTCAAAGAGGACGAACCAGTAACAGGCGATTTGCATGATGATTTGGCAGATATCTATTGTGATTTGAAACCGGCTCTCTTGCTATATAAAAATGATAAAACTGAAGACGCTGCGTTTGAGTGGAAATCTACATTTGGATACCATTGGGGCGAACACTTATTCTCGGCAATGAGAGCAATATATATGTTTGAAAGATAACCTTTTGCTCCATCAGATTCGGGCCAAAAAGCGGCCCACTCTGGTGAGCAATACGTTGGCAAGAATAGATTATGGAGATAAAAAAAGTATATCAAATAGATCAGTTATTAACAATTATCTCTATAGTTGTTACTACAATTTCTATTGTTATTTCTATGCCACCTTTTGGTATAGATCTTAATAATGTAAGCAAAACCGTCATGATATGTGGCCTGCCCCTAAGAGTCGTATATCTATTTCTTATTGATGGAACACTCGCATATAGATTTGGTTTTTTATTTTTTTTAATAGGAAATAGGTTTTCTACAACCATTGAAAATCCAGCAGCTTTTTTGTTAAATATTTTGACAGCAATAGTTAGTTCCTGGGTTACTTTTTTTAATATAGAATTATTTATTTCTAATCAAAGCAGCTTGAGATTTTTAGCTTTAATATTTTGGGGGACTGTTTTTATTATTTTGGGGATTGCACTTTTATATTTCCACCTTAAACGATGTGAACCTTACAATAAGTTTTACTCATCTGCTATTTTGATAACGTAACTGGTAGTTTTTACAATAATGTTTTTTGTGGTTACTAATGGTATTATAATAGATCATTTTAATAAGGATTTTATATTTGAATAAAAATAATTTCAGCAAAACCAAAACTATTCCGCTAATCGTAATGACCAATATATCGTCTTTTTTAGAACGTTTTTCATAGGAAAGGCAGGTGCGCCATCGGGATAGGGAGTGACCTTGCGGCCACCCCCTCCCACACCACCCGGCATACGGATCGCGTACCAAGGCGGTTCGGCTGATCAGGAAGGCTATTGGGCAGGTAGAAACAGTCCTCGTTCGAAAAAGTAACGCGGTGGCAGAGCAAATGCCACCCACTTGACTTTGCTCATGCGCCAGTACTTCTTACGAGCGTTTCCGCAAAGCATGGCGTCCTTATGAGCAATGCCGAGCTTTTCCAGGTTGCGGACCCTGGTCCTTGGGTTTTTCCATTGTTTCCAGACCAGACATCGCAGGCGGCGAATTATCCAGACCTTGATCGACTTGAACACGTACCGGGCTTCTGTCAGGCGGTAGTAGTTCCACCAACCCACCAGATACTGGTTCAGCTCTTTGATAATCTGGTCCAAACTTTTCCCCTTGTTGCGGTTCGTCAGTTCCCGGACCCGCTCCTTGAAACGCGACATTGTTTTCCGGTGGATCCGGATCTTGGTCTGTCCACACATACTGATAAAGGTAAATCCCAGGAATTTGCGGAGCCATGGTCGGCTCACTGCGCTTTTCTCCTCGTTCACCTTGAGCTTGAGCTTCGCGGTGATGAACTTCGTGATGCTCTTGTTCACACGCTCGGCGGCTTTCCGGCTTTTGCAGTAGATCCTGAAGTCGTCAGCATACCTGACGAATTGGTGACCCCGCTTCTCCAATTCCTTATCCAGTTCATCGAGTACGATGTTGGAGAGCAACGGCGACAGAGGACCACCCTGGGGCGTTCCTTCTATGCTGGGACTGACAAGCCCCCCGATCATCGTTCCGGCCGTAAGGTACCGGCGGATCAATTTCAAGACCCGTTTGTCCCGGACCCTGGTGGCCAGCCGGCTTAAAAGCCGGTCGTGGTTAACTCGGTCAAAAAACTTGGACAAATCCATGTCAACCACGTGGGTGTACCCGTCCAGCAGATAGCCTTTGGCTTGTAGGACAGCGTCATGGGCTGATCGTCCTGGTCTGAATCCGTAGCTGTACTCAGAAAAGGTCGGGTCCCAGATCTGCTCCAATACCTGAGCTATCGTCTGTTGGATAAGGCGGTCCAATACCGTGGGGATACCAAGCAGGCGGACACCGCCATCCGGTTTGTCGATCTCCTTCCTTCTGACCGGTAAGGGACGATAATCCCCATTTAGCAGGTCCTGCTTGATCTTCGGCCAGTGCCTTTTCAGGTACCCTTTCAAGTGGTTGGTTTTCATGCCGTCCACACCACCCGGGGCGCCTTTATTGGCAATCACCTGGTTCATTGCTCTGAGCACATTACGTCGTTCGAGAATCAACTCCAACAACTGCTCTCTGCCTCCCAGACTTTCGGCAAGCCGCGACGCTACAAACATTTCCATCTGCTGTGGCTTGATGTTCATAAGTACACGCCTCCTAATGGTCATTTTCATTTACCCGTACCATTCGGGCCGGGCACCGTTCGGGCCTTTCACCGGGGTGAGCCTCCTGTTACGCTTGACCCGCGGGTAGCTCGCGCATCTCGTTTCCTCCGGTTACATTATGCCCTCTGCTGACTCCCGCTGCACGGTGGGCGCACCTTGCGGTTTGCTCACTCGAATGATCTGTCGCCGCTGGCTCCTTTGGTTTCGTGTTCCTCTCCATAGCGGAGTTTGGCTCATCGCCGGTCAGGAGCCGGTCTTCCGACGATGCCGGGGGTTTTGGTGGCCGGAGTTCCCCCTTACCGGCAAATTCACACGACAGTACCCGAGATGCAGCGGGCCTCCCGGGGTAAACACACATCTTTCGGTACGTAAGCGCCGAGTATACGAGCACTGCCTGAGATGGATAGAGGACTTAACCTTGTGTTGCAGGCTGGTCCCACAGATGCGCGCCTGACTCGATTTCTGTTCGTCACCCCGTACCTTCGCGACTGCCCTGCCGCAGCAGGGCGGCTTCCTCCCCAGGCACCGTTGCCGGATACCCAGTTGCCATGTCGCTACACCCTTCGCCTCCATCGGGCTGGGTCTAAGACTTGCCAAGCGATCCAACCGACTGATATGCTTGGCTCACTTTTAAGATGTGTGCCGTGCCCGGCACACAACCAACAGGATGATGCTGACAAGCCTGGTCTTGGTTCTTAATTGATAAATCGAGGATTAATTGCAAGCCGATTCCAAACGGCATCGGCCTTCTATTGAACCCGGCTTGCAGCATATCCTGAACGTTGAACGTTATGAATCAAAAAGGAGATGAAAGTGGAATTTAGAATTAGATTTTTTAAGGTTATTTTATGTGCATTTTTATTGTCCGGGTGTGTCAAATCTATGGCTCTTAAAAATTATTCTGACGTATCCTATTACAGCACAGATGGTGTTGTGGCAGGCAGAAGTCTTACAGCCATCAACGAATTTGTTACAGAGAAAATTGAAATCATCGTTTATTCTGACGGTATTTTTGCATTCCGTGTAAATAGAATACATGAGCCTGGTTCAATGGAAATTCGACTGACACAAGAACAGCAACAAGGTCTTAAAGATGCGTTAAAAAAAGCTCTTACATGGGGAGAAACTGCTAAGAAAGAACAGCTTAACGTATCTAAAAAACTATATGGTTTTAAGGATAATCCTCTGGCTGCCTATGAATCATTAACAGTGTCCTTTATATCCGGTAGCAATGGGAAAACTTGGGGTAGCCATCTTACCTTTGGTCTTACAGAACAATTCGTATTGCTCGAGGATCAGACTTTAAGTCTTATCAGTTATCTTGAAAATGTTGAAGAATATTCAAAAAAAGCAACCAAAACCCAAGAAAAAATGGAACTCCTAAAATAAGGAGATAAACAGCCTATTGCATTTGGGATAACGTCAAAAACTCCCGCCCCGTTTGCCGCTATTCACCTATGTCTTTTAGGAAGGTATTCATTGAATAAAATAAACAACGATGGAACGATTGCCCATTACACTCGGAAAGAATTTCTTGAAAACATTCTGAAGAAAAAACAAATTAAACTTGGTCATGTATCTAATTTAGGTGATCCAAGAGAAAGTTCATTAAGTTGGGTCGATACAGAAAGCATAGGAAGTGAGATTGATTTAAAACAATGGAAACATGTTGAAAAAATAAAAAAAGGTAAGCGTTCACGGGGTATATTGGGCGCTCAATCCGGCGCACTTTTTTCGCTCCGCTAACCTCTCGTAATTTCAATATTTTTATACAAAATCAATAACTTATTGAAATAATTAAAAATATCTAGACTTTCCATTTCTAGTATGCTATCGTGCTTTTCATGAAGCCCGATAGACCCATTTCAGATGCCGATTGGCAAGCTACTGCTGAACCGGTACGCCAGTACATCGTTTCTTTGGAAGATGAGCTGCGGGCGATTAAAACTCAAAACGACAAGCTGGAGAAAAACAACGAGAAGCTTGAAAAGCAAAAACGCCAAAACTCGACCAACTCCAGCAAACCGCCCTCATCCGATCCGCCCTATAACAAACCCAAACGCGAAAAGCCCAAAGGCGAACGCAAGCCGGGCGGACAAAAAGGACACCCGGGGCATGGGCAAATGCTGCTAACGCCCAACAATACTCAAAATGTGATGCCCGAGTGCTGCGGTTGCGGTCTCCATTCATCGGATTGGGATAATCTGCGACCCTTTCATACTCACCAACATATCGAATTGCCTGAAATCGAGATGGACATCACCCATTTTGTTCTGCACCAAGGTCAATGCCCTGGGTGCGGCAAGATTGTCAAAGCACAGGTTCCGGAGGCGTTTAGCACCGGCTACGGCCCGCGGTTTTGTGCGTTTATCGCCGAACTGAGTGGTATCAAGGCCATGAGTCGGAGAAATGTGCAGCAACTGGTCCACTCCGTGTTTGATATCAAAATCGCCACCGGCACGATCCAAAAGGTTATCGACCGCGCTTCCGAGGCCATTGCCTCCACCTATGAGCGTATCGGCCAGGTGGCCCGCAGCAGTGAGTGCAACTTCATCGATGAAACCAGTTGGTTTAAAAAGCACAATCTGCAATGGCTCTGGGTAATGGTCAATACGATGGTGGCCTTTTTCCGCATCGATCCGAAAAGATCCAAACAGGCCTTTCTCGAACTGATCGCCGACTGGAAAGGCATCTTGATCAGCGATGGTTATCGCCTTTATTGCAAATGGGTCCATGGCCGGCAAACCTGCCTGGCCCATTTGATCCGAAAGGCCAAGGCGTTAATCGAGAGTAGAAAACTCAACGAAAGGCGAGGCGGCAAGTTAATCTTGGCACATTTGAATACCCTGATCGAATTTTCAAAAAACAAACCGCCACCTTTAAAATGGGAGCGTTTTTATAACTCCTTGTTGCTCATCCTCAGCCTTTTTGAAGACGACACCGACGGTGCCGGTCGCCTGGCCAGGCAAATAATACGAGAAATTGACGCATTGTGGACCTTTCTCGAACATGATGGCGTCGAACCCACCAACAACCGTGCCGAACGCTCTCTGCGCTTTGGCGTGCTATGGCGCAAATGTAGTCTGGGAACGCAAAGCGACAAAGGCAACCGCTGGGTCGAACGAATCTTGTCTGTAAAAGAAACCTGCCGACTGAGAGATAAAGCCACATTTCCGTTTATAGTCGAATGCCTGGAATGTTACTTTGCAGGCATCTCTGTTGATGTGAGTTGGATCTAAGCCTCTCTTCAGCTAATAGCCCCGTGACCGTTTACAAAAAAAGTATTGGAAATAGGCTAAACATTTTTTGCGCTTGTAGACATATCGAAAACACTGCAGAAAATTGCCTTATAGAATCTGCAACATATGGGAGACCTCGCATGTGGTCACAATATGGCGAAAATTCCAAAGGGTTTTGTATAGTTTTAGACCGTGAATGTTTAACCACCGAATTAAATAAAATGGCCTCAAAAACAGAATATTTAATTTCAGGTGGAGTTGAATATTACGATTGGCTACATTTTGTAAATGGCGGTTCTGTTATCCAGTACTGGAAAAATTTGGATTTATCCAAAATTGATTTATTCGAACTTATAAATGCGAATGACATGTTAAGGTCAATTTATTTTAAAAAAAGCATCGACTGGAGGGATGAGACAGAATATAGATGGATATTATATTCTGAAAATCCCAGAGATGATATATATACAAATAGAAGATTGCATTTTAGGTGTTGTGCTAGGTTTCAATTTTCCTTCTGACAAAATTGAAGATACACGTCAATACTGCAAAGATTTAAAGTGTTCATGCCATATGTTGCAGTATAAACATCCAAAATACGATCTGCTTGAAATTAATTCATATCGGGATAGGGAGTGACCTCGCGGCCACCCCCTCCCACACCACCCGGCATACGGATCGCGTACCAAGGCGATTCGGCTGATCAGGAAGGTTATTGAGCAGGCAGGAATAGTCCTCGTTCGAAGAAGTAACGGTTTGGTAGAGCAAATATCACCCACTTGACCTTGCTCATGCGCCAGTACTTTTTGCGGGCGTTACCGCAAAGCATGGCGTCCTTATGCGCAATGCCAAGCTTTTTGAGGTTTCGGACCTTGGTCCTGGGGTTTTTCCATTGTTTCCAGACAACGCACCGCAGCCGGCGGATGATCCAGCCATTGAGTGACTTGAACAGGTGCCTGGCTTCTGTCAGGCGATAATAGTTCCACCAACCAATCAGGTACTGATTCAGATCTTTGATAATCTGGCTCAGACTTCTCCCTTGATTACGGTTCGTCAGTTCCCGGACTCGCTCCTTGAAACGTGAAATTGTTTTTCGGTGAATCCGGATCTTGGTCTGTCCACACATACTGATAAAGGTAAATCCCAGGAATTTGCGGAGCCATGGTCGGCTCACTGCGCTTTTCTCCTCGTTCACCTTGAGCTCGAGCTTCGCGGTGATGAACTTCGTGATACTCTTGTTCACACGCTCGGCGGCTTTCCGGCTTTTGCAGTAAATCCTGAAGTCGTCAGCATACCTGACGAATTGGTGACCCCGCTTCTCCAATTCCTTATCCAGTTCATCGAGTACGATGTTGGAGAGCAACGGCGACAGAGGACCACCTTATGCAAAGAAAGTAATTATGCAAAGTAAGCCATAAAATTCGTCTTAATTCAAGGGTTTCTTTTTGATTTAATAAGCATAATCTCCGCCAATGAGACTGAGCAAAAGCTCAAAAAATCATTATAAGGAGATACTTTTTATGCAAAAGAAACCATTGGAAGAGCTTTTACAGGATTTGGAGCAGGAGCTACTTCGGCTCGGTTACACCGAAGGCTCCATGAAGTTTTACCGCAACCGTTGGAAGAAAATTATTCAGTTCGCTGAAGGGCGGGATGAGATTTTCTATTCCGAGCAACTTGGAATCGACTATGTCGAACACCACTACCAGATCCTTGAAAAGGATTTTGATAAAACCCTATCCCAGAAGGATACGCAAGAACTCCGCATCATCCGTATGATTGGAGACTTCCAACTCCACCACACTGTTCTTAGACGGTACTATAAACATAGGAAACTGCTTACAGATTCCTATTACATAGGTGTCATCAAGGATTTTAAAAGATACTGTGAGCACAAGGATTATTCCAAAGTAACCGTAAATCATTACGTGAAGCAATCGGAGCGTTTCATGGATTATCTTGTTTCCCAGGGAATCCGTGATTGTCACGATGTCGAGCTTCCTGTTATCAACGGGTATATACGAACACTGGCCGGTTACACCTATAAGACTGTGGAACAAAACATCTGCTCCATACGTTCTTTTTTAAGGTATTTGCAGGAACAGAACATCCTACAAACGGATCTGGCTTCTAAAACACCAATGATTCAGGCTCGTAAACAGACACGCATCCCATCCGTTTGGACGAAAGAAGAGTTGGATGCACTGATAGGCGCCATTGATCGAGGAAATCCAAAGGGAAAACGGGACTATGCCATTATCCTCCTTGCCTGCGTGTTGGGTCTTAGAGTCACTGATATCAAAAACCTCACTTTTGGTTGTTTCGACTGGGGAACGAAGAAACTGACATTTATCCAATCAAAAACAAGGGAAACAGTAACCCTGCCGATTCCTTCCGAAGTTGGATGGGCTGTCATTGATTATCTGAAATACGGCAGGCCAAAAGTGGATTTGCCTGTTCTTTTTGTAAGGCACGTGGCGCCATTTCTTCCCTTTTCGGAAAATGATCATCTGTATCAGATAATCCGTGATTATATGCGGATTGCACATCTGCCTACTTTGAAGAAGCACCGTGGTATGCACTCTCTTCGTCATACGGCAGCTTCAAGAATGCTTGAGCATGACACACCGCTTGCTGTCATCTCGGATATTCTGGGTCATACGGACACGGACGCTACAGCAGTCTATTTGAAGGTGGGCATCAATAAGCTTAAAGAATGCTGTCTGCATACTCCGGAGGTGGGCTCATGAGAAACTACCCGTTCAGAGGTCCATTTGCAGAGCATATCAAAAACCATGTCGGCTTGAAGCAAGCGGTCGGGTATAAATATGAGGCAGAAACGGCGCATCTATCAAGATTTTCCTCCTTTACCGCTGAAAAATATCCCGAAGCATCGATCCTTTCAAAGGAAATAGTATTGGAGTGGTGCTCAAAAAGGAACTATGAGGCACAGGCCAATCAGTGTGCAAGAGCCTCTATCTTGCGGCAGCTTGCCGTGTATATGGAAAATATTGGAATTGGCGCATACGTCCTCCCAAAAGGATATTACCCGGCGGGACAGCAGTATGTTTCTCACATCTATACGGAAAATGAACTGAAACGATTCTTCCATCAGACGGATCAATGCTGCTACGTCGGTGAATGTCCATATCGCCATCTCATCATGCCGGTATTTTTCCGGCTAGTTTACGCCTGCGGCCTTCGGTCTTCCGAAGCAAGACTTCTGAAGGTCGAAAATGTGGATACGGATGCAGGCATACTGAGCATTCATCATTCAAAAAAAGACAATAGCCGTTTGGTTGCCATGTCAGACGAGCTTACCGGTCGATGCCGGAACTACTCTGAAAATGTGCATAACCTTTCAAAGGGGTCTGATTGGTTTCTAAAGTTTCCCCTTTTTGAAAGCAGCCCGGCGGGGTGAGTACTACTGAAGAATATTAATATTTCCTGTAATAACAGATGGTTAGCAAAATGGCGGTCGCCTGTAACCTATTGAAATCATTACAGATATCGGGACCGATTTTTGGCAATATGATCAAATATTTAGTTAATACAGTATGTTAATGTTGATTGCGAGGCTCGGTTGTGGTATGTTTCTTCTTCCACAAACAAACAACCCAACCGGAGGCCTCGCATGCTTATCCTACACGACATCCTTGAAAAACTCAAAAACGAATTTGCTCAGTCCAGTAAAGGTCAGGAACGGGGAATATGGTTCGTATACACGATCGTGGCGATCATTGTTCCTTTCGCCTCATCGAGGACCTCAAACATTCTACGGTGCTTGAAGACGGTGTTCGGCTTTTCCGGGATCAGTCGTAAAAAGTTCTATACCTTCATGGCATCCCCACGGATTCCATGGCAACGGTTATGGCCCACGCTGTGGAAATTGATTCCGCTGCCAACGACCGGTGGGCGGTTAATGCTGGCTCTGGATGACAGTATCAACGCCAAGACAGGCAAGAAGATTTTCGCCTGCGACAAGGTTTTCGATCATGCTGCCAAGCAAAACCAGTCCAGGTATCCGTGGGCCCAGAACATCGTTGCTGTGGGGTTGTTGAAGATGATCAAGGGACGTTGGGCCTGTCTGCCGCTGAGTTATCGTTTCTACCTCCTGAAGAAAACCATCGAACGAATGAACCGTGACAGCAATGGACCGGAAGTGACATTCAAGAGCAAGCTTGCCATGGCGGTCGACATGATCGGTGAGATTGCCGCGGTGTTTCCCAGAAAACGGATTGTCATCATCACCGACTCATGGTTCGGCAATGGCGGCCTGTGGAAGCCATTGAAAAAACAGTTGGGCATATGGGTGGATATGATTTCCAGGCTTCGATCCAACAGCACAATATTTGAACTGCCGCCACCTCCGACCGGACGACAAGGCCGCCCGCGTAAATATGGCCGCAAGCTGGGGAATGCGGCAGCGTTGGCCGTTCGATTCAAATCGCTGGCAAAAGAATACATCGTCAACCTGTATGGCCGCAACCGGAACATCGTAGCCTATGAACGCGTGGTGATGCTCAAGACCATCCGATGTGCGGTCAAGGTGGTCTGGGTCTATCGTAAGACACAGTGGGTGGCACTTTATTCCACCGACCTGTCCCTTTCGGCTGAGCAGATTATCGAATACTATGGGGCCCGCTGGAAGATCGAAGCCTTATTCAAGGAATTGAAAAACGACATCGGCAGCGCTGACACGCAAAGCCGTCATCCGCAGGCCGTCAGCAACCATCTGCACTTTTGCATGCTGGCGACCACCGTCGCCTGGATTTACGCCAGCCGGGTCGAGAAAACGCCATCTCGCCGGCATGCCGTCGGCGGCCGCCGTCATTTTGCCTTTTCGGATGTCCGCCGATCCGTTACAAAGGCCGCGATGGACAAGGATTTTGGTAGGCTCTTCCCGGTGCCACGCAAATCCGTCTTTAATTCTCTCGTGGACGTACTGCTGCGCATGGCGGCTTGATTGAATTTAGGAAACTTTAGATTGGTTTTTCCCAGGACTTAAAGGAAAGCCAATGACTGTAGGAAATGTTTACCACAATTTCAGGCGATTCCTGTGGAGAGCCGGCATCTCTCATGGCGGAAGAGGAAAAGGTCCGAGAGTACACGATTTTCGTCATACATATGCCTGCCAGTGTCTGAAAAAATGGGTGATGGAAGGGAAAGACATTGCCGCATATCTTCCTGTACTGAAAACATATATGGGACACGATTCCTTTGAGGAAACAACCTATTACCTCAGACTTACAGCTGATATCTTTCCAGATATATCCATCAAACTCGAAGGGTGTTATCCTGATATCATTCCTCGACTGGAGGGTAATGGCTATGAAACCTACTGATTTTGCAACTCACCTTACTGGATTTCTTTCCGTGTATCTGCCTCGACAGAAAAATGCCAGTAACAATACGATAGCATCCTACCGTGATACCTTTAAATTGCTACTCCGTTACTGTCAGGAAGAGAAGGATATACCTGCCGAAAAGCTGAACATGGGCATGCTGACCCATGTAATGATTGCTGATTTTCTCGAATGGCTTGAAAAGAAACGTAAATGTAGCACTGCAACCCGTAACCAAAGGCTTGCAGCCATACATTCCTTTTTCAGGTATGCTCAATACGAGGAACCATCAGGAATCCTTCATTTCCAAAAGGTCATTGCCATACCGGTCAAGAAGGCCTCCAAGCCGTCGGCGCCACATCTGACACCGGAGGCGATGAAATTTTTGCTGTCACAGCCGGATAAAATGACCGTGAAAGGCCGACGAAACCTGACGCTTTTGAGTGTTCTTTATGATTCAGGATGCAGAGTGCAGGAATTAGCCGATCTCAGGGTACGGGATGTTGTAGTGGACAATCCGGCACTGCTTATCCTCACTGGAAAAGGCAATAAGATGCGCAGAGTTCCTCTAATGAAAAATACTCTGACCTTGCTTCAACATTACCTTCAGGAGCATTCCCTTGATAAAGATTGGAAAAAGGACTATCCGCTTTTTGTCAACAAGCATCGTAGCAAACTCACTAAGGAAGGCATTGCCTACATCATCTCTCAGTATGTTGTTTCGGCGAAAAAGATATCTGCAAGCATGCCGGAAAAAGTGACGCCACATATGTTTCGCCACAGCAAAGCAATGCACCTGCTGCAGGCTGGCGTTAGCCTTATCTATATCAGGGATTTTCTCGGACATGAGGATATCAAAACCACCGAAATTTACGCAAAGTGTGATACCGAATTGAAACGTCAGGCCATCGAAAACGCCTATCCAACTCTGGTAGATAGCAATCTTCCCGATTGGAATAAAGACGCTGCATTGTTGGAATGGCTTTCAAATCTGAAGTAGTCGTGATATTATGCAAAGTAAATTCAGTGCATGTGTTGGAAATATTGTACATTAAGCGATTTACTTTGCATAATCGCGAACTTCGCATAAGGCGGGTTATGCAAAGCTTTGCATAAACCACCTTGCGGAGTCCCCGTTTCGGGGTGGATCACCATTCCATCCGTGTCTAAAATGCCAGCTTTGAGCCATTTTTGGATTAAGTTTATAAACGCCGCATCATCGACTCTTTCCCGGAGCATCCGTAATAGCCATTTCCAGTCCATATGGTCGAAAAAGCCTTTGATATCGGCCTCTACGATATATCCATATTTTCCGAACTGGAGATTAAAGCGCAGGTCTTCGATTGCCTCTTTTGCGCTCCGACTCATCCGATATCCGTAGCTATTGTCTAAAAAGTCAGCCTCGAAGATGGCCGTCAGTAGCTTGGCACAGGCCAATTGAACCAACCGATCTTCAAGGGCCGGAATGCCCAGGGGTCTTTGTTTGCCATTTTCCTTGGGGATGTAACATCGCCGTACCAGTTTGGCACGGTAGCGTTTGGTCTTCAGTCGCTCCGCCAGTGCCTGAATGTTGGCCTCAAGGTTTTCCTCGTAGGCCTGCGCCGTCACTTCGTCCACTCCGCTGGCGGCATCCTTGTTCAGATCCTTCCAGCAGAAGTGCAGAAATGGGGCATCCAGGCACCGGTAAAGGTCCTGAAAACGATGTTTCCCATCCGCTTTTGCCTTAATTGCTATTCCCCGCAGGGAGGTTGGCTCGTATTGCTCCAGCCCGACCTTGTCCGGTACGAGTTTCCTTTGCGGGCTACGTACTTCCGTCAGGTCCTTCCCCATGCCTGCACCACCCAAACTGTGCGAAGGCGTGTAGTGGGCTTTCCCCACCTCTGAGTAGTATGCCTGATAAGACACCCCATCGGCGTGTAGAAGATTGCCGATATCCCGACTTTCCTCCCACCAGATGTTGGAACTAAGCATTTCAAAACTATAATGAACCATGCTTCCTTTCCTGGAACCTTTGGGGCTTCCCGAGTGCTACGACGCATCTCTTCCTGCATGCCACGGCCTGTGGACTCCGGCGGACCTCCACATCCTCGCCATAGCGGATGCTTCTGTGTTGCCTTCGGCGACCGTTAAAACCCTCGGCGTCCGCAAGTTGCTCTTTCGAAGCTGTACCAGCACTTCAGGGTGCGCGATCACCCCTACGGCCTACAGGATTCTCTGCCTACGCTTAGCCCATCTTGTTCAATACTCCTTCTCCATTGATCGTTCAGCGGGGTGAGACCATCCGCGAATGGCTCCGGTTTCTCCGGGTCGCGGCTCGTTTCCAGCCGAAGCTATCGGCGTCCGACACTTACAATGATCAGTGAGTATCTCCGCCATGGACCCAAGGCTCGATACGGGTGGGTGGCTAACCCTTACAGAAAGCCATTACTGGCTTTCCTCCCGACAGGGACTTTCACCCTGCCAGATGCGCCGAGCTTTCCTCGGCGCGACAACGCCGATGCTGTGAGGCGCGCGGCAGTTTTGCGCGTCCTTACCAGCATATTGTGTACGCCCGGCTTTCAACCAGGGTAACCGCATTTGGCAACCTCTATGGAAAACCGTTGTCGCAGGCATGGCCAGCTCTTACAACGCAACCCATTAAACAGCCATATCGTAAGAACGTGTAGGAGCGGTCCTTGGCCGCGAAAAACAGGAAACCGTCCAAATGCGGTTACCCTGGGCTTTCAACACTCTCTCCTTGATAAGCTCCTCCGTTGTCATTAAAATGGCTTTGGCTTGGTCGCAGGTGAAGATCCAGGGGTTGTTTTTGTCACGGAATGGCTCTGGATAAATGCCCGGGCCTACAATGATTTTGAACTCCGAAGATAACCACACCCATGTATTCGAAACGATTTGACTGGAATGCCGCTCGCCACCCCTTGGGCGAAATGATGGCCGAACGGATGTCCCGGGGTGAGGCGATCCTCGACCTGACCGATGCCAACCCCACCCGGGCCGGCCTGGAATATGCCGCCGACACCATTCGGTCCGCCCTGGCCGGCCCCGAAACCATGATCTACGCGCCCGCGCCCCGGGGCCTGGCCGTGGCCCGTGAGGCGGTCTCCGCCTATTATCGGGAACTGGGGGAAACCGTCTCGCCCGACGATCTCCTGTTGACCGCCGGCACCAGCGAAGCCTACGGGGTGCTGTTCAAACTCCTGGCCGATCCGGGGGATGAAATCCTCATTCCCCGGCCGGGCTACCCCCTGCTCTCTCACCTGGCCGGTTTCGAAGGGCTGGCCTGCCACTCCTATCCGCTACGCTATGCCGATGAAACGGGCTGGTCGGTCGATCTGGAGGTGCTCTCGGCCATGGTCACCCGCCGCACCCGGGCCGTGGTGGTGGTCAACCCCAACAATCCCACCGGCAACTATATCAAGGCCCATGAACTGGCCGCCATCGACAAGCTGTGCCGGGCGCACGGCATGGCCCTGATCGTGGATGAGGTGTTCGCCGACTTCCCGGCCGCCGCTTTCCCGCCGCCGTCGGCAACCGTGGTGAACCGGACCTCGGCTCTGACCTTTGTGCTCAACGGATTTTCCAAGCTTCTCGGCCTGCCCCAGATGAAGCTGGGCTGGATGGTCGTCGGCGGTGATCCCGGCGAAGCCGCAGAGGCCCTGGCCCATCTGGAAACACTCATGGATTTCTACCTGACCGTGGGCACGCCGGTGCAGCTCGGCGCCCCGCCGATGCTTGCCGGACGGCGTGACATCCAGCGCCAGATCAAGGCCCGCATCGCCGGCAACGAGAATTGGCTTGAACAGCGGGTCGCCGGCATGTCCAACATGCATCGGTTGATCCGTGAGGGGGGCTGGTACACGGTGCTGGCCATTGACGATGCGATCGGCGACGATGAACGGGCACTTGCAATGCTGACGGCGGATGGCACCCTGATCCATCCGGGGATGTTTTACGATTTTTACCGTGAGGGATTTGTCGTTCTCAGCCTGCTGCCGCCGGCGGAGCGGTTTGCCGATGGGGTATCGCGCCTGATCCGGCGCTTCGGCCAGCGGTTGCCTTGATCCTGGCCATCCGCTACAGTATATCTCTGATTGAACAATTTTTCCATTTTCGCATCCAACCCGGGAGAGTGTCACTTTGCATAGCGCATCTCCGAATACCGGTTTTTTTGACGTCATCATTGTCGGCGGTGGTCCGGCCGGCCTTTTTGCGGCCTTTTACCTGGGCGCGCAAACCGATCTGAAGGTGTTGCTCCTGGAGCGGGGCAAGGGACCGCTCAAACGGGCCTGTCCGGTGGCCGACCGCCAGTACTGCACCCAGTGCAAGCCCTGCAATATTCTCTGCGGGATCGGGGGCGCGGGCCTTTTTTCCGACGGCAAACTCAACTTTATTCACAAGCTGGGCAAAACCGATTTGACCCAGTTCATGCCCATATCGGCCGCCGAGGCCCTGATCGACGAGACCGAAACCATTTTCAACCGTTTCGGAATGGACGGGCCGGTCTATCCGACGGATATGGCGGCGGCCCGGGAGATCCGCAAAAATGCCAAACGGTTCGGCATCGACCTGTTGCTGATCAAGCAGAAACACCTGGGCAGCGACCGTCTGCCCGGCTACATTGCCGCCATGAGCGATTATCTTCGCGCCCAGGGGGTGACGATCCACACATCCGAATCGGTCGAGGCGGTGCAGGTGGACCAGGGGCGGGTTGTGGGCGTACAGACCCGTCGCGGGGCGTACCGTTGCGATAATGTGATTTTGGCGCCGGGGCGCATCGGAGCGGACTGGGTCGCCCGGGTGGCCGAGAAACTGGGCATCGGCCTGACCCAGCGGGGGATCGAGGTGGGGGTGCGCGTGGAGGTGCACAACGACATCATGCAGGATCTGTGTGATGTGATCTACGACCCCACGTTTTTTGTTCAGACCGGCAAGTACGACGATCAGACCCGCACCTTCTGCACCAACCAGGGCGGGTTTGTCTCCTTGGAGAGCTACAGCGATTTCGTTTGCGTCAACGGTCACGCCTACCATGACCGCAAATCGGCCAACACCAACTTCGCGTTTCTGTCCAAGGTGGTGCTCACCGAACCGGTGACCGACAACCAGGCCTATGGCGAGGCCATCGGGCGGCTGGCGACCCTCATCGGCGGCGGCAAGCCGATCCTGCAGCGCTTCGGCGATCTGAAGCGCGGACGGCGCAGTACCTGGAACCGTATCCACAAAGGCTATATCGAACCCACCCTGACCAATGTGGTGTGTGGGGATATTGCCATGGCCCTTCCCGAACGGATCCTCACCAATATCATCGACGGGCTGGAGCGATTGAACAGTGTGATTCCGGGCGTTTCCAACGATGAGACCCTGCTCTATGCACCCGAAATCAAGTTTTTCGCCACCCAGGTGGAGACCTCTGCCCAACTGGAAACCCAGGTCGGCGGCATGTACGTGGCCGGCGACGGACCGGGCGTGGCGGGTAATATCGTTTCGGCTGCCGCCACGGGCTTGATCCCGGCCAAAGCGATTGTAGAACGGCGGCGTGCATCTGGAAAATGAGGCCCTGGTTGCTGAACTATGGATGGTTGGCAACCAGCGTCCGCACCGTATCCAGAAGCGGGGCCTGGAGGGGGCGCCAGTTAGGGAAAAGGGCCTTGTCACCATGCCACTGCAGATCCACCTGATCGTATTTTTCCGGAATGAACTTTTCCGCATCCTTGCCGTAAGTTTTCCGGGGATAGTACTCGATCAGGACCATGCGCTGATGATCGACCTTGAACCGGTGGACGATGGTGGTGGCCACGTGGCTGATGCAGGCGCGCAGGGATACCTTTTTCGGGGCCGACAAACAGTCGCCGGGCAGGTCGGAGACCACGGCGATGATCGGTTTGAGCTGTGCAACGGTTTGGGATTCGTCTTTGGAGAGGTCGAACAGCCTCAACCGGCACCGTCCGGCGGCAAGGTTGAACTTCCCCCCATACCCGTTCCAGTGGAAAATATCGTCAAAAATTTTCACTGATGCTCCTTTTGTTCATCGGTGATTGATTCTCTGTCGATGGGTATAAGTTAATGTCGCGTCAGTGCGCTGTAAACCCTGACCAGTTTGTCGGGCAGGTCGCGGACGTTGCCGATCAGGGTGTGGTGGTGGCTGCCGTAAAGGCGGTCCAGCTGACCGTTGTCGCTGATGTTGACGGTGATGGCCTTGACATGTACGGCGGCGGCGCGCGCTTCCATGACTGCCCGGCGGGTGTCCTCCACGGCATAGGGCCCTTTGTATTCAAGGTCGTTGGGGAACCCGTCGCCCAGAATTATGATCAATCGCACCCGCGCCTGGACCGGTTGCAGCAGGGCGGTGGCATGGCGGATGGCTGCGCCCATGCGGGTGCTGCGCTGGGGGGCCATGGCGCTGATGCGGCTTTTGACCGCGTCGTCAAAGGGTGCCTCGAGGTCTTTGATGCGGTAGTAATCCACTCCCAGCGGGCCGCTGCCCGAGAAACCGGCCACGGCAAAACGGTCGCCTACCACCTGGAGGGCCTCGCAGAGCAGTACGATGGCCTGCTTCTCCACGTCCAGCACCCGGGTGCCCCGTTCGTCCACGGTATTGGCCGTGGAGCGCGAGAGGTCCACCAGCAACAGCGTGGCCACATCCCGGATTCGTTTGACCCGCTTAATGAAGAGGCGGTCCGAGGGAATCAGGCCGGCCTTGCGGTCGATGGCCCAGTCCAGCAGGGCGCGGTAGTCGAAGGCGTCGCCCTCCCGCCACTGCCGCAGGATGGTGATCTCTTCGGGCCGCAACAGTTCGAAGGCGTAGCGGATACGCCGCACCAGCCCATGAAAGGTATCCAGCGTCCGGCGGTAGAAGCCCGGGTCACTGCTGTGGATCTCATGTTCCAGCAGCCGCACCCGATCCGGCAGATAGTCGCCCATGCACCAGTCCCATTCCCGGTATCGGAAGGCATTGGCGCCATCCTTGTCGATGTCCTGCGGCCCTAATCCGCAACGGCATATCAGGGCTTCAAGATCGGGCAAGTCGATCACTGTCGTGGCGGTCGGGTCGGCTGCGGCCGGTTTGCCGGCGATCAGCCGGTATAGGTCGGATGCATCGAGCTGTCCGTTCTGTTCGACCAGCAGGCACTGGATGTCGCTTCGATACACCCGGATTTCTCGTGCGTTCAGGTGGGTTTTGATTTCGCTGGCCAGGCGCTGGTAGGCGGCATGAAACGATCCGAACCGATCGGGATCGAATCGGCGGCCAAAGGGCGCTTGCAGAGGGATGTAGCCCTCCCCAAGCCTGGACAGCGCCGGGTAGAATTCCAGGGTCAAGCAAACGCTGTGGTTCGGTGTATCCGTGTCATTTCCATCCGTCGGCCGATTGAAACGGTCGGCCATCGCTTGGAAAAGGGTCTGTTGCGACGGATCTGCCGACAGGGGGACCTGCATGACCAGGTGACGGTAAAACGGGTAGAGGGTTCCCCCGGGAACATCGCCGCCGATGGCGGCCAGGGACGCGTCGTTCTGGGCATCGGTGAGGCGGCGGAAAAGGCCGGGATAGCGCCTGCGGACGCTCCGGGCGGTGCGGGCATGTTCGAAAAGGGTAAACAGGTCCAGGGCCAGATCCGGCCGGTCGAACCGCCGGATCAACCGTTCCAGATCGGACGGCAGGGCCGTGACCGGCGATGTCTCCTGACAAGGCCGCATGCCGGCTGTGGCAACGGCCATTTCCGTGTCCAGATCAAAGGTGCCGAATTCGATGGCCCCCGCTTCCAGGCGCACCAGCAGTTTATACAGGCCGGCGTTGGCCTCGCGGTCATCCAACAGATCCATTTCGTCGGGCAGGTAGATGGCGCGGCCGTCACAGCGGACCAGGGGCGGGGACGCCGATCGACTTGACAGGGTGGAAAGCGGGCGCACACCAATGGCCAGACCCGTACGGGCGCTCAGGTAACGTTCCAGGTTGGAACGGACCGCTGACAGGGGCACGGCCACCTGAAGCGCCTGGCAGGTTTCCCTGGCCTGGCGGGATTCCAGGGAGAGGAAACGGCCCCCCGCGTCCGGGTTGCGGTCGTAACGTCCGATGGCCTGGTCCAGAAAACGGTCCAGCGCCGGTTCCGAAAGAAGATGCAGCCCGCCGGCGAGTCCCTGCAGGTAGCCATCGGCAAGGCGCTCGTCGATGCCCATGATGCGCGTCAGGCCCTGGATCTGCCACAACCGGCGGCGACGGGCAAATCCCGCCACGGCCCGGGCCAGGGTGTGGGTCAGATAGACCGTGCGGTTATAGGTGGTGTCCAGGGCATAGGCGGTGGTCAGCAGGTCGAGAAAGGCATGGGCGCAGGCGATATCGCCATCGTCGATGAGGCCGGAAAGGGTCTCCAGGGGCGCGTTGAGCGTATAGGTACCCTTTTTCAGCATCACTTGGACGGCCGCTTCAAAATGAACGGCCAGATGCTCGTCGGGGCAGGTCAGGACTGCAGGCAGGTGCCGGGCCATAAGAGTAGCCAGGGTCGGCCCTTTGGCGGCGGCGGCGGTGACCTGGTCCAGGTAGCGTTTCATCCGGGACTGCCCCCCGCCGGCCAGTATCCGGCCGACCCCGTCAGCCAGGGTGTGACCATAGGAGGTCTCGACCGCCAGGGCCTCGATAATCGTATCGATGGCCCGGTCCATCCCCTCGACCGGTGATGCCGGATCCAGATCGGCAAGGGGCGTCTGCAGCCGCCGGGCCGCCTCCGGATCGGCAATGGTCAGATGGTCCAGGTGCCGGCGAAGGGTCGCTTCCGGGTCTGGTTGCCAAACCGCAGCCATGTCAGACCAGATCGTCGATCAGATCGTTTAAGGTCTCCTGCAGCCGATCGTCATCGGTGAGTGGCTGACACAATGCCGCTGTGCAGGCGCGTTTGAAGGCGATTCCGCTACCGATCAGATTGGCGGCATAGATCAGCAGACGGGTGGAGGCCCCCTCGGTGAGGCCCTGCTCGCGGATGTTGCGGATTTTGCTGGCCAGGGTCACCAGCCGCATGGCCGTATCGGGATCGATCTGACCCTCCGTGGCCACGATGCGGGCTTCGTCTTCCGGTTGCGGATAATCGAAGGTGAGGGCCACGAACCGCTGGCGAGTGCTCTGTTTGAGGTCCTTGAGCACCGACTGGTAGCCCGGATTGTAGGAGATGACCATGAGGAAATCGGGATGTGCCCGGATCACCTCTCCCTTTTTGTCGATGGACAGGCTGCGGCGGTTGTCGGTAAGGGGGTGGATGACCACGGTGGTGTCTTTGCGGGCCTCGACGATTTCGTCCAGGTAGCAGATGGCGCCCATGCGCACGGCCCGGGTCAGGGGGCCGTCGACCCAGACGGTCTCATCGTCCTTGAGCAGATACCGGCCGATCAGGTCTGAGGCAAACAGATCCTCATGGCAGGCCACGGTGATCAGCGGCCGTTTCAGTCGATAGGCCATATGCTCGACAAAACGCGTCTTCCCGCAACCGGTGGGGCCTTTGAGCATGACCGGCAGACAGGCCGTAGACGCCGCCTCGAACAATTCGATTTCACCGCCGGTGGCGAGGTAAAAGGGCTCGGTTTGGATGGTGTATGGATTTTTAGATTCGCTGTTTGTCGACATGCGGTTTCCCCGCCTGGTTTGGGTGTTCACCGACCGCTTCCGCCAGGCACCGGTGTCGCTGCTGCCTGGAATGGGTGGCCGGGAATCACTGTTTGACATCAACGGCAGAGCGTATATATTGGCTCAGCTCCAGTTGCTTCGGTAAACGGCCGATAATGCCATGGATGATTCCTTTGGTGGGATCGCCGCACCGTTGCCGGTGTGAGGCGATGTGCCGCCGCTTGGCTGGGCATCCATCGGGCCGCCTGAAAGGCGGTTTGAAAAATTTGTTCAAACGGCCATTGCAGCGGACGTGCCCATGCGAATTTAACGGCCGGATTCGATCCCGGCAACAAGGGAAATACCATAACGTCGATGAACGATAAACTCAACAGCGAGATGATTCACCATCTCGATTTCGAAGACAAAAAGGTCATTCTGGTGGGCACGGCCCACGTATCTAAAGATAGTGTAGAACTGGTCGAGGCCGTCATTGACGAAACCCGGCCCGATACCGTCTGTGTGGAGCTGTGCGAAAGCCGCGCGCAATCCATCCGCCAGAAACAGCGCTGGCAGGAGATGGATATCATCAAGGTAATCAAAGAGAAGAAAGCCTTTCTGCTGCTTTCCAACCTGATGCTGGCCTCGTTTCAACGGCGCATTGCCGATCGTCTGGAGGTGGCCCCCGGTCAGGAAATGATTCAGGCGATGGCCTCGGCCGACGCCGTGGGCGCCGCCGTGCATCTGGCGGACCGGGATATCCGTGTGACCCTCTCCAGAACCTGGCGCAGCATGGGGTTGTGGGGGAAGGTGAAACTGATTTTCCAGCTGATTCTGTCCTTGGGCGAGGTCGAAGAAATCAGTGAGGCGGATGTGGAAAAAATGAAGCAGCAGGACATGCTGGCCTCGATCCTTGACGAGGTCGGCAAATCCATGCCCCAGTTGCGCAACAGCCTCATCGACGAGCGGGATCGCTATCTGACCGAAAAAATCCGCACGGCGCCGGGAAACACCATCGTGGCCGTGGTCGGCGCCGGGCACGTGCCGGGAATCAAACGCTACTGGGATCAGGCGGTGGATCTGGCATCCCTGGAATCATTGCCCCCCAAAGGGCCGCTGACCGGATTTCTGAAGTGGTTCATTCCGGTCTGTATCTGCCTGTTGATCGTATACGGGTTTTCCCGTGGCGGCGCTGCCGCCGGGGCCGACATGGTCACCTGGTGGGTGGCGGCCAACGGTGTTCTGGCGGGACTTGGCGCCTTGATTGCCCTGGGCCATCCGTTGACGATCCTCTCTTCTGTTCTGGCGGCACCGTTGACCTCGCTCAATCCCATGATCGCTGCCGGCTGGGTGTCCGGCATCGTCGAGGCCTTTTCCCGCAAGCCCAAGGTCAAAGATTTCGAAAGCCTGCCCAAAGATATCCTTTCGGTCAAAGGCTTCTGGCGCAACAAGGTGACCCGCATTCTGCTGGTGGTAGTGTTCACCAACCTGGGCAGTGCCGTCGGCACCTTCGTGGCCATTCCCATGATGATGAAATATCTCTGATCAAAATTCTGAAGGTAAGCATCTTTGCGGCTTAATCGGTTTGGGCGATTTTTACCACCGTGCGTTGCCGTATCGTCCCGTCGTCCATACGGTGGGTCATTTTTACCGTTGTCAGACGGCCGTGGGCAAGATGCTGAATGCATTCCGGATAGAGTTGCCACTCCTGTTCCAGTCCTTTGCGTTTGACATCGTCCAGGGTGTCGGTTTCCAGGATCGGAAAGGACCGCTGGCCGATGATGGGGCCGGAGTCCTCCCCATAATCGATAAAATGGACCGTGCATCCGCCGACTTTGCAGCCGTAGCGGAAGGTGTCACCGTAGCCGTCAACACCGGGAAACGAAGGCAAAATGGCCGGATGGATGTTCATGATGCGCGGCTTAGCCGGGTCCGGGTTGAAACGGTCGATGAAATAGGGGGTCAGGTTGCGCATGAAACCGGCCAGAACGAGAAGATCGATCGGGCCATGGGCCGCCATCTCGGCGAGCAGCCGGTTTTCTGCGGCGGCCCGGGTACTGAAAAAGGCCTGTACGCGGTCTTTGGGGGTATCGGCTGGGAAGAGGTGCTGTTTGGTCAGGATCGCTTCGATGTCGCAATCCTCGGGCAGTGCGAACCCCGCCGGATCCCGCCGATAGGCCTGGATCAATGGCGCATAGTCCACAACGAAAGCGGGAATACCATGGTTGCCGGCCCGCTTCAGTCCCTTCACATCGGGCTGGTCCGACCCCACAAAGATCATGCGGCCATCAATGCGGCCGTCCTCACAGGCGTCGATAATGGCCTGCAGATTGGTCCCTCCGCCGGAAATCAGTGCGCCGATACGAATCTTCTCACCCATTTTGTGTCCCTTTTCTCCATGCAGTCCATGCCGGGCTTGTTGGCACGCCGAAAACGTGGTAGCAGAGAAAGGCGGTGATTGTCAATTTTTCCAATAATGGTTTTGTGGTTAGGGGAATATTCCGCCTGCCCGATGGCCTGGAGGAGGGGATTTTTTGCCGCTTGTTCCGTTCCGATCACCAATGAAGTGATCCCATGGGGGTGAGGTTGAAATGGAAGATGTTTACGTTGCCCGGCAGCCCATCTTCAACAAAAAAAAGGCGGTGGTCGCCTATGAACTGCTGTTTCGAGACGGTGCGGTCAACCAGGTACCGGTCATTCATGGGGATGTGGCAACAAAGACCCTGCTGGCCAATACGTTTTTCACCATCGGTATCAACGCCCTCGCAGAGGGGAAAAAAACGTTTATCAACTTCACCCAGAATCTTCTGGAAAACAAAATCCCCTTGCTTTTGCCCAAGGAAACCACCGTTGTCGAAATTCTCGAAGATGTCCAACCCGGTCCGGCCCTGATCAATTCCTGCGAGGAGTTGTCTGCCGCCGGCTATACCCTTGCGCTGGACGATTTCGTGTATGCGCCGGAACTCGATCCCCTGATCGCCCTGGCCGATATTATTAAGTTTGATTTCCGTCTGACACCGGCAACAGAACTCAATGCCGATCTGAAGCGACTGCCTATCGATCGTCTGCATCTGCTGGCCGAGAAAGTGGAAAGCATCGAAGAATTTGAATCGGCCCTACAGATGGGCTTCGATCTGTTTCAGGGCTATTTTTTCTGCAAGCCGGAAATTGTTCAAGGACGTGAGGTTCAAGGTTTCCAGCTGAACCTGATGATGATCATGGCTCAGATTAACAGCGGGCGTTTCAGTTTGAAGGACCTTGAAAATATCATCGTCAGAGACATGGGCATTTCCTATAAATTGCTAAAATATGTCAATTCCGTATTTTTCGCCCGTGTCCGCAAGCTTTCATCTGTCAAGCAGGCCCTCGTTTATCTGGGCGAAAATGAGATTCGCCGTTTTGTCTCCCTGGTCGCCATGTCCCGATTGGCAAAGGGCAAGCCCGACGAGTTGATTCGTATGGCCTGCGTGCGCGGCAAGTTTTGTGAATTGCTAAGCGATGATGCCCGGGAAAGGACGTCTCCGTCGGAAATGTTCACCCTGGGGATGTTTTCCCTGATCGACGCGGTAACGGATCAGCCAATGGACAAGGTTCTCGGGGAACTGCCGCTTACCGATTCGATAAAACTTGCTCTGATCCACAAAAAGGGCCGCCTGGCCAGGTTTATCGAACTGGTGACGGCTTATGAAAACGGGCGCTGGTCAGAGATCACTCAACTTGCTGAAGCGCTCAAGTCCGATGATGCCAAAATCCCGGCTTTCTACCTGCGGGCCTGCCAGTGGGCCGATACCGCTAAAAATGCCGTCTGAAGCGGTCCTTTTGGGACCCCGCCGGCCACAGCCGGGGTCGCAGGGAACAGTTGACAATAATGGGGCTTGTTATTATGTTGGATGAGGTTTCTCAGCCATCCCCAACTTTAATCGAAAGGACAATCCAATATGGCAGCCGGTATCATGGAAATAGAGGACAGTAGTTTTGATGCTCAGGTCATTAAAAGCGAGCAACCCGTCGTGGTTGATTTCTGGGCTCCGTGGTGCGGTCCCTGTAAAGCGATCGGACCCATTCTGGACGAACTGGCCGACGCTTACGGAGATAAAGTAAAGTTCACCAAGTGCAACGTGGACGACAACCCCGTAACGCCGGGCAAGTTCGGCATTAAAGCAATTCCCACGCTGATTTTCTTCAAAAATGGCGAAGTGTCGGATCAGATTACCGGCATGGTCGCGAAAGCCAAACTGGAAGAGGCCCTTAACAGTGTTCTCTCCTAATGTAATTGCATTCCTTTTCTGATCGCCAACTGGCCGGCGATGCCTTGTTAAAAAGTCATCGCCGGTGGTGGTTTTACCCATGGGAATTTCCGGGTTCCCTTTTGCAGCAGGATATTGACACTAATGAAACGTTTGCTGCTTGTCTGCATGAGCGTGTTGCTGGTCTGTTCAGGATGTGCTTGGTTTGAAGGCCATCGAGGGGATAAAACCGCCCAGGAACTGGTTCAGGACGGTGTCGACCTGTTTAGCAACGGCCATTATATAAAAGCGATCGAATCTTTTGAAAAATTGCGTGACTGGTATCCTTTCTCAAAATACGCGATCCTGGCTGAACTGAAGATTGCTGATGCGCATTTCAATCTTAAATCATACGCCGATGCCATTTTTGCCTACGAGTCGTTCGAACAGTTGCATCCACGCAACGAAGCCATTCCTTACGTGATTTATCGTATCGGTCGGTCCTACTTCAACCAGATGGGGACGCCCGATCAGGACCCATCGCATACGGCAAAGGCACTTGAAACCTACCAGCGGCTGGCTCGGCAATATCCGGACGACGCCTATGCCAGCATGGCCAGGAATGACATGGTGGCCTGCTATCAGAACCTTTCCGAACATGAATTTTATGTCGGCGTGTTCTACTACAAACAGAAGAATTACAAAGCGGCCAAAAATCGTTTTCTTGCCGTGGTGGAAAAGTACCCGGACGTCGGGCACCATCACGCTGCGCTGACCTACCTGGCAAATTGTGATCTCTGGATTCAGACCCAGGAAGAACCGGAAGAAATTGCTTCCGCACCCGCACCATGATTCTTGTCAGTGCCTGCCTTTGCGGTCAGCCCTGCCGTTATGACGGACGGAGCAAATCCCATCCACGATTCATGAATTGTCAGGCACGGGACGGCGTCTTACCAATATGCCCGGAGCAGTTGGGGGGATTGTCCACCCCGCGGACCGCCTGTAGCCTGGTTGGCGGTGACGGGGCCGATGTGCTGGCAGGCCGGGCAACGGTGGTCGATCGATTCGGCGCGGATCGCACCCAGGCCTTCATCCAAGGGGCCCGGCGGACCCTCGAAATGGCCGAGGATCATGGTATCCGGCGTTGCTGTCTGAAAGCCAAAAGCCCGTCCTGCGGTTCCGCGACGTTGCGCCTGCCTGCCGACGGTGCCTGGCCCCAGGGATATCGGCCGGTATTGGGGGTGACGGCGGCGCTGCTGTTGGCCCACGGCATGCAGATTGAAGAGATCCCCTAAAACAATATCAATTTCATTTGGGCCAGCAGTTCATCCTTGTCTCTGCGGATCTGCTCCAGCGCTGCATCAGGCCCCAATCGGTCGATTTTAAAGGCAATCAATCGGCGCAAAGTTCGGTATTCCTTGCTTTTGGGATTTAGGCCCGCCTCGCTGAAGAGCATCATTGAACGGGCCATGGCTTGAAGTTTGTTCATACCGATTTTTCTATATGGAAATAAGGGACCCGGCAAGAAATAATTACGCCGTATCATACGCATGATCTGAACCTGGCCGGCCTCCGGGTGGCCGCAGATAATCGGCCCCAAGAATCGAGTTAACAAAGAAAAGAGCGAGACATACCCTCCCCAATCCTCTGTCCTTACCATCAGCCACTGTTTGCACGTCATCTGCCTGCCATCCATTTGGCACGATTCGTGATTCTTATCTGTATGACGGTCATCGGAGATTGTTATTGAAATAAAAAAACATGGAGGGATTACCATGAACAGTGCAGCCTTAGCCAAACCCGTGTCCGGGGAAGATGTCGGTGATTGTCCGTACTGTGGTCAGCAGACCGTTCTCAGTCTGCCGGATAATTATGCCCCCGTATATGTCTATTGCAGTATTTGTGGCAAAAAATTCATTGCTGAACGCCTTGAAAAAGGCGTCCAACTGATGACCCTCGAAAGCGCGCCCTGTTTCAGCGACCCAGACTGCCGGGATATCGAGATGGGCGGCGGAGACGAGGAGTAGGGACAGCCCTGCCGCTAGATCCGGTTTGATTTGTTGGTAACGTTAAGTAACGTTCCTTTTCTGTCATGGTAACTGCCTTCATAACCGATCCTTACCATTCACGACCACTCAAATGGACCGGTAATAAACCTCCTGGTTTTTTAAATCGGCGTGAATCTGTTCCTTCTTCATGAGCAGCCCCAGGTATTTGGAGACTTCGTTGATATGCATCCCGAATGCCGTTTGGATATGTTGGATGGTGCAGGGCCGGCGTTTGAGCATGGCAAGAATGGTTTCTTCATTGGCTTTAATCGTTTCCGAGCGCTCGTTGCTGAATCCGGCGGCGATCTGGGCCGGTGGGTCGAACAGGCTGGCAAGCACCTCCATCTGGTCCATGGATACGGCCGCGGCAAAATTCTCGGCCGGAGGCCGGGCGATGGTGTTGAGATGGATGCGGTCCGGCTTCAGCTGGCGCGCCAGGAGGGCAATTTTTTCAACATCGATGGCCATGGCG
Organism: Desulfosarcina ovata subsp. ovata; assembly: GCF_009689005.1. Taxonomy (NCBI): domain Bacteria; kingdom Pseudomonadati; phylum Thermodesulfobacteriota; class Desulfobacteria; order Desulfobacterales; family Desulfosarcinaceae; genus Desulfosarcina; species Desulfosarcina ovata. Next base: position 5,831,372 of record NZ_AP021879.1, on the reverse strand, counting down.
TTAATACCGGAAAGCAGGAAGACCTCCAGCCACAACTGACCGTCATAGCTGTTGCGGAATTGTTTTAATCCATCGAAAAATGATTTGAATGCAAGTTGAGGATGAGGGCGGTTGACCCACTCGAAAGATTTCTGATCCCAGGCGCTCAGCGAAACTTTGACCACCCGGGCCAGGGCAGCGGCTTCCCGTACTTCCGGTACGTTTAAAAGGGTGCCGTTGGTTAACAGCACCGACGGAATGGGCTGATCGCGGAGAAACGCCAGCACCCGGCCAAACTCGGCATGCAGGGTGGGTTCGCCGGATCCGGAGAGGGTCAGGTAATCCGCATTGCCATCGGTTTGCAGCCAGTGGTCGATTTCAGCAATGACATTGGCTGTGGGGACGTACACTTTTCTATCTAACGTTTTTTGCGGCGTACGGCCTAACTGGCAGAAGACACAATCCAGGCTGCAAGTTTTGTAAGGCGTTAGGTCAATTCCCAGGGAGCGCCCGAAACGACGGGATGGCACCGGACCGAAAAGATATCGATAGTCGGGTTGTTTCATGGATGGCTCATTTCTTTCCATTTTTTAAGGCGATTGGCGGATAAGCATATACCAGGATGCACAGGATTTTCATTCGTATTCAAGGCGGGCTTTTTTACGCATAGTGGGGCTATGTGTGGAAAAGCCCAACGCAGAAGACGGATGAAAAGACAAGCAGGCGGACATATTCTTTGACATTAATCGCCTAACACCCGGAAGGCCGGGATCGGAAGGGTGCTATCGTCGACCACCCATACCTCGGCCGCCGCCCATGCCTCGGCCACCGCCGCCACCCATGCCCCGACCGCCCCCGCCCATGCCCCGGCCACCGCAACCGCCCATGCCTCGGCCGCCACCGCCACCCATACCCCGGCCACCACCGGCCATGCCTGGCTGTTGGACGCCTGGTACGGATGCGGACTGCACGACCCCGGATTTCTCGGGAACGTTCCCGCGGGTCGATGGGCTGAGAACTCCGTTTTTAAACTTCTCGACAACGTCTTTGATCATTCCGTGTTGACCGATGATTACCTTGATCGTCGTCTCGGCGAAAACCTGCATGGCTTTGGGGCCGCAGTTGCCGGTAATAACGGCCTCTACGCCTTTGGATGCGACTAGACTGGCCGATTGGATGCCAGCACTGCCCGACAGGTTGGCATTGGTGTTTTCAATCACTTCGTAACTCATGTCGTCCGTTTCAAGGATAATAAAATACTGACATCGGCCAAAGCGTTCATCGACGGTTGATTCAAGATTTTGACCGGCAGCACTGATTGCGATTTTCATTTTGTGATCTCCTTATTTGGTTTATGATCCTGCGACTCACCCTCGGCGTTGGTTCATCAACTTTGGGTGGCATCGGATATTTTTGATGCGATTTCACCGAAAACACGGGTCGCCGGGGTTTCGGAATACTGCTTCTGATAGGAGGCACCGGCATCCCCGCACTTCACGATATCGGGATCGAAGGGAATCCGTCCAAGCAGGTTCAACCCGGCCAAGGCGGCGGTACGTTCACCGCCCCCGGAACCGAAAATGTCGACCGGTTTTCCGCAGTGGGGGCAGGTGTAGCTGCTCATGTTCTCTATCAGGCCGAGAATTTCCATTTTGACCGTCCGACAGAAATTGATGGATTTTCTTACATCCGCCAGAGCGACTTCCTGGGGCGTGGTTACGATGATGGCCCGGGCGTCCTTGATCAGCTGGGCCACGGTCAGGGGTTCATCACCGGTTCCCGGGGGCGAATCGATGATCAGGTAGTCCAGGTCCCCCCATTCGACTTCGCCGATGAACTGTCGGATGGCACCGTGCTTGGCCGGTCCGCGCCAGATGATGGCATCATCCTTGTCAGACATGAGCGATTCAATGGACACCGCCGACAGGTTGTCGGAATATCGCATGGGGTCCAGCTTTCTATTTGCGTTGGCCGCCATCATTCCCATAAGCCCCAGCATCCTGGGGATGTCGGGACCGTGAATATCGACATCCAGCAATCCGACCTTAAACCCTTTGTCTGCCAGGGAGATGGCCAGGTTGACGGATACACTGGATTTGCCGACACCGCCTTTTCCGCTCATGACGATGATTTTGTTTTTAATCAGACCGAGAGATTGCCTGGCCTTTTCGTCCGGACTGGGTTCCGGCGGTTTGTCCATAATGTTGACGCCGGTCGGTTCTTTTTTCATGGGATTACCTCAAGGTTATGGTTGATGCCCCGTTGGCCTGCAGGAAATCAGGCGCTCTAACGAGTATTTGTTCAAAATCAACTTAAGCACAGGCACAGGAAACGTCAAGCTTTCTTTTGCATATGCTCATAAAAAAATGATGAAAATTACCGGTAGCGGTGTGTGTGCCCGTGGTGCCCTGTGCCAAGAAATGCCGGTATGAATAAAGACAATCAAAGCAAATCGAAACATGACCCCCCAATGCAACATTGGGGTGAAGACCGCATAAAAAAGTTGCCGGATGCTCTTTAAAAAGAGATCCGGCAGCCAAAATTCTCATCCCCGATCCTAACCCCAATTAAGCAGCGACCAACTGCAACCCCGCGTTGGACCACGCGAAAATACCGCCGGCCAGGGATTTGGCCCGCGAAAATCCCGCCTGGCGCAGGATGCTGGCCGCGATGTTAGAACGATAACCGCTGCCGCATTGCAGGACGATCTCTTCATCTTTTTCCTCTTCGGGGAGATGACCCGCGAGAATGTCCGAAAGCGGCAGATGCTTGGCCCATTTGATTCGGCCGGCCTCCCATTCGGCTGGCGTACGCACGTCGATAACACGGATGTTGCTGCTTTCCAGGCGCTCGGACAACTGCTGGGGAGAGATCTGTTCCAACTGGTCCACGGGCCGCCCGCTCATCAGCCACGCCATGATGCCACCGGAAAGATAACCGAAAATCAGATCATAACCAATGCGATGCAGCTCGGTGACCATGCGGTCGTAATCTTCGCGGTCATCCACCACCAAGAGAATTTCCGAGCTGGGGTCCACTACCATGCCGACCCAGTTGGCCAGCTGCTTCTCGAACCCGATGTTGATACTGCCGGGGATGTGAAAACCACCAAAGCCGGCCGAGTCACGGGCATCGATGACGACGGCGCCATCGTTCATCATCTCTTCGAACTGCTTGGGCGTCAGGCTCTTGTCCATGGGGCAGGCGTCCAGGGTGGCCGCCCCTTTGAGATTGGTCTGGATGATGTGGGAAAAGCTTTTGGGCCGGGCGGGGAAAACCGACATCACCTCCTTTTTAAACGCCTCGAAGGATTCGAATCGCAGCATGGGATTGGCCCGACGTTCGTAACCGAGGGTGGAACTTTTCTTGGCACTCATGCCCCGCCCGCACAGCGAGCCTTCGCCGTGGGCCGGAAACACTTCCAGATGATCCGGGTAGTTGGCCAGCTTGACGTAAAGGCTGTTGTACAAATTTTCGACCTGTTCATCGAGAATCTCCGCACCGGGCAGATCGGGACGTCCGATGTCGCCGACGAAAAGCAGATCACCGGTGAGCAGCATTTCCGGCTCCTCGGATCTGGCCTTGTCGGTTACCAGCATGGAGATGGAGTTGGGGGTGTGTCCGGGTGTATGCAACACTTCAATTTTGGCGGCGCCGAGATCGAAAACGTCCCCCTCTTTAAGATCCTTGTGTTTGTATTCGACCGGGGCACTTTCGTGGATATAGATATCCGCGCCCGTTGCCAAGCGCAATTCCTGATCGCCGCTGACATGATCGGCATGCACATGGGTGTTGATGATGTGGGTGATCTGCATGCCCTCCTCACGGGCAATCTCCAGATAGTCCTGCACATCGCGTTTCGGATCGACCACGGCCATGGCCTTGGCCCGCGGACAGCCGATCACGTAGGAAAGACACCCCAACCCGGGAACGGCGATTTGATTGAAATACATGTCCATCTCCTTTCTGTAAATATTGTTGAAGGTGGCCATGGGGACCCCGGCCGCTGCCAACAGACGAGCCTGCCGGGGAACCCATCAGCCTGCAATATTAGTCGAACGCCATGCTTGTTTTCCACTCCTTCCAGACGTTGCCGACCAGATCCGGACCCGGCTTGAGGGTCATCTTACCGGGTCGCCATCCCGATGGTGTGGCCTCTGCTCCCTTGGTCTTGCGGATCAGCTGGAAGGCTTGAACCTGTCTCAGGGTTTCCTGCACATTGCGACCCACCGGTGGCGTCAGCACCTCGTATCCCTGAATAACGCCGTCCGGGTCGATGATGAAGCGGCCCCGGTTTTCCACGCCGGCGGCATCGTTGTATATACCAAACAATTTTCCCACCTTGCCTCCGGCATCCGACAACATGGGAAAGGGCACCCCACCATCCACCATCTTGGATAGTTCATGATCATCCCACATCTTATGCACGAACATGCTGTCGATGCTCATGGAGAGAATTTCAACGCCCAGCTTCTGAAATTCAGGATAAGTTTCGGCGACCGCCGAAATTTCAGTGGCTCATACAAAGGTGAAATCACCGGGGTAAAAACAGAGCAGCACCCATTTGCCCAGATAATCCGACAGCTTGGCGTTGATGAACTTGCCCTTCTGATATCCCGGAGCCACAAAATCGGGTGCTTTTTCACCGACATGAATCATTTTCGTCTCCTCCTTGGTTGGTGCAACGATTGTCTCATTCGCGTTTTCTGGTACCTCTTCACCGACGGGTCCGCCAGTGGGCCGGGCACACCCGACCGCCACTTCTTCTGCCATGGTTTGCTCCTTTCGTTGATGGTTGCAAAAGCCTTGTTTCACGTTCACAAAACAGGGATATCTATTATCTGCGGAAATCAATTTTCCACAAAAATAGAAACGTTACCCGTAACGCTCGCGTTTGTGGTAAGTGAGAACGTCACCGTGAATGGGCTTCAACATGGTGAATATATGCTCTAAATTAAAGAAATTAAACTCGCCTGTCAAATCGATAATTAAACTTTTCCATGATAGGGGCGAGTTGGATAGATCGCATCAATGGGGTTCACTCGGGATGACTATAGAGGTATTTGCGGGTGCGATAGCGATCCCGGCCAGCCCATTCTCCCCAATACGGGGAGAATGGGCTGGCCGGGACATTGTCAATCGATTGGGATGATATAATTATTCTTGCGCCTTATATCCCATGGGCAGTTTCTTGAATCGCCCGCCGTAAATAATGGGATCGCCCTTGTACCCCAAAGATTTGAAGTCGATATAGTCTGTGCTGCCGACCAGATGGCTGACATCCCGGCCCATTGAGGCCATGTAGGAAAAGTCGGTGCCTTTGTGGGCAATGGACTTGAAATCGACATCGCGATTGTCCTGGTGGCAGCGGTCGCATGTCCGCTCGCCCTTGAGGCTGGCGTGGCATTGCACGCAGGAAAGCGCCATGTCGGCCGGCATCACCTCGTGTTCGACACCCCAGTACATATTGGTTCTAATCCATTCGTACTTGCCGGAATATTTCATATCGGCCGCCTTCATTCCGTCCGCAAAGGCCTTCTGCCAGTCACGGTGTTTCCAGTAGGCGGTCGTGTCATTCTTGTCCCGGGGATATAGATGGGGAACGAGCAGGTAGTCATACTCGGCATCCACCGCCTGGGTCCCCTTCATGATCTTGAACGGAGAGATTTTGGAATTGGGATCGTTGATGGAGCCCACCGGCTCGGTGATGTTGATCTCCGGCAGACTTCGGTCCAACGGGTCGCCCAAAAGCACCCGTTTCATGAATCCGCCGTACCAGGCGTAAACCGGCTTGGCCGACTCCTTCCAGATAAACTCGCCTTTTTTCCAGAGATAATCGTCCATCCCGTATTTATCTTTGATCACTTCACGCGCCTTGTCCCCCGCCTTTGACCAATCCCAGAACACTTTGGTGGGCTTGCATTTGGCGTAAAGCGGAGCATGGCAGGTGTTGCAACTGATGTTGTTGCAGTGCTTGTTCAGATGGTGATCCAAAAGGTCGTCCCCGTAATGAGGCGTATTTGAATGACAGCCCGTACACGACATGCTGCCCTCCACCACGGGAACCGAGGAACTGCGACCGGCGATCTTGTGGTTGCGGGTACGATGGCACTCGGAACATTGAAAATCGTACCCCCCCATGTGAATGTCGCAATTACGCGGCGGTTTTAGCAGTTGACGTGAGAGATCGGCATGTTTGACCGCCTCGCCGCCGCCACCGTTGAAGTGACAGTCTCCGCAGGTTTTGCGGGACGTCAGGCCGACGCTTTTGGCCACGGCCACCAGATCTACGGACGAATCCGGCATACCCGCCGCCGTGGGCGTTTTCTTGTAAGTGCCGGTGGTATCGTGACACACCAGGCAGTCGATTTTGGTCATATCGGTAAAATCAAAGGAATCGTCTTTCCAACCATAGCCGGCGTGACAACTGGTGCAACGAGCCTCGTTGCTGGTGATGCTGATTCAGAAGTTGTTCGTGGCAATGGTGGCCTTACCGAGATCGACCCTTTTTCCGTGGTCGAGGGTGTTCGGAGAGGGACCCTTCCAGAGCCAGTGGGCGGATTTGAGCATGTCTTCGCCGGCTGCCTGATGGCAGCGCAGGCATTCCGCCGTCACCTGGGATGGTTCCGGGTTTTCCGCCAGTTGAATCTTTTCCTTGTGATCGGGAACGTTTTTGCGATGACAGCCGGCACAGTCGATGGGACCCTTGTCCATCTCCCGGTGGCAGCCCATGCACTGCTGGTGATAGGCCGCCTTGAGCCCCAGCCGTTCGGGATGGCTTTTCTGGAACGGCTGCTGGTGACAGGCCGAGCAGCGCACGGTTTCCGACGCCGATTCATCCAGGGGCCGATGGTGGTGGCACAAGGCACAGTCCTTGGTCACCACGGCGTGTTTGCTGTGCATGAAGCGCACCGGACCGTAGTGGTCTTCGGTTTGGCGAATGATCGGGCTGTCCAGCAGAAAATAGCTTTCCGACTGATCCTTGACGCCCAGGCCCTGGTCCCGGAGTCGCTGCTGCCGGCACAGGCGGCATTCATCGCGTACGCCTTCCACGAAAGGAACCACCTCGGCGGCCCGCTTCTTGGCAGCTTCCTGGTCCGGGGCGACCCATTGGGTCGCTGCCGCCGGCTGCGGTGCCTCTGTCGGCGGCGCGGCGGCCTGAACTGGGACAATCAAACAAATCCCGGTCAGGACAATGGTGAAAAATAGTCGATGAACCGGTCCTGTTATGCTCATGGACGAACCTCCTGTTCCGGTCTGGCTAAGACGGGTAAATGAGTAATGATAAATCGATAAATGAACATCAATGTGGCGATCAGCCCCACGGTGACCAATATCTCACCGATGGACGGAAAATAATTGGCTTCGCTGATGGGCGGGCGGTATCCCACGACGAACACATTCAGACGATTGACCAGCACCCCGACAACGATCAGCGTGCAGGCGATGAACAGCCCGCGTCGGGAGCGGCGCACTGCCGGTGAGAGGAGCATCAACCAGGGCACGATCACACCGAAAATGAGTTCGACGAGAAACGCATTGGTTTGAGCCGTTCCATCCAAGAGATAGACATAGGTGCCACGCACCACCATGTCGCCCACCTTGAGGGCCAGGTAAAGCCCCAACAGAAAAATGGTGATGCGGGTCAGCGGCGTCAGCACCTTCATCTCCGAGTCGAGTTTAAGGGATGTCGTGGCCAGGGTGGTTTCGAACACCACCATGGGATAACCCACGGCAATCGCCGAAGTGAGAAACAGAAGCGGCAGGATGGGCGTGTACCAGAGCGGATGCAGCTTGGTGGGCGCGATCAGCATCAACGACCCCAGGCTGGACTGGTGCATGCAGGAGAGCACCACGCCAAGAATGATGAACACCCACATGATTTTCGGCAGAACCGCGTCGGCCAGGCGCAGCAGCCCGTCCACGGGCGCATTCAGGGCCGCCAGCGGTCCGGGCAGGTTGACCCGTCCCTTGAAGCGTTCGACGACAATGGGCAGAAATTCGAGGTAAAGTACGTTGAGGTAGAACATCACGCACATGGCCACCTCGAACAGCACCGAGGTGGGGTTCCAGTAGAGCATGGGCTTCCAGATGGCCCAGCTGCGACCGATATCCACCAAAAGCCCCAGGACGACAAAAGTATATCCCAGCATGGCGGTGAGCAGGGCCGGACGGACAACGGCCTCGTAATAGTGGCGGCCGATGATGTGGGCCAGGAAAGCGGTGGTAAACCCTCCGGCGGCCAGGGCCACGCCGGAGGCCACGTCCACCCCGATCCACAACCCCCAGGGCCGCGCGGTGGTCAGGTTGGAGACATAGCCGATACCGCCGATGAACCGCGCGATAATGGCGCCCCCCCCGGCGGCCATGAGCACGGCCAAAACGACCACACCGGGAGTCCAGAATTTCGCCTTGACAGGCGCTGCCTGATGGCTCATCGGTCACCTCCGTCCTTGTGGTTGTCGGCGCGGTCGCCTTTGTCTTTCGACGCCCACATCACCCCCCCCAGCATGCCGAAGAGCACAATCGGTGACCACAGGTAGCTGAACAGGCTGTGTTGGATCGTCTCCGCCAGCCGGGGCATGGGCGTTTCCGGCAGGCTGTTGAAGCCCAGCTTTTCAAACGGCACCCCCGAGAGGTACATCCAACTCGTGCCGCCGACCTCTTTCTCACCATACACATGATCGATGTAGCGGCCGGGATTATTTTTGATGCGTCGTTTGGCCTCGGCCAATATGTCACTGCGTCGGCCGAAGGTGATGGCCTCCACCGGGCAGATCTCGGCGCACCCGGGAAGTTTGTTTTCCGTCTGTACGCGCTCGTAGCAGAACGTGCACTTCATTACCCTTGGGGTGATGGGGTCGTGGTACTCATAGGCCGGGATCTCGAACGGGCAGGCCACCATACAGTAGCGGCAGCCGATGCATTTGCTTACGTCGTAGTGCACCGCACCGTTTTCCTTTTTGGACAGGGCCCCCACGATACAGGCCGAGGCACATGCCGGATCCTGGCAGTGCATGCATTGCAGTTTGACAAAGGTCGGGATCAGTTGGTCGCGTTCGTCAATCATCTCCGACGTATACCGGTTGACCACCGTGTAGGTACGCTCATCGGGGCGGCGATTGCGGTCCAGCACGGTCAGGTCTTCGAAACGCCGATCCGGCGCCGGTAGTCCGTTGACCCGGTTGCAGGCCTCTTCGCATTTGCGGCAGCCGATACAGCGGGTCAGATCCACCAGACAGCCGACCGGGTCCGATGGCGCCCTAGACTGCCATGCGCGGGCGGGCCGGGCCGATCCGGCTGCGGCGGTACCGGCGGCGGTTAGAATTTTAAAAAAATCGCGTCTGTTGATCCCCATAGCACCTCCCTATCATTATTTGCGAATAACCCGGATGTGGTAGCCTCTTTTTTTTTGCACGACATCGAAAAACAGGTCGGGCAGACTGCCGAGAATCCGCTTCAGGTTATCGACAACGTGGGCATCCGCGATCGTGGCCATGATGATGTCGCCGGGCTGCATTCCATCGATCGCCCGGTTGAAAGTCAGCACATTGACCGGCCAGGGGAGTTCATCGAGGTTGAGACGCATGCACGGCCCCATGATCACGCGGCTCCCGTTGGAGATTGCCAATACACAAAACGGTTGTCTCTGCGAGGGAGTGATCAATTCGCGTGCCGGTCGGCAGGTTGATTTCAATAATTTGGAAAACATATTGATTTATTACAGCATATTTATTGATTTTCAGATGGGTGTGATTCGGAACGAGGAAAAAAGATATTTAAATGATTGATAGGTGCTTAAACATGTGTTTAAACACCTGGTGGCCATATCAGTGACATCCATACCGGGGTAAAAAGGAACCAGATCATGCAGATCGGCGAACTCAACCGCCACTGGGAACGGGTCATCAACACCATGAACGAAGCACTGTTGGTCATCAGCCAGGCAGGACGCATTCTTTCGGTCAACCGGTCCTTTGAGGAAATGACCGGTTACACCGCCGACGAGGTGACCGGCCAGCCATGCACCCTGCTGGAATGCCAGGCCTGTGAAATGGCCATCAACAACCAGGGGGATGGCTGGTGTAAACTCTTTGATGCCGGACAGTCGGAGATGCGTCGCTGCCGCTGCACGATCCGGAAAAAGGATGGCACGTTCCTGCCTGCCCTGAAAAATGCCTCCGTGCTGCGTGACGACGATGGGACGGTTCTGGGCGCCGTGGAAACGTTGACCGATTTGAGCGAACTGGACCGCCTGGACCGGAAAGTCGAAATCCTCTCACGCCAACTGGATGAAACCAACGCGTTCAGTGGTATCACCGGCAGCAGCGACCCGATGAAGGTGGTATTTGACATCATCGAGAAAGCGGCCGTCAGTGACGCCCCGATCATTATTTTTGGCGAGAGCGGGACCGGCAAGGAGATGGTGGCCAGGGCCATCCACGAAAAGGGCCGCAGAAGCAACGGTCCTTTCGTCCAGCTCAATTGTGCCGCGTTGAACGAATCCCTTCTGGAAAGCGAGCTTTTCGGCCATGTGAAAGGTTCTTTTACCGGTGCATTCCGTGATCGCATGGGCCGTTTCGAATCCGCCAATGGGGGTGACCTCTTCCTGGACGAAATCGGTGACATCCCCCTTTCCATCCAGATCAAACTGCTGCGGGTGCTGGAAACCCGTCAGTTCGAACGGGTGGGGGATAACCGGCCCATTTCCACGGATGTAAGAATTATCACCGCCACCAACCGCAATCTGCTGGAACTGATCGACCAGAAACGCTTTCGTGAGGATCTTTACTTCCGGATCAACGTGATTCCCATTCATTTGCCGCCGCTACGCGACCGTCGGGACGATATCCCACTGCTGGTCAATACTTTCATCAAGCGCCTGGAGCTGCGCACGGGCAAACCGATTCGCGGGTTGACGCGTGAGGCCCTGAACCGCTTCATGGACTACTCCTGGCCCGGCAATGTCAGGGAGATGAAAAGTGCCCTGGAGTATGCGTTCACCGTTGCCGGCAAGGACACCATCGATAGCGACCATCTTCCGCCGCACATGCTGGCCAAACCAAGGCCTGCCGTTTCGACGGCTGCCGAGCCGTTTGCCCCACCGGAAAATGACGAGCGCCGGCAGCTGGTCAAGGCCCTGCAGGCCGCCGGCGGCAACCAGAGCCAGGCCGCGCGGCTGCTCGGCATCAATCGCGTGACGGTCTGGAACCGCATGCGCAAGTATGGCATCCAGCTCAAGCGGGATCTCAAAAACTGATTTTTACATCTTCTCCAGTCATGGGCACTGGTTCAGTTGAATAGGTAATTCAATAATATCAACATATTATGGCAGATCTGAAAAACCTGTCCTATTGAGCACAACTATCTGTTATGAAAGGGAAAATTGGCATTCTCCCATCTAAATTACCGATTGAACTGAACCAGTGCCAAACTGCCTGAAACGACATCATAACAATACCCAACCACAGCATCGTATCGATTACAGATGCATGAGGTGTAGAACCGGTTTTAATTTAGAAAGAACTTTACAGAAAGGCAGATGGCTCTTATAGTAATGCCAAATGCCCGCTTATTGATAGGAAGATCATCATGCAATACCTCGCTACCAGCACCCATTCCGTCAATGCAGACCAGCTTATTCACCAACTGAAAGCTGGATTTCCCGTTGAATCCTTTGACGACCTGCGTAAACGCCTCGATCTTAGCGATAATTCTTTGGCGAAGATTGTACAAATCCCAAGGCGTACACTCAGCCGACGCAGGGTGAATGGTCGTTTTAATACCGCAGAATCTGAGCGTGTGCTTCGATTGACCCAGGTTTATGAAATGGCTGCTGAAGTTTTTGGCAGCAGCGAAAAGGCAAGACGCTGGCTGAAGAAACCGGCCAGGGGGTTAGGCGGTCGGATTCCCTTAGAGTATGCCGACACCTATATCGGCGCCAATGAAGTGATCAAGCTGCTAGGCCGAATTGACCATGGAGTCTTTCCTGGATGAAATGCACGGCCTGGCGAATTACCAAAGAAAAATACATAAATGAGGCGCTTAGCGGCGAAGGCGCTAAGTTGTGGGGTGGTCGCTGGAATCCGGTTGGTTATCCCGCTGTTTATTGTGCGGAGAGCCTTTCACTTGCCATTCTTGAGTTGATCGTTCATTTGGAAGATGATAGCGACATCAACAGTTTTGTGGTAATTCCGGTATCATTTAGCCCGAAAAGAGTACAATCTTTACCCAAATCAAAATTACCAAAAAATTGGAATAGCCTTCCGATCGGACCTGAATCAGTCGCGGTGGGGAAAAAATGGCTCGATGACAAACAGTTCCCGATTTTAGAAGTTCCTTCAACAATTGTCCCGATTGAAAGCAACTTCGTGCTGAACCCATTGCATCCCGACTTCAGCTTACTCGAGAAGGGTAAGCCAGAAGCAATTCATATTGATCCCCGTATTGCCAATCTAATAGGAAAGACGGAAGCTGGTATGTAAACATATAGCATTCAAGATAATGCTTTTGGGCTGCGTTATCGGTCGTCGCGGTATGACTTATACAGCTTCCTCCCTCTGGCCTTGCCAAAAACATTATCTTAAATGCTATAGCAGCATGCCTATAGATTCTGCTTTGAACGATCCAGGCTCCGGTACTGGATCGCCTCGGTCACATGATGCATCTTGATCTCGGCCATCGCTTCCAGATCGGCAATGGTTCGTGAAATTTTCAAGATCCGGTTGTAGGCCCGGGCAGAAAGCCCCAGTCGCTCGATCGCCGCCGTCAGCACGCCTTCCGCATCACGATCGATATGGCAATGCTTACGAATATGCCGGCTGGCCATCTGGGCGTTGTTATACACGTTCGTGCGCCTAAACCGTTGACGCTGGATCTGGCGGGCCGCCACCACCCGCTGACGGATGGCCGTGGATGGCTCGCTTTCAAGCGTGCCCACCAAATCTTTGTGCGGCACTGCCGGTACTTCCACATGAATGTCGATGCGGTCCAACAGCGGCCCCGATATTTTGGCACGGTATCGCTGAATCTGATGGGCCGTACATCGGCAGGCATGCCGGGGATCGGCCAGATATCCGCACGGGCAGGGGTTCATGGCCGCAATGAGCATGAAACTGGACGGATAGGTCAAGGTGGACGCCGCCCGTGAGATGGTCACCTGCAGGTCCTCCAACGGCTGGCGCAGCACCTCCAGGACATTTTTCTTATACTCGGGCAACTCATCCAGAAACAGGACGCCATTGTGGGCCAGGCTGACCTCGCCCGGCCGGGGCACATGACCGCCGCCGATGAGCCCGGCATCCGAGATCGTATGGTGGGGGGAGCGGAAGGGACGCTGAATAACCAGTGGCTGCCGGCGGTCCAGCATTCCCACCACACTCAGGATTTTGGTGGTTTCGATGGCCTCTTCAAAGGACATGGGCGGCAAAATGGTTGGAATGCGCCGCGCCAGCATGGTCTTTCCCGACCCGGGAGGGCCGATCATCAGGACATTATGGCCCCCGGCGGCGGCGATCTCCAATGCCCGCTTGGCATTTTCCTGTCCCATCACCTCCGCAAAATCAGCCGCCGACGCCAAGGGGGCGTCAAACAACGCCTTGAGATCGGCCTTTTGTGGTGCGACGGACGTAATGCCGCGCAAAAAATCCACCACCTGCCCCAGGGTATCAACCGGGTAGACGCACAGATCGGCCACCACGGACGCCTCCCGCCCATTTTCCGCGGGAACGATAATTCCCCGATAACCGGCATTGCGGGCGGCGATCGCCATGGGCAGGGAACCATTGACGGGTTTGATGCGACCGTCAAGGGAAAGCTCCCCCAAAAAAAGATAGCCGCGAAGTGCGTTCTCAGGGATAATGCCGGTGGCCGAAAGGATGCCCAGGGCCATGGGCAAGTCAAAGCCGGTGCCCTCTTTCTTGATGTTGGCCGGAGCCAGGTTGACGGTGATTCGATCCGCGGGAAAACGGTATCCCGAGTTGGCAATGGCTGACTTGACCCGCTCGCGGCTCTCTTTCACGGCCGTCTCGGGCAACCCGACGGTGGTAAAGGTCGGCAAGCCCTGAGCAATGTCCACCTCGACCTCAACCAGATAGGCGTCGATACCGATCACGGCGCTGCTTAAAACCCTGGCCAGCAAATCCAACCTCCGGTAAAGACAATTAGTTACTTCGTATAAAAGTCACGAAGTGTTTTTATAGCAGGCATGCCAACCAAGAACAATGTTTTTATGGATGGACGCCATCTAGAATCAATGGGCGGTCACCGGTCAAGGTATCGGTGGAGATGGGGGCAGCAGCGGATTTCGGACAAGATGGTTGAAAATGCTTCAATTTTTCGATAGTTATACAAAAAATGGGCGATTTCGCGACAGCATCTTATTTTGCTATTGACACTTTAAGCTTTAATTATTTATATGTAAATTATTTTACGTACGAGAAGGATATTATGTCGACAAGCAAATTTAAAAATGATCGGAGTATTGATGAACGGGTGTTGATGGCCGTTGTCCGGGTCGCCGAACGATTCAAAAAGGAATCTGCGGCGCTGTTCAAGAATTTTGATCTGACCTTCCCGCAGTACAATGTGCTCAGGGTTTTGGACGCTTCGGAAAACGGTCAGAATACGGTACGCGACATCAACCGGATCATGCTGGTTTCGGGCGCCAACATGACCGGTATCACCAAAAGAATGGAAAAAACCGGATTCATCATCAGATCCAGTGATCCGAGTGATGATCGTTTAAAGCGGCTTGAGATTACACCCAAAGGCCGGCAAGTGCTGAATGATATTTCCGATAGCAACAATCGTCTGGTCAACGGGTTCCTGGAAAACTATTCAACTGAGAAAAAGATTGACCTGCTGTCGATCCTCAATGAAATTCTAAAAAAGGATACCCGAACGGATGGCGCCGTCAATCCGGCCGAGTGAGAAAACCGCCAAGCTGTAAAATCGTCGAACCGCGTCTTAAAAAAAGCCGGTGGCGCCTTGCGCCTCCGGCTTTTTTAATTGATCCTATTTGGTAAAGTTCGGTTTGCGTTTTTCCATAAAAGCGAAAACCCCTTCGCGGGGGGCATCGGTACAAACGATATCCCCGCAACGCTCGTAGGTCATCGCCATGGCCGCCTTGAGGCTGTCGGCCGCGGCACCCTCGTTGACCAATTGGGCCACAATGGAAAGCGCTTCGCGGCTCAGGGGCAGGCCACCGGCGTTGGGCGCCTCGGGTACCGTAAATTCCGGAATGCTCACCGGGCCCGTGGCCGCGCGGGGCACTTGGCCGGAAAGCCGGTCGACCTCGGCCAGCGCCGCCTGGATCATCTCCGGGTAGCTGCTGGTCACCGTCTGAACCATGCCGATGGCTTCGGCATCCTGGCAGGTCAGCCGTTTGGCCTCGGCCACCATGCCGTGAAAGGTCTCGGCGGCCTGGGGCCATTTGCGGTAAGGAATCACCGCTCCGCCCATGCCGGGCAGGATACCCAGGGTGATCTCGGGCAACTGGAAAAAGGCTTTTTTGTCCGCCACACGGCTGTGGCAGGCCATGGCCACTTCCACGCCACCGCCCATGGCCAGGCCGTTGACCGCCGCCACTACGGGCTTGTCCATGGTGTCGATGTACTCAATCACCTTGCTGTTGCTCCGGGAATGCTCGGCGCCGGCCGCATGGTTGCCCAGGGTGGCGATGAACCCGCCGATGTCGGCACCGGCACAGAAGGCCTTGGTGCCATACCCGGTGATCACGAAGCCCTTGACCGCCGGATCCTGCTCGCCTTTTTTCAGTTCGGTCAGGATCTCGTCGCAGGTGTAGGCGCTCAGGGCATTGGCCGCCTGGGGCCGGCGCATGGTGATGATCCGCACGCCATCCTTGTCGTCCACCAGGATGTCGCGGGGAAAATCGGTGTACTCGGCGATGGGGCGCGTGGGCGCCGGAAAGCCGGGGCGTTCCTTGACAAAGGCGTCGGCGATACGCTTGACTTCGGCATCACCCAGGTCGGCCATCAGTTCAAACACGCCCTTTTTAAAGCCCAGACCGATGATGCTGCCGAAGTTGAGGTCCGCGCGGGTGCCCACATGGCGGTCGGCGATATCGAAGCACTGGGAGAAGATCAGCCCCAGCAGGCGGTCCTTGATCCATCCCGCCAGATCATCGGGCACGTCCACCTTGGTGCCCGGTCGGTTGACCGTCCACTGGGCCACCGAGTGCAACAGGTGCGCCGGCTGATAGCAGGCATTTTCACCCATGCGCCGGGTCTGGGACTCGTAGATCAGCGGATTGCCGCCGGTCAGGTTGAGCACGAAAAACGGCCCGGCAGCCACGATGGCCTCAGCCACATGGTCCACCTGCTTGGCCGTGGCCCTGTCGACCAGAAAAGCCGCCTCGCTGGTATAGCTTTCGAAAATGCGGTTCAGCAGGAACGAGTAGACGTTGTCGGTCACCAGGGGGGCCTTGCCGGTACTGGCAAAGAACCACAACAGGTTGTTGATCAGCTCGTCCGAGGCACCCTCCCAGTTGATCACCTCCACGGGCAGGCTGCGCCACGCCGGAGCGAAAAAATGGGTAATCGTGCTGCGTCCCGGATACTGCATGTCGGCGAAAATCTCGTTGGCCGGGATGCCGCTGGTGTTGGAGGTCAGGAGGGCCTCCTTGCTGGTGGCCGCCTCCAGGTTGGCGAAGATTTTCTTTTTCAGCGCCAGATTTTCCGTGGCCGCCTCGATCACCAGCCCGCAGTTTTTCAATTGGGCATAGTCGGTGGTGTAGACGATGTTGCCGAGCACCTTCTCCGCCTGCTCAGGCTTCATCTTCTTCTTTTGGACGGCCTTGTCTGCGTACCCCTTGAACCGGGCCTCGGCCTTTTTAAGCGGCTCCTCGACCACGTCGACCAGGTAGAGTTTCTTATCCGGCATACCGGTACGCAGATAGTACGCGATATCCGGGCCGATATGACCGGCACCAACCACCGCCATTTCATCGGGCAGGGAAATTGTCGGTTCGATCAGATAGGGGTTCTGAAAGGACGGGTAGAGTTTCTTTTCGTTTGCCATGCTCGCTTCTCCTTGTCATCCGGCCACGCTCAGCGCCGGGTGGACGGAACCACGGGCAACCTGCTGCGAGGCCGCCGGTGGTCGCTACGAATGGAATCAGTTGACCTTGACGATCAGGGATGCACCGCTGTCGCCGGCCGCGCAACCGGACAGAAGGCCGTAACCGCCGCCCAGAATCACCAGTTCCTCGATCAGTTCGATGAACAGACGCATGGTCGTGGGGCCCTGGGGATGCCCGAAAATCATGGAACTTCCGTAGTTGTTGAAGATCTTTTCATCGACACCCAAAATCTTCTGCATGGTCAGGTCATTGATCGTGAAGGGGTTGTGCGTTTTCACCGCCGCCATGTCGGATACGGCCAGGCCGGCATTCTTCAGGCTGTTCTGGGCCGCAAAGGTGGCTGCCTCGGGCATGTGGGCCTTGTCCGCCCGGGCCGCCCCGTAAGCAATCAGCTGAATGGTCACGGCCTTGTCGGCAGAAAGCTCGTCGGCCTTCTCCTTCGTGGTCACGATCATGCCGGCGTTGCCGTCGGCCGGATGGGTCTGGGCGCCGAAGGTCAGCACGCACCCGGGTTTGGTTTTCAACCGGGCCATGCCCTCTTCGGTGCAGGGCGTAATCCCCTCGTCTTCTTCGAACATCACGGTCTTTTTCCGGGAAACCTGAATCTCCAGCGGCAGCATGTAGCGCTTCTGGAATTCACGGTCGTTCTTCAGGGCGTCGGTGTATTTGTTGTACCGCGCAATGGCCATGGCATCGGACTGCTCGCGGGTGAACCCGTGTTTCTTGGCCACGTTCTCGGCCGTACCCGTTGGGCTGGTCTCGGCCATGGGATCCATGGCGAAACCGTCCATCACCCAGCTTTCGAAGGTGGGCTGACCGCCGGGGCCATTCGGGTTGGGCCACAAGATGTTGGGACCGTTGGACATCCGGTCCGTGGTGGCCACCAGCACGGTCTGGTTGCCGCCGGTCTCCACGCAGTTGGCCGCATAGTTCAGTGATACCGTGGAGGTGGCACAGGCCTGGGCCATCAGCGGCCCGCTGATCATCGGGTTGCCCATCAGCGAAGCAAAATGGGGAGATGCGTAAAACCAGCTCTTCTGGGGAATCGTCGTACCGAACACAATGCTGTCGAACAGGTCCACCGTATACCCGCGCAGGGCAAAAAACTGTTTGGCCGCCGACGCACCCAGATATACCGAATCCTCGTTTTGTATCATCCCCTGCCAACGGCTGAACGGTGAACTCCAGTACCCCTTGTATGGAACGAACGCTTTGCTGAACATATCTCCTCCTTGCATGTCAGGTGTCCAATAGTTGACTCATCGTGGATCAGTGGCTGTTATATCCAGTGACAGACAGAACCCGCACAATACACGATGACGCTATCGTTGCAAAACTTAGCGGCCTTTATTTCATATGTCAACTATTAAGATATTAAGCATTAGTTCGCCTATAAAACGCATTTTGATAGCATTCCACGGCTTAAATACCATTTAGCTATTGTCAAAAAATAAAGGGGTGATTAAGATTGCCCAGCATTGATGCGGCATCCGCTGCCGCCCGGATTGCCATCAAGCAGGCCACCGGGGATCGCAGCGATCCAACAACCAACATGCCCTTCCGAATTGATGACGTCCCGGATTGTTAGCGTGACAGGATATTTTGAAAAATGGTTAACCATCAGCACACCCTGGCCAAACCGGTCAGCAGCACCGGCATCGGCGTTCATTCAGGAAATATCGTCAATCTGACCCTCCTGCCGGCACCGGCAAACCACGGTATTCGTTTTGTCCGCACCGATCTGCCCGGTCGCCCCGGCGTCACCGCCCACTTCAACAATGTGGTCGACACCAGCCTGGCCACCGTCATCGGTGCCGAGGGCTGTATCGTTTCCACGGTGGAACATTTAATGGCCGGGTTCAGTGGCATGTCCATCGACAACGCCATTGTCGAAGTGGATGCCTACGAGCTGCCCATCATGGATGGCAGCGCAGGCCCGTTTACGGAATTGATCCAGTCCGCCGGCATCCTCCGTCAGGAGGAGGGCAGCAAATGTTACTTCAAAGTCAATACCCCCATCACCCTGGCGGAAAACGGCAAGTCCGTGACCGTTTACCCGGCCGATCAATTCAGAATTACCTGTACCATTGTCTACAATCATCCGCTGATCGGCACCCAGACGTGTGATTTTGTCGTCACCCCGGAAATTTTCAGGAAAGAGATCTGCACGGCGCGGACGTTCGGTTTTCTCCATGAAGTGGAAATGATGAAACGCTATGGCCTGGGCCGGGGAGGATCGTTGGAGAATGCCCTGGTTATCGATACCGATCGCGTCCTCAACGAAGGGGGCCTGCGCTTTGCAGATGAATTCGTTCGCCACAAGGCGTTGGACCTGATCGGCGATTTCTCCCTCATCGGCATGCCGATCATGGGGCATGTGGTCACCCACTGCTCCGGCCACGCCTTCAATCACGCCTTCCTGGAAAAATTCTTCAGCCAGAAAGAATCCTGGGAAACATGCACCCTGGTCAGTGACGCACTTCAGGCTGGCGGAAAGAAATAATTCCACCATCCTGTTTGTCTTTGTGCCCGTCTACCGCGTTGCCGCCACAGGCACATATTCCCGATATGCACCGGTGGCGGCGCCTTGTAGACGACCCCAAATCCGGCGCGATCTGGCAGAATTATTTCCGCCAGCCTCAGGCAAACGGCTCCCGACCAAAACACCTTGCCATTTTCAAGCAACTCCGCTATGTTCTGTTTTCGTATTGTTTTCTTCTATTTAGTCAACACCAAAGATCAGCGATAGACCCATGAACCGATCCGAAAAACGGATTGCCGCTTTTTTAATGTGCCTCATCATCGGCGTTTCGGCCCATTGTCCGGCCATGGCCGGCGATGCCAGGCTCACCAACATCATCGTGACCAATACCCGGGATGATCTGTTGATCTATCTGTCGGTGGACGGCGCCTTCACCCCCAAAATAGAAGCAGCCATCAACAGCGGTGTACCCGCCTCTTTCTCGTTTTTCGTCAAACTCTACCGGACCCGGGGAATGTGGTTCGATAAAGAGATGACGGATCTGACCCTCACCCATACCATCAACTACAACAGCCTGAAAAAAGAGTACGCCGTGTCACGCTCATGGGACGCCAACAGCCCCGTGATCGTCTATTCCCTGGAGGCCGCAAAAAAACTGATGACGGAAATCGACAGCCTCAAAGTCATCTCGCTGGCACAGCTGGAAAAGGGCAGGCAATACCAGATCCAGGCAAAGGCAAAACTCAGTCGGGTCACCCTGCCCTACTACCTGCACTACGTGCTTTTCTTTTTATCCCTCTGGGATTTTGAGACCGACTGGTATACTATCGATTTTATTTACTAAAGGCCCGATTTCGACCCCATGAACAACGGCCCCCCCCCCCAACGACCGCGCCTCCCGGAGGAGGAACGCAGACGCCGCAAGCGCGAGCTGGTACTCAGTGTGGTCATTATTTTTGTGGTGACCTTGCTAACACTGGCGGAAAACCGTATCGTCACGTTTGGGGCCAACATTCCCGTTTCCAACACCATTTTGATGTTCATTCTGATCAACATCAATCTGCTGCTCCTGATTCTGTTGATCTTTCTTGTCTTCCGCAACCTGGTAAAACTGTTCTACGCCCGGCGCCGCAAAGTGATGGGGTCCCGCTTGCGTACCCGTTTGGTCCTGGCCTTTGTTGCGCTCTCACTGCTGCCCACCACGATCCTGTTCTTTTTTGCCATCAACTTCATCACCAACAGCATCGAATTCTGGTTTAATGTTCCTGTGGAACAGGCCCTGGAGAAATCCCTTCTGGTCGGTCAGAAATTTTACCGCGAGAACGAAATCAGGAATCGATTTTTTATCGAGCGGATCTCTTACCAGATCCAGCGCAAAAACATGACCGCGCCGGAGAAACGCAAAGAGCTCAACCACTACGTTCAGGTGGTGCAGCGGGAGTTCGATCTGGACACGGTGGAAGTCTATTCGGCGAACTACAACCGCCTCACCTATGCCCTGGGCGACGATGTGGAAAGCGCTGCCGTGAAAGCGGCTCCCCTGGGTGCCTTTGCCGTCGATAGCAGCGGCAAAGAAGTGCACACCCTGACTGACACACTGGCCAATGGCGAACTGCTGCGCACCATTGGCACGGTGCCGTTCAGTGTCACCAAGGATGAAGCGGTCGCCTACGTCGCCCTGGGGCTGTTTATCCCTCCGGATCTTGCCGAGAACATGGAGTCCATCTCGCGGGGGTTCGGTGAATACCAGCAGATCAAGCTGCTTAAAAAGCCGATTCAGATCACCTATTACATCACGCTTTCCATCGTGGCCCTGCTGGTTTTGTTCTGTGCGGTATGGTTCGGTTTCTACCTGGCCAAAACCATCACGATTCCCATCATGGATCTGGCCGACGGGACCCGGCGGGTGGCTGACGGTGATCTGAGCGTAACCATCGACAGCATGGCAGCAGATGACGAAATCGGCAGCCTCATCGATGCGTTCAATAAAATGACCCGGGATCTGCGCTCGAGTCGCCGACAACTTGAGCTGTCGGCCCGTAAGCTCACCGAGCAGAATCAGGAGATCGAAGCGCGGCGCCAGTATATGGAGATCGTTCTGAAAAACGTCTCGGCCGGAGTCATCACCACCGATGCCAACGGGATTATCACCACCTTCAACAAATCCGCCGAGCGGATGTTGAATTTCGACGCCAGCCAGATCCTCGAGCGACATTACAGCGAGTTGCTGGTCACCGAACACCTCGAATTTACTCAGGATATCATGGAAGAAGTCATGGCGGTCCGAGACCAGACCCTGGAGATCCCCATGCGGGTGGTGGTCAGCGGACAGCCACGCACTTTTCTCGTCTATGTCAACGCACTGAGAGATGAGCAGGGCAACCCCATCGGATTCGTCATGGTCTTCGATGATCTGACGGAACTGGAAAAGGCGCAGCGCATGGCGGCCTGGCGCGAGGTGGCCCGGCGCATCGCCCACGAAGTGAAGAACCCGCTGACCCCGATCAGCCTTTCGGCACAGCGGTTGAAAAGACGCTATTCGGAACGTATCAATGAGCCGGTTTTCGATGAGTGCACCCGGATGATCATCGACCATGTCGACCTGATCCGCAATCTGGTTAACGAATTCTCAACCTTCGCCCGTTTCCCCACAGCGGATCTCAAACCGGGTCAACTGCCACCGATTATCGAAGAGACCGTCGCGCTTTACCGCGAAGGACATCCGGATGTCAGCTTCGATGTTCAGCTGGACGAAAGCATTCCAACCTTGAACCTGGACCGCCAACAGTTCAAGCAGGCCATGATCAATCTGGTGGACAATGCCGTGGCAGCGGTGCACAATCAGGGCCACATCGCCATTTCCGCCATTTACGATCCGATTTTGAAGCGTGTCCGCCTGGAAGTGGCCGACGACGGCAGCGGCATCGCCGACACCGATAAAATCCGCCTTTTTGAACCCAATTTTTCCACCAAAAAGGCGGGTATGGGACTGGGCCTGACTATCGTTAACTCCATTGTCAGCGATCACAATGGTATGATACGGGTTCAGGACAATCCGCCCAA
Organism: Desulfosarcina ovata subsp. ovata; assembly: GCF_009689005.1. Lineage (NCBI taxonomy): Bacteria > Pseudomonadati > Thermodesulfobacteriota > Desulfobacteria > Desulfobacterales > Desulfosarcinaceae > Desulfosarcina > Desulfosarcina ovata. The sequence goes on along the minus strand of NZ_AP021879.1, from coordinate 5,808,747 downwards.
AGGCGCCAAATTTGTAATTGAGCTGCCGACCTGACCTGTCAGACCGACTTGAAAAGGAGTCCCACACATGTTTCCCTCCATCTTGATCGTCGATGACGAACCATCGATCGTCCAGTCCCTGAGCGGGCTTCTCTCCGATGAGGGGTTCGAGGTGATTACCGCCAGCAACGGCTATGAAGCCCTTAAAACCATCGATGCCGAGTCACCCGATCTGGTTCTGCTGGACATCTGGATGCCCGGTATCGACGGCATCGAAACATTGAAAGAGATCAAAAAAAACCATCCCGCCCTGCCGGTGATTATCATTACCGGGCACGGCAATGTTGAAACGGCCGTGAAGGCCACCAAACTGGGGGCATACGATCTGATTGAAAAGCCCCTCAACATCGACAAAGTCATCGTGGCCATCAACAATGCACTGAACTTCCGCCGTCTGGAGGAGGAGAACCGCTACCTGCGGAAAAAAACCATCGAGCGCCACTCCATCAGCGGGAACAGCCCGCCCGTGCAGGCACTCAAACAGCAGATCGCCACCGTTGCACCGACCGAATCCTGGGTGTTGATCAAAGGCGAAAACGGAACCGGCAAGGAACTGGTGGCCAGAACCATCCACCAGCTCAGCCCCCGCGCCGAATCACCGTTGATCGATGTCAATTGCGCCGCCATTCCCGAAAGTCTCATCGAAAGTGAGCTCTTCGGCCATGAGAAGGGATCCGTTCCCGGCTCCAGCACCAAAAAGCGGGGCAAGTTCGAGCTGGCCAACACCGGGACCATCTTCCTGGATGAAATCGGCGACATGAGCATAAACACCCAGGCCAAAATCCTGCGAGTTCTGGACGAGAAGAAATTTCAACGCGTGGGCGGCGGCCGTGACCTGACCATGGATGTCCGGGTCATCGCCGCCACCAACAAGGACCTGGAGGAAGAGATCGCCAACGGCCGTTTCAGGGAAGATCTGTACTACCGCCTCAATGTGGTTCCCATCGAGGTCGTGCCCTTGCGTGAACGGGCCGATGACATCCCCGTTCTGGCAGATATTTTTCTTGCCGAAGCCGCCACCAGCAACCGCGAAAAGCGCAAGGCCATCGCCCCTGACGCCATGGCCGTACTGGCCAAGTACAGCTGGCCGGGCAATGTGCGCGAGCTGAAAAATCTCATCGAACGGTTGGCCATCATGGTCGAAAACGATGTTATCCTGCGCCATGACCTGCCGGCGCAACTGTCCGATCCGAAAGCAGCTGCCGGAGAACTCTTCTCCATCGAAGACCTGGAGTCGGCCCGCCGGGCCTTCGAAGCCGAGTACGTGAGCAAGAAATTGGCCGCCAACGACAACAACGTGGCCAAAACCGCCAGGGCCATCGGTGTAAAGGCCACTTATATCAAATCCTTATTGACATCCGGCGAAAAATGAGAGTCATCAGCGGCCGGTTTCGGGGACGACGCCTGGTTGCCCCCGCCGGCATGGGGACCCGCCCCACCACCGACCGGATCAGGGAATCGCTGTTCAACATTCTCGGCCCCAGCCTGCATTCAAAACAGGTCCTGGACCTGTTTGCCGGCACCGGCGCATTGGGAATCGAAGCCCTCAGCCGGGGTGCTGCGGCTGCCGTATTCGTAGACCAGGCCAAGGCGGCCCTGGCGACCATTCGTCGCAACCTCAGGCAGCTTCAACTGGAAGGAGTCACCCGGGTGCTGCAGTGGGATATCCGCAGAAACCTGAACTGCCTGAAGCATGAACGCCACCGGTTCAATCTGGTTTTCATGGATCCGCCCTACGAGACCCAAGCGGTGGTGCCGGCACTGACCGCACTGCTGCAATGCGGAGCAATGGCCGACGATGCCCGGGTGATTGTCGAGCACAGCCGGCGGGAATCCCTTGACCCGATTCCGGCGGGGCTGATCCTGAGCGACCAGCGTCAATTCGGGAAAACCCTTGTTTCCTTTTTGAATACCGTGTTATAGACCGTTTTCAAAATACTGTTTAGGCCTATTTCGTATCCGCTGAATAGAACCGCTGGGAGTACATATGCAACGCACCGCTATTTACCCCGGATCTTTCGATCCGGTCACCAACGGCCATATCGACATTGCCAAACGAGGATTGAAACTGTTCGACCGAATCATCATCACCATTTTACACAACCCGGGGAAAAAATCCCTTTTTACCGTCGAGGAACGGCTGGAAATGCTCAATGAGTCCATGCTGGGAATCGACAATATCGAATTTGACACCTTTAACGGCCTGCTCGTGGATTACGCCCAGCAACGCAAGGCCAGCGCCATCCTGCGGGGCATGCGGGCCGTTTCCGACTTCGAGTATGAATTTCAGCTGGCCCTGATGAACAGGAAGCTCAACCGTGAGGTGGAGACCGTTTTTCTCATGACCGGGCTGCGCTGGATTTTCACCAGTTCATCGATCATCAAGGAAGCCGCCCGTTTTGGCGGTGACATTGCCGATATGGTGCCCCCCGGGGTCAACCAGCGGCTGAAAATCAGATTCGGATTTTAACCCATGGACATCTGGCAGTTGCACATCTTCTGCAAGGTCGTGGACCTGAAGAGCTTCTCCCGGGCCGGACGCGCTGTGCACCTCTCCCAGCCGACCGTCTCCAGCCACATCAAAGACCTTGAGGATCACTTTGACTGCCGGCTCATCGACCGGCTGGCCAAAGAGGCCCTGCCCACCAAGGCGGGACGCCTGCTCTACCGCTATGCCAAGCGGATCATCGCCCTGCGCGACGAGACCGAAAGCGCCATGGCCGAATTCAAGGGCAAAGTCAAGGGCAGTCTTGATCTGGGTGGCAGTACCATCCCCGGCGCCTTCGTGTTGCCGGCCATCATCGGCGCCTTCACGACCCGTTTTCCGGAAGTCAACGTCAGCCTGACCATTGCCGATACGCGGCAGATCATCGACGCCATTCTCTCCGGTGATCTGGAACTGGGGGTGGTCGGTGCGGTGGCGGATAATGCCGCCATCGCCCAGGAAAAGCTGGTGGAGGATGAGATGTGTCTGGTGGTACCGGCCGGCCACCGCTGGTCGACCAGGGATCAAATCACGCCCGAAGAACTGTTCAGCGAAGCCTTTATCATTCGTGAACAGGGGTCGGGCACCCTGAAATCGATCCAGAACAGTTTTTCAGAAGCCGGATTGAATTTCGCCGAATTGAAGGCGGTGGCGCGCATCGGCAGCACCGAAGCCATCCGCCAGGGGGTGAAAAACGGAATGGGCGTATCGATTCTCTCCGCCATTGCCGTCTCCGACGATGTGGCTGCGGGCCGCCTGAAAACTCTCGCCATCAAGGGCCTGAATCTCAAACGGGCGTTTTATCTCACCCATCACCGCCAGCGAAGCCTCTCCCCGTTGAGCCGCGCCTTTGTTGATTACGTCAACAACCATCCTATCAAATCGTAAAACCGACGATTACTTCAAGGCCAACACACCGCTGCCCATGGCCTGGGAAGCCACATGCAACCGGGCACAACGGCCGTTCAGTACCGGTTTGATCGCCTGCCGGGCTTTTTGCGGGGTATTGTTCTCCTCGCTCAGGTGCGCCAGCACCACATGCTGCAGGCCGTCATGCAGCAGTTCCGTCAATAGCCCGGCGGCATCCTCGTTGGAGAGATGGCCGCTACGCCCGCGGATACGTTGCTTCAGGGGCCAGGGATAAGGACCATCAATCAACATCTGCGGATCGTGATTGGCTTCAAGCATGAGCAGGTCACAGGCCGCCAGATGGGTCCTGACCATCCCTGTGACCACGCCCAGGTCGGTGGCCACCCCCACCTTGGCACCGTTTCCGGAGATGGTGAAGCCCGCCGGGTCTTCGGCGTCATGGGAGATGGAAAAGGGGTGAATGGCCAGCCCACCGATTGAAAAGGGTTCTCCACAGGCAAAGGGCTGGATCCCGTGCAGGCGGCCCAGCGATTTTTCGGATGCCTGCCGGGTCGCGTCACTGATATGCACCGGCAGGTCAAAGCGCCGCGACAGCACGCCCACGCCATGGATGTGGTCGCGATGTTCATGGGAAACCAGGATGGCATCCAGACCCTTCGGATCCAGCCCGTTGACCGCCATCCGGCGCTGAATTTGCACCCCGGAAAGTCCGGCGTCGATCAGGATGGCGGTTTGCCCGTCGGATACCCAGGTCGCGTTGCCCCGGCTGCCGCTGGCCAGGACGCACACCGACAACCGGCAAGCGGCTTGGGCAAGCGGTGGTGATGTGTCGATGCCTTTCTGCCGGCGCATGCTCAACGCCCCGTATGGCCGAAGCCACCGGCACTGCGGTCGGTATCGCCCAGCCGCTCGACCACGTTGACACGGGCCTGCCAGACTTTCTGGATCACCATCTGGGCGATGCGGTCTCCCCGCTTGAGGGTCACCGGTTCCGCGCCCAAATTGATCAGGGCGATTTTCACCTCGCCCCGGTAATCGGCGTCAATGGTGCCCGGGGCATTGATGATGCCGATGCCATGCTTGACGGCCAGGCCGCTGCGGGGTCGAATCTGGGCTTCGAATCCATCGGGCAAAGCCATGGCAAAACCGGTGGGCACCAGACGAATCGCTCCGGGGAGCAACTCCAAGTCCGCCTCCAGGGCCGCACAGATGTCCATCCCGGAACAGCTTTCGGTCATGTAACGGGGCAGTGGCAGATCACCGTTTTTGTCAACATCCAGCCTGAGAAAATCAACCGTAATGGTCGTGTGCATGGCAACCGTCCAAAAAGAGAAGAAGATGAAAATTGTGGGTTGTGGGTTGGCAGGCTCTAAGCGGCCGTTATCGGAGGGGCCGGGCTCAGAAGCCAATCCGGCCGGCCGGATCGCTACGCTCGGCCCGGGGGCCGAGCATGGTCAGGGCCGGACTGCCACTGCCCCACAACGCATTGGCCAACGCGAGAATGTCGTCAGGGGTGACCGCATCGATCCGATCGATCACCGTCTGTATGGGAACATGGTCCCCGAAATAGAATTCGTTCTGCGCCAGACGCATCATCTGGTTGTCCGGACTCTCTTCGGCCATGAGCAGGTTCCCCGCGGTGAACGCCTTGGCATCACGCAGTACGTCAACGCCAACCGGTTCGCGTTTCATCTGTCGGAGCTGCTCCATAATCAGGTCGATGCTCTCATTCGCGTCTTCGGGGGCCACGGCCGTATAAACGCCGAACATCCCCGTATCCGCATATGAAGTGAGAAAGGAGTAGATGGCGTAGGCCAACCCGCGTTCCTCCCGAACCGTCTGGAAAAGCCGCGAACTCATGTTGCCCCCCAAAATGGTGTTGAGCAGCGAAGCAGCGAACCGGCGGGGATCGTTCACCGACACACCGGACATCCCCAGGCAGATATGGGTCTGCTCCAAATCCCGGTGCCGCAGGGTGGTATCACAGCCGTCGGTGGGCGTGCTGCGCGGCGCAAAACCGTTGCCCGGCGCAATGGCCGCAAAAACCGGGGCAGTCAAATCGACAATCCGTTCGTGGGTGACATTGCCGGCCACGGCGATAACCACCCGCGCAGGCTGATAGAGGCGACGAAAAAAATGCCGGATCTTGCGGCTGTCGAAACCGAGGATATTTTCGCGGGTACCCAGAATCGAGCGCCCCAGGGGATGGCGGCCCCACAGGGCCGGGCCGATCATGGTGTGGACCCACTCTTCCGGACTGTCCTCGACCATGCCGATCTCCTGGAAGATCACCGGCCGTTCCCGCGTCACCTCATCGTCATCAAAGACCGAATTGAGAAAAATATCGGAAAGGATATCCACCATGGTCGCAAGCTGCGTATCCAGCACCCGGGCATGATAGCAGGTGTGTTCCATGGAGGTGAAAGCGTTGGACTGACCGCCGATGGCGTCAAACTCTTTGGCAATCTGGAAGGCACTGCGTTTGAGCGTGCCCTTGAAGATCATGTGCTCGATAAAATGGGAGAGCCCACTTTCGGCATCACTTTCGTCACGGGCCCCCACGTGAACCCAGACGCCCATGGAGACCGAGCGCACGTGGGGCATGGTCATGGAGACGATGCGGACACCGTTCTCCAGAACAGTTTTATTCACCGTTGTTGCGACGTTCATCTTCAAGCACGGCCTTATGGCTGAGGCGGATCTTGCCGTCCTTGGAAATTTCCAGAACCTTGACCTTGAGCATGTCGCCTTCCTTGACCACGTCGGTCACTTTGGCCACCCGGCGGTTGGCCAGTTGGCTGATGTGGACCAGCCCGTCGGTACCGGGGACGATCTGGACAAAGGCGCCGAAATCGGTGGTTTTCACCACCTTGCCTTCGTAAGTCACGCCCACTTCGGGTTCCATGGTCAGCGACTCGATCTGCAGGCGGGCGGCATCCCCGTCCTCGGCGGAGGTGGCGGCGATCTTGACCAGCCCGCTGTCATCGATCTCGATTTTGGTATTGGTCTCGCTCTGGATGGCGCGGATCACCTTGCCGCCAGGGCCGATGATGTCACGGATCTTGTCCGGATTGATCTTGATGGAAACGATTTTGGGGGCAAAGGGAGAGATGTCGTCACGGGGCACGGACAGGGCGGCAAGCATCTTGTCGAGAATATGCAGGCGCCCGAGCTTGGCCTGGGCCAGGGCCTTTTCCATGATCTCCCGGGAAAGCTCGAGGATTTTGATATCCATCTGCAGGGCCGTGATGCCTTCGGCCGTACCGGTCACCTTGAAATCCATATCACCGGTGTGGTCCTCGTCCCCGAGAATATCCGAAAGGATCACCACCTGGTCGCCCTCTTGGACCAGTCCCATGGCGATACCGGAAACCGGCGCCTTGATGGGCACGCCACCGTCCATCATGGCCAGGGTTCCCGAGCAAACCGTGCCCATAGACGAAGATCCGTTGGACTCCAGCACCTCGGAAACAAGGCGAATGGTGTAATCGAAGACCTCCTTGTCGGGCAGAACCCGCTCCAGGGCCCGTGTGGAAAGGCCGCCATGGCCGATATCCCGACGGCTGGGGGCTCCGACGCGCTTGACCTCGCCCACCGAGTAAGGAGGAAAATTGTAATGCAGCATGAAGGGCCGGTTTTCTTCACCGCTGAGGGTCTCGACGCGCTGTTCGTCACCGCCCGATCCCAGGGTCAGAATACCCAGCACCTGGGTCTCACCGCGGGTAAACAGGGCGCTGCCATGGGGCCGGGGAAGAACACCGACCTCGCAGGTAATGGGCCGGATTTCGTCGAATTGGCGATTATCGATCCGGCGGCCTTCCTTGAGAATCATGTCCCGGCAAATCTGTTTCTGCAGATCACCCAAAATGGCCTTGATCTCATCCCGCCGGTCGGCGGCCGCATCCTCCAGGCTTTCGATCACCTGGGCCTTGGCCGCCCGCACCGCGTCGTAGCGTTTCATCTTTTCGGGAATGGTCAGCGCTTCACGCAGCAAGGCGGTCGCTTTCTCCTCGACCACCGCGGCCAGGGCCGGATCTTTTTCGGGCGGCACGAACTCCCGTTTGGGTTTCCCCATGGCCGCCTTCAACTGCTCCTGGGCATCGATAATCGGCTGGATCGCCTGGTGACCGAAGAAAATCGCTTCGAGCATGTCGGACTCACTCACCACATCGGCGCCGCCTTCAACCATCACCACACCGGTTCGGGAGCCGGCAATAATGATGTTGATATCGCCGGCGGCCATCTGCTCAAGGGTCGGGTTGGCGATAAACCGGCCCTCGACACGGGCCACGCGAACTGCCGCAATGGGACCGGCAAAGGGAATGTTCGAAATTTCCAGTGCCGCCGAAGCCCCCACCATGGCCAGCACATCCGGATCATTCTCCTGATCCATTGAGAGCACCGTGGCAATCACCTGGGTCTCAAAACGGTAGCCTTTGGGAAAAAGCGGTCGGATGGGACGGTCAATCAGGCGGGCGGTGAGGGTTTCCTTCTCGCTGGGCCTGCCGATTTCACGGCGGAAATAGTTTCCCGGAATCCGGCCGGCAGCATAAACCTTTTCCTGATACTCCACGGAAAGGGGCAAAAAATCGATATCTCTTTCGTCATTGGCAGAAACAACGGTTACCAGAACAATCGTGTCCCCGTATTGCACCACAACAGATCCGGAAGCCTGTTTGGCAACCTTGCCTGCCTGGATGCTGAGGGTCGTTCCTCCCACATCCGCCTTGAATGTATAATCCATTTAGCGTCTTTCTCCTGATAAAATTGCGGCAAGGGCGAAATCGATGCGCCCATTGCCCGTAAATCACCGGTCGCTGCGCCGGCCACCCGATGAGGGCCACAGGCATCCGGACGACCTGGCCGGCAGGCGTACCGCCAGCGGCCACACCGGCACAACCGGCGAAAGGGATTCGGCAACGCCGTGTTGCCGATATCGAGACACCTTAGCGCCGCAAACCAAGGGTTTCGATGATGGAACGGTAACGCTGCACATCATTGCGTTTGACGTAGTTGAGCAGTCTGCGGCGTTTACCGACCAGCATCAACAGTCCGCGGCGGGAATGGTGATCTTTTTTATGCACCTTCAGATGCTCGGTCAGGTAGGAAATCCGATGGGTCAAAAGCCCGATCTGAACCTCCGGAGAACCGGTATCGGTGTCGTGCTTTTTGTATTTTTCAATCAGTTCTTTTTTGGTTTCTGCGGTAAATGTCACTGTTCTCGTCCTCCTTGAAATAGTTACTGCATCCTATTTTGGGTTAGCATCCAGAGTCCCGACCGACAGCGGCTCCGGCCTGCAGAATCATGTCGCATACCATTCGATAATCCTGTAACTATCACCTTTATGATGATAAAACACAACAATAATTATAGCTGTCCGGCGGCGTGGCATCCAGTACGGCAATCAAGCGGCCATGGGGATCGACAACCTTGAACGCCCCGTTTTCCACAGGCGGCGGTACAGGGAAATCGGTGCCGGCCAGCTTCATGCCGTTACCGATCTTTCTGGCCAGGACGGCGTCGGCCGCCATCGCAGGCATGCGCGGCAGGGCCGCGACCATGGGAATCACCGTCTCTTCAAGGCGGCCCTGCACCCGACACGCTTCAAGCGCCTCCAGCCCCATGGCATCGTCGAGCGTAAAACCGCAACTGGCGGTTCTGCGGAGCCGCAAAAGATGACCGCCGCAGCCCAAAGCCCGCCCCATGTCCGCACACAGGGTGCGCACATAAGTACCGGCCGAACAGGACACCGCGAATCGGACGACCGGCAGATCGACCGAAAGAATCTCCAATCGGTCAATCCGAACCGGCCGGGCCGGCTTTTCCACGGCCACGCCCTTACGCGCCAGTTTGTAAAGCGGCGTCCCCTGGTGCTTCAGGGCCGAGTAAACCGGCGGCACCTGCTCGATCTCACCGACAAATCGCCGCGCCATCGCATGCACCCGCTGCGCGGTAACGTGGCCCAACGGCCGGCGACAAAGGACCTGTCCGGTGGCATCCTGGGTATCGGTCTCGGCGCCCAGCAACAGTTCCGCCGCGTAGGATTTGTCACCCTTGAGCAGAAATCGGGAAAGCCGAGTGGCCCGGTTGAGGCAGCAGACCAGAACACCGGTGGCAAAGGGATCCAGCGTTCCCGTGTGTCCAACCTTCCTGGCACCGAAAATTTTCTTGACGCGCGCCACAACGCCTGCCGAGGTGACACCTTCGGGCTTGTCCACCACCACCAGCCCGCTCAGTTTATCTGGCATGATTCGCCAAATCCGTCGGAAAGGTTGTAAATGGTCTGCTTCAGTTCAGCAAGGCTGGACGCCATGGAAAATCCGGCCGCACCGGCGTGCCCGCCACCGCCAAAGGTCGTCGCGATACGGGATACGTCCACACTGCCGTCGGAACGCAGGCTGACGTGAAACTGTTTTGGGCCGCCTTTGGCTCCGGGTCCATTTTCCAACTCGTGGATCAGGGCGGCCACCTTGACATCCCGAATCCGGCGGGCATAGTTGATCAGGCCGTCGGCATCTTCGGGTTGGGTTCCGGTATCGGCCAGCATCTCCTGGGTGACCGTCATGATGGAAAGATACCCGTTATTGGAAATCTCAATCGAATCCAGAGCGAGGTTGAGCAGCTTGATGCGTCCCAGGGAGTAGGTGCCGTAAACGTGCTGGGCAACCGCCGAGGGTTTCACGCCGGCGGCCACCATGGCCTCGCAGATGGTAAAAGCCGCCTGGTTGGTATTGGAAAACCGGAAAGAACCCGTATCGGTCAGGATGCCCGTATAAATTGCCGTTGCAATGGACGCATCGATTTCAAGTCCCATGGTCTGAATCAGCCGATAGATAATTTCAGACGTGGCACAAGCATCCACATCCACCAGGTGATATTGTCCGAATCGGCTGTTGGTGGTGTGGTGGTCGATGTTGACGATGACCGGTATGGTCTTGATGGCATCCGCATTTGAACCCACCCGGTTCAAGCTGCCGCAGTCCAGAATCACCGCCGTATCGAAGCGCGCCGGATCCGGAAGCTGTTTCTGGATGCGATGGACCGATGGCAGGAACCGGTAAACCGCAGGAATGGAGCTTTCGTTATGCAAGGTCACCTGTCGGTCCAGTTTCTCAAGGGCAAGTCCCATCGCCAGCAACGCACCAATGGCATCACCATCCGGATTGGTATGGGAGGCAAGCAGAATGCGTTCACTGCTCGTCAGCTGTTGAATTATCTTTTTCATCGTCGGTTTGTATGGATTTCAGCACCCGGTTGATTTGGGCACCATAATCAAAGGACCCATCATAAAAAAATTTCAGATCCGGCATGTACCGAAGGCCCAGTTCTTTTGCCAGCGCCCGTTTGATAAACCCCTTGGCGCTTTCGAATCCTGACAGGACGGTCTCTTTTTCCTGAGCACCGCCCGGCGTTGAAACATAGATCTTGGCAATGCGCAGATCGCGACTCAGCGTGACGCCGGTAATGGTGGCCTGCGCCAGCCGTGGGTCGTTGACCCCCTTCTGAATCAAACTGGCCAGAACGCGCTGGACTTGCCCACCGACCCGTTCCGCTCGATTAAATGTTCTCTTTACCACGTTGGTCACAATTCCATTTGGTTCACGGCAACGCTCGCCGGCCCCTGGCGGCCGACCCGCCGATCACAGGGATATAATTTCCAAATCGGTCTCAATCATCTCCGCCAATCCGAGATCTTCAACAAAATTGAACAGCTTGTCCAGCTTGGCATTGATCAGACGGCGGTCGTTGCCAACCATGCTGACGCCGATGGTGGCCCGCTGGTAGATGTCATTGTCGGCCACCTCGGCCACAGAGGCGTTGAAATGGTTACGGATACGGGCAACCATGGCCTTGACCACCTTGCGTTTCGCCTTCAGCGAGTGGCACTCATGAATCCGGAAGACCATGCATCCAACACCAACCACCATTTTGGAGATTACTCCACTTCAGGCCGAATCTCTTCCAGGAAGTAGCTCTCAATGACATCGCCGATCTTGATGTCATTAAAGTTCTCGATGCCGATACCGCACTCGTAACCCGACTGGACTTCTTTGACATCGTCCTTGAACCGGCGCAGGCTGCTATTCTTGCCTTCATAGGTAATGATCCCATCCCGAAGCAACCGCATGAGCTGCCCCCGCTGCATTTTACCATCGGTCACATAACAGCCGGCAATGGTTCCCACCTTGGGCACATGGAATGTCTGACGAACCTCGGCACGCCCGAGCACCCGTTCTTCATAAATGGATTCCATCATGCCGACAATGGAATCCTTGACCTCTTTGATGACGTTGTAAATAACGTTGTGAAAACGCATATCCACGTTCTCTTCGGCGGCCAGATCCTGCACCTTGGCGTTGGGACGCACGTTAAATCCGATAATGATGGCATTGGAATTAGCAGCCAGAAAAATATCCGATTCGGTGATGGTTCCCGTAGCCGCATGCACCACATTGATGCTGACCTCATCGTTGGACAGCTTGACCAGAGAATCCCGTAACGCCTCGATGGACCCATCCACATCCGCTTTGATGATCAGGTTGAGATCCTTGACCTCGCCCTGTTGCATCTTTTCGAACAGGCCTTCCAGGCTCAGGCGGTTGGTCTTGGCCAGTTCCTTGGAACGCTGCTTCTGCATGCGGTGCTGACTGACCTGGCGGGCGTCCTTTTCATCGGCCAGGGCAACCAGTTCGTCGCCGGCCATGGGAACTCCGGAAAGGCCCACAATCTCCACCGGCATGGACGGGCCGGCCGACTCGACCGTACGGCCCAGATCATCCTGAAGCACACGGATTTTGCCATAGTGCATCCCGCAAACGATTGAATCACCGGCGCGTAGCGTACCGTCCTGCACCAGTACGGTGGCCACCGGGCCGCGACCCGAATCCAGTTTGGCTTCGACCACGTGACCGCTGGCCAGTTTGTCCGGGTTGGCCTTGAGCTCAAGGATTTCCGCCTGCAGCAGAATCATTTCCAATAATTCGTCGATGCCGGTGTTCTTTTTGGCGGACACCTGCACAAAAATGGCATCCCCACCCCAAGATTCGGGCATCAGCCCATGCTCACTGAGCTCACGCTGGACCCGGTCCGGATCGGCATCCGGTTTATCCATTTTGTTGATGGCCACAATAATCGGCACACCGGACGCCTTGGAGTGATTGATCGCCTCAACGGTCTGAGGCATCACGCCATCGTCGGCAGCCACCACCAGAACCACGATATCGGTCACCTTGGCCCCGCGTGAACGCATGGCCGAGAAGGCTTCATGGCCGGGTGTATCCAAAAAGGCGATCACCCCCTTTTCGGTCTGCACATGATAGGCACCGATGTGCTGGGTGATCCCGCCGGCTTCACCTTCCGTAACGCGGGTCTTGCGGATCACATCCAACAGCGAGGTCTTGCCGTGGTCGACATGGCCCATAATCGTGACCACCGGCGGCCTGGGCTGCAGCTGGTCGGGATTTTCCTCCTCGGTCTTCTTCAGAATCACCTCTTCCTCAAAGGAGGCCTTCTCCACCTCGTAGTTGAACTCACCGGCCACCAACACCGCCGTCTCATAGTCGATGGTCTGGTTCACCGTGGCCATGACGCCCATACCCATGAGCTTGACAATCATCTCATTGGCTTTGATCCCCATCCGTTTGGCCAACTCGGACAACACGATGGTTTCGTCCACCTTTACCCGGCGCTTGATGGCCTTGGCAGTTGTAATCTGGGTTTTCTGGCCCACCGGCGTGGACTTCAGTTTGCTACCCTTGCGGCCCTTGCGGCCACGCATTTTACCGGTGTAGAGTGCAGCCCCTTCGACGATTTCCTTCTTCCTCAGGCCACCTTTTCGTTTCACGCCACGCCCGTCGTCGGCAACCGCCTCCTTTTTCCGCCAGCCTTTCTTCTTTTTATCCTTGGTGGTGGATGACGTTTCATCGGCACCCGGCCCTGCCGGATACGGCGTGGCCTGGCCACCCGTCGGCGTGGGATGCCCCGACGGTTTCAAGGAAACTGCTGGTTTTGTGGGCAGTTTGATAATTTTGGCCGGTGTATCCTTCTTAACCTTTTTGGCCTTTGCCGGGGGTACTTTGACAGGGGCTTCGGCTTTGGGCGCATCAGCAGCCTCCTCATCTGTGGATGGCGCCACATCGGTCTCCTCGGCAGGGGGGGCTGCCGCCTGGGTAACCGCTGAAGGCTCGTCATCCTCGGACGCCGTCAGTGCTGACGGTTCGTCCAGCTCTATGATTTCCGGCGGGGCCGCTTCAACGGCTGGGGGTTCCACCGGCAGTTCCTCCGCCTCCGCCACAGGGGGTTCCGGTTCAGAAACGGATTCCATCTCGGGTTCGGGTTCGGGCCCAGGTTCAGTCTCCGCTTCCGGTTCCACCGGCGGAGCGTCTTCCGGAACTTCGGGTTCAGGCCGTGAAATGATCTTGGCCACTTCCACCGGTTTCGCCTTTTTCACCACCGGTTTCGGCTCCGGTTTGGCTTCCGCGGTGACTGCCGCAGGCGCGTCCTCTTCCGGTTCGGCCGGGGGGGGCTCCGGTTCTGATTCCGAAACGGATGCGGCCTGTTGGACGTCGTTCTCCTGAGGGGTGGCGATTTTACGACGGCGGATCACCGTTGGGCGAACGCGTTTTTCCTCAAGCTGATCGTCCTTCTCACCGAAAAGCGCGGATTTGATTTTCGCCACTACATCTTCATCCAGAGAGCTCATATGGCTGTTGACTTCGATATCAAGGTCCCGGATCTTGTCCAAGAGTTCCCTGTTCGTCATGTTAAGATCTCTGGCAAACTCATATACTCTGATTTTTGCCACCATTCCCCCCCAATCATGTTATAAGCACTTTTCGCACTGTTGCCGTGTTCATCGAACCGATCCGCTACTGCCCGTCTTCCAAGGGTTCGGCGTCAGGCGCCACCGTTTCATCGGTCGCTTCGCCCCCTGCATCCGCCGGTTCCGGCTCCGATGCCGCTTCTTCTGTCTCTTCCGCGTCAGCTTTTTCAGCTTCAGCCGCAGCTTCGGCGGCCTGCGCCGCTTCGATTCTCCGGGCTTCGGCAAGCTGAGCGGCTTCGACTGAATACTGCTGGGCACTTTCGATGAGCAAGGCCGCCTTTTCCTGCCCAATACCACGAATGTCGGTCAATTCATCGACCGTCGACTCGGCCAGTTCTTCGGCGGAATAGATCCCTTTTTCAACAAACGCATCCGCCAGGCCACTGCCGACACCGGGCACATTGACCAGCGATTCGTAGCCTTGTTTCATCATCTCATCGTACCGCGATTCGGAATTGACATCCAGATGCCAACCGGTCAGCCTGGAGGCCAGACGCACATTCTGGCCCCTTTTCCCGATGGCCACGGAAAGGAATTCATCGGGGACGATCACCTCCATGGACCGGTTCTCTTCATCAATGATCACCCGTGCAATTTCAGCCGGCGCCAGGGCATTGCAGACGTATTTGGCTGCATCCACATGCCAGGTAATAATGTCAATCTTCTCACCGCGGAGTTCCTGAACGACATTCTGCACCCGGCTGCCTTTCATGCCGACGCAGGCACCCACCGGATCAATATCCGAATCATTGGAGGAAACCGCGAACTTGGCCCGGCTTCCCGGCTCCCGCGCCGCGCCTTTTACCTCCACGATGCCTTCACTGATTTCAGGCACCTCGGTTTTGAAAAGGTTGATCAACAAATCCGGATGGGTTCGCGAGAGAACAATTTGCGGTCCTCGTGTATCGTAAAGAACATCGAGAATCAGCGCCCGAATACGGTCACCCCGACGATAGTTTTCGCGGGGAATCTGCTCGCGGGTGGGCAGGATGGCTTCCGTGGATCCCAGGTTGACGATAATGTTGCCGCGGTCGACCCGCTGGACGATACCGTTGATCACTTCCCCTTTTCGGTCGATATAGCTGGAGTACACGGCGTCCCGCTCGGCATCCTTCATCTTCTGGATAATCACCTGTTTAGCAGATTGCGCGGCGATGCGGCCGAAAGAGGACGTGTCCATCTTGGTACCGAGGCTGTCACCGACCTCGCAATCGGGATCGAGATTGCGTCCTTCCTCGATGCCGATCTGCAGGTCCGGCTCGGTCACTTCCTCGACAACTTCTTTGAACTGGAAGACTTCGATCTCACCCGTGTCAGGACTGTACTGCGCTTCGATGTCGACTTTGCTGCCGAATTTCTTCCGGGCAGCGGAACGCAACGCCTCTTCCAGGGCGCGGATTAATATTTCCACATCAATGCCCTTGTCCCGGCTTACCTGCTCGACCACACGTTTGATATCTGCTATAAACATCAGTGTTCTCCGTTATAATTGATCAGTCGTGCCCGCGTAATATCATTAAATTCCAGACTGACCGTCTCGTTACCCACCTGCAACAGGACTGTTGTATCGACGACGCCGGCAAGAATGCCGGTAAAATTTTTGCGGCCGTCGATAGCCGCAACAACCCTTATTTTAGCCCGATGCCCCTTAAACCGGGTAAAGTCCGCCAGTCTCCCCACCGGCCGGTCGATACCCGGCGAGGAGACCTCCAGCCGGTAGGGGGGCAAATCCCCTGCATGAACATCCAAAATATCTTCCAGCTGTCGGCTCATCTCGACACAGTCGTCAAGGGTCACCCCGCCGGGCCGATCCAGGTAGATCCGGAGCGTCAACCCACCGGGTTCACGCTGGTACTCGACGTGCACCAGCTCAATTCCCTCGGCACGGCACAGCGGCTCAGCCAGACGGGTAATCGATTCCACAAAAACACGCTGTCGTTTCAGGCGTTCCGCCTCTGACAGGTGGGGCTTGGCCACTGCCCCGGCTTTATCTTTTGGCTTCCTGGCGCGTTTGGCCATTTTCTCACCGAATCAAAAAAACAAAAACGGGCGAGGCGCCCGTTTCCATTTTCAAACCGATTATGGATACCGTCATCTACCAGTCCATATAACCACGTCGGACGAGAAACCCGCCCTTATTCCAGTAACCGCTACCGGAACAGACGAAACCGGACTTGAAATGGAGCGGGCAACGAGATTCGAACTCGCGACACCAAGCTTGGGAAGCTTGTACTCTACCAACTGAGCTATGCCCGCTCACCAAAGTATATTAATTAAGGCAAAACTGCCTCGCTGTCAATATTTTTCTATCCGGCGTTGTCCGGGCGCAGCAACTTCCTGCCGATCGCCCCCCACCGGGCGCATTCACCAGACAGCCACGCCAAGCGTCTTTCCCGTCGCCCTCCCGGGGATCACCGGCGGTGGGCGTCGATCATATCCCGAATACGAATCAGTTCATCACGAATATCGGTAAGATCGGGGGGCGTGCCCGGTGGGTCCGGTTCAACCGCCCGGCCGGATCGTTGCCGCAAATGCTGTCTGGCCCCTTCTATGGTAAACTTTTTTTCGTAAAGCAGCTGTTTAATCTTCAGGATCAGGACCACATCCTGGCGTCGATAGAGACGCTGTCCCGCTTCGGTACGCTTGGGCTTGATCTGTTTGAATTCCGTCTCCCAGAATCGCAGCACGTAGGACGGGACTCCGGCGATATCACTGACCTCACCAATTTTAAAATAAAATTTGTCTGGCACGGCAGCTTCGCCGGAGCGGTCTGCTGTCATCGGTATCCGCCTTTTTAGGCCGGCAACGCGGCACCAAACTCGGTGATCAGGCGTTGGGTCAGGTGGCGATGAATCTCGTTGACCGTATCGTCTTCCAGGGTGCGTTCGGCCGACCGGTAGACAACCCGGAAAGAGACACTCTTTTTTCCCTCCGGGATGGGATCTCCGGCAAACACATCGAACAGGTAGAGGTTTTCCACCAGCGATTCGCCGAACCGGTTCACCGTCTCCAGCAAACGACCGGATTCGACATCCTGATCGACGATCACGGTAATATCCCTGGCCGTGGATGGAAAGCGGGGGATTGCTGTCATCTGTATGGCATCGGGAATCATCCCGGCCAGTTTTTCCATATCCAATTCGAAAATGAATGCCGCCTGCCTGAGATTGTAATTGCCGATCACCGCGGCATCCACCTCGCCGATAAGGCCGATCGGCACGCCATCGGACAGGATCTGCGCCGTGTGGCCCGCTTGCGTATAGCGGCAGTTCGCGTCCGGCAGTGCCGTATAGGTCAATCCGCTGATCCCCAGGGCCACGGCCAGCCCTTCGACAACCCCCTTGGTGTCGTAAAAATCACAGGCCCTTTCGGGTGTGTGCCAGTTGGCCCAGGCAGCAGAACCGCTCCAGAGCCCCACCAGCATCTCCTTTTCCAGCGGCAACAAATCATCCGGCTGTGGGAGAAATGCCTTTCCAATTTCAAACAGGCGCAAATTGTTTTGCTGCCGGGAGATATTGCGCTGGGCGGCTTCGAGCATGCCCGGCACCAGGCTGGTGCGCATCACCGCCTGCTCTTCCGAAATCGGATTGAGCAGGGCCACATGCTGGCGCAACGGATCGTCCGTATCCAGCCGGATCCGGTCGCAGGACTGAGCACTGATGAAGCTGTAGTTGATGGCTTCCGAAAAACCGAACCCGCACAGAATCGTTTTGACCTGGTTGCGCACAACCATCATGGGTGAAGGGATGATGCCCTCGGATGGAAGCGTTGGAAACGTCGTGGGAATTTGATTGTAGCCGGAAAGCCGGGCGACTTCCTCCATGAGGTCCTGCGGCCGGGCCACATCCACGCGGAACGAGGGCACCGCGACCCGCAGAATGTTCTCCCCTTGGACCTGAACCGTGAAGTCGATATTTTCCAGCATGCCAACCATGTGGTCCCGGTCAATCTCCGTTCCCAGAAGGGCGTTGGTGGCCGCCACACTCAAGTCGATCACAGGTGGTGTCTGAGTCCTGAAATCCGCATCGATCGTGCCACCCACCAACTGACCCCGGCCAAGTTCGGCCATCAATTGGGCGGCCCGGTCGAGAGCAAACAAGGTTCCGTCCGGATCCACCCCCCGCTCGAAGCGGTGGGACGCGTCAGTATTCAGCCCGAGGGTTTTCGCGGTCTTGCGGATACTGATCGGATCGAAACAGGCACTCTCGATGAGCACGCGCGTGGTAGTATCCTCAATTTCGGAATTCAGGCCGCCCATGACCCCGCCCACGGCAACCGGTTTCTCACCATCACAAATCATCAGCATCTGATCGGACAGCTGGCGCGCCTTTTCGTCCAGGGTGGTGAAGGTCTCCCCGTTGGCAGCCGTGCGCACAACAATACGATGACCGGCCAGGTGATCAAAATCAAACGCGTGCAAGGGCTGACCGGTTTCCAGCATCACAAAATTGGTGATGTCAACAAGGTTGTTGATGGGTCTGACCCCCACCGCGCGCAGGCGATTTTGCAGCCAGTATGGAGAGGGGGCCACGGCGACCGTTTCAATCAGCCGGGCCGCATAGCGGGGACAATGGTCAGGCGCATCGATGGTCACCGATGTCAGCGCATCGATATCGCCTTGGGCATCGGGAAGTGCGACCATCGGCGGCGTCATCTTAACCCCCTGGATGGCGGCGATCTCCCGGGCAACCCCCATCATGCTGAGGCAATCGGGGCGGTTGGGGGTCAGTCCGATTTCAAACACCGTATCATCAAGATGGAGCGCCTGCTTCAACGGCTGCCCCGGTACCAACGCCTCATCCAGCACCATCAGGCCGGAAGCGTCCAGGCCCAGTTCCAGTTCGATTTCACTGCACAGCATCCCTTCGGAGGCTTCCCCCCGGATGACGGTCTTTTCCAGTTTGGCACCATTGGGCAGGCAGGTGCCCACTTGGGCCAGGGGCACGGTTAACCCCTCGGCCACATTGGGCGCACCGCAGACGACCCTGACGCTGCGATCCCCGGCATCCACCTGGCAAAGTTTCAGCCGGTCGGCATTGGGGTGGGCCGACACCGTGGTCACCCGTCCGACCACCACCGTATCCAGGTGGGCATAAGGATCTTCCACCGCTTCTATTTCCAGCCCGGCCATGGTCAGCGCGTCGGCAAGATCGGCGACCGCCATATCGATGGGCACATACTCTTTTAACCAGCTTATGCTTACTTTCATTGATCCAGGAGCACTCCGTTAAAATTGACGGTTCCGTCTGAAATAAATTTTTTCACGAGCCCATCAAAACTGACTCAAAAACCGGTAGTCATTGTCAAAATAGCGCCGAATGTCATCGATGCCGTATTTGAGCATGGCAATCCGCTCAACGCCCATACCGAACGCAAAACCGGTATAGCGACGGGTATCATAGCCGACATTCTCGAACACTGCCGGATGGACCATCCCCGATCCCAGCACCTCCAGCCAGCCAGTCCGGGAGCAGACGCGGCACCCCTTTCCCCGGCAGATGACACAACGAATATCCACTTCGGCGCTGGGTTCGGTAAAGGGAAAAAAACTGGGGCGAAAGCGCAAAGTGGTCTGATCATCGAACATCTGATGCACAAACGCGGTCAGCGTCCCTTTGAGATCGGCAAAAGAGATCTTCCGGTCCACCAGAAGCCCTTCCACCTGATGAAACATGGGCGTATGGGTCAGGTCGGAATCGCAACGATACACTTTGCCGGGAGCGATGATGCGCACCGGCGGCTCCCTTTTTTCCATCACCCGGGGCTGTGTCGGCGAGGTATGGGTGCGCAAGACCACGCTGTCCGATACGTAAAAGGTATCCTGCATATCCCTGGCCGGATGATTTTTCGGAATATTAAGCGCTTCAAAGTTGTAGTAGTCGGTCTCCACTTCCGGGCCTTCGACCACATCGAACCCCATCTGCGAAAAAATACTGCAAATACGATTGGTTATCTGAGTAATGGGGTGAAGGGAGCCTTTTTCCGGGACCCGTCCCGGCAACGAAACATCAATGCGATCAGTTACCGTCTGGCCCGCATTGGCCAGCCGATCCAATGCATTTTTAAACTCGGTTTCGAGAAGGCGTTTGATCTCGTTGGCCTTTTTACCGGCCTGGGGGCGCTCTTCGACGGGAAGTGTGGAGATCTTTCTTAAAAACTGGGTAATGTGACCTTTCCGTCCAAGATACTGAATTGAAAGATCATTTATCACATCCGCATCGGCTGCCGATACCAGCGCCGCCATGGCATCGGCATGAATCCGTTCTAAGGTATTTTCCACGATCGTTGCTCTGCAGCTTTCTGGATTGTCACACCTCTTCCGTTCCAGCCGAGCGGAACGGAAGAGGCCGTGTTTTTAAAGTTGAAATAAAGAGGAAGGCAGCGGAGGGTACCCAAAGGCGGCACTCGCCGCGACAGGGCGACCCGACTTAAGCCTGCTGTGCCGCAAGGGCGGCAATCTGGGAAAAGCCAGCGGGATCGGATATGGCAAGCTCGGCAAGCACCTTCCGGTCAAGGTCGACATCCGCCTTTTTCAGCCCCGAGATAAATCGGCTGTAGGAAAGGTCGTTCATCCGGGCCGCGGCGTTGATTCGGGCAATCCACAGGCGGCGGAACTGGCGTTTGCGCTGTTTGCGATCCCGGTAGGCATAATTGAGGGCCCGATCCACCGTATCGGCCGCCGTGCGGAACAGTTTGCTGTGGCCGCCACGAAACCCCTTGGCCAGTTTCAACACTTTCTGACGACGTCTTCTCGCCTTGAATCCTCGTTTAATTCGCATGATCTCATCTCCTTGCCGGCAAATGGGCATACCGACGGCAGCGGGTACAATGCCGCCAACGGGTACACCTGCCGTGAAATAACTGGTTTACCGCCCTTTACCCGTTGGGCAACAGCAGCCTGACTTCGCGCATATCGCTCTTTTTAATCATCTGGGCTTTTTTCAGGGAGCGTTTCCGTTTCCGTGTCTTGCTGGTCAGGATGTGACTGTGATGGGACTTGGAAAACGAGTATCCACCGGAACCGGTTTTTTTAAACCGTTTGGCAGCCGCCCGGTTGGTTTTGATTTTTGGCATGGTTCCTCTCCTTGAACAAATTTATTTATATTTTCTACAAATCTTTCGCATCAAAGCGGCAACTGGCAACCGGAACGGTGTCGGTCATCACGGCATAGGCCGGTTTTCAAAAACCGATGGCGTGAACGGAAACATGCGTTCACGCCAGCAGGTTAAAAATGATCGCTCGAATAAGTAGGGCCCGTCCGGCATTCCCAGGCAGGCCGGCATGTTTCTCCGTTAGGTTTTGGGCGCCAGTACCATCATCATGGTTCGCCCCTCGAACTTGGGATATTGCTCTACAACGGCAATGTCTTCCAGTTCCGTCGCAATGTGCTGCAACAACGCTCTGCCGCGATCTGAAAGCGTAATTTCACGCCCCCGAAACATCACAGTGACCTTGACTTTGTCCTTCCGATCAAGGAATTTACGGATATGCCCCATTTTCGTCCCAAGATCATGGTCGCCTGTCTTCGGCCGGACCTTGATCTCCTTGATCTGAAAAGTGGTCTGCTTTTTCTTGGCCTCTTGCTGCTTTTTGGTCTGCTCGTACTTGAACCGCCCGTAATCCATAATCTTGCATACCGGCGGTTTCGCCGTCGGCGAAATTTCGACGAGATCCAAACCATAATCATTAGCTTTGGCCAGCGCCTGATGAATTGGAAGGACTCCCACCTGGTTGCCTTCCGGATCAATCAGACGAACTTCTCTGACTCGGATACCCTGATTGATTCGCGTGGTATCGGGGCGAGTCCTGTTCATTTGTGTATGTCTGGGACCAGCTATGCTTTCACCTCCTGAAGCCCTGTATGTTTACTGTCTCGATTCTGCGGACCGCCGGCAGATCGGAAAAAATCCGTTACCTGTTCGACAACCGAACAGGGATCCAATACTAAACTTTATTTCAATATATGACGATTTTTATAAATGCAAGAATAAAATGGGAAACCGCACAAAATCCGTTTACGGCGCCACCGCCTGATCCAATGTGTAGCGACTCAGCAGGCTGTCCGCCCAGTACGCATTTCCCGAACCGGCGAAAAACCGCTGAAAAAGCACCAGGCTCTCGTTTCTCATCACCCCGGAGATCACCGTTATTTGTGCATCGCGATACAGGGGCGGCAAACCGGATCGGTCGCATCCCGTCCCCCCCCCCATGACATCTTCGTAGGCGTAGACGACCCGACCGATGCCGCTGAGCAAAATCGCCGCGAAACACATCAAGCAGGGCTCCATCGTACAATAGAGGGTCAGTTGGGTGCGGTCGACGTCAGGCGCGTCGGCGTAAAGGCTTCTGAGGGTGTTAATTTCGGCATGATCGATTTCATTGGTCGGTCCATCCGCCGTTCCCGTTCGCCTAGCCCGGGCAACGATCACCGAACCACCCGCGACCACACATCCCACGGGGAAATCACCCTGCGCCAAGGCCACTTCGGCCATTTCAAGCGCCGCCGACATGAATTGGGTATCTTTTTCTCCCCCCACTTCCGATTTCATGCGATCCTGCATGCGGTATCGTCACAGGGACAACCGCCATCGATTTCAAAGGCATAAACAATTCTGGCCTCCATTTCCGCCCGTTTTGTCGAAATGGGTGAAAAGACCGTCATTTCCAGTCGATCAAGCAATTCCGCCCGAGAGGGAATCCGATCAAACCCGGAGGCAACCATCCGGCCCTGCTCACCGTCGAGGATATCGGCATCCTCCCCATTGGTCACGACAACCACGGGAATCTGATAGGATGCAACCAGGCGCGAAATGGCCAGCGTGGACCGGTGACGGGTCACCAGCGACCCAGGCGCGTATTTAATCACCATTAAGGCCCGATCGTCAACCGTTACCGTATAGTCGACCCACAGGCGCCCCCGGCGATCGCCCGCCGCGACCACAAGCGGGTGGTGCGGATGGATCTCCGCCTTCCGATATCCTTTCTCGGAAACCAGAAAACGGGCGATTTTCTGACGGTAGCGCTCATCATGCGTATCGTCCACCACGTCATCGGTGATGAAATCCCGCAGGGTCCCCAATATTAAATGATGTCCACCCATAGTTTCACCTTCCGGCCTGCCGGCAGCCAATAAAACGCTGTTTTTACCCGTCCGATCCGCGTCGCCACGCCCCGGGTGATTCCAGCCCGGCACTCATATATAGCATTCAAGAGAATGTTTTTGGGCTGCGTTATCGGTCGTCGCAGTATTGCAATACGGCTTCCTCCCTCTGGCCTTGCCAAAAACATTATCTTAAACGCTATAGCCCTTTACAAAGCTTTTGGTCTGTGAATAAATGTTGCATTTATAATAATGCACGGATTGAAAAATCACAACCGGAACGCCATGAATCTCCGCGAGCAGTTCGAAAAACGCGAACAGAATTTCATGTCCCCGTTCGGCTGCCTGAGTGCCCAGAGCCGTGGCCGCAAACGGGTGGAAGCCCCCTGCCCCATTCGCACCGTATTCCAGGTGGATCGCGACCGGATCGTCTACTCCAATGCATTCCGACGTCTGAAGCATAAGACCCAGGTTTTCCTCAATCCCCTGGGCGACGAGTACCGCACCCGGCTGACCCATACCCTGGAGGTCGCCCAGATCGCGCGGACCATTGCCCGGGCCATGTTTCTCAATGAAGATCTGACCGAAGCCATCGCCCTGGGCCACGACCTGGGGCATACCCCCTTCGGCCATGGCGGAGAAACGGTTCTGCAGGAAATTCATTCACCGGCGTTTTCCCACCACCGTCAAAGCCTTCGGGTGGTTGATGTGATCGAAAACAACGGCAGGGGGTTGAACCTGACCCACGAAGTGCGTGACGGCATCGTCAAACACTCCAAAGGATACGGCAAAATCCTTCCCGACAATCCCGACGAACTGGCCTTCACCAACGAGGGGCGCGTCGTTCGCGTTTCCGACATCATGGCCTACCTGAACCATGATCTGGACGATGCCATTCGCAGCGGCGTCATCCATGAGTCACAGGTGCCCGAGGTCTGCATCCGGGTGATCGGCCGTACCCACCAGGAGCGGGCCACCACCATGATCCGAGACCTGGTCTTTTCCAGCCGGGCGGAAAACGGCGAGCTGCGACTGGACATGAGTGAAGAGGTTTTCAATGCCATGACCACGCTGCGCGCTTTTCTCTACCAGAATGTTTACCGCAGTCACCGGGTCCACCGGGAGTTTATCAAGGCCAAGAAAATTCTTGCCGAACTTTACGGGTATCTGATAGACAACCCGGCGGCTCTCGAAGCCGAACTGTCCCGTATGGGCATTGACGGCTGCCTGGACAACGGCGAGCCCCGCGAGCAGGTGGTGTGCGATTTTATCGCCAGCATCACCGACCGCTATGCCCTTGACCTTTACCGGAAAAATTTTTTTCCGTCACCCACCGTCTGAGGTCCGATTCAAGAATCATGCAACTGTCCCCCGACCGTTTTTCCCCCCTGCGAGAACATTATCTGCCGCTGCTGGATGAACTGCAAAACCTGTTTCAGGAGATGGACCGGGCTTACGACGCCGTTGCCACCCGGTATGGGTTCAAATGCAACGGCTGTAAGGACAACTGCTGTCTGACCCGCTTTTACCACCACACCCTGCTGGAACGGCTCTACCTGCTGGAAGGGGTCCGTACGCTTTCCATCGACGCACGCATGGCAGTTGGAGAACAAGCCCGGACGGTCAACCGCCGGCTGGCCAGGGCCGACCGCGAAGGCCGGTCGCTGCGTATCATGTGCCCGCTCAACGAGGACGGTCGATGCCGGCTCTACGCCTACCGGCCCATGATCTGCCGACTTCACGGCATTCCCCATGAGTTGCACCCCCCCGGCGGCCGGGTCGCCCGCAGCCCGGGGTGTGATGCGTTTTTTGAACAGTGCCGCAACCAGGGCAGGACCGACTATATTCCCTTCGACCGCACGCCATTTTACCGAAAAATGGCAATTCTGGAAAAAACGTTACGCAACCAGGTGCAATATACCGATAAAATCCGGCTCACCATCGCCGAAATGCTGGAATCCTTCACGGACACCCGATATGAAATCCATTGATCCCGAAACCATAGAAAAGCTGCCGGGCACCCGGCTCAAGCCGACCGACACGTTCCGATTTCGCTGTCACAAGGATTTGAGCTGCTTTAACCGGTGCTGCCGCAATCTGAACCTGTTCCTTTATCCGTATGATGTGGTGCGTTTAAAAAAGGCACTCGGCCTAGACGCCGACCAGTTTCTTGAAACCCACGTGGATGTGATTCTGCGCGAGGGCAACCATTTTCCCGACGTCCTGCTGCGCATGGCGGACAACGAAACCCGGACCTGCCCTTTTCTGAGTTCGGCGGGCTGCACGGTGTACCCGGACCGCCCCGATACCTGCCGGACTTTTCCGGTCGAACATGGCATCTTGTTCAGGGGACAGGGTCAATCGGAAAGGGTCAGCTTCTTCCGTCCTCCGGATTTTTGTCAGGGACAACACGAAAACCAGACCTGGACCCTCCGCGGGTGGGCCGATGACCAAGACGCGGCCACCTACAACCAGATGACGGCACAATGGGCCGAAATCAAATCCCTTTTTCAGAAGAATCCCTGGGGTAGCGCCGGTATGAACAGCTCCAAAGGCAAAATGGCCTTCATGGCGGCATATAATATTGATCGATTCCGGGAGTTTGTGTTCCAGAGCAGTTTTTTGAAGCGCTATCGGATAAAAAAAAATCTGGCGAAAAAGTGGCGCATCAACGACCGCGAATTGATGCTTTTCGGTTTTGAATGGATTCGCTATTTCGTCTGGGGAATTGCCTCACCCAATATCCGCATCTGACCCGCCAGCAGCAAGCATGGATTTGACCCAATGGTGCAACATCCGAATTTATTTTTTTCCGGCCACCGCTTCGGCGATATTGAAGCAATAGTCACCGATCTTCTCCAGATTGGTCAGCAGGCTGACATAGACCAATCCTTGATCGATACCGCATTCGCAGGAACGCAAGCGCTGGATGTGTTCATCGCGGAATTTTTCCCGCATGGCGTCAATGGCGTTTTCCAGTTTGTCCGCCTGTTTCATGAAGTCGGCCGGGCGCTGATGCATGGCCGATGTGAGCAGTTCCATAAACGCCAGGACTTTCTCCACCAGTGATTCCAGGTCGATCATGGCCCGCTCGGTAAAAGTGAGGTTGCCTTCGATCATGTCCTCGATCGACTGGGCAATGTTCTCCACCGAATCACCGATCCGTTCAATATTGTTGGTCATTCGCATCAGGCTGGAAACTTCTTTGGCCTCGGATTCGCTCACATCACTCTGATAGATCCGGATCAGGTAGGCCAGGATCTCCCGTTGCATGTCGTCAAGATGGTTCTCTACCTTGCGCCACTTGGCCAGCTTCTTATAATCCCGGTCCTGTAACCGTTTAACGGTTTTGCGGAAGGTGTAGTTGGCCGTCTCGGCCATGCGCAGAATCTCGCTGCGGGACTCGACAATGGCGGCAATGGGCGTATCGATCAGCCGGTCGCCGAAGTTGGGCAGACGATAGTAGTCGATCTCCTCCTCCTCTTTGGGAGAGAGCAGAATCGCAACTTTGATCAGCCAGGGCAGCACCAGCAAAAAAAACGACGCATTGATTACATTGAACAGGGTGTGACCATTGGCGATATACCGGCCAACGTTGACCAGATCGTCACCCACAACCTGGTCCACGGGACCGGCACCGAGGGAGAGGGTCACGGCCTCCACCAGTTTAACGAACATGGGGAAGACACACAGCATGAGGGTCACCCCGATCACGTTGAACATGGTGTGCGCCCGTGCCGCACGGTGGGCATTGATATTGTTGGAACCAATCGTGGCCAGCTCGGCGGTAATCGTGGTTCCGATATTTTCGCCCAGCACCAGCGCCATGGCACCGGGAAAGGCGAGCAAGCCCTGGCTGGCAAGCGTCATGGTAAGGCCGATGGTTGCCGAAGAAGACTGTACCATGATCGTCAGCCCGGCGCCGACAACAACGCACAACAGCAGCCCCTCCATGGAGCTGGGATCGAATTTGGTAAAAAACGCCAGGAAGTTGGGATCGCTTTTAATCGGGGCAAGCCCATGTTTCATAATGGTCATGCCGTAAAACAGCAGGCCGAACCCCAGAACAACATCACCAATGTAACGCGTTTTTTTCTGCTGGGTAAAATATTTGAGCACCACACCGGTTGCGACGGCCGGCAATGCCAGGGCGCTCAATTTAAAGGCGATCAGCTGGGCCGTGACCGTGGTGCCGATGTTGGCCCCCAGAATCATGCCCACGGCCTGTTGCAGGGTCATCAGCCCGGCGGTGACGAATCCGATGAGCATCACCGTGGCGGCGGATGAAGATTGTACCATTGCCGTCACCACGGTGCCGGTCAGGCAACCCAGCACCCGGTTCGAAGATACGGCGCTCAATATCGCCTTGATCCGTTTGCCGGCGGACATCTGAAGTCCCTCGGTCATCATTTTCATCCCGAGGATAAACATGCCCAACCCGCCGAGGGTCGTAATCAACACACCCGTCATTTACCGCTCCATTCCGCGCAGGCCACCAATAGGACGGCCACCCGACACCCCGGTTATTTGCGAATAAAGTATATATCTTTTAGTTTCAGCTGGTTAATTCACACTATTGAAAAAGTTGGCTTGTTCTTACCATATGCCGATCAGAAGTCAAGCCCCAATGGAATCCTCATTCACGGCACAGGATCGTAATCGAACCAACGGATTTCCAGTATGGATCGATACGCCTATAATCAGTCATAATCGGTAGCCGATGGCGTAAAAATCAACATCTTCCGGGTGAACATAAATTTCGGAAATGGCTTTGTTTCGCACCGATATACCGGCCCGATGCACGGATTCCGCATCGCCGGAAACCAGCGGATGCCAGGCAGCCAGGTCTTTGCCTTCGGCCAGCCGTCGATAGGCGCAGGTTCGTGGCAACCAGCGCAGGCGCGGAATCATTTTCGGCGTCAGCAACAGGCAATCGGGAACCAGGGTCGAACGGTCGCCGTAATCGGTGCAACAGCAGGTGTGGGTGTCCA
The DNA here is from genome assembly GCF_009689005.1 of Desulfosarcina ovata subsp. ovata. NCBI lineage: Bacteria > Pseudomonadati > Thermodesulfobacteriota > Desulfobacteria > Desulfobacterales > Desulfosarcinaceae > Desulfosarcina > Desulfosarcina ovata. Next base: position 5,780,438 of record NZ_AP021879.1, on the reverse strand, counting down.
ACAGATAACAGGAAACCCAGGTGTAGGTGACTTTCCCGGTTTTCCCATCCTGAAACTTCTGCAGGCAGCAGCGGCCGCAACCGTCACACAGCGATTCCCACTGGTCTCGCCCCATGTGGTCCAAGGGCTTGGTTTTCCAGAAAGGAGTGCCTATTTTTTTAGGGTCTGTGTTACTCATCGCCCGCAGCCTTACCATGAAAACACGCGCTCAAAAAAGGGAAAAACGTGACAGCGGACAGGATTTGTCGGGGCCACAAACAAAACGACCCGCAGCCTTTTTCATAAGGGGGCTGCGGGTCCGCTGTTCACAACCACTGAAATCGCTGGATCAGGCCATCTGGCGGGCTCCGAAGCTTTTTTCCATTTTGAATTGATGCTGAAATTTGAGAACTTTTTTGATGTATCGCCGTGTCGCCTTGAACGGCGGCACGCCAGCATAGTTTCTGACGTGGCGGGAACCGGCATTGTATGCCGCCAGGGCCAGTTGAACATCTCCACCAAAGCGATCCAGAAGGGTCCTGAAGTAACGGACGCCGCCTTCGATATTCTCTTTGGGATCGTAAACATCCTGAACCCCCAGCGCCTTGGCGGTCGCCGGCATCAACTGCATCAACCCGCGGGCCCCTTTTTCTGACCTCGCTCGGGGATTATAACCGGATTCTGCAAAAATGATGGCCCGAACCAGGCTGGGGTCCACCTCGTAACGGCCGGCCACTTGGGTAATGATACCGTGAAAGGGGAGACGGGACGACGGTATCGCACCATCCGGAGCCTCGGCGATCCGATTGTCTGCCGCCGGCAACGTGCGTTCGGGTTCGGGTACCAGTTCAGGGCAGTTCGGTGGTTGGGGCATGGCCAGCCTGGGGGACACATCCGGAGCCGATCGCGTGGATCGGGAAAGCATTGTGGCGGCCGTCAGGCAAAAACTGCAAACCGTCAAGGTTACTAAAAAAACCGTCAAATCGGTCATCAACGTGCGGGAAAAGTGGGAATCGTCTCTGTTCATGGCATTTATCTGTAAAAAATGGGTTGATCAACAAGTGGCCGCACATGGCGTCCGACTTGCGGTCCTTAGTTAGCAAATAGAATGCCGGATTCACCGATCAGCTAACTTTATGTATTAATCCCAATCAGTTATATTTAATTTGAGAAGAGATGCAGAAGCGTGTCAGAAAACCAAAAAATAGTAAAGAAGAAAGTAATTACATTATAATTATGTAATAAACTTCCCAAAAGTTGATCCATCAGATCCCCAGATAGGCTTTCTTGACCGCCTCGTTGGCCAGCAGCGATTCCGCGCTATCCGCAAGGGTAATCTTCCCGTTTTCCATTACATACCCGCGGTGAGCAACCTTCAGGGCAAGGTTGGCGTTTTGCTCCACCAGAAAGATCGTCGTATTGTTTTCCCTGTTAATTTTTTTTATGATTTCAAATATCTGTTTAACAATCAGCGGAGCCAGCCCCAGTGACGGCTCATCCAGTAAAAGCAGTCGTGGCCGGGCCATCAGTGCCCGGGAAATGGCCAGCATCTGCTGCTCGCCACCGCTCAAGGTGCCACCGGCCTGGTTGCGCCGTTCCGCCAGAATGGGAAAGAGGCTGAAGACATAGTCCAGATCCGCCTGGATATCGCGCTTATCTTTGCGCAAAAACGCCCCCATGTCCAGGTTCTCGAGGACGGACAGATAAGGGAAGATCCGTCGGCCTTCCGGAACCTGGCTGATCCCCATGGCAACGATTTTGTCTGGATTGACCCGGCTGATGGGTTTTCCCATAAAGTAAATTTCTCCGGTCCGCGGCGGCACGATTCCGGATATGGACATCAGGGTCGTGGTTTTACCGGCGCCATTGGCACCGATCAAGGTGATGATTTCACCCGTTTGAACCTCCAGGCTGACCCCCTTTAACGCCTGAATATTGCCATAATAGGTTTTGATCGCTTCCAATTTAAGCATCGGCAGACTCCCCAAGGTACGCCTTGATTACCGCCGGATTCTGGCTGATGGCTTCGGGCGTGCCTTCGGCGATCTTTTTTCCGTAATCGACAACGAAGATGCGATCGGAAAGGTTCATTACCAGTTTCATGTCATGTTCAATCAGCAAGATAGAGATCTTTTCTTCATAGCGTAATTTCTCAATCATCGCGTCGAGTTCTTTGGTCTCCTGAGCGTTCATGCCCGCTGCCGGTTCATCCAGCAGAAGAAGAAATGGCTCGGTGGCCATGGCGCGTGCGATTTCCAACCGCCGTTGGGCACCATAGGGGAGGTTTTTGGCAAACTCGTTTACATATCGATGCAGATCAAATTTTTCAAGGATTTGATAACTATCGGAAACGACTTGCTTTTCTTCGGACTTGGCCCGGGGTGGGCGAAAAACGGCTCCCGGGATACCGGTGCGCATGCGGCAATGCCGCCCAATCATCACGTTTTCCAAAACCGTCATGTTTTGAAACAGGCGAATATTCTGAAAGGTTCGCGCCATCCCCTTTTTGGTCACCTGATCGGGTTTGAGCCCGTTGAGACGGCTGCGGTGCCCCGCTTTATCGGTCAGTACCACATCACCCCCGCTGGGGGTGTAAATTCCGGTAATACAGTTGAAGAAAGTGGTCTTGCCGGCGCCATTCGGGCCGATCAAGGCGACGATTTCGTTTTCCTTGATTGTCAGGTCTACCTCGTCGAGAGCGCACAATCCACCAAAATTCATGGTCAATTGAGTTACCGACAGGACCGGTTGCGTCGAGTGATTATTTTCCACGGGTCTCGCTTCCACCTTCAAAACGATAGATTTTTCTGACGTCACTGATGATGCCTCCCGGGCGAAAGACCATCATGAGCACCAGTACCATGCCGAAAACAAGCATCCGGTATTCTGAAAAGGCACGAAAGTACTCCGGCAGCAGTTTCAGCGCAAAGGCACCGCAAATCACGCCCACGATGGACCCCATGCCGCCGAGTACCACGCAGCATAAAATAATGACCGACTCCCAGATGGTAAAACTGGCCGGGTTGATGAAGGTCGTCTTGGCCGCGAATACCACGCCACCCATGCCCGCCCACGTCGCCCCCAAGGCAAAGGCGCTAAGCTTGGTGCGAGTTTTGTTAATCCCCATGGCCTGGCAGGCGACTTCATCTTCCCGAAGCGCCATCCACGCCCGACCGATGCGGGAATTCTGCAGCCGCCGGACCACAAATATGGTAAAAAGCGCCAATCCCACCATCAAGTAATAAATATAGACATGATTTTGGTACAGGGAGAGGGTCATCCCGAAAAAACCGGGACGGGGGATGTTGGCGATCCCGCTGGGGCCGAAAGAGAATTCGTTCCAATTTTCCAGGACCAGGCGGATGATTTCGCCAAATCCCAAGGTAACGATGGCCAGATAGTCCCCCCGAAGCCTTAAAACAGGAAAGCCCAACAAAATACCGAAAAGCATACCCACGGCGCCACCAATGGGCAGGGCCAGCCAGAAGCCGATACCGAAGTGATAATTCAGCAACGCGTAGGAATAGGCCCCGACGGCATAAAAGGCGACGTAGCCGAGATCGAGCAACCCAGCCAACCCAACGACAATATTCAGGCCCAAAGCGACCACCACGTAAATCAGGGCAGTGGTCATGATGTCGATTTGATAGAGGGAGGATATCAGGGGAAAAACCAAAAAGCCGATTCCGACAACAACGATTCCCGGCTTGGCAAATCGAGGATCCCTGATCAGGCGTTGAGCTCTGGTAAGGGTCTGTTCTTCGCTCTCTTCGGCCCTTTTGATTCCCGCCTCCTTGCGTCGGATGAGAAACCGCCAAACAAAAGAAAGCAAAAAGGCGCCCACGCCGACATACGCCATGCGATGCCAACGCCATTCGACGGTTTTGTAAATGGTATTGACGCGAATGACCATGACGGGAAATGTCAGAAACATGAACCATAGGCTGGCCAAAAGCGATTTTCTTACTTCATCCCAACGAAATAGCCCGACGGCCATTGATTTGTCCGTGGTTGCCATAGGATCTAAACGGTCTCCTTCTCTAGTGCACAAAATCCGTCAGACTTTATCCATCTCTTTCCGTCCCAAGAGCCCCGAAGGGCGAAAAATCAAAATCAGCACCAAAAAGAGAAAAGCAAATACGTCCTCATAGTCACTGGAGATGTACCCGGTAAAAAAGCTCTCTGTCCATCCCAATACCAGGCTTCCCAGAACCGCCCCGGGCATGCTGCCAATGCCGCCCAATACCGCTGCCACGAAAGCCTTGATGCCGGCGAGAAACCCGATGTAAAAATTGATCTGACCGATGTGCGAGGCAATCAAGATCCCCCCCAAGGCGGCGGTGGCCGACCCCAGCACGAAAGTCATGGAAATCACCCTGTCGACGTTCACGCCCACCAGCATGGCCATTTCACGATCCTGGGATGTGGCGCGCATGGCTTTTCCCATCCGGGTGAATTTGATCAAGAATGTCAAAAGGGCCATAACAATGGCCGTGGTGAGGTAAATGACCAATTCCGAAGGCCGCAGAATATGCTCAATCGGTTTCAAAAATTTAAAATCGGGAATCAAATTGGGGAAGGGAAGGAAATCGGATGTCTGTGCCAACAAAACGTAATTCTGTAAAAACAGGGACATGCCGATGGCGCTGATCAACGCCGAAAGCCGTGGTGCCTTACGAAGCGGTTTGTAGGCGATTTTCTCCATGGTCCAACCATACGATGCTGCCCAGATGACCGCGGCAAACGAGGCAATCACCAGGATGGCCACGGTGTTCCAACCGGCCAGGGTCAAGATGCCCACCACGATCAGACCGGTAAAGGCACCAATCATGTAGATTTCGCCATGGGCGAAATTGATCAGCTCGATAATTCCGTACACCATGGTATAGCCCAAGGCGATCATCGCATAGATACTGCCACGGGTCAGTCCGCCCAGAAACATTTCGAAAAAATAATCGACATTCATTTCCCAGTCATCTCCTTACAATGGCTGACCGGCGGCGTGTTTTCGCCTGCGACCCAACCGGAACGGATTCGCAAAAAAACAAAACCGTCCGACCGTATAAACAATTAGGGAACGGAGGATGCTGAGCCTCCGTTCCCTAATCGACATCTCACCGGCAACGCTATTTTATTTCCACATAGGCGCCGTTTTGGACCTGGTACATAGCAAAACCAACGCCGATGGCATCTCCCTTTTTATCGAATTTGATGATTCCCAGGGGGGTGGCCACCCATTCACTTCGCAGTGCATTGACGATGTCATCGTATTGGGTCGAGCACGATTTTTCCATGGCATTGATCAACGCCAGGGCGGCTGCATAGGCATTCAGGTAGAAGGCGCCCGGATCTTCACCGTATTTCGCTTTGTGGGCCTCGACGGCCTCGATAGCAATGGAATTCTTGGAAGTATCCATGGGGCCGCTGGCATATACGCCTTCGGCATATTCGCCGGCAACCTTGATGAAGGTGTCATCCTTTACGCCATCATCGGAGATAAAAATCGTATCCATCGCCTTTTTTCGCATCTGCGATACAATCTTGGAAGCTTCGGGATGGTAGCCTCCGAAAATAACCGCCTGAGCTTCCGACTGTTTGATCTTGTTAACCACCGCCGAGTAATCCACGGCACCGGGGGTGACACCTTCATACAATACCACTTCGCCGCGGTTGTCCGCTTCGATGAAACTTTTGGCAAACTCGGCCAGTCCCTTGCCATAATCTCCCTTGTCATGAAGAACGGCAATCTTGCTGAGGTTTAGTGTTCCCAATGCAAACTCAACCTCCAATCGCGCCTGGGCATCGTCAGAGGCGATGGTTCGGAAAAAGTTCGGATAATCACCGCTTTGCGTCAGTCCAGGATTCGTTGCCGATGGCGACATGGTCACGATATGGGAATCCTTATAAATTCCCAAAGCCGCCTTCGTGGCGCCCGAACAGATGTGTCCCAAGACCACATTCACCCCTTCACCGGTGACTTTGGTGGCGGAACTGGTTGCAATCTCGGGCTTGCATGCATCGTCTTCAACGACAAGTTCGATTTTTCGTCCATTGATCCCGCAAAGGGCATTGCGATGTTCCGCCACCAACTCGGCTGCACGGACCGTTGGAATCCCGTAAGACGCCAAATCACCACTATGAGCACCGACCACGGCAATTTTTATCGGTGGCAGTTCAACCTTTTCTTCCGCCTGGGTCGGTTCCTCCTTCTGGCCGCAGGCAACGATCATGGCGGCGGATAAAATCATAGCGATGAACAGCTTGAAAAAACGCCATTGCTTTTGATGCATCGTTTCTCCTCCTCGTTTCTCCTCTGGGTTGTTGATTTTTATATTCTAACGGATCCTGTCTGTATAAAAGTGAGGTTAATCATTGTCAAACATAATCACCATCGCCCGCTGGGAATGGTATCGCTAAATGCCCCTGTTTCGCAAATATGGATAGGGCACTTGAGGGTCCGCATCGAAGCCGTCATTATTGGTGAAACTTGTGATAAGGCTTACTATTGGCGGTTAGAAATGCATCGCTGAAAAGGGGTTGCCGCCGCTCCCGGGACGCAAGATACGCCGGTTAAAAACTTGCCCTTACTGCCAAACACATGTATGAGTGTAAAAATTCAATAAGTTTGGATATGTTTTGTTAAAACGAACGTAGAAGACGGATGAAAAGACAAGCAGGCGGGTATATTCTTTGACAGAAATTGCCTTAGGATCGGGGATGAAAAAACAAATCGGTCTGGTCGTTAAAAACGAAACCAAGGCAATTGAGCAGGCGGATCGTTTCGAGCAATGGTTGACGCACAAAGGCCTTAGTATTGTTCGCCGGCAAAGCTCGATGCCCGCTATAAAACGGACCAAGGGATTACGGGAACGATCTCCGGCATCCCTGTTCTGTGTATTCGTTCTGGGAGGCGACGGCACCTTTCTCAGTGCCGTGCGCTGGATAGGGGACCAGCAGATTCCAATTATCGGCGTCAAATTCGGCGAGGTCGGTTTTTTGGCGGAAACCACCGAGGACCGGCTGCGCGAGGCGGCCGATGCCATTCTGGAGAATCGATTCACCGTCCGGCAACAAATGCGGCTGAACGTTCAAATCTGTCGTCAGGAGATGGAGATTGCCCGTGAATGCGCGTTCAACGACGTCGTCATCAATAAAGGCGCCTTGGCAAGACTGGCCCGCATCCGCACCCATGTGGACGGCCAGTTTCTCACCGATTACCGCGCCGACGGGCTGATCATCGCAACGCCCACCGGCTCCACGGCTTACTCCCTGGCGGCCGGCGGTCCGATCATCTATCCCTCGGTCCCCGGAATCCTCATCACGCCCATCTGTCCGTTCACCCTGACCAACCGTCCGCTGATAGTGCCCGATAGTGTGACCATCACCATCCAGTTGACCGAGGACGCCTCGGACATCATGCTGACCTGCGATGGGCAGGTGGGAATAAAAATCGATGAGCGGGACACCATCATCATCAGTAAAAGTTTAAGTCCGGTACAAATGATCACCCTTCCCGAGCAAAACTATTTCGATGTTCTCAAGGCCAAGCTCAAATGGAGCGGCAGCCGTGTATAATTGATATTCAGAAACAAATTGTACGTTTCATTTTATTGCTCTTTTCAATATAAAAAAATCATGTTAACAATGTTCACATAGTTAAAATAACCATAACAATTGAAGAGCCTTCTTGTCTCAAATCCAACACTCGGGAGAAGGAAACGATGATAAAACGTCTGTTACAGGTAGTTTGTCTTACAGTTCTATCCGCATCGTATGCATGGGGCGCAAATGTGGACACGTTCGGCATTGGCGCTAAAGCGACGGCGCTGGGGGGCGCCTTTTCAGCCTATGCGGATGATCCCTATGCCATTCATTACAACCCTGCGGGCCTTGTACAAATTGAACGGCCGACAGTATCGGCCGGCGTCAATATCATTGATCCCACCTTGAAGGTAAATGATTTTCATGTCGATAGCCAAAGTCCGACCGATTTTGAAGATACGTCCGACGATCTTATCGTCCCCCACATGGGATTTGCCATGCGGCTCACGGACCATTGGGCGGTCGGTGCGGCATTTTATGTTCCCTACGGCCTGGATATAGAGTGGGACGATGATCCGGCAAAAAATCCGGGGGCGTATAATTGCTATCATTCCTACTACTACCGGGTTGTATTGACCCCTTCCGTGGCCTACAAATTCAATGAAAAGTGGTCCGTGGGTATGGGTTTGGTATTGGGACAGTCGGAAAGCGGCGTTGAACATCTCCTCTATTATCCAACAAATCCGCTATTGCATGGCAGTAAGATTGAAAGCGAACTGGAAGACAACTTCAACTACTCCTTCAATATCGGTGTCATGTACCATCCGACCGAATCCATCACGCTTGGACTGACCTATCGTAGCGAGACCGACACGGAATTCGAAGGTGATGTAAAAATAGTCGGTACCGGCATAAAAAGTGACATCGAACTGGATTCGGTCGACCATCCCCAACAAGTCCAGTTTGGGCTGCGATTCCAACCGATCAAGCGGGTTTCCATGGAAATCGATGTGGTCTGGACCGATTGGAGCGTTGTCGACAGACAAGTGACGACCTTTTCCGATGATTTTCTGTATGGTACTTATGGACCCGGAAATCCCCAGAACATTGCCCGGGACTGGGATGATACGATGCAGTTCAAGGCCGGTATCGAGTGGCAGACAACGGACTATTTGGCACTGCGGGTCGGCTATTTTTACGACCAAAGCCCCATTCCGGATGATACCTTTGATCTCGTCTGGCCCGATGCGGATAAAAAGACCTATTCGATCGGATTCGGGCTGAACCTCGGACGCGTCACGGTGGATGGTGTGGTGCAATACATCCGCACCGAGGTCAATCGGCAAATTGGCGGGGAAAGCGACAGTCTGAATCACACCTATTACGGATCGACAAGCCTTGATGCGGAAGGCGAGCTATGGGGCTACGGGCTGACCGTCAACTATGCCTTTTAAGGCAATTTTCCTGGCCGAATGAAGGTTGCCAGCTTCCGGTAAGAATTGACCGGAAGCCGCTTTTTTCAGCCTCTTATGTTTCAAACGGTTACTTCATCATGGCCCCACAAATCAGGGCCACCACCGAAGAGATCGTCGATTTGAACCCGATAACGAACCGCACCTGCAAACTGACCGCCGTGGAAGATGCCCAGGCAAGGCGAGGCATCGGACGGCAATGGATATCCAGGAAGCCGGGAGCGTGGCTGCTGGTTGCCGGCGCCTATGGCCTCGGTGGCAGTGGCATGCTGGCCTGGCTGCTATTTCTATTGGTGGGGCCGCTGATTCAATTGGATTCCGGTTTTTCCACCACCGGTCGTCTGCTCACCGATGCTCTGCTGTGCCTGCTGTTCTTTGTTCAGCACAGCATTATGGTCCGGCAGCGGTTTCGCCTCTGGCTGACCCGGTCCGTTCGCGTCGATTTCCACGGGGCCCTCTACGCCACCGTTTCCGGGGCATGCCTGTTAACCCTGGTGTGCCTCTGGCAGACGGCCGGTCCGCCTTTGTGGACACCGCCGCAGTGGATCCGATGGCTCATGACCGCGCTTTTCTTATCGGCCGGGATCGGGGCCTGGTGGGGATCCAGGGCGCTGGGGGAATTTGATGCGTTGGGCGTTCAACCGGCCATCAGGGCCTTTGGCCGCGATCGATCCGCCACGCCCATGGATTTCAAAGTCCGAGGACCGTACCGCTGGGTACGCCATCCCCTCTATCTGTGCAGTTTGATCATCATCTGGACCGGCTCGGTATTTACTCTCGATCGACTGCTGCACAATGGGCTGTGGACGATCTGGATCATCATCGGGGCCACCATGGAGGAACGGGATCTGACAGACTGTTTCGGCGATGCCTACCGGGCCTATCGGAAAAAGGTGCCCATGCTGCTGCCCAAAAGCCTCAAACCGCGGCTGCCGGATGACCGGGATCGCCCCCCAGGGGATGATTAGGCGATTGGCGGAAAAGAATATACCAGGATGCGCATGATTTTCATTCGTATTCAAGGCGGGCTTTTTTACGCATAGTGGGGCTATGTGTGAAAAAGCCCAACGCAGAAGACGGATGAAAAGACAAGCAGGCGGGTATCTTCTTTGACAGAAATCGCCTTAAGGTTTCTGGAAAATATTTTCTTCGATCTTCTCCAGCTTCAACAATCGCAACAGTTCTTCAAAACGTTTCTCTCAACACAGACAGACCGATTTCTTCCCATAACAAGCAAGCGTCCTCAAAATAGCGTTGACAACCTCCGCGCTCATGAGGATGACAGATGAGGCTGATGATCTTATAGTCTCCATAGCCAATATCCTTCAACCCTTTTAAAACCATAGCCAAGGAGAACATGCATGCCGGCACCAAAAAATGCAATGGAGATTTTCAAATACCTGGACAAGTCCAATTGCCGGGAGTGCGGCGAAAAAACCTGTCTGGCATTTGCCGGCGCCGTATTCCGGGGACAAAAAAATATCGACGACTGTCCGCGCATCGACCGCCACGTCAAGGAGAAATTCTCAACCGATGTCGGCGATCAGACCCCCCTAGAGGAAAACTGGGATGCCTTTCTGGAGGCAATGCGCCAGCAAATCGCCGGTCTGGATCTCAGCGCAGCCGCCGAACGGACGGGGGGCCACTATAAAAATGGCCGCCTGACCCTGAAAATCCTGGGCAAGGATTTCAGTGTCGACGACCATGGCCAGCTCTATTCCGACATTCATGTCAATCCATGGGTTGCCGCCCCCTTTTTCGACTATGTCATCAATGCCCGGGGCGACGCCCCCACCGGCCATTGGGTCAGTTTCAGGGAGTTGAAAAACGGCAAGGACCGCTATCCGCTGTTTCAGAAGCGCTGCGAAGCGGCCATGAAACAGGTGGCGGATGGATACACCGACCTGTTCGACGACGTCGTGCACCTCTTTTCCGGCCGCCAGGTGGAACGTCAGTTCCAGTCGGATATTTCCGTGGTGCTGGCACCCCTGCCCAAAGTCCCGGTGATGATCTGCTACTGGCGCCCCGATGAGGGGCTCGGTTCCAGCCTGAACATTTTTTTCGATGAAACCGCCGACCAGAACCTGGACACTGGATCGGTTTTCTCGTTGGGGGCAGGATTGACCCAGATGTTTCAAAAGCTGGCCCTGCGTCACGGATTCACCGAAGCATCCGCATAGACGATCCGTCCTTCACCATTCTGTTTTTTCGCCGACATCCATGGCCGGTCGATCAACGGGCCTGGGAAAAGGCCAGCCGGATCCCGAGGCCGACGAACAGAAGGCCGGGGAGTCGTTTAAAAACCCTCCCCAGCGAACTGCGGCGACGAAAACGGGTCGACAGCCAGCTGGCACCGTAAACCAGGACCAATCCCCAGATGCTGCCGGTGGTAAAAAACAGCAGCCCCAGCACGATGAACGGCACAACCACCATCTGCGTCTGAGCAGATACGAATTGGGGAAGGAACGAAAGGAAAAAAAGCGCGACCTTGGGGTTGAGCACATTGGTCAGCACCCCCTGGCTGAAAATTTTCCAACGCTTGCGGGTCTGATCCGCGGTATGGGCCACCTCCCCGGAGCCGTCAGGCTGGACGAGAAAACGGACACCGATCCAGATCAGGTAGAGCGCACCGGCGTATTTCACGATGGCAAAAGCCATGGCGGAGGTCGCCAGAATCACCGACAATCCCAGCGCGGCCAGAAGCGTATGCACCAGTACGCCGGTCATGATGCCGATCACCGACACGATCCCCGCCGTTCGTCCCTGGCCCACGCTGCGGCCGATGATGTACAGGGTATCCTGTCCCGGCGTAAGGTTGAGCAGGATACAGGAAATGATGAACAGGGGAAGATCATGAATACCGAACATACCCATGCCTCAATAGATCATCCCGCCCACATACACCCCGGCCCCGACAAAAAGATCATGCTTGGGGACCCGGTAAATGTAGGATAGCTTTTTGGAAGGCGTGGTTTTGCCCGGTCTGGGCCACATGTACTCGACCCATCCGTGTCCGGCGGTACGGGCAAGGTTGACAAAATGGACGAACAGCGCCTTGTCCGTCGGATCGGTCATCAGCAGCACATGCTCCTGATGAGTCAGCTCGGGATGGAACGGGTGGGCCAGCATCTTTCCGTCCAGATTCATCAAAAAAACATACGAATCCTTCCAGACAAACGGCCCTTTGGGATCACCGATCGCCTTGATCGCGGCTTCCAGCCCCTTTGAATTGATCATCGCCGCGGCCTCATGGCATTTGATCACGCACTCATCTTTGGTTGCCGATCCTTCGGCCCATGCGTTTGCGGCAATCAGTCCGACAATCAGGCCAAGCAAAAGGAAAAATGACTTTTTCATACCATCCTCCGCAATAATTGGAATTGCTTCATTCTTATGGTGTTTAAGATAATGTTTTTGGCAAGGCCTTAAGGGAGGAAGCTGTATAAACCATACCGCGACGACCGATAACGTAGCCCAGAAACATTATCTTGAATGCTATAGCCGAAACTCGCCGGAACGCCATCGAATGCCCATCCGGAAATAAAAACGGGATCGTTATGGATGGCCCCCTGCGATGCCTTCATGCCTTCGTCCGGGGTTTGATCCAGGGGTCGCCGACGGGCAACACATCCGCGCCAAACACCTGGGCGTAAATAACATGGGCCATCATGTAGAGGGCCGAGGAGGCACACAGCATCAGTTCATAACCGGCCACTTTGGTCAATGACGGAAATCCGAAATGCGCCAGATCCAAAAGAATAAATCCGATCAGCAGCAGGGTAAAGGTCACCGCCATGGCGCCGTGAATGCGCATGGCCGGAATCCACAGGATGGCCGTGTAAATGGTCCAACTGACCAGAAACCAGCCGACATCGGTGGTACTGGCGTGGTAAATGTTGAAATGGTTGAGCATGAAGATCACCCCCAGTGCAACCCAGAATGCCCCGTATGAGACAAAGGCACTGTAACCGAAATTGTTCCCGCACTTGAACTCCTGATACCCGGCGATCATCTGCGCCAGGCCGCCAAACACAAAAGCCATGGAGACAATGGGGCCGACACCACACCAGCCCACATTGTGGAACTGCAGCAGCATCGTGGTGATCCCGAACCCCGCCAGACCGACAACTCCCGGATTACCCATGGGTGCCTCGTTTGCCATGATCCACACTCCTTCCTTTTGAGGATTCAACCAATTCCGTTGCTGAAACGGAATACATCGCTGTTTCGAAATATAAATAAAACCGAACGTCGAAGTGCAGTTGAACAGTCTCACTCATCAATGAAATCGACGCGTGGAGCCACCATCCGTATGCCATTATTGCGCACAGCCAGCGGGAACGGTAAACAAAACTCGATTCGGGATTAAAATGGCGGGAACTGTTATGGAAAAAATAGTATGGATCGATTCAGTGGGTCAAGGAAAAACCAAGGCTGATTCTTTCCTTCGAATGTGCATCGCCGAAAAAAGACAAGCAGCCACTCAATTTTGAGCGTATGATCGCTTTCTTATTGTGTCACGGGCAACTGCGGTGCTATAGGAAATTTTCTTTAGCCGAAATGGAATGCCGGACGGGGGATAGGCCAAATGGATCCAGTTGCGACCAAAAGTATCGAAACCATCATTATCGGTGCCGGTTTGAGTGGCATCTACGCCGCCAGTCTGCTGACCTCCCAAAAAAAGTCATTTGTCGTCCTCGAAGCCCGCAACCGGATTGGTGGCCGGATACTGTGCCCCCGGCATGACGGGTACGGCTGTGACCTCGGCCCCTCCTGGTATTGGCCCGACATCCATCCACGCATGAAACGCCTGGTCGCGGCCCTGGGATTGAAAGGGTATCGCCAGTTTGAAGAAGGCATGGGCCGCTACCAGCAGCAAAACGGCGCCGTGCACACCGTCAGGGGATATGGCAGCGAGCCTTTTTCCTGGCGCATCGTTGGCGGCATGACGGCACTGATCACCAAACTCTGCGAGAGCATACCCCACGATGCCATCCGATTGAACCATTCGGTCTGCGCCATCGAGCGGCGATCCGACGGCGTGTGGGTGACGGTGGGTGAGCTTGAAAAGGCGCCCCGGGCACAGTTTGTGGCCCAACAGGTCATCCTCGCCCTGCCACCGCGTCTTACCGCCGCAACCATTCTCTTCACGCCCGATTTGCCGGACCGCCTGGCCCAGGCAATGCTGAAAACCGGCACCTGGATGGCCGGGCAAGCCAAATTCTACGCCCTCTATGAAACGCCTTTCTGGCGCAATGCGGGACTGTCGGGACAGGCCTTCAGCGAACGTGGGCCCCTTGGCGAGATCCATGACGGCTCCAACAACGACACAGTCCCCTACGGGCTGACCGGTTTTGCCGGTATCCCGGCGGTACAACGCAGGCAGCAGCCAGATTTAAGCGAGGCCATCCTCAACCAGCTGGCCGCCCTCTTTGGACCGGCAGCAACCAAGCCAGCAAAGCTGTTCTATCAGGACTGGGCCTTTGAACCCTTCACTGCCACGGAGTACGATTATCCTCCCATGCTCACGCATCCGATCTATCAGCCGCCTGCCGGCCAAAGCGATATGTGGGACGGCGCCATTCACTTTGCCGGCACGGAAACCGCTGACCAGCACGGCGGTTATCTCGAGGGCGCCCTTCGTTCGGCCGAACGGGCCGTCTACCATTTGTAAGCGTCAACGGCAGACGCGCCTTATTGCGCTGGCTTGGTTCCCAGATAAACCACATGCCGGAACCCGCCCCGTCGGGGTTGGTGATGGGTGGTCACAAAACCCGCCTGCTTGAGGCGTTTGGTAAATCCGGCGTCGTAGTCTTCCCCCCATACGGCGAACACACCGCCGGGCTTGAGGGCCGCCTTCGTTGTCCGGATGGCGATACTGCCGAAGAGTGGGTCATCCCGCTTGTGGCTGTGCATGTAAGGACCGGTATAAAGATCCAGGATGATGGCGTCGAGCTTTTCAAGTGCGTTCTCAACGGCATGACGGCGGATCCGGTGCGTTACATCGCTGATCTTCACCTGAACGCGTGGGTCCGTAACGGCGCTGTCGGTCAACGCGGCCAAAGGCCCCCGGCACCACGCCTCTACCACGGGGTTTAATTCCGCCACCTCCACCCGGGCCGAGGCGGGCAGCGTGTCGAGTATGGCTTTGAGGGTAAATCCCATACCCAGGCCACCCACGAGCACCCGTGCTTGGGCGGCCCCCTTGAGGTGCACACAGGCAAGCGTTCCCAACGCTTGCTCGGACCGATGGGCCACACTGTTCATCAGCACGCGGCCGTCCACGCAAATCAGAAAATCCCGTTCTCCGCGCTGCCTCAGCTCAAGACGCCCTTCCTCGGTCTGGACCGCTTCAATGGTTCTCCAGGGCAATGCCATCGGTCGTGTTCCCTTTCGCCAAAAACCGTGTTCTGCCATTTAAAAAGAAGGTTCGCATATCACGATCCAAGCATAAATAAAATCCCACTATTGATCGGAAGAATCCCCTCGCCCACCGTTGCCTGAAAATGCCTTCCGGAAAAATTTGGGCGCGATGCCATAGACGGTGTTGAAATCCCGGTAGAAGGAAGAGAGCGAAGCATATCCGCAATCAAGGCCGATGTCGGTAACGGCATTGTCCGTCTCGCACAAGGCCAGGGAAGCCATCAAAATCCGGTGGAGACGAATATATTCAAACAGCGTGATCTTCATCTCCGCCTTGAACACGCGGGCCAAGTGCCGCCCGGAATAGGGAAAGGCCCTGGAGAAATCGGCCATGGTCAACGGCCCGGCGTATCGCTTTTCCACAAACCGGACCACGTTGCGGGTCAGGCGGGCCTTCGGCTCGGGCAGGCGTACGAGGTCCGCCGGCCGTTCCATCTCCTCGGGCAGCAGCTTAAGCAACAAATCCAGGCATTCCCGGTTGTGGCGGCGGGCAAGATCCCGGGATTCCCGGAGTTGAATCCGATCAAACAGGGCCGCGCCCTACGGACTGATGAAAAACAGCGAGATCGCCTGTTGGGGGAATGGCAACAATTCCCGCGCCAGGTAGATGGATTTGTAGCGCACAGGGCTACCCAGCACCACGCTACGATGCGCGAAATCCGCCGGGATAAATGCGGTCAGCGCGCCGAACATGGGCTGCCGGCGATACGCATCCACCAATAGCGTCACGCCGCTTTCGATTTTCAGCACCTGATGGTGACCGTGAGTGTGCAGCGCTTCCGTGGAACAGCTGGCCATGGTGCCGGCAAGGGTGCGCACATCCATCCCAACGGAGGTAAAATCGATTTTTGTATAGCTGTTCTGCAAAGATTGTCCCTGGGCCTCATCGATGTCCGTCATCGGGAAAAAAATGCCCGTTATTCTGATGAAGGTCAAGTGGTTTTGAGCTATGCTGCCGCTGTCGTTCCATTGAAAACCCTTCAACATCAGGAGTTGCTATGAAAAAACGCCAATTGGGAAAACAGGGTCCCATGGTATCCGCCTTGGGGCTGGGGTGCATGGCCATGAGCGAGTTTTACGGGTCCTCTGATGACGCGGTCTCCAGAACCGTGATTCTGTCTGCCCTGAAGCAGGGCCTGACCATGCTGGATACGGCCGACACATACGGAGCGGGTCACAACGAGGAGCTGATCGGCAAGGTGCTGAAAGATTGGACTGGGGAAGTTTTTTTGGCCACCAAATTCGGGATTGTACGCCGGCCAGGCGAATACGCCCGAACCATCTGCGGCAGGCCTGAATATGTCAAGCAGGCCTGCGATGCCAGTCTCAGGCGCCTGGGAAGAGAGACCATCGACCTGTATTACGCCCATCGAATTGACGACACCGTGCCCATCGAGGATACGGTGGGTGCCATGGCCGAACTGGTTCATACGGGCAAGGTCCGTTACATCGGCCTGTCCGAACCGGCGGCAGCCACCTTGCGCAGGGCCCATGCCGTGTACCCCATCACGGCGGTCCAGTCGGAATATTCGCTGTGGACCAGGGACATTGAGAGCCAGGTGATTCCTGCAATGCGCGAGCTGGGCGTGGCCCTGGTGCCTTACAGCCCCTTGGGACGTGGCGCCCTGACCGGGAAATTGGACCGTCAACAAATCAGCCAGTCAGGCGATTTGCGTCCCCTTCTCCCGCGTTTTTCCGAAAAGAACCTGCCGGCCAACCTGGTCCGTACCGGCGTTTTGTTTGACATGGCAGCCGCCAAAGGCGTCAGCCCCGCGCAATTGGCGCTCGCCTGGATTCTGGCCAGGGGAGACGATATTGTGCCCATCCCCGGAACCCGGCGCTTGGACTATTTAAATGAAAACCTTGGCGCCGTGGATATCATCCTGTCGACCGAGGAAACCCATATCCTGGATCAGGCTTTTGCGCCGGGAACGATTGCCGGTGAACGCTATACCCCCGAAGGAATGGCCGGTCTGAACAGATAGGGCGATGCTGACGCCGAAAAGGAAAACACCCCTGGCCAAAATGAGGTCAGGGGTGTTTGGGTTACCCGTCAAGGCTTCGATTCATCCGTCGTTCCGGCAAAAACCGGGCACACGCTGAACCGATCGCGCGACTCCACATTTTCGATCGTTTCTGGATGCCGGATCGAGTCCGGCGTGACGATAACGGTCTTTTAGGTGGCCATCAATACATGTCATCGCCCATGGACGCTGCGGCCGAACTTTTCTTCTTCTCCTCGGGCTTGTCGGCGATCATGGCCTCGGTGGTCAGCATCAGGCCAGCCACAGAGGCGGCGTTCTGCAAGGCG
Organism: Desulfosarcina ovata subsp. ovata; assembly: GCF_009689005.1. Lineage (NCBI taxonomy): Bacteria > Pseudomonadati > Thermodesulfobacteriota > Desulfobacteria > Desulfobacterales > Desulfosarcinaceae > Desulfosarcina > Desulfosarcina ovata. Next base: position 5,762,711 of record NZ_AP021879.1, on the reverse strand, counting down.
AAGCGCACCACTTTGGTCGGATCGATAACCCCGGCGGCGATCAGGTTCTCGTATTCATCGGTCGCCGCGTTGTAACCGAAATCGTCCTTACCCTCGAAAACCGCGTTGATCACCACGGCCCCTTCGAGGCCGGCATTGCAGACAATCTGGCGCAGGGGTTCCTGAAGGGCGCGTTTAAGAATCTTAATGCCGTTCTTCTCCTCACCCTTGGCATCCAGGCCATCCAAAACGGGAATGCAGCGAACCAGAGCGACACCGCCACCCGGCACGATTCCCTCTTCCACGGCTGCCCGGGTGGCATTCAGGGCATCCTCCAGGCGAGCCTTCTTCTCTTTCATCTCGGTCTCGGTCGCCGCCCCAATGTTGATCACCGCCACGCCGCCGATCAGTTTGGCCAAGCGTTCCTGGAGCTTCTCGCGGTCGTAGTCGGATTTGGTCTCGTCAATCTGGGCGCGGATCTGTTTGACACGGCCCTCAATGGCCGATTTGGTCCCGGCACCGTCAACGATGGTGGTGTTGTCCTTGTCGATCTTGATCGCCCGGCACTTGCCCAGGTCATCAATGGTGACGGTTTCCAGTTTAATGCCCAGGTCTTCGGAAACCACCTGCCCGCCGGTAAGAATGGCGATGTCTTCGAGCATGGCCTTGCGGCGGTCTCCGAATCCAGGCGCCTTGACCGCCGCGACGGTAAGCGTGCCACGCAATTTGTTGACAATCAGGGTGGCCAGGGCCTCGCCGTCGACATCCTCGGCAATGATCACCAGCGGTTTGCCGGCACGGGACACCGATTCCAGCAGCGGTACCATATCCTTCATGTTGGAGATTTTCTTCTCGTTGATCAGGATATAGGGATCTTCCAGTTCGGCAACCATCTTCTCGGTATTGGTCACGAAATAGGGGGAGATGTAACCCCGGTCAAACTGCATGCCTTCGACGATATCCAAGGTGGTCTCCATGCCCTTGGCCTCTTCGACGGTAATCACGCCCTCTTTGCCCACCTTCTCCATGGCGTCGGAAATGAGCGAGCCCACCGTCTCGTCATTGTTGGCGGAAATGGTCCCGACCTGCTCGATCTCCTTGTGGTCCTTGGTCGGCTTGGAAATTTTCTTCAGCGCGTCGATCACCGCTGCCGTGCCCATGTCGATACCGCGTTTGATTGCCATGGGGTTGCCGCCGGCGGCCACCAGCTTCTGGCCTTCTGTGTAAATGGCCTGGGCCAGCACCGTTGCCGTGGTCGTTCCGTCACCGGCCGCATCGCTGGTCTTGCTGGCCACTTCCCTGACCATCTGGGCACCCATGTTCTCAAACTTGTCGGTCACTTCAACTTCCTTGGCCACCGTCACGCCGTCCTTGGTCACCAGGGGCGAGCCAAAGGACTTATTCAAAACTACGTTGTTGCCCTTGGGGCCCAGCGTCACCTTGACCGCATTGGCCAGCGTATTGACCCCCTTGAGCATCGCCGCACGGGCATTTGAACCGTAAACAATTTTTTTTGCAGCCATGATTTGATTCCTCCTGATTATTCGATCACACCCAGAATATCGTCTTCACGCATGAAGAGGTGTTCAACCCCGTTAATTTTGATTTCCGTGCCGGCGTACTTTGAAAAAAGCACCTGATCACCGGCTTTCAACTCCATGGGAACCCGTTTGCCTTTCTCGTCCAATTTGCCCGGTCCGGCGGCGACCACCTCGCCTTCCATGGGTTTTTCTTTGGCCGTATCCGGGATGATGATTCCTCCGGCGGTTTTTTGTTCCCCCTCGGTACGGACCACGAGGACTCGGTCATTCAACGGTCTGACGTTCATTTTTTCCTCCTGTTTCGCTATAATCGTATATTAAAACGGTTTGATGGGAGCAATGAACACACCTATCGGTATGCTTGCCCATGAGGGGAACCAAAGGGTGCCCACCCATCATTGTTAATGAACACGTATCAGGGCATGGTCTGTCTGAAGATAGAAAAAATTAAAGCGCAAATGGGCAATGTCAAGCCCTGCACAATTAGTTTTATTTTCTTTTATAACAATATGTTATAGTTTCAACCAATCAAATGCCGTTTCGCTGCGCGCATAAAAACGGGAAAAGACGGAGAAGAATGAAACCCACCTGGCAAAAACGGTTGCGGCAAGAGCGGAATATGAAGTTCCGAATATGATAATTATCGGAATCCGGAGGTCTCATGGAACTGCGATTTTTAGTCCGGACACGGCGGTCCAATGGTTATCATCGCCTATACTTTCAACGATTTTTTAATGGCCGCCTTGTCCAGGCGATATTTGTGCATCAATTTGTTCAACTGGCGGGTCCCCACCCCGGCTTCGGCAGCGGATGCGTTGATCCGCCCCTTGTTGCGCAGCAACAACTCCTGCAGGTAGCGCCGCTCAATCTCCTCGATCCCGTGTTTGCGGACTTCAGCCAGGGTGGCCACCTGCCGGATGGTGATATCAGCGGGCAGCGCAACGCTGTCGAACAGTTCAGGGGGAAAGCTGTCGGGCATCATGATCGGTGAATTCTCAAGAATGTATGCCCGCTCCAGAAGGTTTTCCAGCTCACGGATATTGCCCGGCCATACATAGTTGAGCAACCCATTCATGACGTCGGGATGAACCCCCTGGATGTTCTTGGTGTTGAATTGATTGAACCGTTTCAGGAAGGCATCCACAAAAAGGGGAATATCTTCTTTGCGGTCATGCAGTTGGGGGATCGTCAGGGGAAACACGTTAAGCCGGTAGTAAAGGTCCTTGCGAAACTGCCCCGCCTCGCACATCGCTTTCAAATCGGTGTTCGACGCCGCAATCACCCGCACATTGGCGTTCAGGGGCTGATCGCCGCCCACACGCTGGTAAATTCCTTCCTGAAGAACGGTCAGCAATTTGACCTGAGCGGCCATGGAGATCGTCCCGATCTCATCCAGAAAAATCGTCCCCCCGAAGGCGACCTCGAACCGGCCCGGTTTACGGCGGTGCGCACCGGTAAAAGCGCCCTTTTCATGGCCAAACAGCTCACTTTCGATCAGGGTCTCGGGGATGGCCCCGCAATGAACGCTGATAAACGGTCCGTTCTTGCGATTGCTGTGGCGATGGATCCGTTTGGCCATGAAGCTCTTGCCCGTTCCGGTCTCTCCGAGCAGCAGGACGGTGGTCTTGGTGGGACCGACGGACATGACACTGTCGTAGACTTTCTTCATCAAGGGACTGAGCGTCTGGACAACATCCAGAGAGTCGTCCTGCCACAAACGCTCGCGGAGGTAGGCCAGTTCCGATTGCTGGAGCCGGTCCCGGGAGATTTCATCCAGAACCAGGCGGACTTCTTCCGGATCAATGGGTTCGGCAATGTAGTTGCTGGCCCCGTTTTTCATGTAGTTGACCGCCTGGCGAATGCCATTGCCAGCGGCAATGATAACGATCGCCATCATCGGTCGGAGCTGCCTGAGCTGACCGATCAGCGCCTTCGGGCCCGGCGGACCGTCCAGACCGGCTGCCAGGCTTTCCATCTGGGCAAGATCGATGAAAAGACAGTCGCAGGCAATGGTCTTCAGCCCCGCCCATAACTGGTCAGTGGAACTGGCGACGTGGGTCTGGTAGGCGTCGGCGAAAATGCGCCGGATGGTATCCCGCGTGCACGGGTTTCGAGTAAAGATGAAAATGGAATCCATGGGCTTGTGACAAATCCGTTATCACCTGAATTCCCGATCCAGGACCAGGGGTGGCGGGCATCGTCGGCCGGCAGATCGCGCCGGCGAGTAACGTCTCGGCTTTGTCACATCACACGCTTAAAAACAACCCCAATCTTGCCATTTAATCAGCGGCGATGCCCACCAACGTCCAGGCTCGAGCAATTCACGGAACACGTCCAGTTCTTTTTGTTCCATTGGCGTCCTGCGGTGTTTCGATGGGAAATCACTCCTCGAGGGAAGCGCTCTCCAGCAATTCAAATTTCTTGATATTGATCGCCCGGTGGACCTTCTTGCCGACTTTGACCATCCCCACGGCGCGGATGGGTTTCTGCACAAGATCCAGAAAGCGTTCGCTGTTCTCAATGACATACTCTTCATCATCGGTTGCCGAAAGTGACACCTCAAACACCCGGTCACCCTCATCCCATGCGGAAGGGGTGACAATACCAACCAGCGTCTGCATGGAAGCGTTAACCTTTTTTTTCATGACCTCTCCTGTGGGGCAAAGGGACCCGGTCCAAGCGAATCCGGGTCCCATGAGGGCTTAGGTTGCCGGAAATAAATAATTCCCCCATCCTGCTTGTCTTTGCGCCCGTCTACCGTGTTGCCACCACTCGCACATATTCCCTGATATGCACGGGTGGCGGCGCCTTGTAGACGACCCCAAATCCGGCGCGATCTGAGGGAATTATTTATTTCCGGCAACCTTAGTTATTCTGTGATAATCTGGAAAGCGGTAACGGTAATGATTTTTAAATCCTGATCCTGCTCAAGGGTTCCGGTCACTTTGGCCTTTTCACCAATGTGGTTCTCGACCAGGTCGTTGCCCGGGGTCGTATCGGCGATCTCATACACCTGGCCGCTGGCATCAACAATCTGATAGCTGTCATTCACCTCACCTGTAATGGTTACCGATTCCGCGGCCATGGCGGCGAACGGAACCCCCAGGATCATGGCCATTGCCACCCAAACCATCACCATCTTCTTTGCTGCGCGTGTCATCCTTTTTCTCCTTGTCTGACAAAAATGGATATGCCGTTCAATGATTTACCCCCAAAACGGTCCGAACAGCCGGACACTCGTGGTTAAGCAACATTTGGACCATTTTCATAATAATTTGTATTTGTTAGATATATAATATTAGCGAGAATAAAATCGGAACCGGCAGATCTGATCTTCCAAGGCTGCAAAATTCATTTCCCATCGGGCAGCCCCAAAAAAACATTTACAGCAAAAAAATGAATTTATTCCCGATTGACAAGCCCGGAGGGCTCCATACTTTATCGATGTGGAAGGAAAACTCGGTCAGCGCTTCGATGAGGAGCAAAAAAATGGGATCATTAGATAAATATAAAACTGAAAATAAGGATGCCCCTTCGATCAATCGTTTTCAGGAAGCCAGCGGCGATCCGATCCTGCATGTCGACGGGAATGGGATCCTGCTTTACATCAATCCGGCAGCCCAATCACTGCTTTCCGAATGGCAGCCCACCGTCGGCAATTCGCTGCCCGAAGCATTTCTGAAATCCCTGAACCAGTGCCTGGCCAGTGATGCGTGTTCGACGCGCGGTGTTGAAGTCAGGGTGGAAGAACGGCAGATCGTGTTCACCCCCGTTCCGTTCAACGATTCTGATTTTCTCTTTCTTCACGGCCATGACGTGACCTGGTGGCGGCACTACAATGCCCATCTCAAGCTGCTGGCCAATGTCTATCAAAATGTGAGCGAAAGCATCATCATTACGGATACCAACGGAATCATTGAAGCGGTCAACCCGGCATTCACCACCATCAATGGGTATGCCGCCGATGAAGTCATCGGGCGTACCCCCCGGTTTCTGCAATCCGGCCGCCATGATGCCGATTTTTACAAATCCATGTGGAACGACATCAAAAAAAGGGGGCGGTGGCAGGGGAAAGTCTGGAATCGAAGAAAAAACGGAGAGATCTACCCGGCGTTGCTCTCCATCGCCGCCATCGCCAATGAAGAGGGAGAGACAACCCATTATTGCAGCCTCTGCTACGATATGATGAGCAAAAAGGAAGAGACGGAAGCATTATGGATCGACGCCTTCCGCGATCCACTGACCGGTCTGCCGACCATGCAACTTTTCTATGACCGGCTGGAACAGGCGTTCAGCCATACCGACCGGGATCTATCCATGATCGCCATCCTGGTTGTCAATTTGGATGAATTCCGTCGCTTCAACGAAACCCTGGGGTACCGGCAGGGCGATCTTCTGCTTCAGCAGACGGCCCGCAGACTGAAAGGCGTCTGCCGGCAAAGCGATACCCTGACCCGGTTTGCAGCGGATTCGTTTATCATGCTGACCCGGGTGGTCGGCAATCCCCGGCAGGCGCTCGCCGAACGAGCGCAGCGAATCTTGAAATCCTTTTCCGTGCCCGTGGAATTGGGCGGCACCCCCGTTCAGGTTTCCGCGCGTATCGGCATTTCCGTTTACCCGACGACCGCCAAAGACATGTATACCCTTCTCGAACAGGCACAGGTGGCCGCTGAGCAGGCCAAGGCCAGGGGCGGCAATCAATACCGGATCTACAAGTAAAAGAGTCAGATCAGCCACCGAGACGATCACCATAGAGGCGCACGCTATTTTCCACAACCGCTTCGATCACCGCCTCTGCCGGAACAGCCTTGATTTGTGCAATCGCATCAATGACGACAAGAAGATTGGCCGGTTCGTTGCGCACCAAGGGATCCACCCCGAGAACGGGGCTGTCGGTTTCCACGAGCAGGGAAGACAGGGGCAGCAGGCGCACCAGCTTCTGCTTCTGCCGGGAGCGAATCACCGACGGCGGGATGGAGAAATAATAACCGGCATCCACCGCCGGCAGGGCGGCGCCGGCCTTGCCGTCAAAGGCATGCAGTTGAACCCTCCGCGCACCGCTTTCCAAGAGCAGGGCAATAGCATGCCGGCCAGCGGATCGGGAGTGGACGTTGAGCGGCAGATCCAGCTCCCCGGAGAGGGCGACAAAGCGCCTGAAGATTTCCCGCTGCAAGGCCTTGCCCGCCGTGTCCTTGACCACCCAGTAATCCAGGCCGACTTCACCGATGGCCACCAGTTGTGAAACATGTTCACGGATGAAGGCAACCATGGCATCGGCCTGGTCCAGATCGAGAACCGTGGGATACAGGCCGGCCGCTGGCTTCAGGATGGCATGGCGGGTCGCAAGATCGATGTTCCGGCGGGCATCGGCCAGGTTCTCGCCAACCGCGACCACCGCCGCGATGCCGGCCCGTCCGGCCCGTTCCAGAACAGCCTCCCGGTCATCGTCAAAATCCTCGGCACACAGATGAGCGTGCGTATCCACGAGTCGGTATCTGGCCCCATTCATAGCCAACGTCCGTCCTTAAGAGTAACCGCATTTAACATTTGGTTACTCTTTTTCCCCGGTAGCGACGGGTTAAGAATGTCAAATGTCCAATGAAAAATGACAACTGGTGGCATTCTATCCATTTATAATCGATCCGATCCTTCAATTGACATTCGCCCTTATTTGGCATTGATTGAATCGGAATGGTGGTTTTCTGTTCTGATCATACCACCACCAAGAATACATCCAAATGCGGTTCCCCTGCAGTTCCCGTTCTGCTATAATTAATTCACCCACCTTCCTTCCAGCAATCCCACAGGAACGCTGGTAAGCGATCACGGTTATGGGAAAGCGGCCACCACCGCCGACATCCCGGTGATCGCCATCCATTTCAGGCAGAAAGAGGAAAACGATAATGGAAACGTCAAAATTCAATCCGACCTACCTTCAGGCCAAGGCGCCCGAAATCTTTGCCATTGCCAGGCATACCGCGTCGGTGGACGATCTTCGGGCCAGCCTGGCGCGAATGGCCAACGATATGATGTTCGACGCCTTTGATGACTACGATGTCCTCTCTGAGGGATCCATCATCCGGGTGCGTGACTGTGCCAAGGTTCTGATCCGGCTGATGACCCGGCGCAGTGAAGACATGGCGCGCTTCTCGGTGGCCCGGGCCATCTTCGATATCGCCCGGGGGCATGACCGGCCGGATCTGACACCGGCCTTTTACGCCGAACTGCTCTACCTGTTTTTGGGGCTTCAGGGGCGCGGCCCGGGGTCGGCACTGGCCGACCTGCATCTGATTCCCAGTCGTTACGAAAATCGCGAGGCCGCCCTGGAACGCTCCCTGCAGCTGGACGATCTGTACGCCGAAGTGAACCTGCGCACGGCCAAATACATATCGGGCCTGGACGATGCATCGGTGGAGCGGCGGCGGGCCCGCCAGCAGCACATCTGCTCGAGCATGCAGGGTTCCACAGACGATTGGAACGACTGGAACTGGCAGGTGGACCATATTCTGCGCGAACCCGATGAGATCGCCCGCCTGTTGACGCTGAGCGATGCGGAATACAAGGCCATTCAGATGGCCCGGGCCAACGGGCTGCCGTTTGGCATCACGCCCTATTATCTTTCCCTGATGGACGACGCCGAGGCCAGCGGGCATGACCGGGCTATCCGCGCCCAGGTAATGCCGTCCCTGAACTATGTGGAAAAAATGGCCGAGGCCCAGCGCTTCGGGCATTGCCTGGATTTCATGCTTGAAGCGGACACCTCGCCCATCGACCTGATCACCCGCCGCTATCCGTCGATCTGCATTTTCAAGCCCTTCAACACCTGCCCGCAGATCTGTGTTTACTGCCAGCGAAACTGGGAGATCGACGATGCCATGGAACCGGGTGCCATGGCGTCCCAGAAGAAAATCGATGCCGCGGTGGAGTGGATCCGGGCGCATCCGGCGATCCACGAAGTGCTGGTGACCGGCGGCGATCCCCTGGCCATGAGCGACAGTGAGATCGACGCCATCCTGGGCCAAATCGCCTCCATTCCGGCGGTAGAACGGATCCGCATCGGCAGCCGCACACCGGTCACTCTGCCCATGCGCATCACCGACGCCCTGGCGGACATCCTGGTCCGCTACCGGGAAAACGGACGCCGCCAGGTGGCACTGGTCACCCATGCCCAGCACAGCTACGAAATCACACCGGATACGGCCGCCGCCGTGAATCGGCTACGCACCCGGGGCATCCCGGTCTACAATCAGCTCGTCTTCACCTTTTTCGCCTCACGCCGCTTCGAAGCCGCCTTCCTGCGCCGTACGCTCACCCGTATCGGCATCGATCCCTACTACACCTTCAATACCAAGGGCAAAGAGGAGACCATGGAGTACCGGGTCCCCATCGCCCGGCTGCTCCAGGAGCAAAAGGAGGAGACGCGCCTTCTGCCGGGCCTCTCCCGAACCGACGAGGCGGTCTACAACGTTCCCGGCCTGGGCAAAAACTATCTGCGGGCCAATGTCCACCGCGATCTGATCTCCATCCTGCCCGACGGATCCCGGCTGTACGAATTCCATCCCTGGGAGAAAAACATCTCCAGACCGGTGAAGACGCACCTGAGCGAAGATGTTCCCATTCTCGACTACCTGATCCGGCTCGACGCCATCGGGGAGAACGTGTATGACTACGAGACCATCTGGTATTATTACTGATCATCTTCCTCAGGAACTGCAGGAGAGCATCGAGCACCCGGGCCGGTGGCGCGCCCAATCCGGCCGCCTGTCGGCAAAGGCCTCCTTTTCCGGCTGCGCATCGTAAGGATGCCGCAGCAGGTCGAGCAGCTCCCGGACCAGCGAGAAATCACCGGTTTCGGCCTTGTCAATGGCCAGTTGGGCAAGGTAGTTGCGCAGCACATACTTGGGATTCACCGCGTTCATGCGCCGGCGCCGGACCGCCTGGGGCAAGCCGTCGCGCCGGAGTCGCGCCAGATAGGTTTTCAGCCATCTGCCGGTCCGGCCGCGCAAGTCGGCCGTGATCTGCCCGGGAACATAATAGGCCACCATCAGGTCGTCGGGAATAAAATCATCGGGGGCGTCTTTTAACGCCGGTTGGGCCGGATCAAGCCGGGCCAGCCGGCGGAAAAAGAGGGTCATGTCGGTTTCGGCGATAGGGAGAATCGCAAGCAGTTCATCGATCAGCGGCCGGTCGGTGTCCGCTTCGTAGGCCGTCAACCCCAGCTTGCCGGCCATCATCGCCTGCCAGCCGGCCTGATAGTGCCGCGCGTACTCGGCCAGGGCCGCCTCCAGAGGTTCCACCTGTCCGATCAGGGGATAGATGGTATTGGCCAGCTGCCCCAGATTCCAGCTGGCAATGGCCGGCTGATGACCAAAACGGTAGCGGCGGCCACCGGCATCAGTGGTGTTGGGGGTCCAGCCGGGATCATAATTTTCCAACCAGCCGTAGGGACCATAATCGATGGTCAGCCCCAGAATGGACATGTTGTCGGTGTTCATCACCCCGTGAACAAAGCCCACCCGCATCCAGTGAACGATCATGTCGGCGGTTCGGCGGCACACCGTGTTGAACCATTCGAGATAGGTATCGGGGCCGGGCTCGCCCAGTTCGGGAAAATCGGTGCGGATGGTGTAATCCACCAACTGTTTCAGCAAGGCTTCCTCTCCGCGGGACGCATGGATCTGAAAACTGCCGAAACGGATAAAGGATGGGGCCACCCGGCAGACCACCGCTCCGGGCTCCATTTTGGGATGGCCATCGTAGAACATGTCCCGCTCCACCGGCTCACCGGTCAGGGTCAGACTCAGGGCCCGGGTGGTGGGCACCCCCAGGTGAAACATGGCTTCACTGCATAAAAATTCACGGATCGACGAACGCAGTACGGCCAGCCCGTCGGCGGTCCGCGAATACGGCGTCGGGCCGGCCCCTTTCAGTTGCAGGACCCAGCGCCGGCCATCCCGGTTGACCACCTCACCCAGGTTGATGGCCCGGCCGTCGCCCAGCTGGCCGGCCCAATGGCCGAACTGATGCCCGCCATAGCACATGGCATAGGGCTGCATGCCGGGCAGCAATTCATTTCCGGTAAACACGCGGGAAAACCGGTCCGACCGGCAGTCCTCTTCGGAAAGCCCCAGCTCTTGGGCCATCTCCCGCGAAAACGCCACCAGCCGGGGCGCGCTTACCGGTGTCGGGCTGACCCGGGAGTAGCAGGCACCCTGGACCTGGCGGCGCCGGTTGGCCGGTTCCGGGTCAGCGGGCAGTTCGCGGACAAAGCGGTTGTCAAAAAGCAGGTCATCCAGCCCTTCTGCCGGCGGGGAAGATGGATATTGGTAAGCGGACACCGCCGCTGAATCGTTCAGGTTCATGGAACGCCTCCTTATGTTTGGGAATCAGGCGCATCTTACAACGCGGTCAAACTCCGAATAAGATAAGCATCCGTCAGGGGCGTGCAATGAATGGGGGGAACAGGGCCGATCACATTTGCGATTGACCTGTTGGGGGGGGGGACTATTCCTGATCCACTTCGACAGCCGGTGGTTCAACCGCCCCGGGAGTCTGTGGCGTTCCCGAAGCGCGTGGGGGATTGCCGGGCCGGCCCACACGCATGGGGCGCTTCTCATCGGCGGATTCATCCGGGTCGGCGACGTCACCCTCGGCGGCCTCCTCCGGCGTTTCATCGGTTTCCTCATCTTCAACTTGCTCATCATCCGGCGCCGGCACCGGTTCTTGCGGCTCGGCTTGGGGGGGCGATGCAAACGACACCGCCGGGCCGGTGCCGCCGGGATCGGTTTTTCCGTATACCATAATGGTCACCACATTGTCCGATTCCCAGATGATCGTGTGGTTCAGACTGCGCAGAAGCCGTTTGAGACCCTTTTCCAAAGGCAGATTCCCGATGGTGGCACTGACCGGCCAATCTTCCCACTGGCTGTTGAGTTTGAACTGATAACCGGTCTCGGCGGCAAGGGTGTCCAGCACCTCACCCAGGGGCTGGTCTTTTACCGTGAGGCTGATCAGCGGGTCAACGGCTGCATCCTGGGCCATCAGGGGTTGGGCACTTATCCCGCCGGCAATCCAGCATACCGACAGCCAACATATCAGGAAACGGATCGTTTTCATTATCGTACGCCATACAAAAGGGGGTTACCGGTCAATATGGATCGAACAGACGCGCCAATGCTGGCGGAAACACTTCTTCTTAATCCATTTTTCCCGACTTCTCAACGATTGAATGTCCAAAATAAGACGACTTTGCCGATCACCACAAAAATTCCATAATTCCTCATTTTTATCAGCGGCTCCGTCGGTGCTGATCTTGACGCGATCCACTATTGGCCGATTTGCCCGATATCCACGTTAGGCGCAACAGTTGATCCCCGGCGTGTCAAGCATGGGCATCCGGATGGATGTTTCGCACGTCTTGATATCGAGTAACGAAACCAGATGTTCCAGCTCGCCTCGCCGACCTGGTGCCCGGGAATCAGCATGAGATTCTCCAAAACGGTCATTTGCGCGAATTCACGCGTGATCTGAAACGTGCGGTACATTTTGCGATGGAAAATCTGGTCCGGCCGCAATCCATCGATCCGCCGCCCCTGATAACGAATCCGTCCGCTGTCCGGTCGGTAATGGCCGGTAATGAGGTTGAACAGGGTGGTTTTCCCGGCCCCGTTGGGCCCGATGAGGCCGGTGATCGTTCCTTCGGCAACATCGAGGGTGCATTCGGCCACGGCCTTGATGCCCCCGAAACGTTTGGTTACATTGCTGACCTCAAGCATTGGCGCTCCTGCCGCGAAGGCGGATTAGAAGTGAACCTTAAGGAGCCCTAAGCTGACGTTCTTGTCTATCCCATTAAAGGAGTGGCGCAAACTCGACCCGCTCCTGTTCGCGCAGCCGGCGGGAAAGTCCGGATGTGAGTCGGTAGATCCGCCCGGCTTTCCGGGACGTGAGCAGCCCCAACCCGCAGGCGGGCGTAATCAGGCTCTGACGGATTAAGGTCTCCCGGTCCGGATGGTCCCCAAAGAGGCGCGCCCATAGTGCCATCAGGCGCTGGTGCAACCCTTCAACCGTAACGTTATAGGGATCATCGAGGGTCGGAACCATGCCCCAGGCCACCACGCCCCCTGCTTTCAGAAATCGCCGCAGGCCACCATGGGCTGCAGGAACTGGTGAATGAAATGCTCACACCGGCCGCGCTGGGGCAGCTGCGGCCAATGAGGAATTTCAGGCAGGTGCTCTGCAATCAGGGAGAGTGCCGTTTGGGTATCCGTGAAAGGCAGGCTTCCAATTCCGGTGGCTGCCGCCTGGGGCTGAAATGGCGTGGTCGGCGGAGATTGCAATGGCATTCGCTCCCTTGGTGATTTCGGTGGCGCCGGAAAGGGGGCAAGCACTCAAGATGAGTATTAATAAAACACGAAAATGACCGATCGCAATTGGTAAAACTGCTCAAATTTTCAATGCGCCATGGGCACATTGAACCACGGTTTAGACCTGCTACTGGTTGATTGAGAATCTCTGTAAAAATTCGCCGTTCAGAAGGATTCGTAAGAAGCCCGAGATCAAGGCTTGCGAATCCTGAGAATACCGCAACCGCGGGTGCCGTAGGCAGCGTACTGAGCGTACGCCGCAGTGACGAAGGATACGCGTAACGCCGATATCGGACTTCTTACGAATCCGTCAATCTTTGTTCCCATCAGGAAAGCAGGGCAACCAGATGCGCCGAGGCCTCTTCAAGGTGGCGGGTCAACACGGTTTTGGCCTGCCGGATCTTTCCCGCCCGGCAGGCCGCCAGAATCTCCCGGTGCTGCGCCTTGGAACGGGTGGAGGCCGCAAGGTGGTCCAGGTAGATGATCAGATAACGCAGCACATTGTTGTGCAGGGATTGGATGGTACCCAGGAGAAGCGGCATGCCGGCCGCCTGGTAGAGGGTAGCGTGGAACTGCCAGTTCAACTCGCCCCACTGGGCCTTGTCCGCACCCCGGTCGATATCGTCCAGCACGGCCCCGGCGCGGCTTAGCGCGTCCTCGGTGAGCCGGGGAATGGCCGTCTCCAGGGCCAGGGTCTCCAGGGCCACACGCATGGCGTAGATCTCCCCGACCTCGGCGGCCGACACCGCTGAGACCACGAATCCCCGGTTGGGCACAAAGGCCACCAACCCTTCGGCCTTGAGCTGCACCAGGGCCTCGCGCAAAGGGATTTTGCTGACCCCGAGTTCTTCGGCCAGTGTGTCCTGGCGCAAGGGGGCGTTGGCCGGGTAACGCCCCTGCAGAATCCGGGTACGCAGGGCGCCGACAATCCGGTCGGCGGTGCTGCCGGCCGCTTGGTGCAGAGAGATCGGTATCGCGTTCATTGTCTCTCCCCGAGATCACCGACCCAGCTGGCGTTCAGATGGTGATCCCGCATCCGATGGATCATCCGTTGCATGGCCTCCGGCGCGGGCGCGGCCTGACTGGAGTCGTATGGCAGATCCAGCCCGGCATACTTCCCCGCCCCCAGCGGATGGTAGGCAAGCAGTTCGATACCGGCCAGATGCTGCAAGCGCCGGCACAGACGAATGATGCCGTCGATATTGGATGCGTCGTCGGTCAGGCCGTGGACCAGGGGAATCCGCAAGGTCAGACGGCGGCCCATCGTGTCCAGGCGATTGATATTATCGATGATCAGCCGGTTGGAGACACCGGTCAAACGGCGATGCACGGCATCGTCGGTGTGCTTGAGATCGACGTGGATGGTGTCGATCTCGTCCAGGATCGCGTGGACATCGTCCAGATCGAAAAAACCGGAGGTTTCCACGGCCATGGGGATGCCGGCCACGGCGCACCCCTCTGTGATCTGCCCCAGCAAGCCCGGTTGGGCAAAGGGTTCGCCGCCGGAAAAGGTGACCCCGCCACCCGAACTGCGATAAAAGACCGCATCGCGCCGGAGGAGACGCAGGATGTCGGCCACCGGCAGATCCAGGCCGACGACTTCCCGGGCGGTCGAGGAACAGGCGGCCACGCACTGTCCGCAGCCCGTACATCGGCTGCGATCGAGCACCGCCCGCCCATCGACAATCTGACTGGCCCCCTGGGGGCAGGCCTCGACGCAGGCCCCGCAGCCGCTGCAACGCTGTCGGAAGAAGAGCAGCTGACTGTCAAAGGACCAGGATTCGGGATTGCTGCACCAGCGGCAGCGCAGCGGGCAGCCCTTGAAAAACAGGGTCGTGCGGATGCCCGGGCCGTCGTGCAAACTCCAGCGCTGAACGTTGAACAGCATGGAATCTCAGAAATTCTCATAGGCGGTGCGCTGGATGATGGCATCCTGCACCTCCCGCGAGAGGGTCACGAAACGGGCACTGTAACCGGCCACCCGCACCAGAAGGTGCTTGTATGCCTCCGGGGTCTGTTGGGCGGCCAAAAGGGTCTCGCGGTCGAAGACATTGAACTGTACGTGAAACGCGTCCAGCTCGAAGTAGCCGCGGATCAGGGCGGCCAGCTTGTTGAGATCCTGGCGCGTGCGGAGCGTTTCCGGCGAGAGCTTGATGTTGAGCAGGGTGCCGCCGGAGTGGCGGCCGTGGTTGATCTTGGCCGTGGAGCGCATGGCCGCCGTGGGGCTGGTGGTGTCCGTGCCCGCATGGGGCGAGCACCCCTCGGTAAGCGGATCGCCGCTGTGCCGGCCGCAAGGGGTGGCCCCCACGGCCTTGCCCGCCGGAATGTAGTTGGAAATGCCCATGAAGGCCGAGTTGAAACAGGCGCCGTAGATATCCCGGTAGCGGCTGATCTCGCGGTGGTAGAAATCGCTGATCTCGATGGCCAAATGATCCACCCGGTCGTCGTCATTGCCGAACTTGGGACAGGCCAGGGCCTTCTGGCGCAGGTCCTCGTATCCCGCCCAGTTCTTCTCCAGGGCCTCGGCCAGGGTGGCCATATCGGTGGTCTTTTCGTCGAATATCAAGGTCTTGATGGCCGCCAGGGCGTTGGCCGTGTCGGCAATGCCGATACCGGTCAATACCGGCCCCACCCGGTAGCGGGCCCCGCCCTGGACCAGGTCGCAGCCGCTCTCCATGCAGCCGTCGGTGAAAAGAGAGAAAAAGGGCCGCGGCGCCAGCTCGGCCTGGACCTGCTGGGCCACCAGGGTGGCCGTCACCCCATGGCGGATCATGTGGGCCAGCTGCCGGAAGTAGTTCTCCTTGACCGTAGCGAAGTCGATCAGCGTCTCCAGGCCGCCGGTGGCCAATCCCATGGGCTTTTCGTGAATGCGGCTGACCCCGTTGGTGAGCACGAATTCGACGCCGGCGGCCAGGTTGATATTGCAGGCCGACGTCCATTCGCTGATCTTGCGCGAATGGGGCACCACGCAGCCGCAGTTGCTCCAGTCCATGGCATCCTCGGGGGAAAGGCCCACGGCAGTGAGCATCTGGGCGCCCACCCGATCGTTGTGGATGGCGGGAAAGCCGGTACCTTCGCGCACCAGTTCGCAGACTTGGTAAAGCAGCTCGGGTGGGCAGTCCGGATGAATGCGCACACTCAGGCCCGGCTGGTGGGAGCGCACCTGATTGGTTGCCGCAAGGCACATGAAGGTCAGATCGTTGGTCCCGTCGGTGCCGTCGGTTTTCCTGCCGCCGACGGTCAGGTTCTGAAAGGCGTTGTAGCCGGCAAAGTAGCTGGCCGTGTTTTTGGAAACGAACCAGATCCACTCGGACAGTTTTACCCACAGGCAGTTGATCAGGGTCTGGGCCGCTTTTGGGGTAATCGCCCCGCTCTCCAGGTCGCGTTGGTAAAAGGGGAACATGAACTGATCGAAACGCCCGATGTTGAGGGCCACGGCATTTTCGAACAGGGCGTTGCCCAGCTGGACCAGCCAGAGCATCTGCACGGCCTGCCAGAAGTTCTCCGGTGGGTAACCGGGCACGCGGCGGCAGTTTTCGGCGATGCGCAGCAGTTCTGCCTGGCGCTCGGGGTCAACGGCCGTTTCGGCCAGCCGCCCGGCTTCCCTGGCATAGCGTTCACCGAGAGTGATGATCCCTTCGGCGCAGGTGATGGCCGCATGATAGAAGTCGGCCTTATCAATATCCCCGGCCGTCGTCAGGTCCAGGTCGGCCAGATGGCGGCGCGCATCGCTGATGATGCCGGCAAATCCCTTTTTGAACAGGATGTCCGCGTAATCCGGGGTCACCTCCCCCACGGCGCAACGCCATTTGGAGTCGTTGTCCACGATGCCCGTGTCAACGGCAATCACCGCCGTCTGTTCGGGCAGGCGCGCCAGAAACGCCTCTTCGATGGAGCGGCCCTTCCAGAAGGGCAGGATCGTCTCCATCAGCTCGCTGCGATCGGCCGCGTCGATGGTGTAGGGATCCTGGCCCCGTTTATCGATGGTGGGCAGTTCATCCCGGATCCACTGCCAGGAAATTTCGGGGCTCACGCCGGCCGAGCGGCGGTGGGCGCCCGACGCCCCCACAATCAGCTCGTCGTCGTAGATCCGGACCGGTATCCGCTGACAGATTTTCTTGAACGCCCGGGCTTTCTTGATGATCGCCGGGGCGCCGTCGTTTTCGGCAAAGGATTCGGTCACGGCGCGGGCACGCACGATGCAGACGAAAGGATCGGCGTCATTGTATTGCCCGACGATGCGGGCCGTGCGCTCATCCCGCTCGGTGTAACCGTCGGTCGGCTTGAATTCCACAACTGTGGCCATGGGGGTCCTCCTGGCGTTTGATGATCGGCTGCCACGCAGCCGCCGACAATCCGCGGCCGCGCCAAAATCGTATACGATTTATAGATGTCTATTAAAATCGTATACGATCTCTGTCAAGCCTTTTGTGGCTGTCATCCAGGGTGACCGCTTTTAATTAGTGTCCATCCAGAAATAAGCAGATTGGTCATTTCTGGATGGACACTAAATATGTTCAGGATGGATCCGGGTTCTCTATCTCCGCTTCCTTATCAAAATCGCTTACTGCAAGATCCGTCATCGGTGTATAGTACTTCCGGAAGGTATTTTTGATGCGCTCAATGGGAAGGTCGGCAAACTCCCCCCGATAGCGAATATACTCCATGTGAGCATTCCCCAGGAGGTCGAAAGGCTTAAACAGCGAGTCGTTGACCCCATCAAACACAAGGGGTTTGAACAGAGGAAACCCCATCCGCATGTTCACGGGCAAAAGCGCTGACGCGTGGGTAGTGACCGTCGATAACAGGGGTGAATTTTAACAATTCGGAAATGTCTTTGTCCATTCCAGGTCCACTCAACAGCGTTCACCTCCCTCAGTTCGTGTTTGATGCGGACAGGTTCCGGTTCGACCGCAGTCAATTGACTCATCTGTCCGGATTTTTTAACCCCCCTTCCAATAAACGGCTCACGATATCCCGGGCAGCCGAATAGGGATCGGTTTGAAGGGTTTCAACGGCTGTCAGCGCGTTCAGAAATGCTTGACTGGACCGGATGTTACACCAGAAACAGTCGGCTGCCAACTCCTTGATCAGCTGTTCCAGGTACCGGGTGGTCTGATGGCGGGTCCTTTCCGAAAGCCGCGGATCGCCCTTGATACGCTGCTGAAAGGATACAATCGCGCACCGGAGGTCATCGACGCCTCTATTTTGGGTAGCACTGGTCAGGACAATTTCCGGTTGACGGGTGGTGTCCGATGCAAGCTTGAACTTGAGCATGGATTCCAGATCATGCTTGACGTCCTCGGCGCCGGGGAGGTCGGCTTTGTTGACGACGTACAAATCCGCCAGTTCCAGCGTGCCGGCCTTAATCGCCTGCATGCCGTCGCCCATCCCCGGAATACAGACCACCATGGTCATGTGCGCAAGTAGTGAGATGTCCGCCCCGATCTGCCCGAGGCCGGCCGTTTCGATCAGGATGACGTCATGCTTCATGGCGTCCAGCACAATTGTCGCCCCCTTGGCAGCCCTGCTGATGCCACCCAAGGCGCCGCGTGTGGCGAGGGAACGAATGAACACCCCCGAATCCGAACTATGTCGGTTCATGCGGATACGATCACCCAAAATAGCGCCACCGGTCAGGGGGCTCGTCGGGTCGAACACCAGCACGGCCACTTTTTTACCGTCTGCTCTGAATTCGGCAATCAGCCGGTCAAAGAGCGTGGATTTACCGGCCCCGGGCGGTCCGGTGATGCCGATAATGAACGCATTGCCGCCATGGGGATACAGCTTTTTTAGTGCACCATAGCTGTTTGGATCGCCATCCTCGATCAGTTTGATCAAACGGCCGGCCGCCAGATGACTGCCATCGAGAATGTCCTGATAAAAATTCATCAGCCTCATGCAATACGTTGATCGATCAAAACCATCTCTATTGCACCCAAGGGACAAATACTGGCGCAGGTCTCACAACCCATACATTGGTCTTTGTCTACATATGCCTTCCCCTGCTCAAAACGAATCGCACGATAGTCGAGCCCACAGTGCGCCGGTTTTGCACAAAGGCCGCAGCCGTTACACTTTTCCGAATCGATGACGGCAACGGCATCGCTGACACTGACTTCAGAGGGGGTCAGGGCGATTTTCCCTACCAGGATGCCTTTAAAATCATCGACAGTGGAGTATGCTTCATGCTCCATAAAGGATCGTATTCCCGCAACCATATCCTTTATGATACCGAACCCGTGGATCATAAATGCCGTACAAACCGCCGTTGCCGTTGCGCCGCACATGATCGCTTCAACAATATGTTTCCAGTTCATGATGCCGCCGCATCCGAGGATGGGCGTTCGCACCTGCTTGGCGCTGCGGATCAGATACGCCTGAGATATCGCCCGCAAGGGGTTCCCTGTAAGGCATAAGGCCAGGTTCCGGTCTGCGCTGACAAAACCGCCTTTCGCTTTGTCCGGATGGTATATGTCGATAATACCCGGCAGCAAACCCACGCCGGCATTGCCCACATCGATGATGTCCACGCCGGCCTGTTCCATGGCGGTTAACAGCGCGGGCACATTCAGGTTCTCGTAGGCGACTTTGCCCATGACCGGAACATCCACGACTGCTTTGACGCTTTTTATGGTGTCATACACGAAACGGGGATAATTGGCGGCACGATCATCTACAAAAAACTCACCTGTCCGTCCCTCGCGTTCCGTCTCACCAAAATGAACAGGAAGATTACCGCTGGTGTCCAGTTCAATAAAATCCGCCCCGCTCTCGCAGAGCAATTTGGCGGCATGCGTAACCGATTCCAGTTCCTTTTCACTGGGCGTCATGGCAAAGATATTGGCCCCAATGGGAATCCGGCACGCTTTTTTGGCCTCGGAGATAAGATGACGGGCCTGATCCAGGGATTGCCTGCGGAAGCCAGCCAGGCCGGTAAAAGCGCCGTTTTTGATATTCACGCGAAAGCGGGGTTTGCGCTTAAGTCCGGCCGCATCCGTCCCCGGGATGCATCCCTTGGTAATGAACGCTGCCGCGCCGTAATACTCCGCTTCCCGAATCTGGTCAACCCGATTGCCGATATCGCTGGCGGCAACGACAATTGGATTTTCCAACCGAATCCCGGCAAAATTGGTGTAAAGATCCACTATTGGGCATTTCCTTCCTTCTCTATCGGCTGCTCTTTGCCTTTATTGGCTTCAACGAGAATTGGTTTTTGTACTTTGCCCAACACGGTTCTTGGGAACTCCTCGCAAAAAACGTATTTTTTAGGCCACTTGTACCGTGCCAGCTTTCCGTCGCACAATGTCAGAAGCTCTTTGGGATCCAGCTTTTTTCCGGACTTTGGAATAATAAAAGCCACTCCCGTTTCGCCCCATAAAGAATCCGCCATGCCGGCCACGGCCACATCCTCGAGTTTCGGATGTTTGCGCAATACTTTTTCCACTTCGGCCGGATAGACATTTTCACCGCCGGAAATATACATATCCTTGGCCCGGTCCATAAGATAGAAATAACCATCCTCATCTTTTTTTGCCAGGTCGCCGGTATGGTGCCAGCCATGCCTCATGGTCTCTTCGGTCTTTGCCGGGTCATGCCAGTATTCCTTCATCGTAATGGGCCCCTTCACGACGACTTCACCGACACTGTCCACCGGGACACGCTTTCCCTGCTTATCGATAAGGTCTATCTCTGCATGAAAAACCGGTTTGCCGAGCGTTCCGGTTTTTTTCATGAAATCCTCTTCCGATGCCCACAACATGATGGATGTCTCAGTCTGTCCCATGACTTGCCGAAGCGGGAAACCCGCTTTACCACATTCAATCAGCAGATCAACCGTGACTTTTTCTCCTCCAATGGCAGACACCCTGAGAGAGGAAATGTCCCTGCGCTCCGCCGGAGGAACACGAAGCAAAGCCCTATAGATGGTGGGCACACCCAGAAATTTCGTCACCCGATAGCGTGCGATATCTTCGTAAGTTCGCTTTGGATCGAACTTCGGATGAATCACAAGGGTGGCGCCCTTGTATAGGGTGGGGGCCGTTTGGATGAGAAGTGCACCTGAATGAAAGAGCGGGGTTACGACCAACATAATGTCATCGTAATCCATTTTATAGAAGATATCCGCGTTCAGGCAGTTAAAAAACGTTTTGCGATGGGGCAGAACGGCCCCTTTGGGTTGCCCGGTGGTTCCGGAGGTATACATGATCACATGCGCTTCTCCGGGATCGGCCGGGCCAGTGGACGGCGTGAGATGCGGTGTTTTGCCTTCAAAGGCGGCAACCGCTTCATGGTAGTCTGTAAATCCGTTATCCTCACCCGCAGGATATTGATTTGCATGATGGATCGACAGGGTTAATAGTGGAAGTTCTTCACTTAGATTAAGCGCCCGCACTGGATCCATATATTTTTCACTGAAGACAAAAAGGCGCGGAGACGAATTTTTTAGTGTGTAATCCAATTCCGGTTGGGTAAGGCGGAAGTTGACGGGAACCAAAATCGCGCCCAGCCGGGAGCATGCCAGAAAAATCTCAAGAAACTCGGGGCCGTTCGTCATCATCGCCGCAACCCGGTCTCCTTTTTCGATACCCAATTGTTGAAACCAGCAACTGGCCATTTCCACGCGCCTGTGCAGGTCTTGATAGGTAATGGTCCGATCCTCAAAAATAACGGCTGGTTTATCCGGATGGATGTTACTCCAGCGTTGAACCCACCACGCTATATTCATCGAATTGTGCATTGATAATTTTTTACCTTTCTCTATCTATCGTTCAACTGATTACATGAGGCTTGGCAAGTGCAACGCCAACGCAGGAAAAATCATGATAAGAAACATGGTCACCGCGTCACAAAGCAGAAATGGCAATCCGGCCTTGTATATATCCTGCATGCGCGTGTCCTCCGGCGCAACGCCTTTCATTACAAACAGAACCAGCCCGAAGGGCGGCGTTGTGGTCGCCATTTCCATATTGATCAACATGATGGTGCCGAACCATAACGGGTCATATCCCAGTGCCTTGACGATGGGCATATAGATGGGCAAGGTTACCATCATGATTGTCAAGGGCTCCATGAACATCCCTAAAAACAGCAACATGACCTGCATAATCATCACGATCATGATCGGCGGAAGATCCAGGCCTCCCGCCAGGCTCACGAGACTTGAACTCGCCCCGGTAAACGCCAGTATCTGGGAAAAGGCAATCGCCCCGGTCATAATCATGAACATCATGACCGTTATACGCGATGTTGCCAGGATGGCCTTCTGAGCGATTTTAATCACTTTCCGGTTGAATCCCTGGTAGATAAACATCAGCACAAAACATCCCAAAGCGCCCAGGGCTGCGGATTCGGTCGGCGTGGCAACCCCGATGAACATGAGCCCGATAACGAGAAAAATAATCATTCCAAGCGGCAGGATGTACTTCAAGGTTAAGATAAGCTTTTCTTGGAGGGAAACTTTCTCCACCTCATAGGCAGGCATCAGGTGCGGTTGCAAATACCCCCTTAGAATGATGTAGCCCGCCTTGATCGTGGCCATGATAATTCCCGGAATGATGATGGCCATCAGCATTCCCCCCACCGAGATTCGGCTCAAGGATGCAAGCAGCACCCCCAGGGCACTGGGTGGGATCATGATGGCCAGTCCACCGCAACTCAGGATCGGTCCGATGCTCATCGTATTGCTGTACCCCCGTTTCCTCATCTCGGGCAAAAGCACCGATCCCAGCATGGCGCAACCGGCCATTGCAGAACCCGACAGCGTAGCAAAAAGGGTTCCGCCCCCCACTGCAATAAGGCTCAGGCGCCCCGGTATTTTTCCAAGCCATTTATCCAGTGTATCCATCATATTGGGTGCAATCCCCGCCCTGAACATGACTTCCCCCATCAGGATAAACAACGGCACCGGCAAAAGGGAAAAGGTGGATACCGAGCGGTAAATACTCAACACCAGCTGATTGATCCCATCCACACCTCCCCATAACAGATAGACCCCTATGATGTTGATACACATAAAGGAATACGCCACAGGAACACCAATGAAAAACAGGACCATCAGCCCACCGAAAATCAGGCATAGAATCATCCACCATTCCATGGCGCGCCCCCTTTACTATTTTTTAATCTTCGAGCCATTTTGAGTTCTTTCTTAAACCGATCCAGATTGATGGCCGTCTGGCGAATAAACTGGCCCAGCAGAAGAAAACTCCCCAAGGGAATGACCAAGATTATCAGACAGACTGGAATCTCCATTGCCGTAGGCGTATATATTCCACGATGACAATAATCCAGGGTGATCGATGTTCCGAAGACCGTCAATACGCTGGAGATAAAAACACCTATGAGCGAATTGATTATTTTTAGAAAACTTGCCGTTGCTCGATCCAATCGCGAAATCAGAATTTCCACGTACACGTGCCCATCTTCACGCTGCAGCCAAGCCGTGCCCAGGAAAGTAATATAAAGAAGCATCACCTCAATCACTTCGGTCACCCATATCTGGGGGGTATCGAAGAAGGTTCTGAAAAGCACGTCCGCACAGACCGAAAGCATGATAAAAATCAACAGACACCCGACCACGAAAATCATCCCATCCAGCACTTTATCGAAGATGGCACCAATTCGTTTCATAAAGTCATCCTTAACCATTTATCTTCTGCTGTTACCATGTCATCCTGAATACTTGCCGGATGAAAAACAAGGGAGCCAAAGGCAGGAAATTTTCCCCGGAAGCCAAGGCCCCCTCCGAACGAAACAATCATCCATTAGTTCCCGGTAAGTTTCTTGAGTGTCGGGACCAAGTCCGGTACCTTTTTCTCCAAATCTTCCCACTCGGCACCGTAAGCTGCATCTAAGAATTTTTTCTCGTCTTCGGGAGAAAAATGGATCCTCTTTATTCCGAGTTGTTCGTACGTTTCGAACTCTTCGGCTATCTTTTTCTGAAAATAGTCGCGCATCTCAGGTTCAAATTTTATGGTGATGTCCATGATCTTGTCTTGAACCGACTTCTCCAGTTTATTCCAGACATCCAGATTCATGAGAAAAAGGGTATTTTGCCGGGTGTAAAAGGGAATGTCGATCATATATTTACATTTTTCAAGCCATCCCCATTCCCTCGGTCCGAGGACCGCCCAGCCAAAACCATCCACAAGTCCCCTCTCAAGTGCCGTGAAGACCTCCCCAAACTGGACCGTCACCGGAACGATACCTATCTTTTTCATGAAACGATCGTAAAGCGCGGACGTCCTCATCTTGATTCCCTGAAGGTCGTCAAGGGAGTCGATCTCGTGATCGATTCGCAGATAAAAAGGATCGTAAAGCCACGTCCCGATATACATCATTCCGATCTTCTTATGCCGCTCAACCATAAAGTCATAGAACCCTCCGGGCTTCCGTTCTTCTTCCATGGTCAACTTCGATAACGGAAAAGCATTTCCTTCGGGCATCAGGGGCGCGTAATAGGACGTGGGACTGAAGATGAGGTCAACCACCTTATTGCGCAAGGCTTCGGCCTGATCAAAGCCTCCGATAACTTCGGGTCCACCGGTCCAGTTAATCTTGATCTGGTCCCCGCACTGATCGTTCACCCGTTTCACCCAGACGTGCACCATTTGTACCATCGGGTGATCCTTGGGCAGAAAACTCACCGCTTTCAGGGTCTTGGTTTTTGCCCATACCGGCCCTTGAAGAAAAATGCAGGACAGGATCAGTGCCGCAAACAGTGTGATGACAAATCGCTTCATATTTTCCTCCTTAATTGAATAGAATATGTGAAATCCGCCGTGTCCGAATCCTCTCATATAGAACACACCCATCAGATCCGCTTTTTCACTTCTTACGTTTTTGAATTTATTCTTAATGTATTGGTAGCATGAGCATCGACGTGCATATCGTCCGTGAAACAAACCTTGTAATCCTTCTCTGCCGACGCCTTGCTCACTTTACCGTTGATCACATCCAGTCGAACCGCTTCCGCATCCCGTTCCGCGGGCGGGCCATAGCCTCCGCTGCCCGGGAGTTGGATGCTAAGGACGTCTTCCGACCTTATGGTGTCTACCCCTTTGGAGCGGCAGGCGGTCTCTTGATCCGTTCCGGGATTGAGAATCAAACGCCCCATGGCGCCTTCCATCCCGCCAAAAAGTCCCTGGGGCTTGAATTTCTGGCGGTCCGAGTAACGGGCCCAGGTGGCATCCGTATGAAAGCGGATGTCTCTTCGAAGCGACAGCCCCCCCCTGAACTTACCGGGGCCTCCGGAATCCGGAATAAACTCGTAACGCTCGATGGTGACCGGGTTTTCCAATTCAGCGGCCTCCACCGGTGTATTCATGAACCGGCCCAGGTGGAGGTCCTGTCCGTCCGGTCCGTCTTTGGTGGGACGGGCCCCGGCGCCGCCCCCCTGGATCTCGATGTATTGGAAGCGATTGCCTGTCATGGGATTTATCCCGGAAAAGCTGTTCGTACAGGCCTGGCCATGGCTACCGGCAACGACCCGATCGGGAACCACCTCGCTCATGGCCCGCAGCATGGCCTCGGTAATCTTGGTCATGGTCTGGCTCCGGGCGGTAACCCCTGCGGGGGGCAGGGGATTTGTGATCAATCCCTTTTGGCTGGTGACCTGGATCGGGTTGAAGGTCCCCGAATTCAGTGGGATATCGGGATCGATGATGCCAACCATGGTGTAGAAAATCCCCCCTTGCGAACAGGCCCATGGGCAGTTCACATTTCCCTTGGTCTGGTGGCTGCTTCCATCGAAATCCACATTCATTTGGTCGCCTTTGATGTGGACATTCACCTGAACCTTGACCGGTTCATCCACCTGCCCATCGTCATCCAGATAGTCCACCCCCGTGTAAGTCCCATCCGGAAGATCGGCCAAAAATCGTCGAACAATACCCTCACTGTATTCGGTCAGCATACGGGTGCAGTCATGAAACACGTCCACTCCGTATTTTCGAACCAGTTCCTTGACCCGCTTGACCCCCACAACGGTGGTGGCGGCCTGGGCCCTGAAGTCCTCTATTGTTTTTTCCGGAATGCGTATATTGGCCGAGATAAAATTGAAGATCTGATCATCCTCTTTGCCGGCCCTGTAGAGTTTGACAAAAGGAATGCGCAGGCCTTCCTGGTAGATTTCGGTGAGACCGCCGGCGACGCCACCCGGTACGGCGCCTCCCATATCCAGCTGGTGGGCGATGTTGGCCACAAAACCGACCCTCTCGCCATCAACAATGACCGGGGAAAAAAACTGCACGTCAAGAAGATGCTGCCCCCCAAGATAGGGGTCGTTGGAGATGATCACATCACCCTCCTCGATCCGGTCGAGGCGTTCGATCATCTGGGCTGCCGAGGTGGGGAGGCTGAACATCATCAACGGGCAAAGATGGGCCTGGGCCAGGATACCGCCGTCTGCATCCAACACGCCGCAGTTGATGTCCATGATTTCCTTGACAATGGTCGTACGCCCCATGCGCATCAGGTTGTAACCCATATCGTCGGCAACCGCCTCCAGCCCGTAGCGTATGACCTGCATGGTAATAGGATCTGATTTAAAAGGCATTCTATTCTCCAAAGGTAATGTTAAACTATCCTCGATTTTCCTGCTCTATGATAAGGTTCCGGTAACCATCGATGCTGCCTGTGAATCCATGCGGAACAAGGGCCGTGGAAATGGTCTCCTCGATGATGCAAGGACCGCGGACAGCGGCACCTGCAGGCAGCAACTCCCGTTCATACACCGGGACCTCCTCCCACCCCTTGCCCTCGAAGTAGACCGGTCGCATGACCTTTTTGCTATCTTCAACAGACAACCCTTGTTTGGATTCATGCGTCAGGGAAAGCGGGGGGTTCTTGCCTTTCATCCTCACACGGAGATTGATGAATTCCACCACCGCTTCAGGCTCGGAATAGGAGTAGACCTGTTGATGAAGCGCATGAAAATCATTAACGATCTTTGAAATATCCTGTTCTGTCAGGTTTTCGGAAGTTGAGATGGGCGTATTCAGTTCCCACGACTGCCCCTCATATCTCAAATCCGCGGACCAGGTGATTTCAATACGGTCTTCCGTCACGTTCTCTTCTTTAAGCTGTTTTTTCCCCTCGGCCTCCATATCCTTGAACTGATCCAGCAGATTTTTAGGATCGATATTCCGGCGCTTCGAGGCATAGGTGCGCACATAGTCATGCTGGATATCGGCCACCACCATGCCCACGGCCGAAAAATTCCCGCTCATGGCGGGGACAATGACCCGGGCCATACTTAAATCCCTGGCAATTTCCGCTGCATGCAGGGCGGCCGCCCCGCCCATGGTAATCAAGGCGAACTCCCTGAGGTCATACCCCCTTTCAACGGAGTTGCCGCTGATGCCCTTGGCCATGTTGGCGTTGACAATACGAATGATTCCCGCTGCGGCCTCTTCCACACTCAGGTTCATGGGTCGGGCCACATACGCCTCAATGGCAGCCCTTGCCTTTTCAGGATAAAGGGGAAGTTTGCCGCCCAGGAAATACTTTGGGTTCAGCCGGCCCAGTACAAGGTTGGCATCGGATACGGTCGGCAGTGTTCCGCCCCAGCCATAACCGGCCGGGCCCGGGTCCGATCCCGCACTCTTGGGGCCGACATTGAGGACACCCCCCTCATCCACCCAGGCAATACTCCCCCCTCCCGCGCCGATGGTCTTGAGGTCCACCATGGGAAGCTTGATGGGATAGTTCGTAACACCGCCCCATGTGGTGGTTTTGGGGAGGTTGTGGTCGATGATCGAAATATCAAACGTCGTCCCTCCCATGTCCGCGCCGACCGCCATCTCGTTTCCGGTCAAGCGGCTCACGAACGCCGCTGCGATCGCACCGCCGGCAGGACCCGAGTTGATAAGATGGGAGGAATGATCCTTGGCCGCCTCGGCGGTCATGGTGCCACCGTTGCTCTGCATGATATGCAGCGTCAGTTCTCCGAACTCACTGGAAAGCCGTTTGGTAAGATTGTTCATGTAATCCCGGATAACCGGCCCGAGATATCCGTTCATCACGGTGGTACAGGTTCTTTCGTATTCACGAAATTCCGGACAGATCTCTGAAGACAGGGATACCGGAATGCCGTCCAGGATCTCCCTGCTGATCTCGGCAATCTTTTTTTCATGGGCGGGGTTCAGGAAAGAGAAGAGCAGGGATACCACCAGGGCATCCACCTGTTGCTCCCGAAAATAAGCACACACCGCCCTGACGTCTTCTTCTACGAGTGGCACCGTAACGTTCCCCTGGCTGTCGATCCGTTCCGTGACCCCCTTTCGTAAAAACCGGGGAATCAGAGGCGGGGGATTGTCCGCGCCAAAATCAAAGGCCGCCTCCTTGGGCCTTGCGACACGTCTGATTTCCAATACGTCTTCAAACCCTTTGGTCGTGATAAGGCCCACACGGGCACCGCCTCCCTCCACAATGGCATTGGTACCAATGGTGGTACCGTGAATGATGTAATCCACATCACCAATGGGAACGTTGGCCATTTTCAGGATGTCTCTCAGGCCGGTGAGAACACCTTCCGCCAAATCAAAATGGGTCGTCGGGGTTTTTGTATACTGAAAAATACCTGTTCGATTGTCGACTAATACGACGTCCGTAAATGTTCCACCTACATCAATACCGATCCTCATCGTCTTTACCCTTCCACGTCCTAACCGAATGAATAAATTCTTGTATGCAGTCCATCACATGGTTCTCAAGCAATGCAATCGCCCTTCACCAGGAGCAGCCATGATCTTTCCGTCTAATTTTCCCTAAAAAGCCTGCCATAACCCTCCAGGGAATCCATGATGCCCAGGGAACGCAGGCTGTGCCACATGGTTACCTGGTTGCTGGTGATAACGGGCTTGCCGGTTTCCTGTTCCAGCTGATCGATGATTTCGATCGCCCGGAAATTGGTACAGCTTATGAATATGGCCTCATTTATGGACCCGTTGACCGCTTTGGCGAGTTTGTAGGCTTCTTCCGGCTGCAGCCTTCCGATCATATCGTTTTCTAATGCTTCCGGTTCAAGATGGTCATGGTAGCCAACAATGTCCGTAACCTCGTACCCCATGATTTGCATTATTTTTTTTTCAATTTCATTGGTCTGGCGCGTATAAGGGGTGGCCATGGCCACACGCTTCACGTTGAGGCTGGAAAGGGCTGCTTTTACCGCTGTCGTCGTTGTAACGGATACTGTGGATGAGGCCTCATGGATCATCCTGGCGAGGTCCCCGTCGTACCCCGCGCCGCCGATCATGCTCCCGACAGTGCAGCAAAATGCGATCAGTTGACAGATACCTTCGGATGAAAGCTCCTTTGCGGACCGATGGACGTGGTTCTTCATATCCTTGAGCCCTTCGATGGTGGGTGTAAAAAGGATCCGTGACGCATAGACCGCCACGTTGTCCGGTGCCAGCCTTGCCATTTCAGGTTCACAAACCGTGTTGCTGGAAGGGACAATCAGTCCGATTCGCGCTCTTGATCCATACATAAGCCAAAGCCCCCTTTCATCCCAGGAAATCGATTACACATTGTGAAAAGACTTCAGGCATCTGCTCCGGCATCGGCACCATGCCCCCTTTTACTTCTACGGAAACGCTTCCCCGGATCGCTTTGGAAAGCGGTTCCATACGGGGATAGGACGCCGGGTCCTCGGTCCCGGTCATAATCAGCGTGGGCGCCGTTATCAATCGGGTTTTTTCCTCCATCTTGTATCTGTTCACCGCATTGTGTCCTTCCTCAATCCGATCCAGCACCGTTAAGGCATCCAACACAAAACTCGCTATCAGATCGGGGCGGTCTTGCGGATAAAACGCCCTCCGCTTATTCCAGAGTTCAATGAGATGGGAGCCGTCGGGCGAGAAGGCAACGTCGTCAATCGGCGGTCGGGTTTTTCGTATTTCCCGATCCTCCTCATCCGTATATGGGCAGGAAGACAGAATCAGCTTGTTGACCCGTTGCGGCCAAGTGGCTGCCAGTTCCACCGCGATGGCCCCGCCGGTGTGGTGCCCCACCAGGGAGGTCCGTTTGATTTCCATGGCATCCAGAAAATCGATCACCCCTGCGGCATAATGTTCGATGCTGGCCTTTTCCGAAGTTCGATAAGAATCTCCAAAACCAACCGTGTCCATGGCGATGGCCCGGTATCGCTGCCCCAAAATAGGCAGTACTTCACGGTACTCGGTCCATGACCGCGGAGTCTGATGAAGTAAAAGGACAGGTTCGCCTTGCCCCGCTTCGGCGTAATGAATCTGCCCCTTGGGTGTGTTTACAAATCCGCGAAGAATCATTTGTTGCGCCATCATTGCTCCCATTTTCATGAATAGGATTTCTTGGGTTAATTTCGATATGCCTATCGTTGCCCGGCCTCGATTTGAAATACGCGTGTTCTATTAAAGGATATTCATTCTATATTCATTGGCTAAATTCATGAATTAAAACCCTCATTACAATATCGTCACTTCATGAAGTAGCAAGCTCCATGCCGCGTCACAGAACTTTATTACCTACTGTTATTATACTTCTTTTTAAATTTCCTTTTCCCACAAAGGATAATTGCTGATATGTCGGCAGTCTTCTGTCCGTATTTGTACAACACGACCTATCTTATTTAAATTATTATACATATCTATATGACAGCTCGGCAAAGAGCCATGCCAAGGTTTTCAATGAATTGAAAAAGATGATTTCGGCAGGATTTAGACCCGGTGATTTCAATGGGAATTATGAAGGCAGGCGGTTCTCTATGGAAAAGTTTCTAAAGTGTAGCTTAAACGGATCTCTGTAATTATATTGCTCCTGCCCGGTTTAAAGCTCTCCGGGCAGGAACTAGCGGTGTCAGCTGTATTTTTCCTTGACGAAAACCAACGACTCATCAATGGCAGTCAAAGCCAAATCAAGATCCGCCTGCGTGTGTCGATAGGAAATATAGGCATGATGGTGGGGGGTGAAAAAGAAACCTTTTCGAATCAACTGCGTATAAAAATCGTTGCGCTTATTTTTGTACGCCCCGGCGTCATCCTTTTCAAAGGTAATGTAAAACATGGGGGCGACACCGGTCAGTTCGGCGCCCACCTGATGCTTATCCATCAGGGCCTGAATGGCCGCCATGAATTTCTCACCCTTTTCCCAGATATCTTCCAGCACATGGTCGCGCTCTAGAATTTCTATGGTCTTGAGTGCGGCGACAAATGCTTCGCTGTTCGGGAAAAAGGTTGAGGAAATGAACAGCTTGTGCGCCGCCGCCATCATGACCTCTTGTTTTCCGGTCACCACCGAAATCGGGTATCCATTGGCGATCGCCTTGCCCAAGACACTTAAGTCCGGTGTCACCCCGTAGCGCTTTTGCGCCCCCCCCATGGACAACCGGAACCCCGTGCGAATCTCGTCGTAAACCAGTACGGCACCGTACCGGTCCGCCAGGTCGCGGACACCCTCAAGAAATCCTGGAGCGGGCGTCTGCATTTTCTGGTGATTGGGATGGCCGAAAGGCGTCATGATGATCGCCGCCGTATCCTGGCCGTGGACGGCCATCAACGCTTCAAGTTGATCCAATCGGTTGTATTGGAACTCAAATACATCTTCATAGAATTTAGCGGGGATTCCTCCTTTCATTTCTACACACCAATCATGCCAGCCATGATATCCGCAGCGCATCACCTTGAGCTTGTTGGTATGCGCCCGGGCAATACGAATCGCGGCGGTCGTGGCGTCCGATCCGGTCTTCAGAAAAATGCTCATCTCCGAAGACGGCACGAGTTCCTTGAGCTTTTTGGCCAGAAGATTCTGATATTTCTGGCTGAGCGTAAAACAGAAGCCCTTATCCCGGATTTGCGCATAGACGGCATCGTCGATTTCCGGTTCCCGGTATCCCAAAATAATCGGGCCGTAGCCGCATAAAAAATCGATATACTCATTGCCGTCCACATCCATCAACCGGCAACCGTTTCCGCTTTCCAAAAAAATCGGGTATTCGCCATCAATAAAGTCAGTAGGCTTTCTGGCCCCGAGCACACCGCCCGGAATGAGCGTAAGGGCTTCTTCGAACAAGGCCTGACTGTTACTGATATTTAATTTCTCAGCCAATTTCATAAAAGGGGGTCTCCATTAACTATTAAGTTCAAACATGGACGCGATGTGTTCGGTCTGATGAATGCGGGCGCCTCGGCTTAAAAAAGCACCTAAAAATTTGTCGGGATCGATGCAGCCTTCCGGCGCCACCACACCTTTGGCCGTCACATCGCCGGCAGCCATCATCAACGCGGCGATGGAAGCCGGAATGCCGGTGCCCGGCGCCATCCTGCCGACCATATCGGCCGTATAGGTCACCTTTTTCCCGCCCCGATCGCCTTTAACGATGACTTTCAGCCCCGAGGACTGGGGACCGTTATCTCTTCCTTCGGGAATTTTTTCCCAGAGTTTCAGTGCAAGGTCGTAGGGTGTGATTTGGGTGCCCTTCACATCAATCGGCTCGGTCCCCAAAAAACCGGTTTCTTTCTGTTCTTTAATCATTTCATCCACCCAGGAGGGGATCAACGCGCCTTTGATAATGACATTTTTAACGCCCTTGATATATTTTGGAAGGGTTAAGGGCTGCGGGTGCCCCACATAGCGAAGATGGCAAGTGCCCAGAGGCTCCAGAAACTGCTCTTCGACCACACCGGCTCCGCCTTCGACGTGCACCAGTTTTCCATCGATATACTGCGGAATTTTACCGAGCGTCATATGCAGGCTGTGATCCCAGGCCGCGCCCTGGAGTTCCGCTACGCTGACCACCCAGTAAAGGTAGATGGCTTCTACCGTGTCGAGCCTGTCCGCATACCATTTCACAAGTATATTGTTGGTTCCCGGATCGCTTCCCATTCCGGTCAGCACGGTAATACCGGCGTCTTTGGCCATCTGATCGATTTCTGAGTCGAACAGAATCTGTGTGCCTTCATAATCATCGCAGATATCGATGTAATTGACGCGTGCCTCAACGGCGGCCGTGGCCACCGGAACGGCCGTTTTATAAAAGGGCCCGGCCGCATTGACGACCACATCTACGTCCTTGAAGGCGTTGACCATACCCTCGTGATCATTGACATCCATCTTGATCATCGATGTCTTCTCATTTTCTCTTAACTTGGCGGAAAGCCGTGCAGGATCCGGATGCAAGCTTGTCAAGACGATGTGAGTGACCGGTTTCTGTTTGACCAGATCCCTTGCAACACCCTGCCCCATATTGCCGACCCCACCGAGAATTAATACTCGCATTCTTTTCCTCCTTATTTACTATAGTATTCAAGATAATGCTTTTGGGCCGCGTTATCGGTCGTCGCGGTAATCATTATACAGATTCCTCCCTCTGGCCTTGCCAAAAACATTATCTTAAACACTATATCCTTTCAAAAGCGCATCTGAAAACAACGACAACTTTTTCTCTTTTATGCATTCCGCCATTTCCGTTACATACTCGGGCCGCTTGCCGTCTTTCCATTTTGGATATCCCCCTTCCCAGACATAGTTGATCAGTGCCTGGAAAACCCTTTTGGTAAAGGCATAGTCGCCGATGTGTACCCTTTCTTCGACCGGTTCCACATGAACCGGCAGGACTGTCAAGCGACCATAGTCCTGGAGAATTGCTTTTACCTCAGCCTGTGTTTTCCAACCTTCGGTTTTTTGCTTGAAATCCATCTTTCGTCTTGGAAACGGATATTTCTGATACAATGCGCCAAAGAAGCCCGAACGGTGGATGCCATGCATGGCACCCATTAGATCTCCCATTTCCGGTCCCTTCTCGATCTGCCAGACATTCCAGCGGTCGCTGAAGCCTTTTTCTGATAGGTTCTCGGTGAGCGCGATGATATTTCTGCAAAACTCATCGGCAAAAATAAAGTTGTTTTCGAGCAGCAAGAGGTCACTTTCGATGTTAAAAAAACCGAAGGCGATCACCCCATGGGTAATGGATTCAAACTGAAGAGGCATAATCCCTTTTTTCTTTTTGTATGTTAACAGGTACGCTTACGTGTTCACGTCAAATTCTCCGTCCAGAAGCTCGGTCAACACACCGTTCAGTTCGCGCGGGTGGTGGACGAACGCGTATCGGTTTCCGCAAAGCTCACGCGGACGGCTGTCGATGAGCGACACGGATTTGGCCTTAAGTTCGTCCATTGCCTTGTCAAGGTCATCCACCTTGTAGGAGATGAGAAAAAAGCCTTCGCCTTTTTCTTCGATAAAGGTCGCCACTTCGCTGTCAGGGGCGGTGGCTTCCATGAATTCCACACCCACCTCACCGATGCAGTACCGCGCGACCCTGACCTTTTCCGACGGTGCCTCGTATTCATAGTCCGGAACAATACCAAAATCGTCCTCGTAAACTTTCTTGGTCTGAGCAAGGCTTTTTACCGCAAAACAGAGATGGTCGATCTTTTCAAACTTCATGGCTTATTTTTCTCCTTAGTGCCCGTCCAGGGGTTCCAGATAGGCTTCGACCCGGATGGTGTCGCCATCCTTGATCTTTTTCTTCAATCCTTCCGAAAACGAAAAGTGGCTCTCTCCATTCAGGTAGAGGTGGTGCAGGTCGTCTCCCATCTCCCCCTGATCGATGAACTTCAAGGGTGGGTGCATATCGGTCAGCTTTTGCAAAACATCCTGCAACCCCTGTTCACGCCCCTCCAGTTCCAGCTGCAGGGGCGGCTCAAACGAATTTCGGATTCGAAGATTTGAATCGACGGTTATTTTCACCTGTCATCCTCCCGTCCGCGGCCCTTGGCCATCATCGTTACTTGGTGGCCGCCTGCTCGACGGCCGTGACGATTTTTTTGTATCCGGTACACCGGCAGACATTGGAAGAGAGCGCCTTGATGATCTCTTCCTTGGTGGGCGCAGCGTTTCTGTCCAGAAGCGTTTTGGCCGTCATGATCATCCCGGAGGTGCAAAAGCCGCACTGAACGGCACCTTCTTCCATAAATGATTCCTGAAGCGGATGAAGCTTTTTTTCTTCTCCCAACCCCTCAATGGTGTTTATCTCGGCGCCATCCATTTCTGCGGTCAGCGCAATGCATGACCGCAGCGGCATGCCGTTCACCTCCACGGTGCAGGCACCGCAGGCACCCATGCCGCAGGACTCTTTGGCCCCGGTAAGATCGAGCCGTTCGCGAAGGGTTTCAAGGAGCGTCTCGTTGGGTTTCACCTGGAGTGTGGTGGTCTCATTATTTATTTTCAAGGTAACGGTCACCGTTTCCATTATTCTTCCTCCTTCAGCGCTCGATTGACTGCTTTTCGAAACAATACCCCCGCCATTCTCTTCCGGTATTCAGGGGAAAGCGTGGTATTTCTCACCGCCTTTGCGTCGGCATAGGTACCGCGGGACGCATCGACGATACGATCTGCATCCAAGCCCGTCAGGTCATAGACCAGGGGCGCCGGCCCGATGCCGCCCACACAGATCCGGGCATGGTCTCCTTTTACACAGGCCGCCACCGCCACCAGGGGATAGTCGATGGATTTTCGGACCCGCAATTTTTCATATGCGCCTTTGGACTTGTCCATGGGAATGCGGATGTGGGTGAGAATCTCTCCGGGTTCGAGAGCAAAGGGCTTGCCGCCCTTGCCGCTGAAGATTTTTTCCAGCGGTATGGATCGTTCGCCCTTAGGCCCCTCGATTCTCACCGTCGCCGACAGTGAAATCAATGACAACGCGTTATCGCTGCAATAGTTGGACAGACAGACCCGGGCGCCGGGCACCACATTGCATGTCTTGCCGCCCATCTTCAGACAAAAGCCTCGGGCAACCCGCCAGTCATTGGATTTGTTGTACTCAATGCAGCGGGTATCCTGGAGAAGATTGCCGCCGATGGTCCCCCGCATCTGAAGGGTTTCACAGGCCGTGGCTTCCAGCGACTGGTAAAGGACCGGGAAATAGTCCTGTATGGTTTGATTCTGTTTGAGGGCAAAGAGCGTGACATTGGCTCCGATGGTCACCCATCCGTCCTGAGCGGTGACGGCGCTGAGATCAATGATGCCCTTGAGGTCGATGACCGCCGCCGGTGTCGACAACCGATACTTGAGCAGGGGCATCAGATCGGTACCACCGGCCAGATAACTCACCTTCCCGTTGAATTCATTGTAAAGGCCGATGGCATCGGCAACCGTCTCGGCTTTCCTATACTCAAAATCAGGCAGGATCATCTTTTTTCCTCCTTCCCGTTTTCTACCAGTTCCAAAACCTTGTCCGGCGTCAGGGGAAATTCCTTGAAAAGCGTGCCCGTGGCCTGCGTTACCGCACAGGCAATGGCACTGTAGGCGTTCATACGGATGGCAATACCGCCTTCCTTGGCTCCGAACGGCCCCGCCGGATCAATGGATTCCACGATGATGGCATCGATTTCCGGCATGTCACAGGCCAGCGGGATTTTATAGTCCAAGAGATCCGGATTCAGCAGGTGGCCGCCGTCCCACAGGTTGCCCTCGGTGATGGCCGCCATTCCCGCCTGTTGGACGGAGCCTTCCATTTGCCCTTCGACGGCCATGGGATTGATGGCCCGCCCGCAATCGTGGGCGGCCGTGAAATGGGGAACCGTGACTTCTCCGGTTTCCGGATCGATGGAGACCTCGGCCACGGATGTGGCATAGGAGAAGGTTCCCGCCATCTGGCCCCAAGGTCTTGATATCCACTCCCGTTTCAGATCGATATTGGGGAAAAACGTGCCTGTGGCAGCGATCGGTGTCGCCCTGGCAAAAGCCTCGCGCACGACCCATCGGAGGGGCATCTTCTTTTCGGGGTTGTCCAAGGAATAGACGAGCCGATCCTTTAGCGCGATGTCCGTCTCGGGGACCCCCAGCTTTTCAGCTGCAATCGTGGCAATCTGCTGGCGGGCGTTCTCGCAGGCCACCTTCACCGCGTTGGTGCTCACAAAGGCCGCCGCTTGGGAATAGGCGCCCGGATCGAGGTTGGTGACTTCCGTGTCGGCGTTCACGAGGTTGATGTCCTCCATGGGCACACCGAGGATCTCGGAGGCGGCCTGGATCACCATGGATTCGTTTCCCTGCCCGTTGTCCACCACGCCGGTCACGAGCGTCACATAGCCGTCATCATTGATCTTGAGATAACAGGTCGACAGGGAACGAAAACCCATGGGAAAGCCGCACATGATGGCGATGCACCCCATCCCGATGCCTTTGGGACTCTGTGTCCGGTCCCATCGTTTCTTGAAGTCCGTTTTCTCCGAGGTGATGTTGATGGTCTCTTTCAGGCCACAGCTGGTGATTTTGGATTTCGTGGCGGTCATTTCACCGGCCGTGAGGCCGTTCTTGAGGCGTATCTCCACGGGATCCATGCCGAGTTCTTTGGCCATCAGATCCATCTGGGCCTCATTACCGCCCATGAAGGCTCTTCCATGGCAACCGTACATTCCCCGGATGCCTTTATTGGTGATGATCCGGTAGCCGTTGTAGCGGACATTGGGCAAACGGTAGCATTCCTCGTACACATAATAGGGAATCGAGGTGGCGATGGGGCCTGTGGAGCTGTAGGCGCCACCGTCATAGATCACCCGATAGTCCTTGGCGACGATGGTGCCGTCCTTTGCCATTCCCGTTTTGATGGTTGCGATCATGTCGTGGATCTGTCTCGTGCTGGTGGCGTTCTCCTCGCGGGAAAGAACGAGCTTGACCGGTTTGCCGCTCTTTATGGCCAAAAGCGATGCCACGAGATCTCCAGGGGCCACCTCCGATCGGCCGCCAAAGGCACCGCCGGAGTTGATGTGACGTACGCGCACCTTGTTCAGGGGCATCTTGAGCAGGTTGGCGATCGCTTTGGCGCGGACGTGGGGCCCGGCATTGGGCATCCACAGGTCAAGGTAGCCATTCTTGTAAGATGCGACGACCGCGTACGGCTCCATCATGGCGTAGGCTTCGCCGGCGGATTTGAACGTGTCTTCCCGGACGAGGAAGGCACGCTCCATGGCCTTGTCGACTTCTCCCTCCTCGATATTCACGTGGATGTTGATGTTGTTCTTGTACTGGTCATGGATCAGCGGCGCGCCGTCCTGCATGGCCTCGATGGGATCGTAAACGGCCGGCAGGAGTTCATAGTCCACTTTGATGCGGGAGAGTGCCTCGATGGCCGTTTGCTCATCAACGGCAGCGACCGCGGCCACGTCCTCGCCGATATAGCGGACCTTGTCCGTGGGAAGCATGTCATGGTCCTGGGTGTAGCGGAAGACCCCCCATTTGATTCCATAGCCGTCAAAACCGCTGATGGCGGCTTTCACCCCCGGCATCTTCAATGCTTCGCTGACGTCGATACTGTTGATCCTGGCGTGGGCATGCGGGCTGCGCAGCACTTTCGCCACCAGCATGTTGGGCATCTTCAAGTCGGCGGTGTAATCTGCCGTACCCGTGACCTTGGCCAAAGAATCGCTTCGGATAACTCTTTTTCCGATAATATTCTGGTTGGTCGCCACAGCGTTCTCCTTATGGGTTACCGTGATTGATGGGTTTCATTTTATGGTATCTTCCGTTGGGTTGCGCGGTATGAGAGCGTTGCCTCCATATCGACCGCCATGGTCGCCGGGTCGATGATTACGCCATAAATTGTTTTGGCATTATGAAGACTCACATAGCCATCTAAAACATCATTTGCCACCAACTCGATGTCCCGCTCCAAAGGCGGGCCATACCCACCGCCTCCAGCGGCGTCCATGGTGATGACATCGCCGGGTACCAGTTGCGTCAGACCGTAGGGATTTCCCGGATTGCCATTTACGGAAAATTGCGCCAGCTGACCATATTGGCCATCGGCCAATCCATGCGGCGGATAGCGAAAACGTCCCGCCTGGATACCCAGGTTCACGGGACCGGATGGGGCATACGCGTCGTCGGGAATGCGGAACACCTCTACCTTTCCCAACCCACCGCGCTGCTTGCCCGGCCCGCCGGAATCGGCAATCACGCTTCTCTGCTCAACGATAATCGGTGTGTCGCTCTCGAAAATCTCAACGGGTGTATTGGCCCCGTTGGCGGGAAAGATATAGACATGCGGACCATCCGCGTCTTCGCTGGCACCCATGCCGCCGCCGCGGATGATCACCGAATGGAAGGGCTGGCCGTCGCCTCGTTTGCCGTAGAAGATATTCATGGCCGCCGGGGTCCCGCCCGAGGCGGCAACGACCCGGTCGGGCAGCACCTGGGCCATGGCGCGATAAATGATTTCCGTGACAAAGTGACCGATCTGCATTCGGGCCGCCACGGCCACCGGGAACTTGCAATTGACGATGCTGCCCACCGGTGCCTTGAGCACAATGGGCCGGGAACACCCGTGATTGTTGGGCAGTTCCGGATCGAACATGCTTTTCAAGGCCATGAAGACATAGGCGTAGGTAAAATTGTAGACGACGTTGCCGCCCCAGTCCACCTGGCCTGAGGAACCATCCAAATCGACGGTGATGTTTCCATTGTCCACCGTCACCGCGGCCTTGACCACCAGATCCTCACGCCCGTCCATCTGCTCGATGATTCCCTCGGCACGGTAAACCCCGCTAGGCACCTGACTGATGGATAGGCGCATGCTTTTTTCCGTGCGATCGATGATCTCGTCGGCCAGATCGTCGAGGCAATCCATGTTGTACTCTTCCAGCATGCGGCAGATTTTCTCGGCGCATACATGATTGGCGGAAATCTGGGACCGGATATCACCGATGACCTCATCCGGTGTGCGGACATTCCAGCGAATCATTTCCAGCACGGCCTCGTTCAGCTCGCCCGCCTGGTAGAGTTTCACGAAGGGGATAAACAGCCCGTCCTCAAAGACATCATGGTTGTCCGAAGAGACCCGGCCACCGATGTCCGAATGGTGAAACACGCATGCCGTATAAGCCACCAGCTTTTTTTGATGGAAGATGGGAGACAGCACGCAGACGTCATTCAAATGGCCGGCCAGGGCCCAGGGATCGTTGGTGATGAAGATGTCACCCGGATGCAAGCTGGATTCATCCAGTCCGGAAACCAGTTTTCTTACGCCGATGGCCATGGCCCCGGATTGGCCGGGGGTAACAAATGAACCCTGGGCCAGTTCCCTTCCCCGCCGGTCGGTAAACATGCACGTGTAATCATGGGCGTCCCGCAACAAGCTGGAAAATGCCGTTCTGGCCACGGAACCATCGGCCTCGTCCACGATGGAGATCAGCCGCCGCCATAGGATTTCCAGGGTAATCGGATCGAATTTCCGTTTCATTTTATTCATCCTCCAGATCGATCCACAAAAACCCGTAGCGGTCCATGGATACCGACGCATCTTCGCCGACAATGACTGTGGATTCTTTTTCCTCTATGATGGCAGGTCCTTTGAAACTGACATCGGCCGGTAACAGGTAACGGTCGTACACTGTGTAATGAACGAAATCCCCGGCAATTTCAGAGAAGGCCGGACGGCTGCCTTTCCTCGCCCCCCCAAGGGAATTGTGCGAAAAGTCCCTTTCCTGGAGTGTCAACAACCGGGCGGGAAGACTGGCGCGCACCTTGAAATTGATAAATTCCACGGGAGAGTCCGGATAGGTTCGCCCAAAGAGTTTTTCATAAATGTTGTCGTACCGCTCGCGGATGTCAGCCATGTTCAGACGGGTGAAATCCGTTGACGGTACGTCGATATTGGTTTCGGAGCCCTGCCCCACGAATCTGACGTCGATGGACCGTTCAAAGGTGACGTCCTCTCCGCCTCCTGTTTTCATGACGGTTTTGAGTCCCTCGGCCTCCATGGACTTGAAAATCGATTCGATTTCAGCAAAGTCGGCACCTTCCAGGCTGACCTTGTGACTGCGGACGAGATCAAATGCGCGTGGCGCCGTGAAAAACCCCATCGCCGAGCCAACCCCCGCATTGGGCGGAATGATCAGGCGCGGGGCACCCAGCTTTTTGGCCAAGCCATAGGCGTGCACGGGACCTGCGCCGCCGAAGGCGACAATGGTCACCAGCTTCGGATTGCCACCTTTCTCGGCGATATGGGTTTTCGCGGCGGCGGCCATGGTTTCATTGATCAGATCGTGGATGCCCCAGGTGGCCTGGATGGAAGAGACGTTCAGTGGATCGGCGATCATGGTCTTGATTCCCTCTTGCGCCTTATCCAGGTTGAGGGCCATCTCGCCGCCGAGAAAATAGTCCGGGTTCAAGTATCCCAGCAGCAGGTCGGCGTCGGTGACGCAGGGATACATGCCGCCTTGGTCGTAGCAGATGGGCCCCGGATCGGCGCCGGCACTCTCAGGGCCGACCTGCAACGTCCCCATTTTGCTGACACCGGCAATTGACCCCCCACCGGCGCCGATCTCCATGAGATCCACCACCGGCACCTGAATGGTCAACCCGCTGCCCTTGGCGAAGCGCTGAACGCGCCCGACCTCAAAGGTCGGTACGACCCCCGCAACGCCTTCCTGGATCAGGCACGACTTTGCGGTGGTCCCCCCCATGTCGAAACAGAAAATCTCCGGTATATTGAAGAGTTTGCTGTAGTATTGACCCGAAATGACGGCCGCGGTGGGACCGGACTCGATGATGCGGACCGGAAATTTGGACGCGGTCTCGACCGATGTGATGCCGCCGCTGGAAAGCATAATGAACAGCTTGCTCTTTACCCCGATGGATTCCAGGCGATCGGTCAGCTTGTCGAGATATTTCTCGGTGATGGGTTTCACATAGGCGTTGGTAACCGTAGTGCTCGTGCGTTCGTATTCCTTGATTTGAGGCAGGACATCGAAGGAGATCGATACCGACATCCCCGGCGCCTCTTCCTGGATGATCTCCTGCAACATCAGTTCATGCTTGGGATTCTCAAAGGAATTGAGCAGGCAGACGGCAATGGATTCGACGCCCATGGCCAGCAGGTCCCGGACGACCCCGCGGGCCTCTTCCCGGTTCAGCGGCTTGATCACCGATCCGTCGCTCCTGAGGCGCTCGTCCACCTCCAGGCGATAGCGCCGCGGCACCAGCGGTTGGGGGTACTCGCAGAATACGTCATAGACGGCGTAACGGCTCTCACGGCCCAGTTCGAGCACGTCGCGAAAGCCTTTGGTGGTGATCAAACCGGTTTTGACCCCTTTTCTTTCGATGATGGAGTTGATGACCAGGGTCGTGCCATGAATGATTTCGTCGAGTTTTTCCAGACATCCGGGAACGTTGCCGGTCAATGCCTGGATACCGATTTCCACGGCATCGGATGGATCATTGGGCGTGGTCAGGCACTTATGGACGGAGAGTTCTCCTGTCTGGTCGTTAAGGAGCACGAAATCGGTGAATGTACCACCGATATCGCATCCAAGCCGATAACAGTTAGCTGACATTTAACCTCCTAGACCTTCAATCAATCTTAAAATAAGCTCGGCTCTTCGAATTCACCAAAAACGTCCCTGAACACATCCGCCATTTCTCCCACGGTTGCATAGGCCTTGCAGCACTCGACCAGATACGGCATCACGTTCTCATTATTCTCCGCGGCACCCCGCAACGCACCAAGCGTCTTTTCCACCTCAGTGTTGTTGCGGGTTTGCTTTAACGCTTTCAGGTTATCGATCTGCCGCTTGGCCCACGAATTGTCATATTGGTGCAATTCAACTTCCTTGGTAACACCTTCCATGTATTTGTTCACACCGACCTTGATGGCCTCTCCGTTTTGCAATCTTTTCTCATATTCGTAAGCCTGTTTGGCGACTCTGCGTTGAACTTCACCAGAGGAAATACCTTTTACGATTCCGCCAACACTTTCGATCTCAGCCATTTCGGAGAGAATTTTATCTTCCATCTGCTTGGTGAGGGTTTCAATAAAATAGGATCCGGCCAGGGGGTCCACCGTATCCCTGAGTCCGGTCTCATCCATGAGAATTTGAAGGGTCCGAAGGGACAGGAGTGTCGATCGTTCGGTGGGAATGGAATACGCCTCGTCGAAGGAACACAGGGCCGTGGTCTGGGCGCCGCCCAGCGCTGCCGCCAGTACATAATAGGCGCCGCGCATGATGTTGTTTTCGGGCTGCTCCTTGGTCAGTCCGGAGCCGCCGCCGCCAAAAAGCCCCCGCAGAAAGAGCGACTTTTTATTTTGGACATGATAGCGCTCCCGCAGCAGCTTGGCCCACAGTTTCCTGGCAGCACGGAATTTGGCCACGGTCTCCCAAAGGTTTCCGTAAATATTCAAATTAAAAGAAAAACGGCCGACAAAATCTTCGGCTTGGTACCCGCGGGCGGCCACATTATCCACATAGGCAAATGCAAT
This sequence comes from Desulfosarcina ovata subsp. ovata, assembly GCF_009689005.1. Taxonomy (NCBI): domain Bacteria; kingdom Pseudomonadati; phylum Thermodesulfobacteriota; class Desulfobacteria; order Desulfobacterales; family Desulfosarcinaceae; genus Desulfosarcina; species Desulfosarcina ovata. Next base: position 5,719,593 of record NZ_AP021879.1, on the reverse strand, counting down.
CAGGAACGCGTAAGCGATTTCCTGGGCCGGATTGGCCCCCGACTCTCTGATATGATACCCGCAAATCGATACCGGATTGCATCTGGGCAACTCCTTCATGCCATATTCGATGGTATCGCCGATCAGCCTGACACCATGCTCCACGGGATATATCCAGGCACCGCGGCCGACGACTTCTTTCAGAATGTCGTTTTGCGGCGTGGCCGAAATCTGATTTTTCTTATAGCCGTATTTCTCGGCCACGGCCTGATACATGGCCAGCATGATGGAGGCCACGGCATTGATGGTCAGGCCGCTGCCGATACGCTTCAAATCGATGCCGTGAAAGGCGGTCTCGAAGTCCTTCAGGGAATCCACGGCCATGCCCACACGCCCGACTTCGCCCTCGGCCCGGGGATCGTCGGAATCGAGCCCCATTTGGGTCGGCAGATCGAACGCCACATTGAGACCATTCTGACCGTTGGCGATCATCAGCTTGAAGCGTTGATTGGTTTCCTCCGGGGTACCGAAGCCGGTGTACTGCCGGGTGGTCCAGTTACGGCTCCGATAACCGAGGGGGTGGAGGCTGCGCGTAAACGGAAAATCGCCGGGGTCCCCAAGGTCGGTCTGGTAGTCAAACCCCACATTATTCAGATCCTCGGGGGTATAAACCGGTTTTACTTCTATTCCGGATTGCAAGATGACTTTCTGGATACTGTCTTTCTCATTCTTTATATAGGTGGCTACGCCCATGTTAACCTCGCTTTGCCATACGCTTGTTAGACCAATGCATTCAACCCATCGATAATCTGGTCGAACTTGGTTCCGTTGGGGAATACTTCGGCGACACCCATGGCTTTCAGCTTTTGAATATCGTTCTTCGGTATCACGCCTCCCACAACGATCCGCATGTCCTCAATTCCCTCGTCTGACAGCTTATTGACCAGGTTTTGGCTGATACTCAGGTGGGCGCCGGTCATGATGCTTAGGCCGATAATATCCACACTTTCCTGTACCGCTGTCGATACGATTTGTTCGATGCTTTGATGCAGGCCCGAGTAAATCACTTCCATTCCGGCGTCACGAAGCGCCAGGGAGATGATTTTGGCTCCCCGGTCATGGCCGTCCAGTCCGGGCTTGGCCACCAATATTCTGAGTCTCTTCCGGTCCATCGTCATACCCCTTTGCTTAATATTTCACGTGCAATCGTCGTTAACAGGACTTCGTGCGTGCCGCCGCCGGAAAGCAGGAAGCGATTGTCTCGATAGTACCGCTGAACAGCGTATTCCATTGAATACCCATATCCGGCATAGATTCGGGTGGCCTCGTCACTCGCCTTGCAAGCTGCTTCGACGCTAAAATATTTTGCCATGGTTGCCTTGTTCAGGCATGGCACCTTGTTGTCGATCAAGCAGGTGACATTTTTTAACATCATCCGCGATGCCTCCAGATCAATGGCCATTTTGGCGATTTTCGACTGAATCAGCTGATATTTTCCGATGGGCTTGCCAAACGACTCCCTTTCCTTGACATAGCGGATGGAATCATCGAGCGCCGCCCGATGCAATCCAATGGCCAGTGCGGCCGTCATGGCACGAATTTCCGATAAGATTTTAAGTAAAACATCCAGTCCGCGCCCTTCTTCGCCCAATCGGTATTCATCAGGAATATGGCAATTGTTGAAATAGATCTCGGAAAGGGCGGAAGTACGCGTACCCAATGTCTTGAACCGCTTGCTGGTCGAGAATCCGGGCGTATCCCTGGGAACCAGAAAGAACATCAGCCCGCGCAGCCCTTTTTTGGGATTGGTTTGGCACAGGACCGTATGAAAATCCGCAAAGGGGCCGTTCGTGGACCAGGTTTTCATTCCGTTGATGACCCAGCCGTCGCCTGTCTTGACAGCCGATGTCTTTACCGCGCCAAGATCAGATCCGGCCTCCGGTTCCGTGAGTTGAAAGGCACCGATTTTCTCTCCCCGCAGCGCAGGTCTCAGAAACGCTTCATGCATTTTCTCACTGCCGTAAAGGTACAAGCCATTGGTGGCCATGAGGCCTTCCATAGCGACCATGGACCCCAGGCTCATCAGCCCCCTGGCCAACTCTTCCATGATGATGCAATACAGCGTCGTATTGCCTCCCGAGCCGCCGACTTTCTTCGGGTAGCGAATGCCGATGACGCCCATATCGGCCAACTTCTTGTAGAGCGCTTTGGGCGGTTCTCCTTTTTCATCCAGTTCCCCGGCCACCGGGATGATCTCCTGGTCCACGAATCGGGCAATGGTGCGTCTTACCATTTCCTCTGCATTCGATCTTACCATCTCTTTTCTCCTCTCAGCTCGCCGGGGTTAATTGTCTGACAAGTTCCGGAACGACATCGTGCAAATCACCGATGATTCCCCAATCGGCGACCTTAAAAATCGGTGCGTCCGGGTCCTTGTTGATGGCAATGATAAATCTGGAATTCATCATTCCGGCCCGATGCTGGATCGCACCGGAAATGCCACAAGCGATGTAAATTTCCGGTCTGACTGTCTTGCCGGTCTGGCCGACTTGACAGTCCGCCGGAACAAAGCCTTGTTCGGCGACAACTCGCGTACCTGCGACTTCTCCATCGAGCAGATCCGCCAACGTGCGCAGCATTTGGAACCCCGCCTCACCATTCACGCCTCTTCCCCCGGCGACAATGACTTTGCTGTCGGTGATTGGCGCGTGCTTTCTCTTTTCCTCAAACATTTCCAGAACTTTGGTTTTGATGTCCGCCTCATCGAGTTGAACTTCGCAATGGATGATCGTGCCTGCTTTGGCTTCGTCGGTCCTGGCTTCCATCACGCCGGGTCGAACAGTGGCCATCTGTGGGCGAGAATACCGGTTGGCAATGGTCGCCATCACATTCCCGCCGAAAGCCGGCCTCGTCTGGAGCAGTATCTTTTCTTCCGGATCGATGGAGAGTGCCGTGCAGTCGGCAGTCAGGCCGACGCCCACGCGTCGCGACAGGCGAGGCGCAAGATCCCGGCCAATATGCGTGGCACCGATCAGCAGGATCTCCGGTTTGTGCTCGTTAATGAGGTCTTCCATTATCTTCACGTGAGCCAGGGTCCGGTAGGGCTGCAGGCATGGATCCTCGGCGAGAAAGACTTGATCCGCTCCATGGCGGATGAGATCATGGGTCAAGTTTTCCAACCGATCACCGATAAGCACGGCACTCACTTTTTGCCTGCGTTCCTGGCCCAGTTCCTGGGCAATACCAAGCAGCTCGAGCGTTACCTTGGCGAGAACACCATCACGTTGTTCCGCGTAGACCCATACCCCCTCGTGATCGCTGAAATCCGGAATCTCTTTGGGAACCGCGTCCGATTGGATGGCCCTGTTTTTACACTCGGCAAGACAAGCCCCGCAGTTCGTGCAACGCTCTAAAATATTCGCTTTCCCGTCTTCGATGGCGATCGCATCATAAGGACAGGCTCTTACACAGCGCCGGCAACCGTCACAAAGGTCGCTCTCGATCCATACGGTCATCTTCTTCCTCCATGGGTTAATATGGGTGAACCCGGTTATGAGAGCTCACATGACGCGGCGAATGCCTTACAGGCAGTAGCGGCATCACTGTTGGAGATGTTCTTCAACAGCTCGCTCACGGCCTGTTCCTTCGGTCCGTCCAGGATTTTTCCCTGCCGTTTGAAATCCGGAGTGAATGTTTTGGATACCTGCGTCAATGACCCTTCCAATCCCACATCCGAAGTCACCACCCCAATGTCCGCGGCATTGAAGACCTTGATGGGTGCCTTTGCCGTGCAGGCATCAATTAATCGGCCTAAATGCGCATGCCTGGGCCGGTTTAAAGTACCAATGACCGTCAGCAGGGCTGGCAGTTGGCATTCAATACGCTCATAGCCGTTTTCCAACTGGCGCTTGACGGTGGTACACGTCTCATTCATGGTTTCAATGTCCTGTACATAGGTAACTTGTGGAATATCCAGGTAATCGGCCAACTGGGGGCCGACCTGGGCGGTATCGCCATCAATGGCCTGCCTGCCGCAAAGGATCAGATCAAATTTGCCGATTCGCTCAACGGCTTTTCCCAAGGTGAATGCGGTAGCCCACGTATCGGCACCTGCAAAGGCTCTATCGCTCAACAGGATGGCTTCGTCGGCGCCCATGCCGATGGCTTCGGTGCATGCATCCACCGCCTGGGACGGCCCCATCGATAGAACCTTTACCTTGCCGCCCATCGTTTCCTTGATATGGACTGCCGCTTCCAACGCATGGCGGTCTTCCGGATTGATAATACCCGTCAAGCCTTCACGCAGCAGATTTCCGGTTTTTGGATCCAGCTTGACATTGGTGGTGTCCGGGACTTGCTTTACCAAAACAATAATTTCCATCGCCTGGTCGCCTCGTATCCTATTGGTTATGGGTAGATGGTTTCATCTAAGCATTTTGGATTCCGGTGAGTTAAATCATAGTTTGAATACTTATTATTTTTCTCATACATGGGAATGGGTGCCTGAATGATTTACTTCCAACTTCAGCAAATCACATACCACTCCAACTAATTTTATAACTGTTGGTTTTCTTTAGATTATTTTATTTTTGTGCCGTTGGCGCGGGTTACCGTTGATATTTCGACACAGGAATTGAATGTATTTAAACAGTTTTGGCGGTCAGGCGAAGAGGTTTTGAGATGGTTTCAGGACGGCAGGCGAAAATCAGCTCTCATATGGTGGGATGGGATGACACATAGACTATAGCATTCAAGATAATGTTTTTGGGCTGCGTTATCGGTCGTCGCGGTATGGATTGAATATGTGCCGGTACCGGCAACGCGGTAGACGGGCACAAAAACAAGCAGGATGGAGGAATTATTTATTTCCGGCAACCTTAGATCTTAATCCCCAATTTTTTCATTCTCGAATAAAGGGTACCTCTATTTATGCCTAGGATTTCAGCGGCGCCACCGGAACCGTAAATTTTTCCTCCGGTTTTGACAAGCACATGCAGGATATAGCGCCGCTGAAGTTCATCCAAGGTCACCAACTCAGAGGATTCGTTAACGAAAATCGGCTTTGGCGTATCCATAATGTTTAATTCTATTTTATCTCCTTTTGAAAGAATCACCGCTCGTTCGATAACATGCTCCAACTCACGGATATTACCGGGCCAGTGATAGAGGCGAAGCTTTTTTTCATCCTCTGTGCTCAATCGTAAATCATCATGTTTGTATTTGGTGGAAAATTGTTTTAGAAAATATTTGGCCAGTTCAATAATGTCCTTGCCGCGTTCTCTCAACGGAGGCAAAATCAACGGGACGGTGTTCAATCGGAAATACAGATCTTCCCTAAACCTCTTATTCTTCACTTCTTCTTCGAGTTTACGGTTGGTGGCAACCACCAATCTGAAATTCGATTCAAGGGGCAAGGTCCCCCCGACTCTGATAAAGGTCTTCTCCTGCAGCACCCGCAGCAGTTTGGCCTGCGTTGGCAAAGGTAGTTCGCCCACCTCATCGATAAATAGCGTTCCTTTGTCGGCGAGTTCCAAGCGACCGATTTTTTGCCGATCCGCGCCGGTGAAAGACCCTTTTTCATGCCCAAACAGCTCGCTTTCCACCAAATTATCCGGGATGGTCGTCGCATCCACGGTAATAAATGGTGTGGATGCCCGGGGACTCATCATATGAATTCTTTTGGCCAGCACCTCTTTTCCGACACCGGTCTCACCCATGATCAGCACAGTGCTGTCCGTACGGGCAACTTTATCGGCCTGATCCAACAGCTCAACCATCGGTTGGCAAGAAGCAATCAGTTCGTTACCCCCTGAATTTTCGGTCAGAGCAGCGGCTTCGCGAACGGCGTTTTTCTTTGTGTCTTGGATGGCCTTGTTGAATTCGAAACATCTTATAAAATAGCGTTCCAGGTGAACGCTGACTTGTTCCAAGTCTTTTTTGCTTAATTGTTCGAAACAATTACAGACATATGTGTTGTCATGATATAAAACGCCTCTACAAATGCCATTCATACAAACTGGCAGACACAGCGCGGATAAAGGGCCATCGGTATTGGATCCATTATTAAGGGAATGATGACTCGTCAAAATAGGGCGATTTTCTTTTTGGCACCGGATGATGGCGGCCATGTACGGTCGAAAACTCTCGGCGTGGAGATCGGAAGCGCTCATATTCTTGAAAGCCTTTGGTTGGAGCACTTTTTTTGGTATCGAATCCATCCATAATATCGCACCTCGCTCGGCACGAAACGCCCGATTGGTAAAGGCAAGAACGTTGGAATAGCCGTGATCAATGCTGTAATGGTAGGGCAATTCGCTTAACTTGTTAATAAAATCCTCTATAAAGCCATCGCCGAAATGATTTTCATTGACGCGATCGTTGTACTTATCCAAGAGAAACCGCAGGTCATCGGGAAAGATAAATTCCCATTGACCGGAAAGCCTTAACCGAGCCTGCATGGCCAGCCGGCAAGCTTCCTTGATATCGCCTTCATTGACCTTCAGCTTGGCGACTTCCAGCCTGCTTATTCCCAGTTGGATGGGGTCGGATGCGGCATCGGCACAGGCTTCACTTTTATATAGAAGTTTCTTTATTGCTTCCTTTTGGTTGCCGGCGAATGATAATGATTTGGCTTTTAATCTCAATGAGATTCCCTTAAGATGAATGTTTTTTTCTTTTGCCAAATTTTCTATCAAATTCTGACAGCTAAAAGCGGGAGGCGGTTGATAACCCTGTTTTTCTGCATTGTAAACCATTTGGACCCACCACGGTGTCAAAGACAATATGGTAATCCGTGACTTCATCATCCTGGCATAAAACCGATCCATATATTCAGATACCTTTATCAGGTTATTATGTCGGTAATAGTAAAATGCCAAACCGCTCTCGGCGCAAAGCCCTGCGAATTCATTTTCCAATGGACAATTCGCTTCCAATGCACCGAGGAGATGATGCTTTGCATCCTCCAATTTGTGTGTAGCAATAAGCAACTTGCCCAATGAAGCTCTGTAGATGGATGCAATCGGCTCACGTCCCATTCGCTGGGCAAGATGATAATAATAATCAAGGCATCCGATCGCTCTGTCAAAATGACCGGAATATGCGGCACTGTATGCCAAAAAATTCGGGCCATAAAGAAAACCCGTTCGGGTACCCAAATTCAAGTCCACCTTTTCGAACATATCTAAGGCCTCCTTGTTGAGGCCTTGGAAAAAGTAGTAAAGTCCCATAAAACCGGAGGATTGCATCAGCATGTCGTCATCGCCCAAATCTTCGACAATCAATCGTCCGGTCTCAATATTTTGCAGCGCGTCCGAGCTCCTTCCGAATGTAAAGTGGTAAAATCCCAGATGAAAATTCAAAATCGCTTTGGATCGTTTGTCTCCCAACCGGTCCGCAGCTTCAATCGCGAACTTAAGGACCCGGGGCAAAATACTTACGTATCTCCCAAAATAGTTACAAAGGTAGCACAATTGCTGGCAAGCCTTTACGAAAACCGTATCGACTACATTTTCTCCCAGATATGCCGGAAGAATGTTGATGACATTTATCAAATTATCATAAGCAGCACATTCATTTTTATTTTCAAGTGATGTTTGGGCAATTTCCGCAAAAAGCAAACCTGCTTCTTTTTCATTTCCCGATTGAGCCAAAAGATTCGCTTTTTGGGAAAAAGGAATTTCCTCCCATAGGTTTAGCTGCGAAAGTTGTCTAACGATTGAATCGATTTTTTCTTTATCATTTATTTCGCCAAACACATTGATGAAGTTTTGCGGTAGCTCTTCAGTGAGCGCAAACATATCCTGATCAGGTTCAGAAATCAGGTTTATTTCTTTTCCACGGCGCAGCAAGTCAAGCAGCTCGCCAGGCGCAAGCGGTGATAGTGATCCGACGATATTTATGGGTACCGGCCCATTGAAGGCATCCAAAACAGATAGGAATTCCAGTTGCTCAGCAGTAAAATCAAGAGTAGTCATTCAACAGTTCCTTTCCCACCCAGCTAGCCAGCCAAACGATAGCGCTTGTTCGAATAACCCAATCGTGGAAGTCGATAGCATGGTTCAAAACACTGCTTGCCAAACGCAATTTTTTCCGCTTTTCCACAATTTTTTCATGGATAAGACAAAACAGGCTTGAAATCAACAAAAAAGACAAAAACGTCATTGACGTTAACAGTAATTACAATTACTTCCTATAATAAAATAAATAACAATTATTTTATGCGGACTATCCGTACCAATATGATGTTTTTAGCAAGGCCAGAGGGAGGAAGCCCTATCAATCATACCGCGACGACCGATAACGCCTTCCAAAAGCATGATCCTGAATGCTATGGTAGCGATCGACGAATGCCGGCACGCAGGATGTTCTTTTTCAGAGCTTTTTAAATTTCTGGATCAGGATTACTACCAAGGTGGGAAACGACTCGATCGCTGTACATACAAGGCGGAGGTGCGCAGCTGGATCCATCTGAGATGGATCCAGCTCTGTCTTTTTACAGTAAAAACTTTTCACCCAACTTCTCGCAGATGTACTCACCAATGGGAATCGCCGAGGTGGCCGCCGGTGACGGTGCGTTGCACACATGCAGGGAGCGCTCGCTTTCGGCAAAGAGGAAGTCGTGCACCAGGGCGCCGTCACGCAGCACGGCCTGGGCCCGGATGCCGGTGGGATAGGAACGCAAATCGGACAGCCGTACCGCAGGGCAGTACTTCTGCACCCGTTTGAGATATCCGGGCCTAAGCAGCGAGTCGCGCATCTCCCCCAGGCCGGAGCTGAGGTGGGCCCCGATCACCTTCCAGAATCCGGGGAAGCGCAGCATCTCCAGGATGTCGACCGGGTCCAGGTTCACCGCTCCGTAGCCTTCGCGCTTCCAGCCCAGCACGGCATTGGGGCCGACGGTCACCCGGCCGTCGATCATGCGGGTCAGATGGACACCCAGGAAAGGCAAATCCGGATCGGGAATCGGGTAGATCAGGTGGTTGAAACGGCGCTCGAAGGGTTTGGAAAGGGCGTAGTACTCCCCCCGGAAGGGAATGATCTGAAAATCGATATCGATGTGCATCATGCGCGCCAGGCGATCGGCCATCAGCCCGCCGCAGGCCACCAGGTAACGGGTACGCAGGGTCTCTCCACCGATGGTCACCCGCACCCCGCCCTGTTCCTCGCGGATGGCGGTCACCGGCCGGCCGGTTCGAACCCGACCGCCCAGGGCGGCAAACTGACTGGCCATGGTGGCCGTAATGCGGGCATAATCGGTAATCCCGGTGGCCGGCACGAAGAGGGCCGCCAGACCTTCGATGTGGGGCTCACGCCGCGTCAGTTCCTCCCGCGACAGCCGGATCGTCCGAATCCGGTTCTGGCGGCAGCGTTCTTCCAGGGCCCCCATGCGGGGTACCTCCTGCGCATCGGTGGCCACAAGCAGTTTGCCGCACTGCTCGACGGGCAGGCCGTACTCACGGCAGAAATTGAAGGTGATTTCGGCACCGCGCCGGCAGAAGTCGGCCTTCAGGCTTCCCGGCGCATAGTAGACCCCGGCATGAATCACCCCCGAGTTGCGCCCCGTCTGATGCCGCGCCATGCGGTCTTCCTTCTCGACCAGCAGAACCTGTGCATCCGGATAGCGCTGTTTCAGTTGCCAGGCCGTGGAAACGCCGACAATCCCGCCCCCCACCAGCATGAAATCCAGCATCGCCAGTCTCCTTTTTTCTGAAAAGGAATGATAAACCGTATTTGGGCGGCCATTGCAAATGGATTTTTTAGCCGGTCCGGCCGGCCGGTGGTCGGCAACCGATAGGAAAAGTGCGTTACCAACAGGCTGTCAGTTAACGCGAGCCGGCGTGGGCGGCAGGATGGCTTCGAGCAGGCGGGTAAACATCGGATGGGTAAAACCATCGACCGCCTCCATGTCGAGGGACTGCTCCACCAGGCGTCCGTCATGCATGACCACCAGGCGGTCGGAAACCTTGAGCAGCACACGGATATCGTGGGAAATGAAGAGGTAGGTCATTTTCAGTTCCCGTTGCAGTTCCAGCAGCAGGTCGATGATTCTGGCCTGGATCAGCATGTCCAGGCTGCTGACCGCCTCGTCCAGCACGATCAATCTGGGACTAAGGGCGATGGCCCGGGCGATACAGATTCGCTGGAGTTCTCCGCCGCTGAACTGGCGGGGGCTTTTTTCGGCATCGGCCGAAGCCAACCCCACCCGCTCCAGCAATTCGTCCACCCGCCGGCGCAACGCTTTTTTCTCCGGATTCTCGAAATTCAGGATCGGTTCGGCAATGATCTCACCAGCCGTCAGCCGCGGGTTGGTGGCGCCCTGGGAATTCTGGAAGACCACCTGGGCGTTGCGGCGATATTCCCGGTACGCCTCACGATTCAGGGTTTCCAGGCGGCGGCCCTGGTAAAAAACCTGCCCCGCGTCCGGCGGTTCGAGGTTCAGTGCGATCCGGCCGAGGGTGCTTTTGCCGCATCCGCTTCTGCCCAGAAGGCCGACGCAGGCCCCCTCTTCCAGGCCGAGATGGATGTCCTTCAAAACGCTGATGCGCTCCCGGGTCCCGAAAAGGCCACCCCGGCGGTATGATTTAAAAATTCCTTTCAGTTCCAGCAGATACACCGGTTTCTCCTCTCGGGGGGAATGCACGAATCCGTCAGTTTTTGATCGACTGCATCAGCAGCCGTTCCAACCGGCTTTCGTAAAGGCTCATATGGGCCTTCAGGATGGCCTGCGTATACGGGTGGCCGGCGGAATGAAAAATGTCCGTCACGGTCCCGCTTTCAACGATGGCCCCGCCCCGCATCACCGCCACATCGTCGGCCATGCGGGCGATCACGCTCAGGTCATGGGTCACCAGCAAGAGAGCGAGCCCGTGTTCGCCACAGATCCTGGTCAGCAGATCGAGTACCCTGGCCTGGGCGACCACGTCCAGATCGGTGGTGGGTTCGTCGGCGATCAGCAGGGAGACCTCCATCATCACCGCCAGCGCCACCATCACCCGCTGCAGCATCCCGCCGCTCATCTGGAACGGGTACAGGCCCAGCACGCTTTCGGGATCGTCAAAGCCGACCTCGGCCAGCGCCTTGACGGCCGCCGCCTCGACATCCCGGTCAGGCTGCGCGCCGTGGGCCACCAGGGTTTCCCTGAAGTGATGGCGGATGGTGAAAATGTTATCGAAACAGCTCATGGGATTTTGCAGTACCATGGCAATTTTCCTGCCCCTCAGGGACCGCTGTTCGGTGGCCTCCAGCGTATCGAGGACCCGCCCGTTGAAAAACACCCGTCCTTCCGTCTGCCGGATGGCGGCCGGCAGCAGTCCCATGAGCGCCAGGCAGGTGAGGGACTTGCCGCATCCGCTCTCTCCGATCAACCCCATCACTTCCCGCTCACGGATCTGAAAGCTCACGTTCCGGACCAGACGTTTTTTTTGGCGGCCGGTGGAAAGGTCCAGGGATAGGTTTTCCACCGACAATACCGCAGGCGACGTCATCTTCAGTCTCCTTCCGTTTGAATCGCCGGGTCGAGGCTGTCCCGCAGGATATCTCCCGGGATATTGAAGGCCAGAACGGCCAGAAAAATCATGATTCCGGGGTACATGATCAGTTCCGGTCGCGTCCAGATGTACTGCCGCGCATCGTTGATCATCACCCCCCATTCCGGGGTGGGCGGCTGGATGCCGAGTCCCAGAAAAGAGAGACCGGAGACATGCAGCATCATGTGACCGATGTCCAGGGTGGCCAGGATGGTCAACTGGGCCAGCACGGGCGGAACGATATGGCGCAGGATAATCTTCCAGGTCCGCGTACCCGCCACCCGGGAGGCCAGGATGTACTCGCTGTTTCTCAGGCTGAGCACGAGCCCGCGGATAATCCTGGCGTACCAGGCCCAGTGGGTCAGAAAAATGGCCAGGATGACGTTGAACATGCCCGTGCCCAACACCCCGATGAGAAACATGGCCAGGATGAAGGTGGGAAACGTCAGGAACACTTCGCAGATCCGCATGAACAACGAATCGACCCATCCGCCGAGAAAGCCGGAGAGACATCCCACCACCAGGCTGAAAATCATGATCAGGTTGATGATGAGAAAAACCGACCCCATGGAGGCCCGCGCTCCCCAGATCAGGCGGGAGAGGATGTCCCGTCCCAGGTGATCGGTTCCCAAAAGATGGCTTTTGCCGGGAGGCTCGAGCTTTTGGGAAAGATCCACCCGATCCGGGGGATGCGGAGCGATCCACGGAGCGAACAGGGCCATGGCCAGAATCGCCAGGATCACGGGCAGGGCGAACCAGATCAGTTTGTGCCCCAGCAGCTTGCGCACCATCTTCATCGGGTGGTTCCTCCTTCGTAGCGGATGCGCGGGTCGAGCCAGGCATAGAGGATATCCACCCCCAGGTTGCAGAGAACGAACAGCACCGTCATCATGAGGATAAAGCACTGCATGACCGGAAAATCCCGGTTGTAAATGGCCGAAACCGCATAACGCCCCACGCCGGGCCAGGCAAAGATAATCTCCACCACCACGGCTCCGCCGATCATCTCGCCGATATGCATGCCGATGGCCGTGACCACCGGTATCATCGAATTTTTCAGCACATGACGCCCGATGACCCACTTTTCCGGGATTCCCCTGATCCTGGCGAACAGCACCGAGCGGGTATGCATCTGCTCCAGCATGCTTCCCCGGATGAGCCGGGTGTTGATGCACATGGACATCAGGGAGAGGGTAAAGGCGGGCATGATCACATGGGCCAGGCCGCCCTTGCCCAAAGGCGGCAGCCACCCCATTTTCACGGAAAAGACGAAGACCAATAGGAACCCCAGCCAGAAACTGGGTGTCGACACCCCCACGTAGGCCAGCGCCCGGGTAAGGTGATCGGGCCAGCGATCCTTGTAGATAACCGAACCGATCCCCAGGGGAAAGCTGAGAATCAGGGTGATGGCCAAAGAGACCCCGCCGAGATACAGGGTATTGGGCAGGTAGTAGAGCAACCGTTCGGTCACGGGCACCCCCGTCACATAGGAGCGGCCGAAATCCAGGCGCACGGCCTTGCCCAGCCAATCCAGGTACTGGACCACGATGGGCCGGTCGAGCCCCAATTCTTCCCTGGCCTGGGCCAGGGCCTCGTCCGTGGGCGGAATCTGGGAAAGGCGCAGGTAAGCCATGGCCGGATCGTTTTCCCCCAGGCGCAGGATCGAAAAGACAATGATGGAAACCGCCAGCAACAGCGGGATCAAAACCAGCAGCCGCCGGGTGATGTATCGAAGCATAAACGTTTCCCGTGGGGGAGCCGAAAGTCCCCCTGGTGAGTGGTTTCTGCCGGTTATTCCTTGAACATCGTCTCGAAAGGGATTTCGTTTTTCGTCGGGCCGAAGGAGGCCCCCTGCATCCCCTTGCCATGCACGATCAGCCCCGTGGTGTAACTCAAGGAGAGATAAACGGCCTGTTCGTGGATAGTGGTCAGGATCTTGCGATAAGTGTCCGCGCGCACGCCTTCATCCGTCGACACCAGCACCCGTCCGATGGTCGCGTCGATCTCCGGTTTCATGGGCAGTCCGGACTGGGCCTCGTAGTCCGCATGGGAGGGCACACGCCATGAACTCAGGTAGGAGTGGGGCTCGTAGGGCGGGCCCCAGGTATTGTTGAAGATGAGGCCGAATTCTCCCGACTTCTGGCGTTTGTAGAAGGAATCCTGCTCCTCGCCCAGCAGATTGATCTTGACCCCCACCCGCTGCAGGTCGCTTTGCAGCACTTCGGCAACCGCTTTCATGACGGCGTCGTTGCCCACAAAGCAGAGGTCAACGGAAAGGACCTGGCCGTCCCGGGTCCGGAAACCGGTTTTCTCGGTCCGTTTCCATCCGGCCGTGGCGAGAATGCTTTCGGCTTTGGCAGGATCAAAGGCGTAGGGCGGCAGCTTCAGGTCGCAATAGGGGATATTGGCCGAATAGAGCGTATCTGCCTTGATCTCCGTATCGAGGAACACGCCTTTGACAATCGCGTCCTTATCGACCGCATGCTGAATGGCCTGCCGCACCGCCAATTCCCGGGTGGGGCCCCGGCCGCTGTTGATCGCCAGGCTACGGGTGCACAGGGGCTGCGAAATGGCCGTGCGGTATCGCGGATCGCTTCGGAAACGGTCGTAGGTATCCAGGCTGATCTGCCCGTCACCGTAAATCAGATCGATCGCTCCGGTTTCGAAGGCCACGGCGCGGCTGTTCGGATCGGGGATCACCTTGACCAGGATCGTTTTCATCGGCGGCCGCTTTCCCCAGTAATTCTCGTTGCGCTCAAACCGGTCGTACTCCCCCAGTTTGGATTCCACCAGAACCCAGGGGCCCGTGCCGACGGCTTGCTTGATGCCATCGGCCGTATTGCCGCTGTCCGGAAATGCCGACGGGCTGAGGAATCGGAAGGGGCGCACCAGGGCCATGTCCTGAAGGAAGGGATAGTAGGGATCCTTCAGGATGATTTTAACGGTGTGGGCATCCACAATGACGGTTTCCCGGATCTGGTGCACGAGTTCCAGCCAGGCATGGCGTTTGGCATTGGCCATGACCGCATCGATGTTCATCTTGACCGCTTTTGCATCGAAGGGAACGCCATCGGAAAAAACCACGCCCTGGCGCAACCGGATGGTGTACACACGGCCATCCGGAGAAATGTCCCAGCTTTCGGCCAGGCACGGTTGGATGTTGCCATCCAGGCTGTAGCGCACCAATGGCTCGTAGACCATGGCCTGGGCGAACATTTGATTGGGAGAGTAGAGATGCGGATTCAGGGGACCGACATTGCCTGGCCAGGAATAGATCAGGGTATCGGATTCGGCCAGTACCGGAGCGGCACCCGGAAGTAAACCGAAACCGGCGACGAAAAGAAAAATCAGCAACAGCCGTTTCATGAAGCCTCCTGCGCATTGCGGGGCAGGGGCATATGAAAAGGCCATGAGCGCCTCACCCCGTCCCTCTGTTGTGGGGATCCGCCTTCATGGCCGATCTTTTTTCGTATGAAGAATCAATGCAACATGCACAAAAAGCCTTCAGGCTTCGATTGGCTCCTGGCGTTATCACCGCCCTATGGGGCTGTCAACTTAAATCTACCTGAATTGATCGTGCAGCCCCATATTGCCTATCCTTCTTCCGTTTTAAAAAAAGAACTCATCAGGTTTTTGTAAGCCTCGCCTCGCCACGCCGAGTCGGGGTTGGTGTCGACGGAGGTCAAGATGTCCTTGAAAACAAAAGGCAAGAAGTCCGAAATACCGGGCATGACGACTCGCACCACGGGGAATTTGAGAATCGGGTGGGTGAGGTTCAGAACGATGAAGTCGGTTTCAAGAGTTTGGCATATCCGTTTGATCGATTCAATCTCGGAGAAAATATCTTTGCTTCTGTAATTCCGGTAGGAGATGGTGTCGCCTTCTTCCAGAAAAGAGATGTCCTTTTCTGAAATGCAGCATTTGAACAACAGGTAGAGGTTGTTGACCCTGGATCGGTGCATCACCGGTCGATCGAAATTCGGACTGGGCATCTGGAGCGTATTGCGGCCCTGCATGATTTCGGTGAAACAGCGGCTAAGGGCTTCATCCATGTTAAAGGAAACGCCGGGAACCAGAATTTTGTGCTCCCATCGTCCCGGCCGCAGATTGTGGTTGATGAAAAGAACGCCAATAGAGGGAACGAGCCCGCCCAGAGAGAAATCTTTTAAAACGATCTCCACGTTCTCTTTCTCGTAATATGCCATCATCGTTTTCAGATGATCGTTTTCAACGGTCTCTTTGTCGATGCTGGGAACGATTGTCTCCGGCTGGATAATCTGAATCTGCGTGTATCTTTCGAAAACTTCGCAAGCCGCCTGAATCATCGCCTCTTCCAGGGTATTGCCGGCGGCCATGCCGTTGGACGCATTGATGTAGGCGACGAAATTGATGGGGACCTTGACGGCTTTGTCCTGCGCCACCGAATATCCGTCCACCCAGTGCCTTGCCATCTGGCTGTTTTTAATCTTTTCGATGTCGCTCGGGCCTAAATGGGTCTGGTTGCAGAGCAATGCCTCGATGGAGAGATAATCGTGGTCCAGATCGTTCTGGTGGCTGTTCACATAACCGGCCATCCACTCATAGTTCAAGAAACGGCTCACCTGCCGACCATACAGGGCGGGCATGTTGAAGCGAACCTGTTCTTCGAAATCCTGAAAAAACAGCCCCCCGCTGAAGCGCTCGGTCAACTCGGCATAGGCGCTGGCCTTGGCCAGTTCGGGCGTAACGCCTTTTCCCTGACACTGCAACTTTATTGCATCGATGGTTATCTGGGACCAATGCATCCGGTCGGATACCGCATAATGCTGATAGCGGATATCGTATCCCAATCGATCGAAACCGGCGGCGATTTTGCCGATGGTGTTGGCCGGCGTATCGGTCTTATTAAATTCGTTGCGGATGTGGTTTATGAATTTCATACCAACCCTTTTTTGAAAAACCGTGAGGGCGCCGCTTTTTCAACGTTTTCCACAAGGCAGGCGCCGGAATCGGTGTTCATCATCGCAACACCTTGAATTCACAAATTTCAATCTTTATACCGCTATCACGATTAAATCAATTACTCGTCTTCAATCCGTCAAATCAGCGTTCGCCCATGGCCCGGTACTCACCCGCCTTGCGTGACAACAGCGCCAGTTGGGAACGGATATTGCTGATTTCATTCGCCTTGAGGGGACGAATCGGTTTGGCGGGCTGGCCCAGGGCCAGTGTTCCGGGTGGAATCTGCGCGTTGGGGGCAACAACGGCACCGGCCCCCACCAGCGCACCGGCGCCGATAACAGCCCCATCCAGAACGATCGCACCGATCCCCACCAGGGCACCCGATTCAACGGTGGCACCGTGCAGGCAGACCTTATGGCTGATCAGCGCATCGGCGGCCACCACCACCGGAAAGCCGTGCGGCGATTCCAGCAGGCATTGATCCAGGATGGCGGATCGCGTACCGATGCGGATCTCCGATTCGTCGGCCCGCAGGATCGCCCCCGGCCAGATGCTCGCACCATCGGCCACCTGTACATTGCCGATCAGCCGCGCGGAGGGATCGATCCAGACCGACGCTCCGATTTGCGGTACCCGCCCCTGAAAAGGGGTGATCATCCCGATTTTTTCCATTTCGAACCTCTTTCGGTATCGTGTTTCTGTCTCCGTCTTCAATTGCATGCATCGCTTGAGGTACGGCAAAACAGCATTATTTTCAACCCTGTTGCGACCCTGTGGCACTTCGACCGGACCCGGGCACCCGCTGGCCAGCGTCGCTCCGGTTTCTCTGCGAAACAAGAAAGCAATTGCAAAAACAGAATCAATCTGGTTATAAAAGGAGCCGCTAAACGCCGGAGTCGCGCGGCGCCCATTGCACGGCGGTCCAGCGACCGATGCCCGCAGCTGCCGGAAGGCCGAACAAGGGTGTATGTATGATGTTGGGATCCAATTCAAAAGCAATGCTCACCCGCTGCCAGATTCAGGTTGGACGGCAGCACAACACTGCCATGCACAAGGTACCCGCGAACCGGGAGCGGCAGAACGCGGTTTGCAACGTAAGGAGGCCCCAGTCCATTGACGCCGGTGTCTTGCAGAAAATCCGCCTTACACTGACCAAACAAGAAACAGCTTATCAGAACAGTCAGGCCGATGAAGTTTTTTCCAGCCTTTGGGCGCACAGCTCACGGGTGTCCCGCATTGCCCTTACCATTGCCAGGGCCGAAGGCTGCGAGGAAGTTCCCGCCCTGCTCGCCGGGCTGATGCACGACCTGGGCAAGTTCGCCTATGGGAGCTACCATACGGACGATACGCCGGAAGAGAAGAACGCGGTCCGGTTCGCCGAGGACATCCTTACGGGCACGGTGTACGAAAAATGGATCCCGGCAGTCAGGGAGGCCATCCTCTCCTGCTACCTCGAAGGGCAGGCCACCACAAAAATCGGCCGCGTGTTGTATGATGCGGATTGCATTGACAAGTTGGGCACCATGGGCGTGGCCCAGTTTTTCGCCAAGCGGGCCCTGCGCCGACAGTTTCTTGATGATGACCTGCTGATTCGGGCAAGCATCGAGCTGACCTATGCTTACCATTCGCCGGACACCCTGAAGACAGCAACCGGCCGGGCCCTGGCACGATTGCGTAGCGTTCGCACCCGTCGTTATTTTACAGAACTGCTGGAAGAGTGGAATTGGCTCGGGCTGGGCGAATTCAACATTGTCGAGGAAGCGATCGGCGGCATCGTCTGCGTCCTGGTGGTTCCCTGCGCATGCCCGTGCGGCGGCCGATTGACCTTTGAATCTGACATTCAGGATGCGGTGAAGTGCCGGTCCGTGGTCATGAAATACCTGTGCACGACATGCGGTACCGAAAAAACCTATTCCTTCTGTCTCCCCAATGTGAAAGGCCTTCCACGGAAACGATAAGGCGATTGGATGCCCTGCTCAGGGGGCGCCGACCCGATGGAAAACCGTCTTCCCGTCGTTCACCTCCCGCCGGGCCTGCCCCTCTCCCTCGAGATAACTCAGGTGCGCGAGCGCCTCCCCCGTGGCAAACCACTGCTGTGCCGGAGGAAAGGCCGCCCAGTTGTCGGCCCTGATGTCCCAGGTCATCTTTGATGCGGTTTCATAGGCGCTCATGGGCCCGTCGGACAGAATGCGGCGCACCTCGGTGAGACGCTGGTCATGGTGGGCCAACAGTTCGTCAATGCGGCCGCGATGGTCGTTGAAGAGGCGCCGGTGGCCCGGCAGCACCAGATCCACATCCAGCGCGTATACCTTGCGCAGGCTTTCCAGATAATGCTTTAAAAGGTTAGCCTGATCCAGCCAGCCCTGAATGTTCGGCGTGATATCGATCAGAAGATGGTCACCGGCCACCAGAATTTTTTCTGCGGCCTCGTACAGGCACATATGCCCCAGGGTATGCCCCGGCGTGGCAACGCAGGTAAAAGTGTAGTCCCCGTAAGTAATCGTCTGCCCGTCCACCAGAATCTTCAGGTCCGGCGTCCATTCGGTACCGAATTTGGTTCCCGGATGGTTCTCAAAGGCCTTCTTGAGCACGGCCACCGGAAATCCGTGTCTACAACTGAAGTCCACCATGGTATTGATGCCATCCCAGGATTCGATCAGTTCCGCATCGGGGCGGTTGAAAAAAACCCGGGTGGTTTCTGTGGCCAGCATGGAGACCAGGCTGAAGTGATCGGCATGAAAATGGGTAATGAAAATATCGGTCCGGTCCATCTCCACACCCAGTTCCCGCAATCCTTCGCGCATGGCCGTCCGGCAGGCGACGTGGTTGAGGCCGGTATCGATAATCAGGTTTTTCTCACGGCTGGTGATGACATAGGAGTTCAGATATTTCAGGGGGGTCCTGGGCAAGGGAATTTCAATGCGGTACCAGTTGGGCCTTATCTCTTCCATCAAGCACTTCCCTTCAAATGGTGCTGCGCCACGATCACTCCGGCAGGCAATGGCCATCCAATGTTTCCATTCGTCTATAGCAAGGCCGGATTATCATTGTCGGACACCGGGAATGCAAGGAAAAAACGCCGACGCCTTTTTTAGGGTATATACCCATTTTATTTTGACATGCCAGCAGCAACCATTTATGGTTCGGTTTGAGGTTGCCGCTTCTTCGCATACCATTTTAAAAAATGAGGCAAAAACCATGCATACGACCGTTACCATCGTCTACGACAACACCACACGTGATCCGGCATTGCTCGCGGACTGGGGGTTTGCCTGTGTGGTGGCCTCGCCCGAAAAGACCGTGCTCTTCGATACCGGCGCCAATGCAACGATCCTGCAACGGAACATGGATTATCTGGAAATCGATCCCAAGACAATTGACGCCGTTTTCATATCCCATGCCCACTGGGATCACTCCGGCGGCCTGGCCCCTTTTGTCGAACGGTTTCCGGTGGAGGTCTATGTGCCGCGCAGCTATCAGCCAGACTGCCGGGACGTTCCGGTCCATCGTGTGGACAACCCGCTGCCGATCAGCCAGCGGCTCTTCTCCACCGGCGAGGTGGGTGGAATGGAGCAGGCCCTGGTCGTCGATTACGGGGATGCGTGTGCGCTGATCGTTGGCTGCTCGCACCCGGGCGTGGCCGCGCTGATGGAAAGTGCGGCGGTTTTCGGCCGGGTGGGCGCCCTGATCGGCGGACTGCACGGATTCAACCAGCTTTCCGTTCTCACGGGGCTGGACTTGGTCTGCCCCACCCACTGCACCCAACACGGCGATTCGATCCGCATGCATTACCCCGGCATTTACCGTGCCGGCGGGGTAGGCACGACGATCCCGTTGCCGCCTATGACAGGCTCGGATTGAATTTGACAACCCCCGATAAAACGCCTATGTTTCTCCATCAAGAAAAATCGTTCTCCATGGCATATCACCACCGCCTTGCCGACGCGACCGGCGCAGAAGGACCGAAACAACAGCCCCCCTGCAGCCGGCAGGATCGAAATGGCCAGGCCGGTTTCGGGAAATGAGGACTTTTACAATGGAAAAAGGCATCTCTCCGGAATATCTTGCCGATGATCAGACCCGTCACCTGACTTACCTGACCTGGGATTTTGCACTTTTCGAAAACGAGGCCGACGCGAAAATACTGAACAAGGATCTGGTCTGCGCCGCCTGCGGCCATCCAATCACCAAGGTTGCCGAAAAAATCGATATTCGCGGCCGCCATGGTTATCGATTCACCAATCTCGGCTACCCGATTCAATTGGGCTGTTATCGCACGGCACCGGGATGCATCGGCACCGGTCGGGTTTCCAACGGCTACTCGTGGTTTCGGGGCTACAACTGGGAAATTCAGCTCTGTAACCACTGCTACACCCAGGTGGGCTGGAAATACATGACTGCCGGGGAAAACTTTTACGCACTGGTTTTTAAAATGCTGCGCGAGGCCGATCCGGAGGAAGCCAATGCCGGGGAAGCAGAATAGCCGCCCGTCTCCTTCTGTAATTAAAAAATAGCTTGAAAGTCACCCTCAAGGATGAGATAGGGATTGATTGGTTATTCGCCGAATGACTTTTCAACAACGGATCAACCCACCATTCATTCGTAAAGCCGGAGAGCTTGGTTGGAACTGTCCACCATGCAAAAGGAGGGGAAAATGGCAAAAATTGAAACGGTAGGAATTGTCGGATTCAACGTCATGGGTGCCGCCATCGGGCTCAACGCCGCTACGAGCGGATACCGGGTCATCTACAAGGAACTGAACGATGAACTGGTCAAAGCCATGTATGACCGCTGGGTGAAAGGCGCGTTGGAAAAACGCGTGGCCAAAGGAAAGATGACCCAGGAAGAGATGGACACGGTGGCCGGTCGCATCACCGGCACCGCCGATTACAAAGACCTGGCTCCCTGTGACCTGATCATCGAGGCGGCCGTTGAAAAAATGGATCTCAAGATCCAGGTTTTCAAGGAACTGGATGCGGCCTGCCGGCCGGACACCATCCTGGCCAGCAACACCTCCACGTTCCTTATCGAAAAGCTGATGGAAGGGGTTTCCAATCCTGGGCGCACCGCCGGCCTGCACTACTTCTTCCCGGCCAATGTCAACCGCCTGGTTGAGGTGATCCGCCAGAAAGCGACCAGCGACGAAACCTTCGACGCCCTGATGGCCTTTTCGGAAAAGAACCGCAAAGTAGCGATTTCGGTGAACGATTTCCCCGGCTTTGCCATCAACCCGGTGTTTATCTCCAGCTACATGGTCCTCAATGCGTTTTACGGCGACAAATACAATGCCGCCACCCTGGACGAGATCTCCAAACAGGCTTTGGGCGTGCGTTTTGGGATCATGTGGGTGCTGAACGGATCCGGACTGGGAACCGCCTACCACGCCGCCGCCTCCATGAACGAATACCTGGCGGACAGTGATGTCGGCTACCCGCCGGTGCCGGTGCCGCTGAAAACCCAATTCGAGAGCGGCAAGCCATTTGATCTGGAGGACGGTCCGATACTGGACGACCAAGCCGCCCTGGATACGGTCAAGGAACAACTGCTGGGATCCATTTTCACCATCTGCACCCACCTCATCGAAAAAAATGTCGTCTCCCTGAAAGACCTTGAACTGGGCATCCGCACCTCGCTGGCCTGGCCCAAGGGCCCCTTTACCCTGATGAACGAAATAGGCATGGACGAAGCGGCACGGCTGGTCAAAGTCGCCGTTGAAAACGGCCTCTTCAAGATGCCCAAGACCTTCGCCGAAGGGACGCCGGCAGCCTGGGATCTTTAGGAACCGTTCCACCACCGGTAATCCTTAGGATCGGATACCGGACGGAAAATTTATCGAAGGGGTGCGGATGAACTCATCTGCGCCCCTTTTTTTGTCGATCGGCAATAGGTCGCCCGCACCTATTCGCCTTCGAGCATTTGCAGAATCCGTGCGTGGGTCAGCGGCAGGCGAATCCGTTCGGCCGGGACATCGCGCACGGCGCGAATGGCGGCCCGGATGGCAAAATAGGCACCAATTCCGTACATCAGCGGTGGCTCGCCAACTGCCTTGCTCGCCATGACGGCACCAGAATCAGCGGTATCGTCAAGAAAAACCACTTCAATGGTGGTGGGGGAAAAATCAAGATCCGGCACCTTGTAGGTGGAAAGCGTATCCGTCAGCAGCCGGCCATCCGGGTCGACCATTAGCTCTTCGAGGGTGGTCCAGCCGATGCCCTGGACGACGGCCCCCTCCACCTGCCCGCGGTCCACGAGCGGATCCAGGCTGCGTCCCGCATCGTGAACGATCTCCACCGATTCGATGGACGCCGTCCCGCGCAGGGCGTCCAGCCGGGCCTCGACCACGGCCGCACCGCAAACATGGTAAGCGAACGGGCGGCCTTTTTCCCGCTGTCGGTCGTAGTGCAGCTCTGGGGTGGCGTAAAAGGCGTGCGCGGACAGGTCAACCCGCTTGCGGTGGGCGGTCTTCACCAGCGCCTCCCAAGTCAGTGAACTCGGCGCATCGCCGATCCAGACCCGGCCGCCCCGGATGGCGACCTGTCCGGCCGGAACCCCCTGAATTCCGGCAGCCACGGTTTTAAGACGCTGCAGGAGGGTCCCGCAGGCCAGGCGGACGGCGGCCCCGTTCAAATCCGCAGCCGTGCTGGCCGCCGTCGGTGACATGTTGGCCACCCGAGTTGTGCTCGTATTCTCGATCCGCACGCGCGTCTGGGCGATGCCAAGGGCCGCGGCCGCCATCCGCCGCAGCTTGGTCGCCACCCCCTGGCCGATTTCGACCGCCGCGGTGCTGACGCTGACGCTGCCATCGACAAAGACGTGCACCAGGGCCCCCGCCTGGTTCAGCATAGTAGTGGTAAAGGCGATGCCAAAGCAGACCGGCATGACGGCCAGCCCCCGTTTGACAAAATTTGATGCCGCGTTGCGGCGCTCGATGTCGGCAAGCCGGGATTGAACGTGAAACCGCGACACGGCCGCATCGAAACTGCGTCGGGGGGTATCGCCCTGCATGCGCATGCCAAAGGGAAATATATCGCCGCCACACAGCAGATTTTTTTGCTGGAGTGTCCAGGTCGGCACGTTCAGGGTTTCGGCGGCCGCCACGATGGCCGCCTCGATTACAACCATGGCCTGGGGGGCGCCGAAACCGCGAAATGCCGTAAACGGCGGCAGGTGGGTGCGGCAGCATATGCCGGTCACCCGGACGTTGGGAATGGCGTAACTGTTGGTGGCGTGAAACAGGCTGCGTTCGAGAACGGCCGTGGACAGGTCGGCCACGGCCCCCGCATTCTGGTAATAGGTCGCCTGGAAGGCCAGAAACCGGCCGTCGGCATCCAAACCGAGACGATAGTCGCTGGTGTAAGGGTGGCGTTTGCCGGTCATCTGCATGTCCGCGTGGCGGTCGAGGACCAGTTTTACCGGGCGCTGCAGCCGGTGGGCGGCCAGAGCCGCCAGGGCTGCCCAGGTTGCGGCCTGGTCCTCCTTGCCGCCGAAGGCACCGCCTACACGTTGCACCTCCACTTCGATGGCGTGCATGGGACAGGCCAGTACGCGGGCCACCGTCCGCTGGACCGATGACGGAGACTGGGTGGCCGAAAAGATGTGCATGCTGTCACAAGGCCGGGGAATCGCCAGGGCCGCCTGCGTTTCCAGATAGAGATGCTCCTGGCCGCCCGAATCGACCCGCCCGCTGACGATGGTCACACACTGCGACCATGCCGCATCCACATTGCCCATCGCGATGGTGCGCGGCAGGCCGATCAGGTCCCCATTTTCCGCGGCCTGGCGCGGATCGAACACAGCCGGACGCTTGTCGATCGTCACCGTAATGTTTTTAAGGGCCTGGTGTGCCCGGGTCGGCGTGTCGGCAACAACCATGGCCAGAGGCTGGCCCACGTAGCGAACCCGGTCCGCTGCCAGCAGGGGCTGGTCGGCAACCACGCTGCCCACCTGATTCTCACCGGGAATATCACGGGCCGTGAAAACCGCCGCCACACCCGACGCCGCCGCTGCGGCGTTGGCATCCAGCACGCAAACCACCCCGTGGGCCACGGGTGAACCGAACACGGCGGCGTACAGGGTCCCCTGCGGTTCAAGAAGGTCATCCACGAAACAGGTTTCGGCACGCACATGGGCAATGGGGTCTCTCGCACTCATGGCAGCCGGCCCTCCAGTTCCAGGTCGGGAAAGCAGACCACAAAATGGGCAATCACCAGGCGACGCAGCAGGCGACGCTTGTAATGGGCCGTACCGCGCACATCATCAATGGGAGAAACTTCCGAATCGATAAGATCGATCAGCCGGGCCAGTGTCGCGCAGGAAACCGGCTGGCCAATGAGCCAGGCCGAACTGCCGGTCAGAAACAGCGGCACCGGGGCCACCCCCCCGGCCGAAATGCGGGCATGCGAAACGCGTCCGCCGTGCGTTTCCACATGCATGGCCGTGTTGACACTGGCGATATCCAGCCGTTTGCGGCGGGAGACCTTCTCGAAATTGAAGCAACTTTGGGGTGACGGGTGAAGAAAGGAGATCTCGGTGATCCATTCGCCCGCGGCCAGGTCAACCTGTTTGTCCCCCCGGTAGAAGGCATCCAGGGCGATCCGGCGCATGCCGCATGATCCGCGGATGGTCAACTGAGCGTTCAGCGCCAGCATCATGATGGTCAGGTCGCCGATGGGCGAGGCGTTGACGATATTGCCGGCCAGGGTGGCCCGGTTGCGGATGGGCGTGGATGCGATAGCGTCCATGGTTGTCTGCCAGGCGGGGAAAATCCGGACCAGCCGGTGGTCGCGCTTGAGGTCCTCGACCGGGGTCGTGGCACCGATATGGATGTGGTCGTCGTCAATGCGGATGCCCTGCAGTCGGGCATCGCGGCCCAGAAAAACAAGCGGCTGGTGGCGCATGTTTTCCGGCTGTTGAACAAAAAGGTCGGTGCCTCCGCTGACGGGCACCGGGACGCCATCGGCCGCAGCAGGCGCGGGTTCCAGCGCGATGGCGTCCAGCCGCCGGCCGATGTCGATCAGGTAGGCGGGCAACGAGGCGGTACGGACGAGTTTTTCCAGACGGCGATCCGGCGCGGTAGGAAGAGGCCCCAGGCCGTCAACGAGCCTTTGGACCGCACGGCGGATGGACGCATAGCCCGTGCAGCGACAAATATTGCCGTCCAGCGCAGCCAAGGCTTCCGCCAAGGTGAGAGAGGGACTGGCCAGAAGAAACCCGGTCAGGGCCACAACGATCCCCGGGGTGCAGAACCCGCACTGGGTCGCACCGGCATCCACGATGGCCTGCTGGACCGGGGAAAGCGCGTCCATGTTAAGGCCCTCAATGGTCAGAACATGGTTCCCATGCAACTCGCCCACCGGCGTCAGGCAGGCGGCCACCAAGCGATACCGCACACCGCCTGGCACACGGCTGCCCACAAGCACACTGCACGCCCCGCAGTCACCTTCGCGGCAGCCCTGTTTGGTTCCGGTGAGGTGGCGTTCACGGCGTAAAAAATCCAGCAACACGGATCCCCGATTGACTCGGGTGGAGACAACATCGCGGTTGAGGATAAATCGGATCATGGGACTCCAATGGTCTGCCGGTTCAGCGCCATCCGGCAGCCAGTAGCGCGTTTGTGGGTTAAAGTATAACGGAGAATCACCGTTGATGGCAATCGGCGATTCACACGCGCCGGGCCCCAGGGCAATCGCAAGTAAAATCAAAAACCGGCCGTTCCTGAACTCGCACCATTCCCGAAAGTGGGAAAATGCCAAATGAAGGATGAAATCGATTTTAAAATAGACAGAATACCACCATTTGGCATTTTTCATTTGGTCTTTGACATTCATGGTCGCTCTAATTTTGGGAAGAAAAACAACCCGAAAATCTACATGCGATTGCCCTGCACCGGTCCCGTGCGGGGCTGGACAGGCATGCCGGGCCTCTGCTATGAGAAATGGGTTTCCACCCAAAGAAGAAACAGCAACCGGAGGAATTGGCATTGGCTACCCGATGGCACATTATCTACTGCGACGAGCAGATGGACCCGTGTCCGGTCACGGAATTTATCGAGCGCTGCGCCCCCAAACACCAGGTTAAGATCATCCGTTTCCTCTTCCTGCTGGAGGAGATGGGGCCGACCCTTCAAAAAAAAGCCCCCTCACAAATGGCGCATCTGTGAGGGGGAGATAAATAATGTCATGAATGTGTCTGACGAAGGATGAGAAAATTGTTCCCGTTTGCTTTACCCGTCAGTCGGTTACCGGCACTCAGGCGGGGTCCGCGTACAATGGGTATTTTTCAGGCGATCGGTATACCGCGCCCAAAATCCCTTTTTGGTTTTGGTGTCTGCGGGGTTGAACCGGCGCCGGCATTCGGCTGAACAGAAATAATGGGTTCCTTTGTCGTCACTGGCCGTAAACCGGGCATTGCGCGAGTCAACGGTTTTTCCGCAGACAGGATCGACGGCAGTTTCCGGGATGGTCTGGGTTGTGGTCATGGGAAGCCTCCTTGGGCATATTGTTTTATGAACGTCATCCGTATCGTATCCTCATTATAATACCGGTTTTCAATTTTGCACGCGCGACGACAGCTTCCCCCTTGGCGCCTTGGATCTGCCGCCCTCCGGCTTTTGCGACATTGAGGCAGACAATTTCTTGATTGCGATTTGTCCGTTGGTTGACATATGATTCTCACGAACCATGCCGGTCCGGTTTCAATCCCCGTTAATCGACCCGGATATTGTTTATACCAGCCACCACGAAAGGATTGATATGCCGACCGCCGAATCCGCAGCCGATCAGACGCCGGAGCGTTTCAGCGCGCTATTGGGTCCCATCCTGTTCCTGACATCTCTGTTTTTCATCAACTTCCTCTCCAGAATCATCCTGGCCCCCCTTCTGCCCACCATTGAGCAAGATCTGGGAATCAGTCATGGTGAGGCCGGCTCGCTCTTTCTATTGATTTCGGTAGGATATTTCGTAACTCTGATTTTGTCGGGTTATTTCTCGGCACGCCTGCTGCACCGGCGAACCATCGTGTTATCGGCGGCCGCGCTGGGCCTGGCGCTGTATTGCGTTGCCCTCAGCCAGGGGCTCTGGGGAATACGAGTGGGCCTAATTTTACTGGGGATGGCAGCGGGGCTCTACCTGCCTTCGGGAATCGCATCACTCACGACACTGGTCAACCCCCGGCACTGGGGCAAGGCGATGGCCATTCACGAACTGGCCCCCAACCTCAGTTTTGTTGCCGCCCCTCTGCTCGCCGAAGCCATCCTGGGCTGGTTCTCATGGCGCCAGGCCCTGGCTCTTTTGGGCAGTCTCTCGTTAATTGAGGCGCTGGCATTTGCCCGATTTGGTAAAGGCGGCGACTTCCCCGGCAATGTCCCCAGCTTCGGAGCCCTCAGAACCCTTCTCCGGCTACCGGCCTTCTGGATCATGATGATCCTTATCATGCTGGGGATCAGCGCCACCATGGGTATTTTCACGATGCTGCCGCTTTACCTGGTGACCGAGCACAGCATGGAACGTAGCTTGGCCAACGAACTCATTGGTTTTTCCCGGGTACTTGGCGTCGGGATGTCCTTTTTATCCGGATGGGCCAATGATCGTTTGGGCCCCAAACGGACCCTGATCTCGATTTTACTCCTCAGCGGGACAGCCACAATCCTGCTCGGAATTTTGTCGGGCCCCGGACTGATTGTCCTGGTCTTCGTGCAACCC
The DNA here is from genome assembly GCF_009689005.1 of Desulfosarcina ovata subsp. ovata. Classification (NCBI taxonomy): domain Bacteria; kingdom Pseudomonadati; phylum Thermodesulfobacteriota; class Desulfobacteria; order Desulfobacterales; family Desulfosarcinaceae; genus Desulfosarcina; species Desulfosarcina ovata. The sequence goes on along the minus strand of NZ_AP021879.1, from coordinate 5,691,446 downwards.
CTTGTGGCGGTCTGTTTCTTTCCCCCCGCCTTTGCCGTACTCTTGGCCATCGGTCCGGCCAACATGCGTAACGTATCCATCTCCCTGACGGGTCCGGTAGCGTTTGTCATGGGCGGTGGCGTTATCCCCATGCTGATCGGTGTGATGGGCGACCGGGGCAGTTTTGCCGCAGGCATTATCACCGTGGGGGGGATGATCCTGGCCGGTGCCCTGCTGGCCGCTTTTCTCAGAATTCAGGAGAAGAAATAACTACCGCACGACCGGCCAACCACAGGGACTCAGAAGTTGCTGGTTGACATCGATCCTACCGTTCCCTTAAATACAGCGGCGTTGTTTGAAATGGCCCCAAAAGGCTACGATAGTCGTTGCCGCCAATGAACACGGCCGGCTGTCGGCATTCCCGGCATCCCATTTCAAACGAACCGTTTTGCAAACAGGTGTGCGACCGTGCATGCTCAAGCTGTGATGAATGATCGAATTGATAATGAGGCTCAAATCGTGACCCAACCGCCGCCGATGGTTGAACTGAACGATGTTTCCAAACACTTTGGGAATGTCAAAGCCGTACGACACGCCAGCTTTGGCATTCCCAAGGGAACGGTCCTGACGATCCTTGGACCGAGTGGCTGTGGAAAAACCACCTTACTGCGGATGATCGCCGGGTTCGACACCCCGACCCATGGTGAAATTTTCATCAATGGGTCGTCGGTATCTGCGGTTCCCCCTTACCAACGATCCATCGGCATGGTCTTTCAAAAACTGGCCCTTTTCCCCCACATGACCGCTGAGGCCAACATTGCCTACCCGCTGAAGATGCGGCGCTTCGACCCACAGGCCATTCCCGAACTGGTGGACCGCTATCTGAAAATCGTTCAACTCGATGGAATGGGCAGGCGGCGGATCCACGCACTTTCCGGCGGGCAACAACAGCGGGTGGCCATTGCCCGGGCGCTCTCTTTCGGTCCGGACCTTCTGCTTCTGGATGAACCCCTGTCGGCCCTTGACCGGAAGCTGCGGGAAGAAATGCAGCTTGAATTCCGCCGCATCCAGCAGGAACTGGGCGTCACGACCATCAATGTTACCCATGATCAGCGCGAGGCCCTGGTCATGTCCGACAAGATCATTGTCATGGCCGACGGCGTCATTCAACAAAACGGCGACCCGGTCAACCTGTATCGGGAGCCGTCGAACCGCTTTGTGGCCCATTTCATCGGCCTGACCGCATCGATGCCCGGCCGGGTGGCCGATGTCCGGGGGGCCGATGTAAAGGTCGAAATCGGCGGGTTGACGTTAAAGGGCCGCACTGCGGAAACCGAATTGACCCGGGGCGCTCCGGTTGACTGCGCGATCCGTGCTGAGCAGGTCCGTATTTCAAAGCCGGAACAGGATACGGAAAATTTGGATAACGCGGTGGCAGGTGAAGTGGAGCAACGCATCTTCGAAGGCGATCGCATGGTATATCAGGTTCGCTGCGCGGCCATGAACAATGCTGTCCTCTTTGCGTACGATCATGACCCGACCCATCATAACATTCATCGAAAAGAGGAAAAAATCAAAGTTTGCTGGAACCGGTCCGACTTGTTCGTTTATGCGTCTCAATAGGCGGTTGACGCGATCTGCTATGGAATGAAAGGAGTTAGGTTATCATGGAATGGAAAAAAGGGATCAAACGTCGTGATTTTCTGAAGGCGACCGCGGGTTTTGCGGGCGCACTGGCCCTGTCACCGGGCATGGCCTTTGCCGCCGCCCCCAAAAAGCCCAAGGAGATTATCGTCCGCGCCTGGGGCGGCGCCTGGGGCGATGCACTCAAAGCGGGCGTGGCCGACGGGTATACCGCCGCCACGGGCATCAGGGTCCGCATGGATTTTACCGAAGACAATGAGATCAAACCGAAAATCTGGGCCGCTGTCGACCAGGGACGCATCCCCCCGATTCACGTCAACTGGGATACGACCACCAACGCCACCATATCGGCCCTGCGCGGCGTGACGGTCGATCTGAGCGATCTGTCCAACCTGAAGGGCCTGATGCCGTTGGCCAAGCCGGTCGGCCTGGACGGATATCCGCTGGTCAACACCTATGCGTATGTCTATGTTTGCGCCTACCGGCCGGAGGCCTTTCCGGACGGCCCGCCCAAATCCTGGAAAGTGCTGCTGGACCCCAAATTCAAAGGCCGCATTGCCCTGTACGATGACGGTATCGGCTTCAACCCCATTGCGGTCATCGCCGGAGGCGGCACGTTTGCCGACATCCCGGACAACATGGCGCCGGGATACGCATTCTATCGCCAATTGAAGGCGAACAAACCGCTTCTGGGTGAGGACGCCGATTTTACCAACTGGTTTCAGAACGGCGAGATCGACCTGGCCTGCACCATCAGTGTGAACGCCCGCGCGGCCAAGCAGAACGGAATCAATGTTGCCTGGACCGTCCCCGAAGAAGGCTGCAAGGTCGACACGGACGGCCTCTGGGTGCCCAAAGGCCTTCCCGGGAATGAGGAGTACTGGGCCAAGGAATTCGTCAACTACGCCCTGACCCGGGACGCCCAGCAAAAATGGTGTTCGATGCTCGGCCTGCCCCCGGTGTTCCCCGGTATCGATCCGCCGGCCGACCTCGTCGGTGATGTTTCCTATCCGACCAAGCCCGAGGATTTCGAAAAACTCGTCCGCGTGCCCTCGAAGGTGCTCGTCGAAAACCAGCCCAAATGGTTCGCCACGTTCAACCAGATATTTCAGGGATAACAAAAAACGGAGCCGGCGCTTTTCCGAAGCGCCGGCTCCGGCAACCGCAATGGGTGCCATATGGGTTCGTCCGCGGATCAAAAACCGTTTCGCTATCCGCTCAAGTGGCGCGTGCTGGACCGGGCCGAGGCCATCGCTTCGATGTGGCCCCGGCGCTGGGCGCCTTTGACCGGTTACCTCTTTCTGATTCCTTCCATCCTGCTGGTATTCGTTCTGGTGATCGGTCTGGCCTATCTGTTCGAAAACAGTTTCCATGAACTGGATCTGACCACCTACCGGCTGAAAGCGGCCTTTGAGCTGGTCAACTACAAAACCGCCCTAACGAGTCCGACCTACCAGTCCGTGATCCTCCGAAGCCTGGGCGCCTCGGTACTGGTCACGGTGATCACCGCATGCCTCGCCTTTCCCTACGCCTATGTCATGGTGCGGGCGAAAACCGCCTTTACGCGGAAATTTCTGCTGATCAGCCTTTTCCTGCCCTTTTTTATCGGCCAGGTCGTCCGGGCGTACGGCTGGCTGATTATCCTGGGCAAGGAGGGCCTGCTCAACCAGCTGGCCACATCCCTGGGATTTCCCCAGATCAACATGATCTACAATTTCCCGGCGGTGATCCTGGGGCTGGTGCAATACATGCTCCCCTTTGCCGTGCTGCTGATGGCGCCGGCCATCACCGCCATCGGCGAAGACGTGGAACTCGCCTCGGAAAGTCTGGGAGCCAATTGGATACAGACCTTCCGGCACGTGGTCATCCCCATGGCCATGCCCGGAATCGTGGGCGCCTCGGTGGTGCTGTTCACCCTGACGCTGACCGATTTCGCCATGCCCGAAATCCTGGGCGGGGGCACCATGGACTTTATCGCCAATTCCATTTACGACAGCTTTTTCCTGCTTTCCAATCCCGGACTGGGCGCGGCACTGTCCATGTTCCTGGTAACCCTGGGCAGCCTCGTGGTCACCGTGATCTTCTCCATCTGCGGCACCGGGACGCTCGGATTTTCAAGGAGAACCCATTGACCGGCGCCCGGGGGAAAAAAATCGTTTTGTGGTCGATCGTCTGGTTCAACCTGATCGCGCTCAGCCTGCCCACGATCATTATCCTGGGGGCGTCATTCACCGCCGGGGATATTGTTCAGTTCCCGCCGGCCGGCCTCTCCCTGAAATGGTACAAACATCTCTGGCTCTTGGACGATTTCAAGGAAGCCTTCGTACGGACGTTCTACGTATCGGTCATCTGCACCATCGTCAGCATCCCGGCCGGAACCCTGGCCGCCATCGCCATGGCCCGATACCGGATCGTCCTGCGCATGGCGCTGCAGGTTTACCTGCTCCTGCCGTTCACCATTCCGCTGGTGGTATCGGGTTTGGGAATGATGCTGGTCTTTGGTGAGATCCGTATCCTGGGCCAGTTGTGGCCGGTGGGGATCGGTCTTTGCATCATCAACCTGCCGTTCATGATCTGGGCCGTCAGCGCAACGGTGAACGCCTTGGACGATGAACTGGAGAACGCCGCCGCCAACTGTGGCGCCCCGCCGCTGCAGACCTTCCTTACCGTCACCCTGCCGTGCGTCATGCCGGGGGTGATCACCGGCGCCCTGTTGATGTTCATCCTGGCCTTCAACGAATTCCTCGTCAGCCTCTTTCTGACGGACGCGCGCATCGTGACCCTGCCGGTCATGATCTACAACTCCATCCGCAGCGTGATCACGCCGGACCTGGCCGCCGTTTCGGTGGTCTACATCGTTGTCGCCTTCGTGGCCGTGTGGCTGTTGGACAAGGTGGTGGGACTGGAACTGTTTTTGCGATCAAAATGAGAACTTTCCGTATGAACCGAATCAATCTTTCCTTCGGCAAGGTAACCGAGAAATCGATACGAACCCCCAACGATTTCGTCAGCCACATGATCGAGCACATCGCCTGGCGGATGGGCTGTTCCATTGCACTGAATTGGGACGATGAAGAGTGGTCCGCGCTGGGGAAATCCCTGGGCGGACGCATCGCATCATTTGCCCGTTTCCGGGATTCGGCCGCGGCCATGGGGATGCTCGACGACGGCAGCGCCGAGGCCCTGGTGGAGTTGGGCGCGCCCGGGCCCGGCATCCTGAAAATGGATAGCGGCGCCGAGGTCGACCTGGACTGGTTTTTGTCCCTGCGCTGTGAACAGCTCTCCTCCGGCGGTCCGCTGGTGGAATTGCTCACCGGCCTGGCCGAAGGTCTGCCGGCGGCGGTGTCAGTGGTCGTCTGCAACCTGGAAGATCAACATCACACCTGGGAAGGGGTCTTCCGGGCGCTGGGGACATGCCTGAGCCGGATCTTTACGCCACCCGTCGAGACCGGAAATTTCACCGCGCCGATTGAGAAGAACATCGACCTCGGGAATATCGTGGTGCGGTCACGCTCTTCGAACCGGGCCGAAATCCAAAGGGGAACCGCCGAAAGCGGCCTGAACGCAATGGTTGACTTTGAACAAAAAAGCCCCTCCGCGTTCTGTTATACGGGTGCGCCGATCGCCCATTACGCCGGGACCCGGGCACTGGACAGTTTCAACCGTCTTTTGCAAACCACCGCAACGGCTGCCGGATTCTCGACCCGCATCGACTTTACCGCCAATGCGCTCAGTTCCAGCCATGTGCTGCTGGAAGATTCGGGCATGGCCCTGGGACGGGCCCTCAGGGAGGTCCTGGTAAAGAGAATGATGGACCGGGGCGTAAATGGCGGGGGCGACAGCCTGCACACAGCCGAGGATTTCCACAACCGCAAGATCAGGCTGGCCGTCAGCGTTGAGGGCCGCAAATTCTGGCGGTTCGTGCCATTGAACACGACCCGTGAGCAGATTCAGAAAACGCTCATCATCGGCCGGACCATCATGAACGGCCTCTATTCCGAAGACCTTGACGACTTCTTCGATGGTCTCTCCTGGGGGCTGGGATGCAGCATCATGGTCCACATCAAGGAGCTTCCCCCGGCAGAGGCGGCCTGGCGCCTGATTTTCAATGATTTGGGCCTGGCGCTGAAAACCGTTTTCGAAGCCAACCCCTATCGGCTGGGCGTCCCCCCCGGCGTAAAGGCCAACCTCGCATAGTGTTTCAACTTGACCCGGTCTTCCTGATAAACGACCTCATATGGGGTTTGGGCCAGAGAAGTGGAGGTCGATCATGACGCGGGTGATGGAAGGGGAAAGGTAGGTCTGGCCGTCGGCCACCACGCGCACCGCCTCAACCAGCTCTTTACCGGCACTGGTTTTAAGCAGGAATCCACTGGCGCCGGCTTCCAGCATCGCGTGGACCATGGCACTTTCATCATGCATGGAGAGGCACAGCACCTTGCTCTTACAAGGGCTCGATACGATCTTGCGGGTTGCGTCGATGCCGTTGAGATCAGGCATGCCGATATCCATAATGATGACGTCCGGTTCGAGCCGCAAGGCCATCGTTACCGCCTCACGGCCATTTGAAACCTCGGCCACGATTTTTATTTCCGGTTCATGCATGAGAAGGGCGCAAAGCCCTTCCCGCAAGATGTCGTGGTCGTCGGCCAGGATAACATGAATGGTTTCACCGGTCATGGTTGCCCCTTTTGATATTAGTTTCAGGTTCGGGAGACGCCTCCAACGGGAACCTGAAGCATCACGCGTGTACAGTTGCCGGGGGTGGATTCAATATGAAGATTGCCGCCCAAATCGCTCAGACGCTCTTTGATACCGAAAAGGCCCATGCCTTTGCCCATATTTATCAAATTATCGTCTACCAGTTGACTGAACCCCCTTCCCCGGTCCTCCACCGCAAGTTTCATCATGCTGTCCTCGCAATCAATGAATACGGTTGCGTCTTTGGTACCGGCATGCTTGACCACATTGAAAAGGAGCTCCCGCACAGCCTTGAACAAGACGGCTGCGGTGGTATTGTCCATCATCTGGGTATTGCTGTTGCATTTGACTTTAAAACAAACATCGTATCTCCTGGCCATGCTGCTGCACAACTCCACAATCGCCTCTTTAAAACCGATCCGGTAGAGTGAAGAGGAGGACAACTCAAAACTCAACGATCGGATTTTCCCGGCTGTTTTATGGATCAATTCTCCAATTTGGTTTCGAATCGCATTGGCCTTGGCCGAATCCTTTTCCCGATCGGCCAGGGCCAGTTTCAAATTGCACAGCGCCAGATCCTGGGCCACATCATCATGCAACCCCTGGGCAATGCGCTGCTGTTCTTCATCCTGGGCAGCGGCCAGCTTGGCTGCCAACTGTCGAAGCCGTTTTTGGTGTTTGTCACGCTGTTTCTGTTCCTCCAGGCGGGTGGTGATATCCCTCATGATGCCGCCAAGCACCGCCTTCCCCTCAAGGGTAAATTTGCTGGGTGAGATTTCAACGGGAAAAACCGAGCCATCCTTTTTGCGGTGCCATCGTATCGGGACCGGTTCCCTCAACAGTCCTGCCAGGATCTGCTTGATCACCTCTTTCGAGGCTTGCGGTTCACAGGAGATGTCCCAATATGTCAGGTTGAGAAATTCTTCACGGGTGTACCCGTATAGCCGCTCTGCGGCGGGGTTGACATCCATGAAACGCTGTGTTTGTGCATCGAACACCAGGATGGCGCCGGCTTCGGCCTCAAACAGGTTGCGGTAGCGTTCCTCGCTCTCTTTTAGCACTTTCTCTATCCGTTTGCGCTCCGTAACGTCCCGGAGGACACCGGTAAATCCGATGACGTTGCCGGAAGTATCCCGCTGCAACGTGCTGCGCCCCTCGAACCAGACGATACGGCCATCCGGAACCTGGATGCGGAACTCCACCGGAGACGTTTCACCCTTCTCAATGCTCCACTGAACTGCTGTTTTCACGCTATCATGATCGTCGGGGACGATAAAATCGAGGATGTGACAGCCCTTGATGGCATTGGGATCGAAATCGTAGCGTTTGGTTTGGGGTCCAATATAACGCACACGGCCGTCGACTCCGATGCTGAACGGGATGTCCATGGTGTTCTCCACCAGGCCGCGGAACTTGGACTCCGACTCCGCCAGGCTGGCGGTCCGCTCCTTTACACGCTGCTCCAGCTCCTCCTCAATCCGCTTACGCTGAGTAATATCGGTGGCAATGCCGCATACCGCGAAGATGTTTCCTTCAGGGTTATGCAAAGGGTACTTGCATGACAGATAGATGCGTTGACCATCCTTTTGGGGAACGACCTCCTCAAACTCCAATGCGCGGCCGGTTCGCCAAACATAACTGTCATTAGCGGTATATGCTTGGGCGAAAGGCGCAAACACTTTGAAATCGATGTCTCTTTTCCCGATGACCTCAACAGGCGTGCTGTTGAGAAGATTGGCATGGTATTGGTTGCTGAGAATGTACCGCCCGGTCTCGTCCTTGGCGAAAATCGCCCGATCAGCACAATCGATGACGGATTGGAGAAAATATTGTTGTTTCAAAACCGCTTCGTCCGCTTTTATTTTAAGAAGCGCATTTTCCGCAAGCGTTGTTATGAAACCCACCAACGCCTTATTGTATTCAAGGATATAGTCGACTTTTTCGCGCGAGAAAACAGGCACCCGGTCAAGCGCTGCGAGATACTTGTCAAGATCGTAGCCGAAATCCTGTGCCTGTCTGATGAAAAATGTCCGATCAGGAGCCTCGCCCTGATAAAAAAATTGTCCTAAAAACATCGTCGCCATATGACGTCCCGACACGAAAATCGGTATAGCGACGTCCATGAGCCCATTTTTGCACTTATATTGGCACGCGTGGCCACTGGATAGTTGTTCCTTAATGTAATTGTCACTTGCCTGGCATCTTTTAAGCGATTTGGGATTGGCCCTGTGGAAATCGGCGCATATATCCTGCCAGCCGACACTTACTATAATTGAATCATCCTTGGCATCAACGATGCCAAGGGGCATGCCCGCTGCCTGGTAATGGGCATCAGCCATCTTTTGTACAGCGGCCAGATCAATTAAATCGGTTAACCGAAAATTATCCATTTAACATCCTATGAGACAAAACATCGCATCGAATAGACCGCCGTTTCTTTCTCTACCTTGTTTTTGGAATGCAACCAAAAACAACGCACTTGTCATAATCATATTTTTGCGCAATTTTCTCAAAAGCAGCTTCCTTTGCCATATCCATCATTGCCTGATTCATTCGGGCGATAATTTTCTCCCGGTGCGGAATTTTTGAGTTTTTAGAAATACAAATGTAAATTGGCTTAGGCTCTGTGATCGGATTCGGCAACCTACCAAACTTATCAGCCCACCCCATATCGATAAGATGCGCCTGGATCGTTGACGTTGCCCCCACAATCCCTTCTATCCGATGCGCATTCAGCATTCTTATCAGACCAACATAATTGCTTGTTTCTTCAATATGGATTTTTTTCTGGTGAACCGCCGCATCAAATTCAGGACTGGTTGTATAACCGCGGACAATGCCAATTTCTTTACCGTAGAGATCCTCGACTTTACCAAATGGGAATTCCTCTCCTGCCCTGACATAAATCGATAAAATCGACCAGCCGATAGGCATATCCAAAAATACGGCAAAGGCTTCGCGTTCAGGTGTTTTGTAACCGCCAAAAGAACCGTCAACCAATCCGGCGTCCATCGCCATCAGGGCTCTTTTCCATGGCAAGGGTTTTAATGCAACCCTGAACCCACTGCGATCGGCAACCTGATTCATGACATCAATAAAGGGGCCGACATACTCTCCGTTCTTCTTCCATTTCCATGGCTTAGAAATGGTGTGATTGAATGCCATTACCAACAACGGATCGGTTTGGGCGGGAAAAACAAAGGCTGATCGGGAAAAGAACAAAACACAACAAAAACATGCTGTTTTTATTATTTTCAATAAGTTTCCCATTCTTCTTCCGGATGGATCAAGAACGCCAGGTTGCAGATTAACCGGTTGCGACAACCTTGCCCCCTTGGCTTTTGGTTACATAATCTAGGATCGGGAATTTTATTATAATTGAACAAAATTGCTTGTTCTTGCGCCCATCTTCCGCGTTGCATCAACGGCCACATACTCCCGGTATGCAACCGTTGATGCGCCTTGAAGACGAACACAAGCCCGGCGCAATTACGCCCAATTAATTTCATCCCCGATCCTTAGCATTCAAAATAATGTGTTGGGGCTGCGTTATCGGTCGTCGCGGTATGGCTCATACCGCCTTCTCTCTCTCTGGCCCTGCCCAACATACAATCTTAAAACCATATTTTCATTCAAATCGATTTCCCGATCAAATGCAATAAAATGTCTTTTTAAAAATAGGTAAATTGGGTCGAAATAAGAAGGAAATTATTGAAGTGTGGGAATCATACGTTCTTGAGTAGGCAAACCTGATATCTGCCGGAGAGTTGCAGGGAATGGTGGGACGCCGGTTTAATTCGTGTCTGCTGGTAACACCGACGCTCGCCTGGAACCGGACATTCCAAGGCATGTTCTCAAATGCTTGTCAGGAGTACATCAGCAAACGGGATGAAACCGAGTATTTATAGGGTTACGACAAAAAAACAATGGCACCATCTTGCTTGTTTTTTGGTCCATCTGCAAGGCGCAATTCGGCACAATTGTTTTTTGCCGTAACCCTTAGGTCAGCCTCATCCTTTCTTTTTTTTCAGATAACCGGAAATCAGAACGATATTCATCAACAGGCTAAGGCCGGCAACAATCTCAAGCCACCCCGGTTTGGTTCCGCCCCCTTGCCTGGAAGTTGCCTGAGCGGGGTTCAAGCCCTCGCCCACCTGGACAACCGCCCGGACCTTATGCCCCATTCCGTCGGCAACCATGAGTGTCCATTCTCCAGGCCGCTTCGGGCAAAAGGCAAATATGCCTTGGCCGTCGGTTCTTCCGTTCTGATATTCGATCGCATCCGACTCCGGGCTGTAGACCCGAACCTGCGCAAATCCCATGGGATCGCCGCCGGTGTAATAAAACCGGACGGCAAGCGGACGGGGATCCTTGACCAGCCGGAAACCGGTACCATGGGCCAGCGCCGATCCTGCAAAGGCAAATGGCATGACCAGCAAAGCCGTGCAAATCAGCCTGGAAACAAGTGCACCGGAGCTCATTTTACGTTAAATACCAGAACGGCCCGCATGACATGAACGTCATAGTCCTTGGTGGCCTGTTTGATTTTGTTCTCTACACGGATCATCCAGCACCCCTCATGATGTAATTTGATATGGGCCACACCGTTTTCATCGGTTTCGGTCATATAAGCCCAGGTATTGGGATGTGAGCTGAATCCGTCATAGGAGGCATAAACGGCTGAAGACAAGGGCGCCCCCTTGAACAAAACCTGAAAACGGCCTTCATCCCCGGGCGACAGGGCCGCCGGGTCATCCAGGGGGACAATCTCCAATGCGTGGCCGACGGTTTTCTTGTATCCATCATCCGGATGACCGACGTTGATCAGGGTCTTACAGAATTTTTCATATTTTCCACTGGAAATGACGTTGCTCAGCCCTTTTTTGCTGGCCTGTTTCCATCCCTGGGTTGTATTCGTCCAGATCACCCCTTTGCGGTGCCCGCATAACAGATAGGTGCCCTCATCCGCCAGCTCCATGGATCCATCAAGGGTCATGAGGGTGGGGTTTTTAACGAGAGTCAGCGGCGTTGTCTTGCCATCCCGGTTCAGAGCCATCACGACCTGTTCTGCCGGTTCCATTTCCTCGCTGACCATAAATACGTGGGCGGAAATGACGCTGAAAGGAAGCTGTTGGCCCGGGTGCGGCGTCATGGTCACGGGTTTGACAATGAATTCATGGGCCGGGAGGGGACTGACGATCAGCAGGGATAAAACGAGCAGGGCGCCAGACAGCCGGATACACTTTTCTCTCATTTGGGTTTCTCCTTTTTCTGAATGTCTGAATGAAGGTCAACACAACAATAAAAAAAGCCACGAAATTTCTCCCCTGATGAGGGGAAGACCTTCGTGGCCTGTTGCAAACAGCGTTACCGTTTTTTGCTCATTTGCGACTTCTGCCGCAGTTCGATTGGTTTTCTCTATGCCATAAGTTTTGTATTGTCAATGGCTACCCCAATATTGCCAGGGCAACCGCATGTAACCTTGGTATGTGATGTTCCTTACAGGGCGATAACGTACAGATCGTTACTATGATCCAAATCGAAATCGGGATCGCTATCGAAATCGATATTCTGGCTGATGGCGTGATCGAAAACCCACCGCCCCGATTCAACCAATGCCAAATGTGAAAATCCGAATGTCAATTGAAGGCTCCGATCGATTATAAATGGACAGAATGCCACCATTTGGCATTTTCCATTGGACATTTGACATTACTGCAAAAGGATTGAAAAATAGAGCCAAAAACGGGCTTGGTTCCAACTTCGTCCACTTACCCCCTCGTTCCCACGCTCTGCGTGGGAATGATTGGCCGTATACGTTCCCACGCAGAGCGTGGGAACGAGAGGTAATATGGGATCAGCCCGTTTTAATCGTTCCTAAATCCAGGTGAACGAAGCTATAACCAAGCCCCCAAAAACAATTCTTGACCGGTCAGTTTCGAAACCAAAACCATGGAGGTAGGGTATTTAAGATGATGCAAATGGTTCAAAGTGGAATCGGGCTCCTTGCGCTGTTGGCAGTAGCCTATCTGTTTTCGGAAAATCGCAAAACCATTCATTGGCGAACCGTCGGATATGCTGTCGGGTTGCAGGGACTGTTGGCCATTATTCTTCTCAAGGTGCCGGTGACCCGGCATCTCTTCCTCATGCTGAATGTTCTCGTCAATGCGTTGGAAAAAGCCCTTCAGGAGGGGACAGCCATGGTTTTCGGCTACCTGGGAGGGGGCGCCCTCCCCTTTTCCGGGACAGGTGCCAGCACCTATATTTTCGCTTTTCGAGGTCTTCCCATGGTGCTTCTGGCCAGTGCCCTGAGCGCGCTGCTGTTCTACTGGCGGATTCTGCCCTGGATCGTTCGCGGCGTTGCCTGGCTTCTGCGTCGAACCCTGGGTATCGGCGGCGCCGAGGGCCTGGCCAACGCCGCCAACATCTTCATCGGCATGGTGGAAGCCCCCCTGTTCATCCGCCCCTATGTGGCGGACATCTCCCGCGGGGAGCTGTTTTCGATTATGACCTGCGGCATGGCCACCATTGCCGGGACCGTGATGGTGCTTTACGCGGGCGTCCTGAAACCGGTCGTGCCCGATGCCATGGGGCATCTGCTGACGGCCTCCATCATCAGCGCCCCGGCCGCCATCGCCCTGGCCCGAATCATGGTTCCGACCGTTCCGGAAGCGAGAACCGAGGCGTCCATCACCATTCCCGTGCCCGCCGACAGCGCCATGGAGGCGATTACCAACGGCACTCTGGACGGCGTGAAACTGTTGATCAACATCATCGCCATGCTGGTGGTGCTGGTCGCCCTGGTGGGACTGGTCAACATCGCCCTGGGTTGGCTGCCGGACATGGGCGGGACGCCGTTGACCCTCCAGCGCCTGCTGGGGATTCTCATGGCGCCGGTCATGTGGTTGATCGGCATCCCCTGGAGCGAATGCATGACCGCCGGCAGCCTCATGGGCACCAAAACCGTGCTCAACGAATTCCTCGCCTATCTGGAGATGGCCCATCTCGACCCCAGCGCCCTTTCGGCGCGCAGCCGTCTGATTCTGACCTATGCCATGTGCGGGTTTGCCAACCCGGGATCACTGGGAATCATGCTGGGGGGATTGGGGGCCATGGCCCCTGAACGCCGCAACGAAATTGTTCAACTGGGCGCCCGCTCGATTCTTGCCGGAATCCTGGCCACCTGCATGACCGGAACCATGGTAGGGATGCTCACCGGCTGAGGCGCACCCGCCTTACAAATTGTCGCCGGTCGCCGTCGTGGGGATATAGCTTTTGATGCAATGATCCGCCGCCGGCAGTTTCACCAGCGGCTTTCCGGCCGCGGTCAAACTCCGCACGTGGTTGACGAAAGACATGGCATAATCGAGGTACGTGTCCGTTCCCCTGCCCCGCCGTTCCTGAACGGTGGCAAAGGTGTCGTAACCGTCACGACCGGCGGCAGTATAATCGTTGGTGACGACGACATACATGGTGTCGTCGCCCAGATCCGAATACGTCCCGGTGGTCCGGTCCCTGACTTCCAGGTTGCTGACACGGCTGCCGTACGCCTGGGTGGCATCGACGTCAAACTTCAATCCATAGCAATAGGGAAAGGAACCGGTCGAGCCCCCCTGGGCGATATTTTCAATGGCGTCCTCAAGCACCTGCCGGATCTCGGTACCATACAGCCTGATCTCAAACAGAGTATTGGAAAAGGGCAGCAGCGTGTAGGCCGTGTCGTAGGTCATGTCCCCGGCACGCAGGCTGATGCGCACCCCGCCGGCGTTCTGGATACTGATGTCGGCATTGGGATCCTGCACGTAAAACGCCTGGGCCACCAGCGGAGCGATATCGCTGCCCCGCTGAAGGACGACACCATCTTCAATTTTTCCTGGCACGCGGCCATGAAGGAGATCTTCGCCGGCTTTGCCAATCACCGTATTGGCAAGGAGACCCATTTTTTCTGCATAACCGGCGATAATTTCGGCAACCGCCGTATCGTCTGCGACCCCATCCAGTTTCCTGTCCTGATCAATCACCGCCTGCAGCGCGGAAAGATCGGCCCCTTTCACGGCATCGGCCTGGCCTCCCGTATTCTCACGCATGAAGGTGTCTCCCAGGATCAGATGCGGCGTACCGCTGCAGTGGTCGACAACATCGCCGGCAAAAGTGACATCCAGTTCCCCCAAAACCTTGCTGTACTCCCAGGCCTGGACAATGCACACCGCATCGCCGTCCGCGTTGCTTGCCATGGTCGGATAAGCGCCGTCGGTCCGCAGGCCATACATGCTGAAATCGCCAAGCAGGGTGTGGGAGTCACCATCGACTATCACGTCGATATCGCCGACCTGACCGGCAAGGGCAATGGCGTTCCGATAGCCATAGTGGCTGAGCACCACAATCCGCCCGATTCCGAGTGCTTTCAATGCATCGACGGCCGCCCTTAACGATGCCGCTTCATCGTGAAACGTCACCGCATCACTCGGCTGCGAGGACGCCTTGGTTTTGGCGGCAATCGTTATGCCGACAATGCCGATATCCTTGCCGGCAACCCGCTTGATGACATAGGGCGAAAATCGCCCGTTGAGGATATTGCCGTCGGCCACGTCGATATTGGCACTGATCACGGGCGCATCAAGACGTTCAATAAAACCGGCCAGCCATTCGTCGCCGTCGTCAAATTCGTGATTGCCGATGGTCATCGCATCGAAACCGATGGCGTTCATCACCCTGGCATCTGCCTCACCATTGAACAGGGTATAGTAATACGTCCCCTGCACGGCATCCCCGGCATGCAGCACGAGGGTGTTGTCGTTGTTTGCCCTGAGATCGGCGATTATGGCTGCCACCCGCCCCATCCCACCGACTTCGCACGCGGTATCGATACCTGCGATCTTCAGATCGATGCTGCCGCTCTCCAGATGGGAGTGAACATCGTTGATATGCAGGATTTTTATTCTTTCACGGGCGTTATGAGCCTTATGGTCGGCCACCGTACAGGCGTTCGACATCACACCAGTGAGCAATAAAATGATCCCGATCAGAATGCGCGGCTTCATGGCCAACATATTAAAGCCTGTGCTGGATAGTAATGAAAATGGGCGAGTATGATATCCGGAAATCCTCACCCGTCCGAATATTTCATGATCAAGCAATAGTGGTCGTATTGTATGTTGAGCGCCATATTTTGGAAAGAGTAAATCAGTCTTAGGATCGGGGATGAAATTAATTGAACGTAATTGCGCCGGGCTTGTGTTCGTCTTCAAGACGCATCAAGGGTTGCATACCGGGAGTATGTGGCCGTTGATGCAACGCGGAAGACGGGCGCAAGAACAAGCAATTTCGTTTAATTAATAAAATTCCCGATCCTTCTTCAAATTATGATTTAAATTTATCATCGTCGCTGTGTCTGATACACGCGAACGGTGAAGTTGTGTGGCCATCTGATGGGTCTGTTTGACCCAAATGCAGTCCTGCCGATGGGTCAAACAGGCCCATCTCTTCCAGTCTTTTTTCGCCCGGAAAGTAATAACACACCAATCCAATGAGTTAATGAATAATGGGTAAAAAAATTATTACTTTGATTTCAAGTTGTTAAGAATTAATAAGAATTCTTCAGTCAGACGAAGGGTCGATTGGTTCGTATTTTGCTGCAACTAATGATCAAAACAATCGCAATATTGGCGACTGCATGGCAGGAGATAAAGGCAGGAAAGGCTGTCTGGAGGGTACCACTAATCGTTCGGCGATTGTTTGCATACAATTTATACGTAAAAAAAATAAATCGTTATCTGCTTATGCAGATATTTTTTGGGACTTTGTTGTGCCATGATTGACATAATGCGGTGGGCACGATAGAAAAAATTCGATTCGTTTCCTTTTCATTCCAAGGATTTTTGTTGATTGTGACGCCACATGGCCGGCAAGCGTCCGTTGCTGCCAATTGAACGGGTTTCTGATTTGATCATCTATGTACATCTCAGGAGGACCGAACGATGAAGGCGATTCCCGTTACCGAGGCCGTTGGTATGGTTCTGGGGCATGATGTAACCCGCATTATTCCCGGGCAGAAAAAGGGGCCGGCATTCAGAAAAGGTCACTTTGTCCGCGAGGAGGAGATTCCCGCCTTCCTGGATATGGGCAAGGCCAACATCTTTGCATACCTACTGGTGATTCCGCGCCTGTTGGCCGGTGAGACGGTCACTCGCGACGATATTGCCGCCATGGGGCACGGCGGCCTGTGTGCCGGCTGCAACGTCTGCCGCTACCCCCTGTGCGGATTCGGCAAAGGGATTTGCTGAAGTGGTTCTATTTAATGCGTTTATCAAATGGTCGGTTGTGTTTCGATCAACGGGTTAACCACGAAAGGGAGGAATTATGATTTCTCGCAACATCATGTTGAATGGCAGCAACAAGGTTGTGATCGCATCGGAAAAGGACACCCTGGCCGATATCCTGCGGGCCCAGCTGGGATTGACCGGAACCAAGGTCGGTTGTGGCCAGGGACAGTGCGGAGCCTGTAACGTTATCCTGGATGGCAAACTGGTGCGCTCCTGCATCACCAAATTGTCACGGGTGGCCGAAGGGGCAACCGTGACCACCATCGAAGGGCTCGGCACCCCGGACGGACTGCATCCCCTGCAGTTGGCCTGGATCGCCCACGGATGTGCCCAGTGCGGTTTCTGCAGCCCCGGATTCATCGTCTCGGCAAAGGTGCTGTTGGATGAAAATCCCAACCCGACCCGTGAAGCGGTCCGCGACTGGTTCCAGAAACACCGCAATGTCTGCCGCTGCACCGGTTACAAGCCGTTGGTGGATGCGGTCATGGACGCGGCCAAGGTTCTGCGCGGCGAGATGGCCGCCGATGAACTGAATTTCAAGATCCCCGAGGACGGACGCATCTGGGGCACCAAATACCCCCGGCCCACGGCCATCGCCAAGGTTACCGGGACCCTGGATTATGGTGCTGACCTGGGCCTCAAGCTGCCCGAGGATCGTCTGAATCTGGCCCTGGTGCAGGCGAAAATTTCCCATGCCAACATTAAATCGATCGATACCTCCGAGGCGGAGAAGATGCCCGGCGTGTTCAAGGTGATCACCCACAAGGATGTGCCCGGGAAAAACCGCATCACCGGCCTGATCACCTTCCCGTCCAACAAGGGAGACGGCTGGGAACGGCCGATACTGAATGATTCCAAGATTTTCCAGTATGGTGATGCCATTGCCA
Source organism: Desulfosarcina ovata subsp. ovata (assembly GCF_009689005.1). Taxonomy (NCBI): domain Bacteria; kingdom Pseudomonadati; phylum Thermodesulfobacteriota; class Desulfobacteria; order Desulfobacterales; family Desulfosarcinaceae; genus Desulfosarcina; species Desulfosarcina ovata. The sequence goes on along the minus strand of NZ_AP021879.1, from coordinate 5,673,913 downwards.
TCGTCTGCGCCGATACCGAACACCATGCCAAGGACGCGGCTGCCGCGGTCAAGGTGGACCTGGAGCCGTTGCCCGAGTACATGAGTGCGCCGGCGGCCATGGCCGACGACGCCATCGAAATCCATCCGGGAACGCCAAACATCTACTATATTCAGAAGATCGCCAAGGGGGAAGAGACCGCTCCGATTTTCGATGCCGCCGATGTGGTGGTGGAGGACGACTTTTACGTGGGCCGTCAGCCGCACCTGCCCATCGAACCGGACGTGGGTTTTGCCTACAAAAACGACGACGGCAAACTGGTGATCCACTCCAAGTCCATCGGCCTGCACCTGCATGCGGCCATGATCGCCCCCGGTTTAGGTGTGGAACTGGAAGACCTGATCATGGTTCAGAACCCCACCGGCGGCACTTTTGGCTACAAGTTCAGCCCCACCATGGAGGTCTTCGTGGGTGTGGCTGCCCTGGTCACCGGCCGGCCCTGCTTCCTTAAATACGACTACCAGCAACAGCAGGCTTACACCGGCAAGCGTTCGCCCTTCTTCATGAACATGCGCTTCGCCGCCGGCAAGGATGGCAAACTGCTGGCCATGGAGACCGACTACAGCGTGGATCATGGCCCCTATTCGGAGTTCGGCGACCTGTTGACCCTGCGCGGCACCCAGTTCATGGGGGCGGGTTACGACATCCCCAATATTCGCGGCGAGGGGCGCACCGTCTGCACCAACCATGCCTGGGGGTCGGCTTTCCGGGGATATGGTGCGCCCCAGAGCGAATTCGCCTCCGAGGTCCTTATGGATGAACTGGCCGAGAAGCTGGGCGTCGACCCCCTGGAACTGCGCTACAAGAATGCCTACCGCGAAGGGTCCACCACCCCCACGGGCCAGGCACCGGAGGTCTATTCGCTGCCGGAAATGATCGACAAGCTGCGTCCGAAATACACCGCCGCCCTGGACAAAGCCAAGGCCGAATCCACCGATGCGATCAAAAAAGGCGTGGGCATTTCCATCGGTGTTTACGGCTGCGGTCTGGACGGGCCGGACACCTCCGAAGCCTGGGCAGAACTCAATGAGGATAATACGGTCACCATCTTCAACTGCTGGGAGGATCATGGTCAGGGCGCCGATGCCGGAACCCTGGGGGTGGCCTACGAGGCCCTGCGGGTGACCGGGATTACGCCGGACCGCATCCGCCTGGTGATGAACGATACCAGCAAGGCGCCCAATTCCGGGGTGGCCGGCGGAAGCCGCAGCCAGGTGATGACCGGGCAGGCCACCAAAAACGCGGCTGAGGCACTGGCGGCGGGGATGAAGAAGCCGGACGGCACTTTTCGCGATTATGCCCAGATGAAGGCCGACGACATGCCGGTGCACTATGTGGGTAAGTGGACCGCTCCGGCCCGGGATTGCGACGAGAATAGCCAGGGTGAACCCTTTTCCGTCTATATGTACGGTGTTTTCATGGCCGAGGTGGCCGTGGAGATCGCCACCGGTAAAACCACCGTGGAGAAAATGACCCTGGTGGCGGATGTGGGATCGGTCAACAACCGCCTGGTGGTGGACGGCCAGCTCTACGGCGGTCTGGCCCAGGGCATCGGCCTGGCCCTGACCGAGGATTACGAGGACATCAAGAAGCATTCCACCCTGGCCGGCGCGGGGGTCCCGTATATCAAGCAGATCCCCGATGACATGGAACTGATCTATGTGGAAACCCCGCGCAAGGATGGACCCTTCGGTGCTGCCGGGTCGGGTGAACTTCCCCTGACCAGCCCGCATGCGGCGGTGATCAACGGCATTTACAACGCCTGCGGCGTGCGCATCACCCGTCTGCCGGCCCTGCCCGAGAAGGTGCTGGCCGGGTTGCAGGCCAGGTAGGTCAAATAATACTGCTTCGGGTCGGCTGGGTGCGGCCCGGAGCGTTCACTTTCAAGGCGACCTTCGGCAGCGTATTGCCGCGGGTCGCCTTTGGCGGATGTGGATTTCCCTAGAATTGAGAGTGAAGGTGAAACAATGGATCAGAGCGAACTGCGGCAGTGGGAGAACCGTTGCATCCAGGATGAGCCGGCACCGTGCGTGGCGGCCTGCCCCCTGCATGTGGATGCGCGTACCCTGATCGGACACGTGGCCGACGGCAACTGGACCAAGGCCCTGACCGTGTTGAACAAGACCATGCCCCTGGCCGGGATCCTGGGGCGCGTCTGTGATGCGCCGTGCCAGGCGGTCTGCAACCGCAGCAAGGTTGGCGACGCGATCCGTATCGCCGATTTGGAGCGGGCCTGTGTCGCGCATGCCGACCGTCCCCAGCGGGTGATGCCGCTACCGCAAAAACCAATCCGTGTGGCTGTGGTCGGCAGCGGGTTGAGCAGCCTGACCGTGGTCTGGGATCTGGGGCGCAAGGGGTATGCGGTGACCGTTTTCGAGGCTGGTGAAACCGTCGGTGCGGATCTGATCCGGGAGTATTCCCGGCGGCTGAGCGAAGAAGTGGTCGAGGCCGAAAAAGAGCGCCTGGCCCGGCTGGGGGTGAGGTTCGAAACCGGCGTCAACCCGGATCCAGAAGCGCTGATGCAATCCCATGCAGCCGTGTACGTCGGTTTGGACACCGCTTCTGCCGACGGCTGGAACATCGGCCGGGAAAAGTCGGCATCCTTTCGTTTTGCCGGTGATACCGGTCGGGATGGACGGTTCGCCGGTGGGGATCATGCCTCGCCGGTGTGGCGGGCGGCTTCGGGGCGCTGGTGCGCCACCTCCATGGACCGCTGGCTGCAGAAGGTCTCCATGGACGCCGGACGGGAAAAGGAAGGGCCATTCGAAACGCGCCTGATCACTCGCCTGGAAGGCGTGGTGCCGCTGCCGGCGGTGACCATGGCCGATCCGCAACGCGGGTTCGGCGACGCCGAGGCCCGGGCCGAGGCCGATCGCTGTCTGCAGTGCGAGTGCCTGGAATGCGTCAAGGTGTGCGCTTACCTGGAGAAGTTCGGCGGCTATCCGCGCACCTATGTGCGCGAGATCTACAACAACGAATCCATCGTCATGGGCGAGCGCAAATCCAACCGGCTGGTCAATTCGTGCAGCCTGTGCGGCTTGTGCGAAACGGTTTGTCCCAACGATTTTGCCATGCAGGACATCTGCCTGGCGGCCCGACAGAGCATGGTCGAGCGCGAAAAGATGCCGCCTTCGGCCCATGATTTCGCCCTCCGGGACATGGCGTTTTCCCAGAGTCCGGATTTCGCCATGGCCCGCCATGCTCCGGGGACGGACAACAGTTGCTACCTTTTTTTTCCCGGCTGTCAACTCTGCGCCTCGGCCCCCGGGCAGGTGCGGCGGGTGTACGATCACCTGCGCAGCGAGCTGTCCGGCGGGGTGGCCTTGATGCTGGGCTGCTGCGGCGCTCCGGCCCACTGGGCCGGCCAGCAGGCCCTGTTCAAGGAAGCGCTGGAACAGTGGCAGACCACCTGGGTCAGCCTGGGGCGGCCCCAGCCGATCGTGGCCTGTTCCAGCTGCCTGCAGATGTTTGCCCGCCATCTGCCGGAGGTGGATGCCATCAGTCTCTGGGAAGTTTTTGAAACCGCCGGTATTCCCGGCGTCATGAGACCCCGCATCGACGCCCCCCTGGCCATTCAGGATCCCTGCACGACCCGTGACGATCCCGGGGTCCAGGATGCGGTGCGTCAACTGCTCAGCTGGATCAATGTGCCCATCGAGCCCCTCGACCTGGAGCGCGAGCGCACCGAGTGCTGCGGTTTCGGCGGGCTCATGCAAAATGCCAACCCGGAGTTGGCCCGTGAGGTGGCCGAGCAACGTGGCCGGCGCAGTTCTCGGGATTACCTGGCCTACTGCGCCATGTGCCGGGACAACCTGGCGGCAACGGGCAAGCGGACCTGGCATCTGCTGGACCTTATTTTTCCGGACCCGGATCTTTCCGACCCGGCCGCACGCCCACGGCCCGGCTGGTCGTGTCGCCGGGAAAACCGTCAGCGTCTGAAAGAGGAACTTTGCCGGCAGGTGTGGGGTGATGCGCCAAACGGCAGCCAGGCGGAACCGTCTCTCCACATCCACCTGGAGCCCTCCGTCGAAGCCCTTTTGGATTCGCGCCGGATTCTGGAATCAGACGTTCAGCGGGTCATCCGGCACGCCGAAAACGATGGTGAGCGGTTTTTCAACCCTGAAACGGGGCATCGCTTGGGCATGCTGCGCACGGGCCATGCCACCTTCTGGGTGATTTATTCGGTGACTGCCGACGGTTTTGCGGTGCACAACGCTTACGCCCATCGCATGGAGGTGGTGGGACCATGAAAATTGACAATGTCCGTCCCGAAGACCTGAAGTGGCGCTGTGACCGCTGCGGGTGTGATCTGGTGGTTGGGGCCGGTGGCCGTGGCATACATGGGCAACCGTTTTACCACCGATCTGCCCTACTGCCCGGAATGCAAAACGGTGCTGATCAGCGAAGCCGTGGCCACGGGGAAGATGGCGGAGGTGGAGCGGATCCTCGAAGATAAATAGGGCCGGTTGCGTAAAACACTCGATATCAATATATCCCGACCTTATGAATCCGAAGCCGTGCGGGCCGTGACCGGGCCGGCCATCCGGCCGGGAGAGCTGGACCTGACCCGCCGGGCGGCCGGGTATTGCCGACTGGGGCCGGGGGACCGGGTGCTGGACGTGGGCTGCGGGACCGGGGCCTCGCTGGACCTGCTCGCCCGCCGTTTTGGGGCCCGGACCATCGGGATCGATCTTTCGCCGATGCTGCTTGGCGTGGCCAGGCAGAACGACCCGCCGCTTTCCGTCATGCGCGGCAATGCCCTGGCTTTGCCGCTGAAAAGCGGAATGCTTCGTGCCGTCTTCTTTGAATGTGTGCTCTCCCTGGTTCCGGACCCGGCCGCGGCGTTGGCGGAAGCCCATCGGGTGCTTCAGGCAGCCGGCCGTCTGGTGGTTGCCGATATTTACCGGCAAAGCGAAGGGGGTGGACCCGATCCCGGTCCATGGGCCGGGGTCGGCGGGTGCCTGCGCGGAGCGGTGGGTCCGCGCGCGCTGCTGCAGCGGATCCACCACGCCGGATTTGATTCGCTGTTGTGGCAAGACCATTCGGATCGACTGAAAGCACTGGCCGCCCAGCTGGCCTGGGCCGGCCTCTCCCTGAAACCGTGGTGGCGGGACACGTTTCCGGACGGCGCTGCGTGCCGGATGCGTCCCGGTTACTTTCTACTTGTGGCCCGGAAAAGGAGTTGACGTCATGGACGACAATCAGATTCGCATGCTGCAACTGGCCGCCGGCGGATATACCTGCAGCCAGATCATCGTTCAACTGGCCCTGGACGCCCGCGGGGAGGAGAATCCTCTCTTGGTGCGGGCCATGGCCGGCCTGGCTTACGGATGTGGCAACGGGCGGGCCAGTTGCGGTGCCCTGACCGGCGGGTGCTGCCTGCTGGGCCTGTACGTGGGCAAGGGCAGTGATACGGAAAAGGAATCGGATCGGCTGCCGCTGATGCTGGGTGCGCTCACCGCCTGGTTCGAGGAGGCGGTGAGCAATCAATATGGCGGCATGACCTGTGACGCCATTACCGGTGCCGATGGCCCTGCCGCAGCCCGACAGCGCTGCGCCGGCATGGTTGCCGACACATTTGCCAAAGTCATGGAGATTGTGGTGGAAAATGGATTCGATCCCTTTGACGCAAACTGATGCCCCGGTGACGCCCGATACCCAGAAGACCCAGAGCCTCTGTCCGGATTGCCTGGCGTTACTTCCGGCCCGGCGGGTGATCCGCGGGAATCGGGTTTATCTGGAAAAGCACTGCCCCGAGCACGGATCTTTTTCCGTGCGCATCTGGGATGGCGAGCCCGCATTCACCGGCTGGCAGCGGCCCAAGATTCCCACCCGGCCGGCCCACTGCGGTCATCCGGTGGAAAAGGGCTGCCCTTTCGACTGCGGCCTCTGTCCGGACCATCGCCAGCGCTCCTGCACCATCATTCTGGAAGTGACCGATCGATGCAACCTGGCCTGCCCGGTATGCTTCGCCGATGCCCGGGGCATGCAGGGCGATGATCCCCCCCTGACCCAGATTCAGCGCTGGTTCAGCGCCGCCCGAAAGGCCGGTCCCGGCAGCAACATCCAGCTTTCCGGAGGGGAGCCCACCGTGCGGGACGACCTGCCGCGTATCGTCGCGATGGGCCGCGAGGCCGGATTCGATTTCATCCAGGTTAATACCAACGGTCTGCGTCTGGCCCGTGATGCGGCCTATGTCCGCGAGCTCAAGGCCGCCGGACTGGCTTCGATTTTTCTGCAGTTCGACGGCACCGACGACGGCATTTACCGGAAACTTCGCGGACGGCCGCTGTGGGCGGAAAAACAGGCTGCCATCGATGCCTGTGAAAAAAACCGGATCGGTGTGGTGCTGGTGCCGACGATGGTACCCGGGATCAACGACCGCAATATCGGCCGCATCCTCGATCTGGCCGTGACCCGCTCCCCGGCCGTCCGCTCGGTCCACTTTCAGCCGGTCAGCTATTTCGGCCGGGTGCCGCATCCGCCCAAAGACGCCGACCGGATGACCCTGCCGCAGCTGATGCGCGCCATCGAGGCGCAGACCGACGGCCGTTTCAAGGCTGCGGACTTCAATCCTCCGGGCTGCGAGAATGCCCTGTGCAGCTTCAACGCCAGCTTTTTGGTAATGCCCGACCGCAGTGTGCGGGCCGTGGCCGGATCCGCCGGCGGGAGATGCTGCCCGGCCCCCATCCCGGCCGAGGCGGGGGCGGCCAGTGCCATCGCCTTTGTGGCCCGGCAATGGCGGGCGCCGCAATCGTGTTGCGACAGCGCAGCCGCCGACTGTGCGCCTTTGGCACCGACGGATGCTTTGGATTTGGACGCGTTTATCCGTCGGGCCAAAACGCATCTGCTTTCCGTATCCGCCATGGCTTTCCAGGATGTGTGGAACCTGGACCTGGAGCGGGCGCGCGACTGCTGTATCCATGTCATGGCGCCGGACACCCGCTTGATTCCCTTTTGCCTTTACAATCTCACCAGCCGTCAAGGCCAGCGGCTCTACCGTACCTAGCCCGCCTGCGGGTTATGCTGCCCGCCCGGTGCGCCGTTGACGCCTGCGGTGGTTTGACTCCATCTGCCGGTGCGGGGCTGTTTTTTGATTGCAGACAACGGGGGGATCGGGTACAGATCGGTGCCAGGAAAATAGCGGGGCCTATCGGGAAGAAACAGGGGTATTTGCGGGAACGGTTGGCGCCGCGGTGTCAGGATGGCGCCAACGGACGGATTCAGGATCTAACGAGAAAGGATCGGAACAAGCATGGATACGATTGCACAAACCGCCAGCGACCTTTTGGGCAAAGGGGAGACCTTTGTTCTGGCCACCATCATCAGTCACAGCGGTTCCACGCCGCGCACGTCGGGCAGCAAAATGATCGTCACCGCCGACGGCCGCGGCATCGGCACCATCGGTGGCGGTTTGCTGGAGGCCGAAGTGATGTCCCGGGCCGTGAAGCTGATCCCGACGGGTGCGTCGGACCTGATCCCTTTTGATCTGGGACTGGAAAACGTGGCCAGCATGGACATGATCTGCGGCGGTCAGGCGGAAGTGCTTTTGGACTGCATCACCCCCGATTCGGAGACGGTGGCCATTTTCGATGGATGGCGGGCGGTGCTGGAATCGGGCGGCAAAGGTTGTTTCGTGACCATGGTCGACACCGCCGGTGACCATGTGGGCCCGGTGAAGCACGGTCTGGTATCGGCCCGGGGGGAGGTGGATGGGAACTTCCCGCTTTCGGCGAATGAGCTGGAACGGGTCGCTGCGGCGGCCTCCCGCTCGGCCGAGATCCGGACCGTGCGGGTGACAGGTGGATTCGCGGTGCTGGAGCCGGCGGGACAGGTGTGCGCTGCCTATCTGTTCGGCGCCGGACACGTGGCGCGGGCCACGGCCCACCTGGCCAGCCTGGTGGGATTCCGGGTGTCGGTGGCCGACGACCGGAAGGAGTATGCCAATCGCGAACGTTACCCCGATGCCCAGGAGGTCCGTGTGCTGGAGGATTTCAACCGCTGCCTGCCGGACACGGCCATGGGGCAGAACGACTTTGTGATCATCGTGACCCGGGGCCACCTGCACGACAAAACCGTGCTGGCCCAGGCTCTGAAGACCCATGCCGGTTACATTGGCATGATCGGCAGCCGCAGGAAGCGGGATGCCACTTACGCGGCCCTGATCAAAGAGGGCTTTTCACAGGCCGACATCGACCGGGTGCATTCTCCCATCGGACTCTCCATCGGAGCCGACACCCCGGAGGAGATCGCCGTGAGCATCGTCGGCGAACTGATCGCCCACCGTGCCGGCATGCAGCTGTAAACCGGCCGGGGACAGCCGCTTCGGGATAACCAACGGCATTCCGGAATTGATTTGGCGATAAAAAAATCCCCCCTGACGAAGCTTTATCTGTCAGGGGGGATTGGTTTTTGTTGTATCAGTGGCAGGGCGTTTCGCGATTTTTCTTTAGTGGATCAACAGCGCGCCACGGAAACGAAGTGTTCCTGCATGGCGACGGCGCCGCCGCCTTTGTCCCACTTTTCCAGTCCACCACACATCAGTTCATGATCGGCCACGCCCTTGCCAAAGGCCCGGCTCTCCACGGGCAGCCGGTGGCCGAAACCATGCAGCATGAACACCGCTTCGGGGTGAATCAGGTCGGTGAGACGGGCATGCATGCGTCCGCCTCGCCCGTTTCCGCTGATTTCCACCAGGTCTCCGTCAGTCAGTCCCATCCGGGCTCCGGCATCGCTGTTGATCCACAGGGTGTTCTCGGGGACCTGTTCGAACAGCAGGCTGTTGTTAACCGTGTGGCCCTGGGTGTGAACCCCGCAGCGGCCGAAGGTGAGCCGGAATTTGCCTTCCGGCGGATGGGTGCTTTCGTATGGCTTGAGGGAGGGCACGCCCTGGGATTCCCACTTTTCATTGATGATTTCCACCTTCCCGGACGGTGTCTTGAAGGTCGGTTCCTCCTTGTACAACGGCCCGGTGCCCAGTTGTACGAACCCCTTGGCGTCGAAATCGGAAACGCTGACACCGGTGCCGTCCAGTTGGTATTCCCAGATTTTCTCGATGGAGTCGAACGCCAGGGCGTCGATGCCCAGGCGTTTGGCCAGGCCGCAGAGGATTTCCCAGTCGCTACGGGTATCATAACGCGGCTCGACGGCCCGGCGGCGGGTGAACATATACGGATTGAGTCCGTTTTTACAGGCCAGGATCGATTCCCGTTCCAGGTAGGGGGAAAGGGGTAGCACCAAATCGGAATGCCAGGCCGTGTCGGACCAGGTAAAACTCACCGACATGAGAAAATCGAGCTTGGCCCATTTTTGCTTCATCCGCTCCGGATCGGGAAAGCCCATCAAGGGGTCGTGGCGGTAGGCGATATAAGCCCTGACAGGATAGGGATCTTCACTCTCAATGGCGTCGAATCCCAGATTGATCAGGCCAGGCCCGGTGTCGAGATGGCCGTACTTCCATCCGGTGCCGTCGGCGCGTTTGTCTTCGGGTTTGGGTACCAGGTCAACCAGTTTTTTCAGCCCCTTGCGCCCGACATCGCTGGGTTTGTTGGCCATGGGCAACCCGCCTTTGGCACCAATGGACCCGAGCAGGGTGTTGATAATGTAGATGGTGCGCGACATATAAAAAGAATCCAAGTAGCGGGCGTTCATCCAGCCGGGATGCCAGATGATTGCCGGCGCGTCCTTGGCCAGGTCCTTGGTGAACTGGACGATCTCCTCGGCGGCAATGCCGGTTTCCTGCTCGGCCCATTCGGGGGTGTAGGGCTTGACGAACCGTTCCAGTACATCCAGGTCGTTGATCCATTTGCTGGCATAGGCGGTGTTGTAAAGCTTCCGATTGAGCAGGGTGTGGATAACGGAAAGGTTGAGCGCGTAATCCGAGCCGGGGCGGATCATCATAAAACGGTGGGCCTTGGTTGCGGTGACATTGGCCCGGATGTCGATGACGGTCAGTTTGCATCCCTTTTCCATGGCGGCCATGAGGTCGTTGACCTCCTTGACGTTGATGGCTTCGAAGATGTTGCGGGTCTGAAGGACCACGTGACGCGCGTTTTTCAGGTCGTAGCCGACTCCTTTGCGTCCGAAACCGAAAAGGGAGAGAGCCGCATGCTGGACGTTGCGGGCGCAGGACGCGTCATGGTTGGACCAGTTGGGCGATCCCAGGCCGCGCACGAAGGCCTGATGCAAGTCACGAAAAGGGCCGCCGCGATCGGAGAAAAGAATGCTTTTTCCGCCATGGGTGTCGATGACCGCTTTGAGCTGACTGGCGGCGTAGTCCAGGGCCTCATCCCAACTGATCGGCTTCCAGTTTCCCTGGCCGCGGTCGCCAACCCGGATCATGGGCCGCTGGATGCGTTCGTTGTCGTTGATCAAGGCTTTGCCGGCCGCGCCGCGGGCGCACAGGGCACCGTTGATGCCGCCCATGTGAGGGTTTCCCTGGATGAATTGAATTGCCCCGTTTTCTGTCTCAACCTGAATGGGGCACCTGACCGTGCACATGCCGCATACGCTGAAGGTAGACTTTTTTGCTGCCATAAACTGTCTCCCGTTATATTAAAGTTGCCCGTTGCAAAAGCCTTTTGCTAGTTTCCAAAGTAGCGTTTCATTAAGCAAATATCCCAACCTCGCGGTTCTGTCAATGCGGATATATTATTGCACTTGTCTCAATAAAAACAGTGAAATGAGACACCCTGTGATGGGTCTCCATATAGAAAAAACGGATTGTTTTCTATCGCGAGACCGCTTTGCTGGAGGCTTGCCGCCGATTGCTAAAACCGATTGACAAATGCTTGATTTTCTAATAGCAAGAATCGTTATGTCAGTCGTGGCATAAAGTTTCTGGCGCGCCCCATCCGCGGGCGATTAGCAAGCCATAATCAGTCGTCAATCGCAGATGTTGGCAACAGGAAAGGAGCAGTAATGGATCAGGGTACCATCATGATCAATGGCACCCCGCTTCCCTTCGAACCGGGGCAGACCATTCTCGAGGTCGCCGAAGAGAATCATATCACCATCCCGACCTTGTGTTATCTAAAAGGTGCGTCGCCCACGGGGGCCTGCCGCATCTGTGTCGTTGAGGTCAAAGGGGCACGCACGCTGATGACCGCATGTAGCACACCGGCCGCCGATGGTATGGATGTGTTGACCGAATCGCCCAAAGTGGTCGCCTCCCGGCGTGAGACCCTGGAACTGTTGCTGGCCTCGGGCAATCATAACTGTTCCATTGGTTCCGGCCGGGAAGGGGACTGGAGCGATTTTCAGATGCAGGCGGCCGCGTCGGACCAGTTCGAGGAATTGTGCCCCTCCTGGGGGGATTGCCGTCTTCAGGATCTGGCCTACCAGTATCAGGTGGAAGGGGGCAAATATCCGCGGTCGGAAAATCCCTACCCGATGGAAATGCTCAACCCGTTGATCGTGCGTGATTTTTCGCGTTGTATCCTTTGCGGCCGCTGTGTTCAGGCCTGCAACGAAGTCCAGGTCAACCGGGCGATCAACTTCGGTTACCGCGGGGCCGAGGCCAAGGTGGTTGCCGGCACGGATGTGGCGCTCAAGGATTCCCAGTGCGTATTCTGCGGCGAATGTGTCCAGGCTTGCCCCACCGGCGCCCTGGTGGAGAAGAAGGCCCGCTTCAGCTGGCGGCCGTGGAAAGCTAAAAAGATCCGCACCACCTGCCCCTACTGCGGGGTCGGTTGTCAGCTCTGGCTGCATGTTCAAAACGGACGCATTGTCAAGGTCACCGGTGTGGAAAACGGATCGCCGAACAAGGGCCGGTTGTGCGTCAAGGGGCGTTTCGGCTACGATTTCATCTATTCGGAGGAGCGCCTTACAACCCCCCTGATCCGGGAGGGGGATACTTTCCGCGAGGCCTCGTGGGACGAAGCCCTCGATCTGGTGGCGGACAAGTTCAAGCAGATCATCGCGGAGAGCGGTTCCGATGCCGTGGCCGGGGTCAGCTGTGCTCGTAGCATCAACGAAGACTCATACCAGATGCAGAAACTTTTCCGGGCGGTGTTTAAGACCAACAACATCGACCATTGTGCCCGTACTTGACATGCCCCAACCGTCGCCGGGCTGGCGACAACGTTCGGGTCAGGCGCAATGACCAACTCTTTCTCCGAGTTCTCTCGGGCAAAAATGTTTCTGGTGATCGGTTCCAACATGACCGAGGCACATCCGGTGGCCTCGACTTTTCTGAAAAATGCGGTGATGAACGGTGCCAAACTGGTCGTGATTGATCCGCGCCGGCATCGGCTGGTCGATTTTGCCGACATGCACCTGCCGCTGAAGGTGGGCAGCGACATCGCCCTGCTCAACGCCATTATGTACGTCCTGATCGAGGATGACCTTTACGACAAGGAGTTCGTGAAAAATTGCACCACCGGTTTCGATCAACTCAAAGAGACGGTCATGGCCTACCCGCCGGAAAAGGCGGCCGACATTTGCGGCATTGATGCGGCAACGATCAGGGAAGTCGCCCATCTTTTGGCCTCGGTGAAACCGGTGATGCTATGCTACACGCTGGGTATCACCGAGCATACCTGTGGCAAGAACAACGTCATGTCCACCGCCAACCTGCAGATGCTTTTGGGCAACATGGGCGTGGAAATGGGTGGGGTCAACCCGCTACGCGGGCAGAACAACGTACAGGGAGCCTGCGACATGGGAGCCCTTCCCAATGTCTATCCCGGCTACCAGGCCGTGACCGATGAAAAAAGCTGTGAGAAGTTCGAAACCGCCTGGCAGACCACCGGTATGTCAAAGAAGGTGGGGCTGATGATCCCCCAGATGATGGATGGGCTGGTGGACGGTAAGGTCCGCGCCTTTTACATCTTCGGAGAGAACCTGGCCAATACCGAACCGGATATCCACAAGGTGGAACATGAGCTGGCTTCGGCCGAGTTTCTTGTGGTCCAGGATATTTTTCTCAACGAAACCACCCGTTTTGCCCATGTGGTCCTGCCGGCGGCGGCCTGGAGTGAAAACGACGGCACCTTCACCAACAGCGAACGGCGGGTCAGCCGGGTGCGCACCGCCAGCCAGGCGCCCGGCATCTCTCAGCCCAACTGGTGGATTTTCAAACAGATTGCCAAACGCTTCGGTCACGACTGGGCATCCGACAGCGGTCAGGAGCTCTGGGATAACGAAATTTCGGCCCTGGCACCCAATCTGGGCGGTATCAAATACTACCGCATCGAAGAAGACGGTCTCCAGTGGCCCTGCCCCACGGTGGAGCATCCGGGAACCACCTTTCTGCACCAAGGCGGAAAATTCACCTGTGGCCTGGGCCGTTTTACCCCGGCCGAATGGACCCCGCCGGCCGAGGTACCCGACACGGACTATCCCCTGGTGCTCAGCACCGGCCGACGCCTGTATCACTACCATACCCGAACCCAGACCGGCCGCTGCGAAGGCCTCAACGACCTTCTCGGTGAGGAGACTGCCGATATCTCCTTCTCCGACGCCGATCGAATCGGTATCGCCAATGGCGAGACCATCCGCGTCAGGTCCAGGCGCGGTGAGGTGGCCGTGCGGGCCAACGTGACCCCGGAGGTCCCCGAAGGGATGGTGTGGATGGCCTTTCATTTCCGCGACGGCAACGCCAACTGGTTGACCCACGCCGCGTTCGACCCGGTTACGCTGACGGCGGAGTATAAGGCGTGTGCGGTTTGTATCGAGAAGATGTGATCCTGCCGCCGGTGCCGCCGTTTCAGGCCTGGCCCATCGATAATGACGATCTTGTCAGGCGGCGGTAGTCGATGCCTCCGGCACCGGTTGCCGCAGCCTGGCGTTGGAACAGGAGAAAAACATGACGACGTTGTCCACAACGGTTGTCAGGGATGTCCGGTTTGATGACCGCCTTCCCTGGGTTTCCGATGCCTGGTTGGATTTCAACCATCAGCTGAATCGGGATGCTGCCGGGTTGCCCAATGAGGCCATCTTGGAGAAACGTCTTGCCGGGGTCGAACGGTTGACCATCGACGATCCGTGTGTCTATTGGCTCACGTTGGCGCGAATTGCCGAAATGGCCCTCAAGCAGGCCGGGGACTATGCCGACCAGTGCGAATTCCAGGCCGCCGGTGACCTGCTGATCAATCCCAGGCGTGTCGAGGTATACCGGCGCGGGTGGAAAACGGCGGTTGTCAAAAGGCGCCACATGGCTTTGAGCGAGCAGTTTGCCGCCGCCATCGGAGATGAGCTGCCGGCAGCGTGGCTTACCCGGGAAACTCTGACTCAAGTGTGTCAGGAGGCCCTGTTGCCCCACCTTGAAAAACGACTTTCCGCTTCCGGCGTGATGGCCGATACTTACTTGAACTCCCTGACCCTGCGCATGCAAAGGGTCTCCGGCACCATCGCTTTTTTGAATGCCTGGCAAATAGCGGACAGCCTGGAACTATACGGACGCGTGACAACGGCCAGCCGGGCTGACCGGGATGCACTCACCGCCGAATTGTGCCGTTTCGATTATGACGTCTTTGATGCCCTTGGCCAGGATATCGAGAACCGAGTCGTGAATCCGGATGCGGACAGTGCGTTTCTGGAAATGACCCCGGCCGTCGACGTGCCGTAGCCGCTTTTTCTCACACTTGTTCTCCGCCGGCAAAATTTTCTTCTCCTGCCAGTCCGGATGGATGATTTTGCCGGTTTTGCTTCCTTCCTTCTTTCCTGCCTGAATAACGGTCGTATCCATTTACAACCTTTCCACTGCCTTGGTTCTGATTGAAAATACAGGGCAATTGATTCCGGTCGGCCTGCCTGTACCACTCCGCTTCAGATCATCGCAGATAGGAAGGCATATAAATTGCTGTAGTTAGCGTATGCGTATGGGGTTGCCGATTGCTGTAATGGTAGTAATAAAAAGACCTGGAAGCGTTACACAAGGTTACCGGCACGTTGCTGAACACGTATAAAGTTGGATGGCCGTAAGGCGATACGACAAAAAGAACGAAGATCCAGTTTTCCCATACGTGTTCGGAATCCGGTCGCGAGGCGCCAGCGATCATAATGGGCCATACAAGCCCGCAGGAGAAAAAAAGGAGAATCAGCATGTCTATCAGTGGTATTGGAACTAACAGTTATTCCATGGGGCAGATGTCGTCCATAGGGAGCCGTCCGAGTCCGAGCGAGATGTTCAGCAATGACGATGAGGACGGCAGCGGAGGATTGGACAAAACCGAGTTCAGTACCCTGGCTCAACAAATCAGCCAGGCGACTGGGGAAGATATCGACGTCGATGAGCTATATGCCACCTATGATGTGGATGGCGATGGTGAACTCAGCGAGGAGGAAACCCAGGCCGTCATGGAAGACTACCGGCCGGAACCGCCGCCGGAAGGGGAAGCCATGGGCGGTATGCCGGGTGGTGGTGGCACGGACCTATCCGAGATTTTCAGCGACACGGATGAGGACGAAGACGGCAGTATCGATGAAACCGAAGCTGAAACCCTTGCCGAAATGATCAGCGAAGCGACCGGCGAGGAGATCAGTGTGGAAGATTTGATTGCTGCCTATGATGAAGATGGCGATGGGGTTCTCAGCGAAGAAGAGACCGCAGAGGCGCTGGAGGCCAACCGGCCCGAAGGCCCGCCGCCACCACCACCGGAAGAGGCGCAGGCAGAATCGGAAGAGACGTCGGTTTCGTCGGCGGCAACTGCCGCCATTGAAACCTACCTCAAGATGGCCGCTTTGGGCACGGGTGAAGACCCGTCATCCGATGCGGCGGCCTTGTTCGGCAATGGTGGCAGTACCTCTGTTGCCGCCAGCCTTTACTCGTTGAATACCGTAGCCTGATCCACCCAACCAATAATGCCGGCCATGACAGATAATGTCCTGGCCGGCATTTTTTTGATCCACTTCCTTTGAAAATGATCAGTAGTACTCTCCCGGTGCCATCACATAGAAACCGGCGCCTATAAAGTAGTCCGTACCCGAAACGCGGTAAATGAAAGTATACTTGGGCTTGTTAATCCCCATGCCGGGAACCGGCCATACATACTTGGTCCATCCCTTGCCTTTTTTTGCGGTCTCAATCATATCCTTAAACAACTGCTTGCCGTTGACATCCGTGGTTTCATAGAGGCTTTCAGCCTGGGTCAATTCCGGCTTATGGGGGTGGGCCAGCATTTTGGCCTTCATGTTCATCAGAAAAACATAGCTGACGCCCTCATACCACACAAATCTGCCGTTTTTATTCCCAATTTCCTTGATGGCGGTATCGATTCCCCGGCTCTTGATAAATTCGGCCGCTTCCTTGCATTTGGTAATGCAATCGTCACGGGTTCCGGCCAGGGCGGGAAATGCCAACAGCACCAATATGAAAACGGTCAGTGTATGGGTGGTGATTCTTTTCAAGGCGGCCTCCATTCATGTCCAGTTTTTTTGGTTAACTTATCCTACTGAAATGAAGGTTATAATATCGGTCCTGTCCCCAGAAAACTTGAAAAAAAATGGCGCCCGAATGGGCGCCAGAAAAGTGGAGCAATTTCAGCAGGGATCACTTGAGCATGGCCAGGGCGGTCTCGACGATCTTTTCCGCCGTGAAACCAAAATTTTCCAGGACCGTTGCGCCCGGTGCCGACGCACCGAAGTGGTCGATGCCCAGAACCGTACCGCTCGGCCCGACATACCGTTCCCAGCCCATGGAAATACCCGCCTCAATGGCAATCCGGGCCTTGACCGCCGGTGGAAGGATTCGCTTTTTATAGGTCTCGGAATGCTCCTCGAAGATTTCCCAGGAGGGCATGTTGACCACGCGGGCGGCAATGCCTTGATCCGCCAGCATCTGCTGGGCCTTGAGGGTGATATGCACCTCGGCACCGGTGGCGATGAGGAGGATCTGGGGTCTTCCCGGACAGTCCGACAGAATATAGCCGCCCTGGTCCACGCCGCAGGCGGTGAGCTTGGCATCCAGGATGGGAAGCTTCTGGCGGCTGAGAATCAGGGCCACCGGACGGTCGTTGGTGGCGATGGCCTTGCGCCAGGCCTGGGCGGTCTCCGTGGCGTCGGCCGGCCGGATTACCGTCAGGTTGGGAATGGCTCGCAGGGCGGCCAGGTGCTCCACCGGTTGATGGGTGGGGCCGTCTTCGCCCACGGCCACGCTGTCATGGGTAAAGACATAGACCACCGGCAGCTTCATCAGGGCCGCCACGCGAATGGCCGGCCGCACATAGTCGGCGAAAACCAGGAAGGTCCCGCCATAAGGGCGTACGCCTCCGTGCAGAAACATACCTGACATGATGGCGCCCATGGCAAATTCACGGACACCGAAACGGATGTTGCGCCCGGCATAATGCTTTTTCTGGAACTCCGGGCTGCCGTCGATAAAGGTTTTGTTGGAGGGCGCCAAGTCGGCCGATCCGCCCATCAGGCTGGGGAAGATGGCGGCGGCGGCATTGAGCACCTTTCCAGAGGCGGCACGGGTGGCCATGGGGCCTTCCTCGGGGGTGAACTGGGGCAGATCGGCTTCCCAGCCCTTGGGCATGAAGCGGGTCAGGGCATTGATCCAGTCATCGGCCAGTTGAGGGTATTTCTGGGTATATTTCTGGTAGACTTTTTTCCAACCCGCTTCGGCTTTTTCTCCCGACTTGATGCATTTGCGGAATTTGTCCAGCGCCTTCTTGGGAATGGCGAACGGGGTTTTCTCCTTCCACCCCAGAGCCGCCTTGGTCAGCTCAATCTCCGCTTCGCCCAATGGGGAGCCATGGGCATCGGCCGAGTCCTGTTTGTTGGGGCTGCCATGGGCAATGTGGGTTTTGAGCATGATGATCGAGGGCTTGCCCGTTTCGGCCTTGGCTTCGTGCAGGGCTTTCTCGATGGCATCGGGGTCGCTGCCGTCTTTGACCTTGATGACCTGCCAGCGGTAGGCATCGAACCGTTTGCCCACATTTTCGGTAAAGGCGATGCCGGTGGTGCCCTCGATGGAGATACCGTTGTCATCGTACAGGCAGATCAGTTTCCCCAGGCCCAGGTGGCCGGCCAGGGAGGCGGCTTCGGATGCCACGCCTTCCATCAGGTCGCCGTCGCCGCACATCACGTAGGTGTAGTGATCGACGATGTCGTGGCCTTTCTGGTTGAAACCGGCGGCCAGATGGCGCTCGGCCATGGCCATGCCCACGGCATTGGCAAACCCCTGGCCCAGGGGGCCGGTGGTGGTCTCCACGCCGGGCGTGTGTCCGTATTCGGGATGGCCGGGGGTTTTGCTGCCCCACTGGCGGAAATTTTGGATTTCCTCCAGACTGAGGTCATAACCGGTCAGATGCAGCAGGCTGTAAAGCAGCATGGAGGCATGACCGCCGGAGAGCACGAAACGGTCGCGATCGGGCCAGTCCGGATTGGCCGGATTGTGTTTGAGCACCCGCGTCCAGAGGGCATAACCGGCCGGCGCCAGCCCCATGGGGGCCCCGGGATGGCCGGAATTGGCCTTCTGCACTGCATCCATGGAGAGGGTACGAATGGTATTGATGCATAAATCATCGATGGTCGGTTGCTTTTTCTGGGCTCCCTTGCTCATGTAATACTGCTCCTTTACGGGAATTGGGTGGTGTTATAGAATTCAAGATAATGTTTTTGGGCTGCGTTATCGGTCGAAAGCGGTATGGGTGATACAGCCGCCCTTAAGACCTTACCAAAAACATTATCTTAAACACTGATAGGACCAAATCCGACATTAAAGGGGCTTGATACAAAAGATCAGGCACCGAATCAAGGACTTTAGCAGCTTCGCCTATAATGCCCGCATCCATTCCGGCCTTAACGCAACCTTGCCGGAGAGGGCCTCATCGATCAGGGCCAGGGTCTGTTCCTTCTCCTTGGGCATGCGCGCACGGATGGGCAGATAGTTGGAGGCATGGTTGGCGTGAAACATGCCCTGGGTCTGGTGGGTTTCGGCGATCATGGTGCGCAGTTCGGCCAGCATCTCGTCCGGCTCGATCAGCTCAAACGTTCCGGCCTGGTATTGGTCGTAAAGGGGGGTGCCGGGAACCAGCATCAGGGAGAGGGCGCCGACGAATTCCGGATCGATGGCCGACAGCACCCGGCCGGTCTCCCGGGCATGGATTTGGGAGCGCTCGCGACCGGCCAAGCCCAAAAGCACCGTAATCGAGAGCTTGATGCCGGCAGCCCTGGCCTTGCGGCCCATTTTGATCATCTGTTCGGACAAGGCGCCTTTGCGGATCGCCTTGAGGGTCACGTCGTCGCCGCTTTCCAGCCCCATGTAGGCGATACCGAGCCCGTTGTCGCGCAGCTCGCGGAGTTGTTCATCGGTTTTCATGTTCAGGCTTTTGGCGTTGGCGTAAATCCCCACCCGGGTCACCCAGGGCAGCTGCCGGCGAATTTCGGTGAGGATTTTCATCAACCGTTTCTGGGGAATGATCATTACGTCGCCGTCGCACAGAAACACACGGCGCTGCCGTTGGCAGTAGGTGGCGGCAAAGGCGATGTCCTGCATGATGATCTCGTCTGGCTTGATCCGAAACCGTTCCCCGGTGTAGGTTCCGCAGAAGGTACATTTGTTGTGGGAGCACCCCACGGTTACCTGGAGCAATATACTGTTGGCCTCACTGGGCGGACGAATGATGTTGCCTTCGTAATGCATACCGGTCCTTTCTATGAAAACCGCCTGTCGACCCAGGGGCTACGGTTGCGCCGGGGCGATGGCAGAGCGTATTCGTACGCTTGATGGCGTTTTACTGTTGACCCTATAATCTGGGGATCTTTCCATGGGTTGTCAATCATTTATCGTGTTGACGATTAATGTATTGAAATGTCCAAATCTTTCGTCCGTCCCACATCATGGCGGTCATTGCCACCGTTTATCAAGGGTGTGACATTTAATATCAAATGCGTGACAGAAAAATGCAAAACGATGAAAAGATAATTGGTCGGATGTTGTTTAACATATAGTAATATAAGATAAAATAGCTTGTTGCAGGCAGATGGTACGATATCTGCTTTCCCTTCCTTCAAGGAATCACCCCGCATCACAATTACTATCGATAGACTTCCGTTTCTCTTCTGATCTCCATGATTCCCTCGATAAAACGATAACGCCCGTTTAAGACAATTTTCAATTCAATAGAAAAGATCCCAAGTGAACGGAAACGTCACCATCCGGATTTTAAGCGTCATCGTGATTCCGGTGATCGGTTTGATCATCGGTATGCAACCGGTTTTCCATGTTGATCAGCAGGCGAGGCGTGACGTTTTGCCGGTAAATGAGATGTCCCGGACCGTTCTATACCGTTTCCATATCCACAATAGTACCAATCAACCGGTTCACCGCGCTTGTTTCCACCTCTATGCACCGGTCAAACAGACAAGTACTCAGCGCTGTACAAAGATCCAGTCTTCTCATCCATACGAGATGAAAGCCGAGGCTGGCGGCAACCAGATGATGATTTTCCCTTTAGCAACGGTTCCGCCCTATGCTTCCAAAATTGTCTCTATCCGCGCCAGTCTGATAATGCGCACAACGCCTTGGGAGACAGGACCTTTCGGTTCGTATCTCATAGCCACGATTGAAAATAAAAACATCCGCAACCTGGCCCAAAAACTGAGATCCGATACCCCGCGGGAGACTGCAGATAACATTTACCGCTGGATTATCGATCATATTCAATTCACCGGTTACACCCGTGAGGAAAAGGGGGCCAGTTGCGCACTCGCCCGGCGAGAAGGCGATTGTACCGAGTTTGCCGACCTGTTTGTCGCTATTTCCCGGGCGGCGGGACTTCCGGCCCGCCGTGTCAGTGGCTACCTGATCCCCGAGGGAGAAGTGCTCAAGCCAGGGGCATACCATGATTGGGCTGAGTTTTATGAAAGGGGCGCATGGCGGATCGCCGATGCCCAGCAAAGAAACTTTGACATGCGATACCCGGACTATGTCGCCACGCGAATCGCCCCCCCGGTGTTAAGCGCGGAATCGGCAGGCGGATTCCATCAGTTTTACATCGAAGGCGATGGGTTGACGGTAAAAATGGATTGATGGGGATCGATCCTTAAATGGGAGGCGTTGATGAAAGAGGCAGGGATGGAAAAACGGTGGCCGGTACGGTTTGTCTCAATTCTCTGGGTCCTGTTTTGGGGCTTTGGCATGATGTCTAAAAGCATGGTTTGTCAGGCGAGTGACGCCGTTTGCGCCCAGGTGAAGATCGAAATCAACCAGGAACTCACCCTGGAACGGCAGGCGTTCGACGCCCACATGCGCATCAACAATGGGCTGACGCATATCTCTCTCGAGGATGTGAGCGTGTCCGTCTGGTTCAACGACAAAGACGGCAACGCGGTCCTGGCCACCAGCGATTCCAGCGACACCAGCGCCCTTTTCTATATCCGGGTCGATGAAATGACCAACATTTCCGATGTGAGCGGGGCCGGAACCGTGGCTCCTTCCACCTCCGCGGATATCCATTGGCTGATCATTCCTTCCATCGGTGCTTCCAACGGACTGGAAAGCGGAGCCTTATATTATGTAGGCGCCACTCTGACCTACACCATCGGCGGTGAGTCAAACACCACCGAGGTCAGCCCCGACTACATCTATGTCAAACCCATGCCCGAGCTGACCCTGGATTACTTCCTGCCCGCGGAAGTCTATGGCGACGATGCCTTCACGGAGGCCATCGAAGCGCCGGTGCCTTTTTCCCTTGGCGTGCGGGTGAAAAACAGCGGCCAGGGAACGGCCAGCGAACTGAAAATCGAGTCGGCCCAGCCCAGAATCGTCGAAAACGACCAGGGACTTCTCATCGGTTTCACCATCCAAGGCAGCCAGGTCAACGGTGAGACGGCCACCGACAGCCTTTTGGTGGACTTCGGCGACATCGCACCGGGAACGTCGGGAACGGCCCGCTGGCGCATGATCTGCACGCTTTCCGGCGAGTTCGTCGAATTCGACGCCGATTTTTCCCATTCGGATGAACTGGGCGGCGAAGTGACCTCCCTGCTCGCCGGCACCGAGACCCACACCCTGGTGGCCGATGTCCAGGTGGACCTCACCGGTCGGGACCAGATCCTCGATTTTCTGGCCCTGGATGAGGATGTGTACCGGGTCTACGAATCCGACACGGTGGATACCGTGGTCAGCGATCAATCCGCATCATCGACCCTCACCCATGTGAACACGGTAAACGGGCGGGCGGTCTACACCCTTGCGGCAGCAGTCA
The DNA here is from genome assembly GCF_009689005.1 of Desulfosarcina ovata subsp. ovata. NCBI lineage: Bacteria > Pseudomonadati > Thermodesulfobacteriota > Desulfobacteria > Desulfobacterales > Desulfosarcinaceae > Desulfosarcina > Desulfosarcina ovata. The sequence continues at coordinate 5,651,717 of NZ_AP021879.1, read as the reverse complement.
ACGCCGGCTTCATTTATGTCCATCTGACCGATCCCTACGGCGGTGAAAAAGAGATCGCATCGGTGGTGCGCAGTGACGGCAAGACGATCAAGTCGGCCAACGCCTGGCTCTCCAAATCCAGGGATGGCCAGGGCTGGAACCATTTCATCAACCTTTTCGACGCCGCCGGTACCGGTCAATATACCCTCACGTTTGCCGATGCGGCAGATACGGCCGACGCACCGGTGCTCCAGTATATATCGGATGTTATCGCCGTGGAGGGCAGTTCCATCGGTTTCATCATCCAGGCCAGCGATGCGGACGGCACCACCCCCAGCCTTTCCGCTGCCACCCTGCCGGCCGGTGCGAGCTTTACCGACCGGGGCGACGGCACGGGCACGTTTGCCTGGACACCGGCCTTCGGCCAGGCCGGTACCTATGGGATTACGTTTAAGGCCTCGGACGGCGAACTCGACGACAGCCAACGGGTGACGCTTACCATCCGTTCCATCACCGATACGGATGGCGACGGAATGGATGACGCCTGGGAACAGGAACAATTCGGGTCTCTCGATCGCGACGGCAGCGGTGACTATGACGGTGACGGAATCAGTGATCTTGACGAGTACCTGTCCGGCTCGGATCCCACGGCAGAAGATCACGCCCCCAGCGTGCCGGTGATCGCTTCTCCCCAAAACGGTGACACGGTCACCACGCTGACTCCCGAACTGATCATCGAGAACAGCATTGATGACGACGGGGATGCGCTTGCCTATCGATTCGAAGTGTATGCCGACGACCAGTACAGCGAATGGGTGGCCGAGGCAAGCGTCGACGAGGCCACCGGCACCACGGCCTGGACCCTGCCCGGCGAACTGGACGAAAACGGAACATATTACTGGCGCGTGCGCGCCACGGACGGATACAGTTACAGCCTCTGGGCCTACGGCGTGTTTCGGGTCAACGCCGTGGATGAATCCCCGGATCTCCCGGCATTGGCTTTTCCGCCGGACGGCGGCCAGGTCGATACCCTCACCCCCGTGCTGGCCGTCACCGGCATCGCCGACCCCGATGATGACGAACCCGCCTGCACGTTCGAGGTCTACGCTGATGTGGCGATGACCGCCCAGGTTACCGGTTCCGGAAATCTCGACCCATCCAACGGCGCCGCCGGATGGACCGTGGACACCCCCCTTACCGATGGCGCCACCTATTACTGGCGCGCCGTGATCACGGACAGCCAGGGTCTTTCGGCGACCACGGACTTGGCGGCATTCACCGTCAACACGGCAAACCAAGCGCCCGTCGGCCTATCGATCAACGAACCGGAAAACGGCACCGAGGTCACTCGCACAGACGTACAACTGATCGTGAACCGTGCCACGGACGCGGACGGCGACAGCCTGGGGTACTATTTCGAAATCGACACCGATCCCGGATTTGACAGTACCGACAAAACGGCCTCGGCCATGATCGAGGGCCAGACGGATGCCACGGTTTCCTGGACGGTATCCGGGTTGACGGACAACACTACCTACTACTGGCGGACCCGCGCCACGGACGATCTGGCTTCGAGCCCATGGACCGTCGGCCGGTTTTTCGTCAATACGGCCAATGACGCGCCTTCGGCCCCGGTCCTGAAAAACCCCGGCCAGTCCGCCTGGGTTGGCGTGCTGACACCGCAGCTATGCCTTGCAGGCGGCCAGGACACCGACGGTGACACGCTTACCTACCGTTTCGAGGTCTATGCGGATGCGAATCTGGAGAGCCTGGCGGCCTGGAGCGAAACCGGTGAGACCACCTGGACCGTGGGAAACGCACTGAGCGACCGGGCAACTTACTACTGGCGCGCCAGGGCAACGGACGAAGGCGGTCTTGAAGGAAACTGGTCGGAAACCGGTACGTTTTATGTCAAGGAGGAAGAACAACCGGAACCCGAGGCCATCAGCGTCACCGTTGCCACCGACAGCGGCACGGCGCTTTCCGGCCTGAGGGTCTATGCCTATACCGCCTCGGGATCCTACGCCGGCCTTTCGGCCACCACCGATGCCGACGGCAGGGCGTCATTCGATATCGACGCCTTCGATGTAGGCACCTATCAGTTCCGTGCGGATTACCTGGGGATCAAATTCTGGTCGGCGGCCGTGGCCATTCCGGACACGACCACGATTTCCATCGTGATCGAACAGGCGACCGTAACGGTGACCGTCCAAAGCACCGCCGGCGCGGTCACCGGTGCCAGGGTCTATCTTTATTCCGCTTCCGGCAGCTATCTTGGCGTAACCCTGACCAGCGACGCGAACGGCCGGGTGGTGATCGACCTTCCCGTGGGTGAGGCGTTCCTCTTCCGTGCCGATGTTCTGGGCACCCGGTACTGGAGCCTGGCGACGACCATCGCGGCCGATACAGCCAATGCCGTGATCGTGGATGCGGGGGGCGGCACCCTGACGGTGCAGGTCCGCGAAGATGAGAATACGCCCATGGCCGGTATCCGGATCTATCTGTTCAGCGAGGCAAAAACCTACCTCAACGTATACGGCACCACTGATGAAAACGGTCAGGTGACCTTTAACGTCAGCGAGGCCAGCTACTGCCTGCGGGCCGACTACCTGGGGTACCAGTTTTGGAGCGAGGCCATCACAGTGGTGACCGATACCGCCGAGGTCATCGAGATTCCCCATCAGAGCGTCCGAGTCAGTGTCCCGGGGCGCTACCAGGATATGGATACGCCGGTAACGGGTATCAAAACCTATCTTTTCTCCACCGCCGGCAGCTACCTGAACCGGTATCTTTTAACCGATGCCAATGGCCAGGCCGAATTTTCGTTACCTGAAAAGGAATTCATGATCCGCGCCGACTACCTGAACGGCAAGTACTGGTCGGACGGATTTGCTTGGGACGATCCGCAGATCGTGATTCCCATGGGCGATGCGCGGGTGAATGTGACCGGTGCCGGCCTGCCCTCCCAGGGCATTGGGGTCTATCTCTTTTCCGACAGCGGCACCTACCTGAACATGAACGGCACCACCGATGAGGCGGGCCAGGTGACCTTCCGGCTTCCCGAAGGCACCTACGATTTCCGGATCGACTACCAGGGCAGTCAGTTCTGGGCCGACGACCGGCAGGTGGCCGCCGATACCCTTACCGATGTGGACGTCTCCGTGGGTGGCGGCAGTTTTGGGATGAGCGTCATGACCGACGACGGAGTGGCCGTTGACGGGGTCAAGTGCCATGTTTTCGATGGTGACGACACCTATCTGGGGCTTTCGAATACCACCGATGCGGACGGTCAGGCCTCCTTCGACCTGGCCGCCGGAGACTACCGCTTCCGCGTGGATTATCTCGGCAACGCCTTCTGGAGCGATACGGTCACCGTTTCCGGGGACGGCAGCACGACGATGATCATCGACCGGTCGACGGTGACGGTGAACGTACTGGCCGCCGGCAGCGTCGTGACCGGAACCAAGGTCTATCTCTTCTCCACAGCGGAAAGCTATCTGGGCGTTTACGCGACCACCGACGACAGCGGCCAGGCCACTTTCGACCTGCCCGACGCAACCGATTACCGTTTCCGGGCCGATGTGCTGGGCAACCATTACTGGAGTGATGACGTGACCGTGGCCAATGGTCTCGATCCGGTGACCATCGATGCCGGTGGCGGAACCCTGCAGGTCACGGTGCAAAGCGATACGGGCGGCCCTTTGGCCGGCCTGAAAACCTACTTGTTCAATGCTGACGGCCAGTATCTGAGCCAATCGGGAGAGACGGACGCATCCGGGCAGGTGTCTTTCGACGTGCCCGGGGGCGTCTACCAGGTGCGCGCGGATTACTTGGGGTACACGTTCTGGAGCGACGCCATCACAGTGGCTGAGGATGCTGCCGCATCACTGACGATCGCCCTTTCGTCGGTAACGGTCAGCGTCATGGGCAGCTATCAGACTGTGGACACGGCGCTGTCGGGAATCCCGGTCTACCTGTTTACGCCAACCGGCACCTACCTCAATATCAATGGGAAGACCGATGAAAACGGCCAGCTTTCCTTCATAGTGCCCCGGAAACCATACATGGCCAGGGTCGATACCACCGGCGGGCAATACTGGTCGGGTACCTTTACCGCATCGGACACGACCGTGAGTATCCCCATGGCTGATGCGGTGGTGACTGTGACCGGTTCCGGCCTGCCCGCCGCCGGCGTCAACGTCTACCTCTTCTCTACCGCAGGAACCTACCTGGGAACGGTCCAATCCACCGACGGGAACGGAACGGTCGCTTTCCGCCTGCCGGCCCAAACCTTCAAGTTCCGTGGCGATTATCAGGGCAACCAATACTGGAGCGGTGACGTAACCCTCCAAGCGGATGCGGAAAACGATGTCCTGATCAGCGTCGGCGGTGGCAGCGTGACCCTGACCGTCCAGACGGCGAGCGGTGCGCCCATGTCCGGCGTCAACTGCTATGTCTTCTCTGAAAGCGGGAGCTACCTGGGACTCAAGGGCAGCACCGACGACAGCGGGCAGACGAGTTTTGACCTGGCCGACGGAGCCTTCCAGTTCCGGGCCGATTACCTGGGATACCAGTACTGGAGCGGGGCGGTCACCGTCCCCGACACCCTGGTCAAGACGATGGCCATCGCGCACACGGACGTAACGCTCACCTTCCAGGCCGACTACCAGGGAACCATCGTGCCCCTCGACGGTCGGAAGGCGTATCTTTTTACCCCGGCAGGCCGTTACTTGGGCCAATATCAGGAAACCGATGCGGCCGGCCAGGCCGTGTTCAACCTCCCGGATCAAGCCTACACCCTGCGTTGCGACGAACTCGGCCAACATTACTGGTCCGAAACATTCCAGTCCATGGATACCACGGTAACCGTGGCCCGGGGGAAGGCCATCATCCAGGTAACGTTTAACGGTGAGATTGCCGAAAATGCGCGGCTCTACCTTTTCAGCAGCGCGGACAGCTACCTGGGACGCTACGAGAATACCAACAGCGACGGTTCGGCGGCGTTCGTCCTGCCCGCCGGACAGTGCCGCTTCCGTGCGGACCTGGACGGCCGGCAGCAGTGGAGCGATATCGTAACGATCACCGCCGACCTTCAGACCGCGGTAGACATCGTATTGGAATAGGAAGGGAAGATGAATCGATTGTTCCAAAAACGTTTTCAACGAACGGCCGGGGTTTGGGCAGCCATGCTGCTTGGCACCCTGTTGTGGATGCCGTCAGCAAGTGCCGTTGCCGAAAAGGTCCCCGACGATCTGATTCAACGCACCGAGCAGGTCCGGGATGCCGGTCTGGTGGTGTCCGCTAAACCGCTCATGAAGCGAATCGAGCGAAAAGAGAAGCTGCTGCTGATCGACGTTCGCCGGGCTGCGGATTTCAGGGCCCTGCATATCGCCGGCGCGATACATGTGCCGCTGCACTTCATCAAGACCAAGCCGTATCTGAAATCCTCTCCCGTGGTGCTGGTGGAACAGGGTCTGGCCTATCACCGTCTGGCGCCGGTCTGCCGGGAACTGAGAACTATTGGCGTGGACGCCCGGCTGCTCGACGGCGGGATGAACGCTTGGTGCCATGCCGGAGGTCCCATCGTGGGAGAGGCGGTGCGGCAGATGGAATACAACCGTATCTCGGCAGCCGATTTCTTTCAGGAAAAGAACTATGCCCGTCGGATCGTCTGCGACGTGTCGGCCATTCGCTTGGCAGCGTCCCTGGAACTCATACCCTATGCCGTTCATTTTCCCATGAACGGCGATCGGACCGTTATGGCGCAAATAAGAAAAGTAAGGTCAGAAGTGATTCTGGTAGTAAGTGAGAACGGTGACGGATATGCCGATGCCGGCCATGCGCTTTCCCGGGCAGGGTTTGAAAAGATTTACTATCTCTCTGGTGGCCTGATGGCCTATCGCGAATATCTGGAGGGCCTGGCGAACTCCTGGCAGCCACGCAGTAACCGAATGCAGCGATTCAGCCCGTGTAAAACGTGCGGAGAAAATGATAGATGATCCGACTATTTAGCGCAATACATAATAAAGCTTTAAGTGCTGAATACCTGTCGCTTTTTTACTGGAAGGCGAAAAGTAGGGTGTACACCGACTCTGATCTTTAAAAGATCCCAGGAGAATATGATGAATAGTAACGGGATTTATCAAAAAATTTTCTACGACTGCAAGATGTCAATTGTTAAGATTTTACTATTTAGTGTCGTTTTTTTTCTGCCGTCATCTATGTTATTTGCGGCGGTTAATATCCCAGGGGCTAATTCGGTCACAACAGAGTTGCCATCGATAAATGGAGATGGGGTCTTGTGTGAAATATTTATTGGTGTTGGTGGAGGTAAGGCTCCGAGCCGAAGTGATATCTTTTCAAAAACGCCCGATGCAAGGTTGTTAAGTCCTGAGATCGATTTTCCAAGCCCCGGAAATACAATTGCTATTAGTAATAGCTTTCAGTCGTTTTTCTCCGATACAGTCCAAGCTCCAGATTCTGTGAAAAACCTGTCGCCTTCAAATTTTATTCTTAGGAGTACTGCGCTTTTAAAAATTACAACAGAGTTAGACAGAGACACGTCTACGCCAGAAATAGATATTAGCGTCAGAGTTGGAAGTGATGACGGACATTATCTGATGATAGGAGATGTCTATCTCGGGAATTCTCCTGACCATGGATTCACTTGGTATACTTATGAGTTAAAGTTTGAAGAAGAAGGTTTGTATGAACTATATAATCTTTTTGCTGCCAACAGTAGTGGCTATTCAGGACTTGAACTTCAGTGGCTTGTCGGAACAGGTAGTTGGATAACATTGCCTCAATCTTATCTATATCAAGATGTAACTTTTTGTGATCAAGAAATCTTATTTGAGGAATATTCTGTTGGAACTTATCTGAATGAACAATTCAAAAATATTGGTATTCAGTTTAATGTCACTGACGGTGATTTACAGATTACAAACGCATTCCCTGAAAAATTTGTCCCTGTCAGCGGCGATAAGGTTTTTGGTGATCCCAATACGTCTCCAACAGAAAATGGCCGTCTTGAATTGATATTTGTTGATCCTGAAACTTCTGGCCCGGCTGAAACAAATTATTTTTCTTGTTACGTAATTGACGCCGAAGATACCGGGGCTTCATTGGTAGCATATGATGTAGCTGGAAACATATTGAAAAGCGTTAACGTTAACGAGGGCGGAGCAACAAGAAAGCAAGTAGTGTTCAACGATACAGGGATTCATCGAATTGAAATTTATTTAGGAAGTGGAGCTGATACCTCAGCCATAGACAATTTTTGTTGGGCCAATCCTACACCAATATTGCTTCCTGAATTTAGCATAACTGATTTTTCAGTGTCTTCTGAAATACCTTCTGAAGCAGGCCAATCTGTTACATTTACAGCTATAATTTTAAACGAAGGCACAAGCCAGAGTGAATGGCCATTTGTGGTTGATTTTTTAATTGATGGCGAAAGCATCGGTACCCAAACAATAGATCAAAATATTAAGGTCAATAATTCTATACTAATTCACCAGGCTTGGATTTCCGAAGTAGGTGAGCACACAGTTGAAGTTATAGTTGATTGTGATGGGCAAATAGAAGAACAAGATGAAACCAATAACAATTCTTTTCTAAGTCTATCAAGGATTTATGACACGACACCGCCTGTTTTGACTCAGGCGAACCCTGCCAACTATTCGTCCAATAATTACGTAGATAAAATTAGCGTTAGCCTCATCGATCAATACGGAGGCACGGTTGATAACGTGGCTGTCATTGACGCATTCACAGTTAAAGCCAATGGTAGTCAAACTGTTGACGGTACCGTTACAGAAAGTGATGATGTTTTTGTTTTTACTCCTACCGAATCCTTCTTTCCGGATGGCACTTACCAAGTTTCGGTCACTGCAGTTGACATAGCAGAAAACAGCGCAATCTACATTTTCTCATTTACCGTTGATAGCCAAGTGCCCAAAATACCCACCATTAAAGCCGAGATCCTCTCCGGCACCCTGATCGTGGACAGCGACAACAACCGCTCCAACAAGAGTTCGGTCACAGTCACCGGCACCCGGGAGGACGACACTGCCATTTATATTAATGGCGCCCTCAAGGTCGCCCTGGGCACCGGGGACTGGTCGGTTACATTAGACTTAGAACAGGGGGAGAACAGCCTGGAGATTTGGTCCCGGGATACAGCAGGCAACGACTCTGAGGTGGTGCAGGTCACCATCAACGTCGACTCCCTGGCGCCGACCATCACCAGTGCCTTTCCCACGGCAGACAGTTTTCTCTCCGCGGCACCGGCGGTGGTCAGCGTTTCCTATACCGAAACGGGCAGCGGTTTGAACACGGAAGCATGCACGCGCAGCCTCCAGGATGCCGACGGCAATACGATTGCCGGAACCTGGGATTTTACTACCGACGGCACGGTGAGCTTCACCCCGGCGGCCGCGTTGGTCGACGGAGGTTATGCCCTCTCCCTTCAGTTGGAGGACAATTACACCAACCGCAGCAGCACCCTGAGCCGTGCGTTTACCGTGGACACCGTGGCGCCCGACGCGCCGGTCATCGATACGGTGACCACGCCCACCCACAACGCCACCCAGATTGTCAGCGGCACCAAGGAGTCCTATGCGGCCATTTTCCTGAACGACAGCCAGGTGGTCGACAACACCGCGGCCACCACTTGGCAGGCCACCGTTACGCTCACCAGCGGCGAGAACACCCTCGCGTTCGTGGCCAGCGACCGGGCCGGCAACAGCAGCGAGGCGGTAAGTGTGGTCATCGAGTACGACGACGTCGCCCCGGATGCGGTCACCACCCTGACGGTAAACGGCCAGGGCAGCGGTACCACGGCCGCCCTGAACTGGACCGGTTATGACGAGGCCGCCCACGGCGATATCGCCGGCTACCGCATCTACTGGCAGGAAGGCGCGAGCTTCAGCGATGTCGCCGGCATGACCGTCCGCCAAACGGTCTCTGTCGGCACCTTCACGGCCACGGCCACCGGCCTGACCAAGGGCGCCACGGTCTGGTTTACCGTAGTGGCCGTGGATAAGATGGGCAATCTCAACACGGCGGTGACCCCGGTTTCGGCCACACTGGAAGACATCCAGGCGCCTGAAAACGTCACCGGCCTGACGGTTGACGCCCAGGCGGACAGCCTGACCTTCTCCTGGACCGCATCAACGGACAGCGTCGGCGACCTGGCCGGCTATCGGGTCTACCTGGACGACGCCACCGAATACGCCGCCCTGGCGGCCGATCAACTTTCCCACAGTCTCACCGGCCTGGCCGCTGCCGAGGCCCACACCTTCCGGATCACTGCCATTGACGATGCCGCCGAGCCCAACGAGAGCAGCGGCGCGAGCCTTTCCGGCGTCACCTGGCTGCCCAACCCCACGGGCCTTTCCGGCGAACCCTTCAGCGGCTATGTACAGCTCTCCTGGAGCGCGGCCGAGCCGTCAGTCTATGTGAAGCAGTACCGCGTCTACACCAGCGACGCGCAGTTCAGCAGCATCGATGCCGTGAGCGGGGCCCATAATGTCGGTACCGCCACCGGCACATCGGCCAAGGTGGCCGGGTTGACCGACGGCCAGACCTATTGGTTTGCCGTCACCACGCTGAACACCTCGGACGGGGAGAATCCGACCGTCACCGCCATCAGTGCTACTCCCGAGGCAGATACCGAGGGCCCCGAGCTTACCGATCTGCTGGCCGGCACAGTGGCCTTTGCCGACGGCTTCGAACTGACCGGCCCGGTGACCCTCTCCCTTTACGCCGACGATCCGTCCGGAGTGAGCCGTATCGAATTCTCACTGGATGGAAACCTTTTGCGCACCGACTATTCGCCGCCCTACACTTGTTATTTCGACCCGGCGGACATGGCCGACGGCAGCCACGAACTGACCATCACCGCCTATGACACCCTGGACAACAGAACGACACTGACCATCGGCTTCACCGTGGCCCTGGCCCCGCCCGAGGCGCCAGCCATCACCAGCCCGGCCGACGGCACCACCACCAACGAGACCCAGGTGGTGGTCTCCGGCGAAGCGGAGGCCGATGCCACGGTCACCCTGTACAACAACGCCTTGACCACCGGCGTTTCCGGCAAGGTGGACGGCAAGGGCCATTTCAGCATGGTCCTGACGCTGGCCGAGGGGGAGAACAGCCTCCAGGCCAGCGCGGCCAACCGCAGCGGCGAAGGCCCCCTGAGCATGGCCGTGGCAATCACCGTGGACACCACCCTGCCCGGTCCACCATTGGCAATCACGGCCGAGGCGCGCTCGGGCGGCGTGATCCGCATCACCTGGCAGAAACCGACCGACGGCGTGATCAGCGGCTACAATCTCTATCGCGGCAATAGCGCATTCTCTGATGTGGCCCTGGCCGAAAAGGTAAACACCGGCACCCTCGCCAATGACAAGTACAATGACGTGCCGGCCAGCGACGGCACCTGGTATTACCGGGTCACCAGCCTGGATGCGGCCGGCAATGAGAGCGAACCTTCCGGCCTGGCGTCCGCCGATGCGGACAGCATCGCCCCCCGGGCGACAGCAATCGTCTACTCCCCCGAAGGCGCCTATGACGCCGATACCGGCACCATGGCGCCGGGCACCGTAGACCTGGAACTGACGGTCAGCGAATCGCTTCAGGCAACGCCTTTTCTCAGCATCACGCCTTCGGGCGGGACACCCATCTCCGTGGACCTGACCCAGGTGGACGACACCACCTACAGCGGCTTTTTCGTTATCTCCGAAACCACTCCCGGAGGCAGTGCCTGGGCGGTCTTCTCCGGCCGTGACACGGTGGGCAACCGCGGCACCGAGATCGATGCGGGTGGTACCATCCTTATCGATACCGACGGCCCGTCGGTCAGCCGGCTGGCCGTAACCCCCCAAAGCCCCATCCGGAACGATGTGGAGGATCCGGTCACGGTTACGGCCGTGCTGGGGCTCTCCGAGGCGGTCAAGGCCGGCACCCTGCCCGAGGTGGGCTACCTGCTTTCCGGTGAAGGTCGCGAGACCATCCCCGTCGACAGCCTGACCCAGCTGGCCACGGCCGACGGCGACGCCCAGACCTTCCAGGCGGTTTTCACCCTGCCAGCGGATGCCGGGGCGGCCGATGCCGAATCCCTCTCCCTGACCTTCAGTGCCGTAGACGATCTGGACAACGCCGGCAGCGACATCGATGCAGATAACCGGTTTCAGGTTTATCAGGGCGACCTGCCGCCCCTGGACGCGCCCGACGGCTTGACCGGCACGGCGCTTCCCGGAGGAAAGGTGCAGCTCGCCTGGAACCCGGTGGACGAGGCCGTGGCCTACCAGGTTTACCGCCAGGGACCCGATGAAACCGAGTTGACCGTTCTCACCCGCCTGGACGCCGGCAGCCTGATCGAATACGAGGATGCCACCGAGGCCGACGGCGACTACACCTATGCCGTCACCAGCATCCGCTCCGAAAACAGCCAGGAGGCCGAGAGCGGCCAGAGCGACACGGTCACCGTCAGCGCCGATTCCGTGGCGCCAGGCGCGCCCACGGATTTCGCCCTGGAACTGGTGGCCAACGGTATCAAAGCCACCTGGAACGCGCCGGCCTACACCGAGCCAATCACCTACAGACTCTACCGGGCATCGGCCAGCGAGATTACCAGTGTCGACGGAATCGATCCCCTGGCCGAGGGGATCGATGCGACCCTGGTGGTGGATCCCGATCCCAGCGATGACGACCACTGCTACACGGTCACGGCCGTGGACGCGGCCGGCAACCAATCACCGCCGGCGACGTCAAGCTATCTCAACTTCGATCTGTTGCCGGTCTCATCCCTTGCCGTGGTGCAAAGTGAAAGCGACTCGCCGGTGGTCTCCTGGACCCATTCGGGCAGCACCGTCGCCGGCTATTATCTCTACCTGGGCGACAGTGATGACGGCGTGCAGCTGGGCGACGGCCTGATTACGGATCAGAGCTATACCGACATCGGCTGGTCCGAAGACCAGCGCCGGTACACCGTGGTGGCCGTGGACGGCGAAGGGGTGTCCAGCCTGGGCCGCAGCATCACCCTGCCGGTGATCGAGGCCTCCCTGGCCGATGATGCCGTGGTGCGCCGGGGCCTGATGAACCGGTTGACATATACCGTGAAAAACAGCTCAGACAGCGCTGTGGACAGTATCCGGCTGCAGGTGGAACTGGGCGGCATCACCCACACCTCGGACAGCTTCAGCCTTTCCGCGGGCGGGCAGGCCAGCGTGGATGTGGTCGTGGGCGGCTACGCCGATCTCACCGACCCGGCCGACGTGACCACCACCATCGCGATCACCCCGGAAGCCAACGAGAGCGTGCGCATCGTCCGCAACGACCAGGTGAGCGTGGCCGACGGCATGCTGGTATTGCAGATCGCCAACGACAGCTTCACCCGGGGCGGCACCGGCACGGTGTGGTTCACCCTGGAAAATACCGGCGACGAGGAGATCGAAATCGTTGCCGCGAGAAATTCGGGCAACAGCGACTCCGACGAGATCGCCTTCACCCTGCTCGACGAGGACGAAAACGTGATTACTGCCAAGGCCTTCCGCCAGGCCGTGGGCGATAGCGTGATCACCCTGGCCGACAAGCGCAGCGTGGCCCGTATCGGTGCCGGCGAGATCTTCACCGCATCGGCCACGACCATCGACGTGCCCGCCACGGCACCGGACGATGTCACCGTGCGGCTGGTCATCGATAATATTCACTACCACCTGGGCCGAGACACCGAAGTGAGCATGTCGGGCCTCTCTACCACGCATACGGTCAACCTGGAGGAGACCGCTTATACCGGTCAATTGGGCGCCATCACTCCGGAAACCTCCTCCGGAGACGAGGACATCGTCATCACGGGCCGGGCCATCGAGCGCGCCACCGGCGATCCCTTGGACAACGTGCCCCTGAACCTGACCATCACCGTTGATGGGTTCGAGTCCACGTTCACGGTCTACACGGACGGCGAGGGCAGCTTCAGCTACGCCTACACGCCGACCACCGCCGGAATTTTCACCGTGCGGGTGGTTCATCCGGGCCTGACCGACAAGCCGGTCCACGGCCAGTTCGTGGTCAGCCGGCTCTCCTTGAGCATGACCACGGCCAACGCCATCATCCCGTACAATTACGAGCAGTCCATCTCGCTGAAAGTCACCACCGGCGACGGCACCGAAGTAACCGGTCTGCGGCTGGAATACCTGGCCGAAGACCAGGCCGGCGGTGTTTTGGTCGACGGCATTCATCTGACCCTGCCCAATGCCTTAGAGACCCTGTCCGGCGGCAGTACGGCCGCGCTGCCGTTCAGCCTGTGGGCGGACAACACCGCCGATACGACCCTTTCCATAGTCCTGCGCGTGGCCAGCGACGAGAACCCCCAGTGGGGCATCCTGACGGTTAACGCGGCCTTCTCCGAGGCCAGTCCGGTGCTCTACTTCACGCCCGACCATATCGAGACCGGCATGGCACGCGAGAAAACCGTCACCGAGACCGTGGCCCTGTCGAACAAGGGCCTCACCGCCATGACCGGCGTTACCCTGAAGCTATTGTCCGGCGACGGCTCCGTGGCTCCGGACTGGATCGCCCTCAACGTCGACGGTAACGCCGGCGATCTCGCCGTGGGTGACACCCGGGAGGTCAGCATCACCTTCGCCCCGGAAGAGGAAACGGCGGAGGGCAATCATCATTTCCTTTTGCGAGTGAGCAGCGACAACTATCCCCAGACCGATATCAACCTCTATGCCGCGGTAACCCAGAGCGGCATAGGCAACGTGCTTTTCAAGGTGTCGGATATTTACACCGGCACCCTGGACGACAACCTGGAGGTGGTCCAGGGCCTGGCCGGAGTCAAGGTGGTCCTGCAGAACGAGGCGGTGACCACCCAAAGCTACAGCGCCACTACCGATTCCATCGGTGAGGCCGAATTTACGGATCTGGTCGCCGGCCGCTACCAGGCCAGGATTAGTTCGGACAACCACCAGGCCTACACCGGCCGCGTCTGGGTCAAACCGGGGATCACCACCACCGAGGACGTTTTTTTGGAGTACAACCTGGTCACCGTCGAGTGGTCGGTCACCGAGACTACCATCGAGGACAAGTACGAGATCGTGCTCACCGCCACCTACGAGACCGATGTGCCGGCCGCCGTGGTGGTGGTCAGTCCCACCTCCATCGCCCTGCCGGACATGCAGGCTGGAGATGTGTTCAATACCGAAATCACCCTGACCAACCACGGCCTGATCCGGGCCGACGAGGTCAACTTTACCTTGCCCGCCAGTGATGCCAACTTCACCTACGAAACCCTCTCGGCCATTCCGGAGAGCATCGATGCCAAGCAGCAGGTGGTCATCCCCATCCGGGTGACCTGCGTCAAGCCGCTGGTGGCAACGGAGGACGGCAGCGGTGGCGGCGATGACAATTGCAGGGCGTATACGGCCTGCGGCAGAATCGAGTATATTTTTATCTGTTCCAACGGAAAAGCCAATGAATCCGAGACCGGCTTCTGCGCCACTTATTCATATGGAGATTGTTCCGCCAGTTACGGCGGCAGCGGCAGTGGCAGTGGCGGTTACTCGGGAACCTATAACTACAGCACCGGCGAAGGCAGTACTTCAGGGTACACGCCCGAGGCAACCTCGATCGAAGCCGGCCCCGGGTGTTTTCCCGACGTGGAGAGCCGCCGGGAGTGCTGGTGTGAGCCGTGCAGCCAGATGGTCACCTGCAAAGACGTGATGGAACCGGTGGGCTCATCGGTCAACAGCGTGCTGCGGCGCTATACCCGTGAGGACACTGATTTGTCGGTGAAGGTCCCCGGCGGCGTGCTGGATCTTTCAAGAGTCTACCAGGATTACCAATGGGTGATGGAACCCTTCGGCATCAATGGCGCCGATGGGACCATGGGCATTCAGCAATATTATTATTCCTACGAATATGAATACCAGGGTAAAGAATACACCTTCTGCATCGTAACCGCCGTCATCCGCAACGGTACCGTCTATAAGCGCCCGGCAGGCAGTTATGCCGTGAAAGTGGAGACGAATCCCGACGGTTCACTGAATGGGTCTCCGAGCCTCGTTAAATACAACAATGTCTTCGTTGACGAGGACGAAAACACGATTACCGAAAATGAGAGCGGAGACGGTTACAGCTGGACAAGCAGCAGCGGCAAGACGGTCAAATATGATGTCAACGGGCGGGTGATCGCCATTGGCAACCGCAGCGGCACCCTGGCCCTGCCGATCTACGATGATGACAACAACGGCCGCCTGGCGGGAATCACCGATCGGTACGACCGACAGGTGATCTGGTGCGAATACGATGAGAACCAGCGTCTGGTCGCCGTGCAGGATCATGCGGACGCCGACGATCCGGACTGCCGGCGGGTGCAGTATCACTACGACGAAAATGATCGTCTGGCCCGGGTAACGGATGTCCTGGGCGACGATACCCGATACACCTATACGGAGATCAGCCGGACGATCACCGGCGGGAATATGCAAACCGTCGGCGTCTATCACGTGTACAGCGCTTCCGATAACACGCTGACCAGCGGATCCACTTGCCCGCCAAGCGATCGACTGGTGGAGATCAAGACCCACTTCTCCAGTGCCCTGAGCAGCATCGAGGATCCCGAAGGCCGGATGATCCGGCTGGCCTACGATGAGAACGGCGACCTCAGGGTCTATGCCGACGACACCATCGAAAAGACCTTCAGCTACGATTACGACAAGACCAAGAAGCAATACTACGTCTCCATCGGCTACCCGTCGGGCATGGTCAAGGAGGTCTGGTACGATGCGAGCGGATTAACCCGCCGGGTGGACATCAACGGACGGACGGTCAAGCAAATTACCAAGGACGGTCGCCAATATTCGGTGGCCGACGAAAACGACCGCACCACCCGCTACACCTACGACGAGTGGAACAACCTGGTTGAAATCGTCTATCCGGATGGATCGGTGGTGGAGAACGAATATCTCACCGACATCAAGCGTATTTCTCGCAAGGTGGACGAGTTGGGCAACATCACGCGGTTCGAGTACAACGACGCCAACCTGCTGGAACGTAAGATCGAGGCGTCCGATACGGACGATGAACGGATTACCGAGTACACATACGACGACGACGGAAACCTGCTGACCATCACCCGCCTGGCCGACGGCAATACGGCCCTATCCCAAACGGTGATGACCTACGACGAATGGGGCAATCTCACCTCCGTGACCGATCCGGAGAATGGCGTGACCCGATTCACCAGCCATGACATCATGGGTAACGTGCTGGAGAAGATCGGCGCCCGGGGCAAGACGTGGGCCTACACTTACAACGTCAAAGGAAATCTCAAGACTGTGACCGATCCCCTGGGAAACGTCACCGAGCATTTTTATGATGATGTGGGCAACCGCATCCGCACCGTGGATGCCGAAGGGCGGGAGACCACCTATACCTATGACAACCACGATAACCTGGTCCGCGCGGTGGATCACGAGGGGCATGCCAGCAAGTTCGCCTATAACGCCAACGATAAACTGATCCAACAGACCGATGCCGAGGGCAAGGTTCTGCTCTACGAGTACGACAACGAAGGCCGCCTCACCGCGACCATCGACGGCCACGGGGACGAGATCGACATGACTTACGACGATGCGACGAGCACCGGCTGCGCCAGCTGTTCCGGCGCCACGGGCAGCCTGCCGTCACACACGATCTATCCCACCTTCGAGACCAGTTATACCTATGATCGGCGTAATCGAAAGACCGTCGAGACGGTTCACAAGGACGCCTCGACCGAGTACGCGACCCGGTTCACCTACGACGAAGCCGGCAACCTGGTCTCGCGCACGGACAAGGCGGGGCGCACCACCTACTACGCCTACGACGCCCTGAACCGGCTGATCAAAGTAACCGATCCGGCCAGCGGAGAGACCGCCTACACCTACGACGACCGGGACAACCTGATCAGACTGACCGATGCCGAGAATCAGACCACGCGGTTCGAATACGATGCGGCCAACCGGCTGATCAGGGAGATCAGGCCGCTGGGTGGGGAGACCCGCTACGACTATGATGCCGCCGGCAACCTGATCGAGAAGATCGACGCCAAGAACCAGAAGGCCGAGTACGCCTATGACGATGCCGGCCGTTTGGAGGAGATCCGCTATTATGCGGCCTCCAGTGACGTTGAGCCGACCAAGACGGTAACCTTCTCCTATGACAAGGTGGGCAACCTGACCGGCTACGACGATGGCACCACCTTGGCGGTTTACGCCTATGACACCCTGTACCGCAAGACCGGTGAGAGACTGGATTACGGTGCGTTCAGCCTGCAAAACGCCTACACCTACTACGACAACGGCCTGAAGGAGACCTATACCGGGCCCGATGCCGTCACCTACGGCTACCTGTACGACGCCAACAACCAGCTGGCCGCCGTGCAGATCCCGAATGCGGGCTATGTCACCGTGAGCGGCTACCACTGGACCCGGCCGGCGGACATGCTCCTGCCCGGCGGTGGCACCATTGATCTCGACTACGACGAGTTGCTGCGCCTCGAGCAGATCACCACCACCGATCCGGCGGCCAATCCGGTGTTGAAGTATGCCTATACCTATGACAATATGGACAACATCACCGCCAAGGCCACCGAACACGGCGATTATGAATATGGTTACGATGCCCTGTACCGCCTGATCGATGTGGTCAACCCGGTCCGGGATGACGAGGCCTTCACCTACGACGGTGTGGGCAACCGTTTGACCTCCGCCGATACCTCGACTGAGTGGGGCTACAACGAGAACAACGAATTGACCGGTTATGACGATGTGACCTTTGATTACGACCTTAACGGTAACATGATCGAGAAAAATGCTGGTGGGGTGGTAACCAAGTTCTTTTACAACCTGGAGGATCGCCTGGAGCGTGTGGAGGACGGCTCGGGCAATGTGATCGCCAGCTACTACTACGATCCCTTCGGCCGGCGCCTGTGGAAAGATGTCGGTGGCACCCGGACCTGCTTCCATTACAGCGACGAAGGGCTGGAGGGCGAGTACGATGCCACAGGTACCGTGATCAAGACCTACGGCTGGAAGCCCGGTTCCACCTGGAGCACCGATCCGTTGTTCATGAAGATCGGCACCGAGTATTACTATTACCACAACGATCATTTGGGAATGCCGCAAAAGATGACTTCGGTCTCCGGGGCGGTGGTTTGGAGGGCTACCTATTCATCATTCGGGCAAGCCTCAATAGATACTGAAGTTGTTGAGAACAATCTGCGGTTTCCGGGCCAGTACTATGATGCCGAGACTGGCCTGCACTATAACTACCACCGGTATTATGATCCGGCTACCGGGCGCTACCTTACGGCTGATCCTATTGGGCTTGAGGGTGGGATCAATATCTTTGCATATACATCAAATAATCCAGTCAATTTAATCGACCCATTTGGTCTTAATGCAATTGTCTTGTTTCAGGAGCAGGCAGCAGGAGGTTATGGACATATCGCATCTGCTGTTTCAGATCCACAGAGTGGTGGATGGCATTATTTCAGCAAAGATGGTTATGGATATATGCCGACATCTTATCATTATTTTAACAACAAAGGAGAATTACTCGCATTTGCGCTTATTGCTGGTAAATATGATGATTATGTGGAATTGCAGACCACGACCAAAGATGATTTTTCAATGATAAAGTATGGTATATCTCAGCTTAATACGCCATACAGTTTTATGCCATTTTTAAATACAGAACTCAGTAGTAGTAGATCTCATTGCTCGGATTTAACGCTCGATATTCTTGAAGCAGGAAACACCTCTCCATACAATAAGAGCGAATTTAAAGAAAACCTTCCATGGCACAATGCCCCGCGAGATTTATGGAATGCCTTAAGAAGATATTATCCTTAATAGGACTTAATAGGGATGGCTAACTATGAATAAAGTTCTTATTCTTAATTTTATAATTCCAATAATAATAAAGACTTTTATTCCAGATGGCAGATATGGATCCCTTACTATAAATGTTGATTTGTTTATCATTCCAATCTCATTATTAATTCTTAATTTGTCAGCCCTTTTATTTTCTAAAAGGAAAGAATTCTTTCGTTCATTCATTTTAATGTTTTTCGGTATGAATATTGGAGACTTGGTTGGATATACAATTTGGGGGCTATCTAATAGTAGGCTACTAAATCCAGACCAAAAAACCATTTTACTTTTCAAAGGATTAGTTCTTTATCATTCATTATTTACCATCATTTCTTTCATTTCATTTTATTTTTTATTCAGAATTTATTTGGTGAAAAAGGGAAAATAAAAAGGGGTTGAACCAAGATAGATAGATGCTTAATTGGTGAGAGATCAAGTCAAAAGCAGGGGGGAATAGGGACATTATCTCATTATTTAATCAAATTGATTTACCTCTCAACATTTGCGATGAAAGGTACCATGCCACGGTCAACCCGATTAGACGCTCCCGGTATTTTGCATCACGTGATCATCTTGAACGGCGCTATGAACTCAAACGGCATGGCTACGAAATAAACCGTGTTGCCGAAAGGGTCGCCGAGATATTTGGGATCGATAAGGAAGAGATCTTCCAAAAGGGGCGCCCTAAAAAACCTGCGGATGCCGGGGGCTCTTTTGCTACTGGGGGAATAATAGGGGGAATAATAGGGACATTCTATATTCCTTATGTCAACAGATTTTTTAACCATTTAAAATCAAGCAGTTAAAGATCCTCAAAATCAAAGTGCGCACGTCTCCTATCGTTTTTTAAGAAGGTGGTGAGGTATTCTCTTCCATCGGCGAACTTTCGATCTGATCGTTACGTTTATCCGGCATGATCCGA
Source organism: Desulfosarcina ovata subsp. ovata (assembly GCF_009689005.1). Taxonomy (NCBI): domain Bacteria; kingdom Pseudomonadati; phylum Thermodesulfobacteriota; class Desulfobacteria; order Desulfobacterales; family Desulfosarcinaceae; genus Desulfosarcina; species Desulfosarcina ovata. The sequence goes on along the minus strand of NZ_AP021879.1, from coordinate 5,631,887 downwards.
ACGAGCGGATCCACCAATCATTCCTTATCCAGATTCTGAAGTTCGGAAGAGAGGCTCATTGATTGTCCCTCACGAGGTCACTTTGCCTCAACGTCCCTCAGCGAGCTCTCTCACCGATTATGCAAAACAGGATCGATCTTATCCGTACATGCTATCCGCTCCGTATGGGAATCCATTTACTTCTCATGTGGGAATGGCAGGCCTCAGGATTGTCCCTCACGAAATCGATGTTTCAACGGTGATGAACAGGCTCTGCCATAAGGTGGATAGCATTGAACGGCTCGTTCTTTTTCAGCATCGTCCAGGCGATCACCAACATTTTGGCGGCGATCTTGACGCGTGCCTTGGTCTTGATGCCGCGCTCCCCCTGGCGGCCTTCCAGCATACGGTTGTATATCCGGCGAAAACCATCATTGTGGCAGGAGGCGATCAGGGCGGCCTGATACAGGCCATAGCGGAGTTCGGCATCACCCTTCTTCGAAATGACCGGCACGCTGTTCTGGCTTTTCTTACCACTGCGGCTGGCGTTAAGATCCAATCCCGCCAGACGGATTACCTGCTTGCGGCTTTTAAACCTCAACGGGTTGGCCAGGGCGGAAAGCACCAGAGGCGCGATGTAAGGACCAAATCCGGGGATGGTCAGCAATAGCTTGTAAGATGGCAATTCCCGGCAAATGGTATTGATTTGGTCCATGACTTGTTCAAGCTCCTTTTCGACAGCCTTGAACCTCTCGACCAGCATCCTGGCTTCGTATTCGGCCGCATCGTCAACCGGCAGGCCGATGGAACGTCCGGCGGCCTCATGGATTTTTCTCAGTCGGTTCATTTGGCGAACGCCTCGGTCGGTGGTCGTCACATGCTGTACAAAGACTTCGAAATCTGTTGCGGCGATCTTGCGTGGGTCCAGATACCATCGGATGATGGCCAGGTTTTCGGTGATGCACGATCCCCAGTATCGATCCATTTCCGGAAAGTACTTGGCCAAGAGGCCGTTGCGGATACGCATGCGCAGTCGATGCACCTCTTTTTTCAGCTGTCGCCGAACCGCCAGGAGACTGCGCAGCGCCAGCATATCGGCTTCCGGATTTTCATAGAACAGGCACTTTCCCTGGCTGACCAGGTCGGCGACGTTGGCGCTGTCTTTGGTATCGTTTTTATCCCAGCGGCCATCAAGGAGTTCCCGGTTGTCCTTAACCGCTTTGCCGGCTACCAAGACCACCAGATGGCCTTTCCCGGTCAGCCAATGGGTAAGCGGCTTGTGGTAGTTGCTGGTCGGCTCCAAGCCGAAAACGACATTTTCCATATTCTCGAGTTTTCGAAAAATAGTTCTTTGACAAATTGTGATTATGGCACTTTCATTGCTATGCAGCCTCTTGGGGGTTGAGATTCTGGTTCCGTTCGAGCAACTCCACTTCTTTTCTCGGTTTGCGGAACCTGAAGATATTTTTCTCTTCCACTTCTAACCACTTGCGATAAAAATCTTCGTCCGCCTTCAGTCTCTCAAATACTGCCTTGAAATTTTCGTATTGGGATTGACGTATAATTGAGGGGATCGTTAATGATCCCTTTGACAGTTTTCCAGCAGTGCTTTGCTTGTAGTTTTCAAAATGGAGGAGGGAGTCAATCCAGGACACCAGGCATATCGTTATTGATACGCCTTGCTCACTCCTGATAGTGGCTCCCTCCATATCGGTTAGCTGCTTCGCATTCCTGAAAAACTCTTCAATTACCCATCTATGGCTGTAAGTGATGAGAATTTTACCGGCTTCCCAAGTGAGTTGATCGGTAAGTAAATATTTCGTGGTTTGAGTGGTGGGATCAACACTTTCAACAACACAATGCTTGCCAGTTATAGAATTTAAACGAAGCGTCTTAGTCTTCGTGTGATAAAGAACTTTTTGAGCTTTACCAGTTGCCGGGTCTGCTGTAAAGCCGTATTTTTCAACGTAAGAAATGGATTTATAAACCTCGGGCAGGGACCGCGTGTAATATTGATTTTTTGACAATCGCCCTTTGGGGGTGAGCTTAGGGGGCTGGCATGGGACCCTGACCGTGTAATTGGGTTTGAGTTCGATAATATAACTGAGCTCAAGGCGTTTAAGTTCTTTGATAAACGGCCCTGTGCAAAACCAGGAATCCGCTAACACCATGGAAGGGGGGAAACCGACTTCCAATGCCCACTCCAGTATCTCGACGGCAAGCGCATACTTGGTTTTGTATGGATGGGCTTTCCCTCTTTGCCAAGGCATCGTCCCCGTTTCTTTGTGAAACATTCTGAAATTGATTGGAAATTTGATAAGGTTTCCATCACTGTAATACACAAAAACAAGGCAGGTTGCCTTCATGTTCGTTCCAAAGGCATGATCGAATAAAACAAACACACCGTGAATCCATTTGCAGAATTTGGTATGGTGTTTCATTGTGTCGTCGATCAGAAAATAACCTGGTTGAAGGGTGTACATTTGCTGGATGCGTTTGGCATAAAGCAATTGCAACTCGGGGATGTAAAATTTTGCATCGGATAAAAAATAAGAAAGCGTGCTAACCGCCTTTTCTTCCAACCACATTCGACTAATGCGGCTCAGGTTGAATCCAGAACCCAATACCAAGGCCGTTGCGACCAGTATCATGTTATCAAATTGAATGTTGGTTAGCCCTGGTTTCAAAAAGGACAGCCCGGTGACAAGGAATGCGAGCGGCTTAGCGCACGGAATCTTCATCCTTATTATCCCTTCTATTTCAGCATGTTATACACCTCCAGAAATATTATCGCACATATTGAGAATAATGTCCCGCACTATTTTTCGAAAACTCGAGTATATTGTGCTGGCTCATAAGCGTCTCCACCTGTTCCATGAGTCGCTCGAAGCCGATCAGATCATTGGTAAAGATCAGCCGGCGCCAGAGTGACTTTCCCCTATCGGTCCCGAAGAAAGCATGATGCTTGTCTTTGGCAATATCGATACCGACAATCAATTGGTTTTCAGATCCTCTGATCTGGCTGCGTAGTTTACAAAACATTTCGAAGCGGGCAATGTCGTCCATTTTCATAACCTCCTGTTATCCAATCCGTTCAAGTTTTTCTATTTTATTAACAGGAGTAACTCTCATTTTCTACGCGAAAAAATATTGGTTAAAATACTACTTGTGGAGATCTTTTCTTTTGTTTTTTCAATATATAACGTCTCTCATTATCTAAATAGTGCCTGGCCGAAAACCCCTTTTTCTATGAAATTTTCAGACAGAAGTAATTATGGTTCATTTAGTGATCGCGAATTACTTCGCTGAGAAAGTAAATGTCATCAATAATTTTTCGTCTTGAGCCAAATTTGGGAACACCTCACCTGTTGTCTTTTGCTCGTACAAATTTCGGAACTGCTATGCAGCTAATCGGAATGACCGCTCGGCAGCTTTTTTACGTCGCTTAATTCTCTTTATCGTCTGTTCTTGCAGCGCTGCTCCCAGTTTCTGAATGTTCCGGGACAGTACCGCCAAGCCTACATATCGTTTAAATCCGTGGAGGCCATGGTCGGGGGGGGGTATTGTGGGGTATTGGGGACGTTCGTCGGATTTCTGGTTTAAAATTTTAGGTCTGTTTGCTAAGCGGTTGCTATGCCAAGGAAAGCCCGGGTAGATGTCCCGGAGCGCTGCAGCACATCATTTTAAGGGGAATCAATCGCAGAAAGATCTTTTTCGACGATTTCGATCGGGATGGTTTTTTGGATCGGCTTGGAGGTATCCTGGCCGATAGCAAAACACCATGTTATGCGTGGGCATTGATGACAAATCACAGGTGTGGACTGGTGGAAAACAACGCAAAACGGTAACGGCGCGTAACGTGTTGTGCTATTGGGCGACGCGGGAACTTGGGATGAGCGCGGTGGCGATATCAAAACGACTGAACATTGCTGCCTCGACGGCCAGCGAGTCCGCGGCGAGGGGTTTGCGGATTGTCGAAGAGCAAGCAGATGAAGTTATCTGATAATCCGTAAAACCGAGGAGCGTCCCTGAAGCCCCCCTTATGACGGTGTGGGCAACCGGTTGACCGCTGCCGATACCTCGACCGAGTGGGACTACAACGAGAACAACGAGCTGACCGGTTATGATGATGTAACCTTTGATTACGACCTCAACGGCAATATGATCGAAAAGAATGCCGGTGGGGTGGTAACCAAGTTCTTTTACAACCTGGAGGATCGCCTGGAGCGTGTGGAGGACGGTTCGGGCAATGTGATCGCCAGCTACCACTACGATCCCTTTGGCCGGCGCCTGTGGAAGGATGTCGCTGGCACCCGGACTTGCTTCCATTACAGCGATGAAGGGCTGGTGGGCGAGTACGAAGCCACGGGCGCTGTCATCAAAACCTACGGTTGGAAACCCGGTTCCACCTGGAGCACCGATCCGCTGTTTATGAAAATCGGCTCCGCCTATTACTACTACTACCACAACGATCATCTGGGTACGCCGCAGAAGATGACATCCGCCTCCGGGGCGGTGGTTTGGAGTGCTACTTACTCGTCGTTTGGTGAAGTCTCGATTGATGTTGGAGCAGTTACCAACAATCTGCGGTTTTCTGGACAGTACTTCGATGCGGAAAGCGGGTTGCATTATAATTGCTACAGGTATTATGATCCGGTCAGTGGGCGCTATATGACGCCTGACCCTTCGCATTCTATCGCAGGTGGCAATTCAAGAATTTATTTTATGGTTCCTCATCTGCTGAAAACACCTCAAGAACTGCACAATTATCACTATACCCAAAACAATTCTATTAATTACATTGACTCATCAGGGTTACGTACCTACCGATGCCGCAGACCGCTTGCCGCATTAAGGGGAAGTGGCGAAAGAAGCGGGCCTGATGTGCCAGGGAACCCTTTATATCATCAATACCTTTGTGTTGAACGTGGTGGTGTTGTTACTTGTTGCGGGCAGACCGGACAAGATGATCGGTTTTATGGACTAGGCGCCCCAAGTAATGATGATTTTAATCCTGAAAATTGTGAGTTAATAGGTGCTAATAGATGCATTGACAATTGTTTACTACAAAGGTTTAATAATCAAAGACCAAACTATGGTCTTGTGGGACCGGGTACTAATTGTCAAGAATGGTCGGACAATCAATTCCAAGAATGTTTCGATAATTGTTTTTAAGGATTAATATGAAATCAAAAAGAATACTATTAGTTACCTTTTTTATATTTCTTTTATCTCCAACATATGTTTGGGCTGGTGGTGGCCCACTTCTTTTACTTTTCAATAGTTCTGTATTTATTATTGGTCAGTTATGGATTGTTGGAGTAGAATTCTTAATTTATCGAAGGTTCATCAACGTTTCTAAAAAAGAGGCATTTGTAGATGTGTTTAAAGCAAACATTTTATCTACCATTGCAATCGCCTTCGGTTTACCATTAATAGTGGTCATTGCTGGTCTATTTGGAAGCTTTTTGCCAGGAAAAATTGGCGGAATTCTTTCTGCAATTGGAACATGGGTATATGAAAATGGACAGTACAACAAGCTCGCAGTTTATATGTCTTTTTTTTGGTTTGTGCTCTTGTTTGTCGTAACAGTATATTTTGAAGCTTGGATCTATAAGAGACGATGGAGCAGAAGAGGTTTTGTTTATAGTGTTTATCCAACAACCTTATGTTGGTATGCAAATGCTGTTAGCCATACCGGTTTGTTTGTTGCTATTTTAGCAATTTGGCATGAATTGATATAAACGCAAAGCCGCAGAAAAAGCGGTCTGGAAACGGTCTGGAGTATTGGGAGTATTGGAGTATTGGGGAGCATTGGGGACGTTCATCGGATTCCCGGGGAGCATTGGGAGCATTGGGGGAGCATTGGGGACGTTCGTCGGATTCCCGGTTTTCAATTTTAGATCTGTCTGCTGAACGGTTACTATGCCACGGAAATCCCGCATATACGCCCCCGAAGCGCTGCAGCACATCATTTTAAGGGGAATCAATCGCAGAACAATCGCAGAAAGATTTTTTCCGATGATTCCGATCGGGATAATTTTTGGATCGGCTTGGAGGTATCCTGGCCGATAGCAAAACACCATGTTACGCATAGGCATTGATGACAAATCACAGGTGGTGGACTGCTGGAAAACAACGCAAAACGGTAACGGCGCGTAACGTGTTGTGCTATTGGGCGACGCGGGAACTTGGTGGGATGAGCGCGGTGGCGATATCAAAACGACAGAACATCGCTGCCTCGACGGCCAGCGAGTCCGTGGCGAGGGGCCTGCGGATTGTCGAAGAGCAAGGGTTTAAACTTTCAGATGAGGTTATCTGATAATCTGTAAAACCGAGGAGCGTCCCTGAAGCCCTCTGAAGCCCTCGAGGAGCGTCCCTGAAGCCCTCTGCATGCGCTTTTGATGAAGTATGGCAACCTCGAGCGCATGTAACTCTTCAGCTTCTTTTTTCAGCGCGTTCTGGATTTTTCGATCAAATTGAGGCTTTCTTCCAGGTTGGGACCCTTTGCTTTCGTAGGCAACTTGTTGATCGATACATCGATTAACCGCTGCCGAAGCGCTTTCCAGTGCTTTTTGTGCCGCCTTCGTTTTGCTGGCAAGGGCGGTACTGGAGGCCTTTACCACTTCGTACTGAATATGAAAAACATCCGGTGAATGATGCGCCCCAAGGTGGTTCTTGACGTAATTGGCAATCCCCGTACCATAATCACTTGAGGATTGTACCACGGTTACAGGAAGCCCCTTCAATGCATCTTCCATCGCCTTCATCCAGTCTGAACCTTTGCGCCCATTGGCGTATGTTTCCAGCAAGATATAGTTAGATTCCGGTTCAATGGAAACCAAACACGTCTCAGGATGAAACGTCTCATCCAGGCAAGCGGTGATATCCTTAGGTTCCATGTCTTTTGCCATGCGATTGGTTTCTTTATCGCCGAAATCGACAGTGGCTTGCTCGATAGCAACCGAGACTTTTTGCTGAGATCCGTACGAAGTGGCAATAAATTTCGAAAGGCCTGACAATTCGAGAAATTCGCAGACCAATCGAACGCTCCCAGGCCCTAAAAGCGTTATTACAAACTGAGCGGCGACAACCAATCGGTGTAAAAAGGCTGTTCCGGTTGGCGATTCAAAAAATGCCTTGACCTCAGGCTCAGCATCAATAGAATCTTTTCGATCCATCCAATGCTGCAGCGTTGAACGAGGAATACCAAGTTGTTTTGCAATTTCCCGCTGGTTGGTGTTATCCTTTAGTGCCGATTCATGTTTTGCCATGATATCAGTAATTTCCTGCCTTGGCCGACGATTCTGGGGTATTATTTTTGAGTCATACTTTAAGCATATACCCTAAAAAAACATAAATGTCTAGATTTATTAATAATATTTACATGGCTTTGTTTTAGGTTCCAAATTGCTGGCCGAAACGATGATCAAGGCCTTTTTTAGCTATGGGCACTTTATTCATTTTTTGCACAACCCGGTGTCACGGGCGGCATGTTTCTCTCCGCCCCGTGGACACCGATGTTGTGCGAAATATTTACAATTTCAACGGAATACCGGTATCATGACCCTTAAATTAAAACTTGACCTTTTAGATAGATGTAATTACAATAATTACATAAATAATTCAATAAAAAATATTAGGAGAAATAAAAATGGAAAAACAAGTACGAACAAGGGATGTAAAATTGGTTCCTATTGGAAACTCCAAAGGGGTTCGCATTCCTAAGCCGCTTCTTATAAAATATGGCCTAAAAAACTCCCTTTTGCTCGAAGAAACTGAGCAGGGATTACTTCTCCGGAAAAAAGAGGACAATAAGCTTTCTTGGGAAGATACATATAAGGCCATGGCAGATGAGAAAGAAAACTGGGACGATTTTGACACTACTCTTCTAGATGGGTTGGAGGATGAAGAATTTGAATATTAAACGGTACGAAATATTTTTCGCGGATCTTAACCCAACCATTGGAAGTGAAATAAAAAAAATTCGTCCTGTTGTCATCGTTAGTCAAGATGAAATGAATGAATATTTAGACACAGTTGTCATATGCCCCTTGACCTCAAAATTACACCCCAAATGGAGAAGCCGCCTTCAAATTAAATGCGCAAGTAAAAATGCTGAAATTGCTGTTGACCAAATAAGAACCATTAGCAAAAAAAGACTGAAAAATAAAATAGATAAATTATCAAAGATCAAAGCAGCTCAATTACGCAAGCTTATTACTGATATGTATGGTGAATAGCTTTCCCCTGTCCGATGGCCTCTAATATAATCTTAATTCCATCGCACAACGGATTGCTGTGAGGCGCGCGGTAGTTTCGTGCGTCCTTACAAGCAAAGGGTTAGACAATATGGTTGAACGTTAGCCACCGCGGCAATAAAAAGGCCTGCCAAACCTTGAAAACGTGGGTTATAGTAAGCGTTCGTTAACAACCCTAACTACAGAGCCAAAATCAAGGAGGCAGGCCGTGAAAAAGATTGTAAAGTATGTTGGTTTGGATGTCCACAAAGATTCGATTACCATTGCTATCGCCGATGAAGGACGTGACGGAAACGTTCGAGTGTATGGAAAAATCAGCAACGACCTGGGGCAGATTGATAACGTCATGCGAAAACTGATTTCACAAAACGCCGAATTGCATTGTGTTTATGAAGCAGGTCCATGCGGATATCCAATCTACAGGCATTTAACAAGCAAGGGAATCGATTGCGTTGTCGTTGCTCCGGCGCTGATCCCCAAAAAAACCGGTGATCGGGTTAAAAACGATCGCCGAGATGCAACCCACCTGGCGACGCTCCACCGTTCCGGAGAACTGACGCCGGTGTATGTCCCCGATCAGGCCGATGAAGCACTTCGTGACCTGGTACGTGCACGAAAAGACATCCAAATATCGCTCCGCAAAGTCAAACAACAGATCAATGCCTTTTTATTGCGACAAGGGATCAATTATCCAGGTAAAAGCAAATGGAGTAAAGCGCATTTAAATTGGCTGGCGGATCTGAAGATGCCGCATCCGGCCCAGCACATTGCCCTTACCGAATACCTGGACGCCATGGGAGACCATGAGGCCCGCGTTAAGCGCATCGAAAAAGCGATTGAGCAATGTTGCCAAACCAGTCGATTGCTTCCGGTTATCGAGGCTCTGCAAGCGCTCAGGGGGATTTCTTTGCTCAGCGCGGTGACCGTCGTCGCTGAACTGGGGGATCTGAGCCGTTTCGATACGCCGGCACAGCTGATGGCCTATTTGGGTCTGATCCCATCGGAGCATTCAAGCGGTGGCACCATCAAAAAAGGCCCCATTACCAAAACCGGCAATACCCATGCCCGCAGGACGTTGATCGAATCGGCTCAGGCCTATCGTATGCCGGCCCGGAAAAGTAAGGCGATCCGTAAACGCCAGGAAGGCTTGCCGGACGATGTTTTGGATATTGCCTGGAATGCACAGCTACGACTATGCCACCGCTACCGCAGGTTGATTGCAAAGGGCAAAAACCATAACGTGGTCATCACCGCGATTGCACGCGAGTTGGCCGGTTTCATCTGGGCCATTGCCCGGGCTGTTCCAATCGTGGCCGCTGAAAGATGATTTGTTATAGCGTGGAAACCCAGGCCTATCAAGGCCAAGCCCTAAAGGGTGCTCCCTAAGGTCGCAGCCTTGACAGCCCTGACTTTCCACGCTGGGTGGGAATTAGCGACGGCGAGAGAAGCGCGACTGTTGCTCCGGCTCAAGAAGCTGGATAAGTACTTCTCTATAATCGATGATGCAAATAGAAAAAGAACTTATTGATTTTAAAAATGCTCAAGAAAGGATCGGCTTTATCAAAGAACAAATATAGCCATCGAGCTTTTGGATAGGGGCGCGGTCGCGGTTTGGAGAACCCTCGAAAAAGCTATCGGAATAGGCCTTCAGGCCGAAACTCCCGTCTTTAGACCGAGGCAGCTCCACGACGAAGCCTAGTCAGGCGGTATCCAATCCGCGAATATCAGAGTGCTCTACCGTCGTTATTGCAGACCCCGCCTCTATCCAAACGCTCGATGAAAATTATTGGCCCAAGTTTTTTGGGTATGGATAGGTTTTTCTCTTGACAAGTGTTCAACCATATCAGCTTTAAATACATATTATAGAGACAATGTCATAAAGTTAACGACAAGGTTTGTAATTCATGTAATATTCGCGTTTGTTCATTTTGTGATTACGCTTGAACTTTCTTCCAGGTCTGATTGGTTCGGTGGAAGATATGAAGTAAGCGTTCACGGGGCGATTGACTGAAGCGTGCCTTAGATCCAGCTCACATCAACAGAGATGCCTGCAAAGTAACATCCCAGGCATTCGACCAGAAACGGGACTGTGGCTTTATCTCTCAGTCGGCAGGTTTCTCTTACAGACAAGATTCGTTCGACCCAGCGGTTGCCTTTGTCGCTTTGCGTTCCAAGGCTACATTTGCGCCACAGCACGCCAAAGCGTAGCGAGCGTTCGGCACGGTTGTTAGTGGGTTCGAGGCCATCATGCTCGAGAAAGGTCCACAATGCGTCAATTTCTCGTATTATTCGCCTGGCCAGGCGACCGGCATCGTCGGTGTCGTCTTCGAAAAGGCTGAGGATGAGCAACAAGGAGTTATAAAAACGCTCCCATTTTAAAGGTGGCGGTTTGTTTTTTGAAAATTCGATCAGGGTATTCAAATGTGCCAAAATTAACTTGCCGCCTCGCCTTTCGTTGAGTTTTCTACTCTCGATTAACGCCTTGGCCTTCCGGATCAAATGGGCCAGGCAGGTTTGCCGGCCATAGACCCATTTGCAATAAAGGCGATAACCATCGCTGATCAAGATGCCTTTCCAGTCGGCGATCAGTTCGAGAAAGGCCTGTTTGGATCTTTTCGGAACTTTTCAAAGGATTAGTTCGTTATCATTCATTACTAAAGTTTCCCCTTTTTGAAAGCAGCCCGGCGGGGTGAGTACTACTGAAGAATATTAATATTTCCTGTAATAACAGATGGTTAGCAAAATGGCGGTCGCCTGTAACCTATTGAAATCATTACAGATATCGGGACCGATTTTTGGCAATATGATCAAATATTTAGTTAATACAGTATGTTAATGTTGATTGCGAGGCTCGGTTGTGGTATGTTTCTTCTTCCACAAACAAACAACCCAACCGGAGGCCTCGCATGCTTATCCTACACGACATCCTTGAAAAACTCAAAAACGAATTTGCTCAGTCCAGTAAAGGTCAGGAACGGGGAATATGGTTCGTATACACGATCGTGGCGATCATTGTTCCTTTCGCCTCATCGAGGACCTCAAACATTCTACGGTGCTTGAAGACGGTGTTCGGCTTTTCCGGGATCAGTCGTAAAAAGTTCTATACCTTCATGGCATCCCCACGGATTCCATGGCAACGGTTATGGCCCACGCTGTGGAAATTGATTCCGCTGCCAACGACCGGTGGGCGGTTAATGCTGGCTCTGGATGACAGTATCAACGCCAAGACAGGCAAGAAGATTTTCGCCTGCGACAAGGTTTTCGATCATGCTGCCAAGCAAAACCAGTCCAGGTATCCGTGGGCCCAGAACATCGTTGCTGTGGGGTTGTTGAAGATGATCAAGGGACGTTGGGCCTGTCTGCCGCTGAGTTATCGTTTCTACCTCCTGAAGAAAACCATCGAACGAATGAACCGTGACAGCAATGGACCGGAAGTGACATTCAAGAGCAAGCTTGCCATGGCGGTCGACATGATCGGTGAGATTGCCGCGGTGTTTCCCAGAAAACGGATTGTCATCATCACCGACTCATGGTTCGGCAATGGCGGCCTGTGGAAGCCATTGAAAAAACAGTTGGGCATATGGGTGGATATGATTTCCAGGCTTCGATCCAACAGCACAATATTTGAACTGCCGCCACCTCCGACCGGACGACAAGGCCGCCCGCGTAAATATGGCCGCAAGCTGGGGAATGCGGCAGCGTTGGCCGTTCGATTCAAATCGCTGGCAAAAGAATACATCGTCAACCTGTATGGCCGCAACCGGAACATCGTAGCCTATGAACGCGTGGTGATGCTCAAGACCATCCGATGTGCGGTCAAGGTGGTCTGGGTCTATCGTAAGACACAGTGGGTGGCACTTTATTCCACCGACCTGTCCCTTTCGGCTGAGCAGATTATCGAATACTATGGGGCCCGCTGGAAGATCGAAGCCTTATTCAAGGAATTGAAAAACGACATCGGCAGCGCTGACACGCAAAGCCGTCATCCGCAGGCCGTCAGCAACCATCTGCACTTTTGCATGCTGGCGACCACCGTCGCCTGGATTTACGCCAGCCGGGTCGAGAAAACGCCATCTCGCCGGCATGCCGTCGGCGGCCGCCGTCATTTTGCCTTTTCGGATGTCCGCCGATCCGTTACAAAGGCCGCGATGGACAAGGATTTTGGTAGGCTCTTCCCGGTGCCACGCAAATCCGTCTTTAATTCTCTCGTGGACGTACTGCTGCGCATGGCGGCTTGATTGAATTTAGGAAACTTTAGATTCATTATTTACCATCATTTCTTTCATTTTATTTTTTATTCAGAATTTATTTGGTGAAAAAGGGAAAATAGAAAGGGGTCGAACCAAGATAGATGCTTAATCGGTGAGTGATCAAGTCAAAAGCAGGGGGGATAGGGACATTATCTCATTATCTAATCAAATTGATTTACCTCTCAACATTTGCAATCAAAGGTCCCATGCCACGGCTATCCCGATTAGATGTTCCCGGGATTTTGCATCACGTGATCATCCGGGGATCGAAAGAAAAAACATTTTCCGGGATACGACCGATAAGCAAAATCTTGTCGATCGGCTTATGTTCTCGGCTACTTTGGAAAGAAAGTGGGGAAGGCGCGCAAGACTAACATTGACTATGTACAATCCGGAGTTGCCATGAGACGTCGTCCCGAATTGGTCGGGGGAGGATTGGTTTGCAGCCTGGGCGGATGGTCGGAAGTCAAAAAGATGCGGCTGAAAGAAATGGACCGTATAAAAGGCGATGAACGTATTCTTGGTGATTCAGATTTTGTATTGTCGGTTTTGTCCCAAGCCACCGAACAGTTTGAACGGCGCTATGAACTCAAACGGCATGGCTACGATATCAGCCGTGTTGCCAAAATGGCCGCCCCAAAAAACGCGCGGATGCTCGAGGTCTATTTTGCTACTGGTATGCAAGCAAGATAGGCCTGCCGGAGACCGAGCTTGCCCGGGCGCTTGATATGACGGTGTCAGGCATCGGCTATGCCGTTAGAAGAGGCAAAACCATAGCCGCATGCGAAGGATACTTACTGATTGATTCGGTCAGATAATGAGAGTTTCCATTATGTCTTCTTATGGCAAGGCCGGCAACCATCGGTAGTTTCCATCCAGGTGGGGAGGGCGACTAATGTAACCGGAGCAACGATGGTGGAGTGACCGCGTCCATCTCCCAAAGCTACTTGTGATTTTCTATTTGGGGCCAGCCGCGTGGTGCGCATCCTGCCAACAAAATGCACACCACGCGGCCGAATACCTTCTTTTTGATCCGAATACCCCAATCAACCGTTAAGGCTCACCCGGCGTGTCATCCACGATGGGGTTGAGTACCGGATCGGCGCCGGCGTATGCCGAGCCTTCGCCCATACTCCATTCGAACCAGGAGCTGTCGAAATTGCTGATGTTTTCCCAACCCATCATGTAGCCGTATAACCAGGCCAGGCTCGAGCGCCAGGCCGTACCGCAGTAAAAGCTCAGGTGCTTGTCCCCCGTGATGCCCTGCTCGGCCCAAAGGGCCTCAATGTCGGCAGGGGCCATGAGGGTCTTGTCTTCATTGATAAGATCGTCGGTTCCCCAGAGCGCACCGGGAATACGACCGTTGGTGGGGATGTAGCTGTAAGGTTCGGAGGCGCCGATGTACTCGTCGTAAGTCCGGATATCGACCAGCAGGGCATCTTCCACCAATCCGTCAACCACGTCGCGAACGTAGGGAATATCGACCTTGTACTCGGGATGCAGGGCGGTGGTGGCACCAAAATCGGCAACCGATGCCCGTTCGGCAGTTTCAGTGGATCCGGCATATCCGGCAGTGGTCCATGCATCAAAGCCGCCCTCCATGATGCGCACGTCCTCGACGCCAGCGTAAAACAGGGTCCACATAACCCGGGCGACGGCGTCAGTGCTCTCGCCATAAAGCACCACGGTGGTGTCGGTGTCGATGCCCATGTAAGCGATGGCCGGCAGCAGGTATTCGTCGGGGTAGATGTTCCACCAGTTGCGCGGCAAGGCATCGTCCGGTCCCAGCCCCTTGGCCGTATCCGCTTCTTCGGTGGTGCTGCGGTCCCAGCAGGCTGGCTCACCGGCATCCACGGGCCAGCTGTTGCGCGGATTGAAACAATCGTACTCGATTTCATCGGTGTTGATGTGGATGGCGCCGGGAATATGGCCCGCGTTGAAGGCGTCGCCAGCTTCGCCCCATGAGACGTCGGCAATCACGTAGGGCGAACCGGAGTTATCGTTTTCCAGGAGCACTTCCTTGACCCACCTGGCATCCACCACCCGATCAACATGGGGGTAATTGTCGAAATCCCATTCTGGATGGACGCCGTCACCCACCAGTCTGCCGGATGGATCCTGGATCCAACCGTCGGTACTCCCGGGGACATCCGCATCGGCGGTATAGCTCGCATCCTCAATGTAGGTGGTGCTCCAGCCCTCCCAGCCGTCTGAGTAGTTGCGCACGTTCTCGTACCCCATGAGATAGGCGTATAAAAAACTCAGGCTGGAACGGTATCCGCTGCCGCAGTAGAAAATCACCTCCTGGTCGAAATCGTCGCTGTCGGTGTTTAGCTCAATACCCACCTGCTGCCACAGATTCCGGATGGACGGAAACGCTTTGAACGATCCGTCGGCATCCAGGTAGTCCAGGTCCGGATTGTCGGCGTTGAAGGCGTAAACGGCGCCGGGGATGCGTCCTTTGTTGACCACATAGCTGTAACCGCTGACCTCTCCGGTATACTCCTCGTAGGTCCGGACATCGGCAAGGAGGCTGTCCCCGGCATCCACGCGGGCAGCCACATAATCGGTGGTGGCCACCACAGACGGCCGGACCGCGGCTGCAAAGGTCACCGGAACCGGTTCGTTGACCGTCGTTTCCACCCCGTATCCGGCCGCCTGCCAGGCGGCAAGGCCACCATTTAACAGCCGGACGTCCGTCACGCCGGCATAGGTGAGAATCCACCAGAGCCGGGTGGCGAAAATCGGGCTGTTGCTGTATACGATTACCGTGGTATCGGTGGTGATGCCCATGCTCCCCACCGCAGCGGCCAGTTCGTCGTCCGGCAGCATGAACCAGCGGGGATATCCGTTTTCATAGGTATCGGAATTGGAATGCAGCGCGCCGGGGATGTGGCCGTCCAGATAAGAACAATCCGCCCACCCATTGGCCATGTCTTCGAAACTGCCCCACTGGGTCTCAAAAATCAGATAGGGATGTTCCCGGCCATAGGAGTATTCGGGTGGCGCGTCCGTCGTGCTGCCATCGGCATGGTAGTCGATCAGGGCATTGACCCACGCCGGATAGACCAGTTCGGCGTAGCGGGGCAGCTTTTCCATAGAATAGCTGGCCGAATCCGCCGCCGCCCAGTCCCAGATGGAGGCATCGTAGTTGGCCACCTGCTCGAAGCCCATCAGACGCCCGAGAAAATAGAAAAAACCGCTGCGCACCCCGGCGGTGCAATAGGCCACGATCTCCTTGTCGGCCGTGATCCCGTTGGCATCGAAAAGGGCTTTCAGGGCAGCATAGCCGAGAATGGAGTTGTCCGTGTTGTAGTAGTCGGCATAGGGCAGCTGCACCGCGTCGGGGATATGGCCGCCGCGGGCCTCATCATAGAGGATCCATCCATTGAACTCCTCGTCCGTTCGGGTATCCACGACAATGAAATCATCGTCCCCGAGCCGGCTGTTGATATACGCTTTGTCCACATCAACGGTGGTGTCGGTCGCGGCTTCAAACACGGCCGCCGGCAAGCTGGCGGCCGTTGTCTCACTGGGAAGATCCTGCTCGGCCCAGCGATCCCAGCCACCGTTTAGAATCTGGACATGGCTGCAGCCCAAATACTCGAGCATCCAGAAAATGCGGCCGGCCGATCCCCAGGAGTTCACGGTGTCGTCGTAAATGACGATCCAGGCATCGCGGGTCAGCCCCAGTGCGCCGAGTTGGGTCTCCAGGTCGGCCACCGCCTTGAGGGTCCCCTTTTGGGGCGGCTCGTTCCACAGGGCGAAATCGTCCCATTGAACGTTGATCGCACCGGGAATGTGGCCGGCGGCATAGGCGTCGGTGGACCGCGTGTCGAGGATCACCGCCTCGTCGGTAACCGTTTCGATCGGGTCGCCGTCCGAATTGGTCAAAAGCAGGTCTTCAATGGCGGCCAACAGCTGCGCATTGGGAAAAAGGGAGGTGGCTTCGGTCAGCGGCTGGGTGAGGGAGACCACCTGGGCGGTATCCTCATCTTTCCCCTTGGTGCTGCTCGAGCTGCCGCACCCGGCAAGCCATAAAAAGAGGCTCGCCAGGATGATCAGGGTCATAATTCGCGGGTGTTTTCTCATCATCAGGCCTCCGGATCATATGGTGTGGAAAAAGGGATATATAGCATTCAAGATAATGTTTTTGGGCGGCGTTATCGGTCGTCGCGGTATGGTTGATACAGCTTTCTCCCTCTGGCCTTGCCAAAAACATTATCTTAAACACTGATATCCTTTGCCCTACCGGTTTGGATAGCGGTCCCAGGCTTCGGTGCCGCCTTCGAAATTTCTCGCCGGTGAGGACATGTAAAGCTGGTGAATCACCCAGGCATAGGCCGAGCGAACGCCGCCGGTACAGTAGAAAACCGGCTCCATGTCGGCGTCGATCCCCTGCTTGCCGAGCAGCTCCCCATAACGCTTCGCGTCGATGGGGTGACGGTCTTTTCCTTCGTAGAGCGATGTCCAGGAGAGGTGGACGGCCCCCGGAAGGTGGCCGGTGAGCCACTCCAGGGTGGATCGGGTGTCGACCAGGATCTGGTTGTCGGCCAGGTCGGCGATTTCCTGGCAGTTGATGGTCACCTCACCGCGCGGCCAGGCATGATACGTGGCGCCGGCGCCGGATTGCGGGGCATCCGTGTCGGTCATCGCCATCCCGGCCCGTTGCCACGCCTGCACCCCGCCATCCAGCATGCGCACCGGACCCTGATGGCCCAGCCAGATCAGTGCCCAGCAGCACCATCCTTCCCCGCCCCAGGTGGTGTCGGCATCACCGTACACCACGATCGGAGCGTTCTCGTCGATTCCCATGCCACCTAAGGCCGCGGCCAATTCCGCTGCCGGCCAGATCCGGTAAGGTATCTTTTGGGCATCAATTCTGGTATAGGCCTCCCAGGAGAAAGAGAGCGCACCGGGCAGATGCCCCTTCCGGTAGACCGCGGGTGGACGCGCATCCAGGACGATCCATGCGGTTTTGCCGGCTGCCAGCGTTTTTACATCGATCACCCCCAAATCATAGGCAAACCCGTCCATGCCCACGGTGGCGCCCACCAAAAAGGTCAACAACCCCAGTAACCTCGCCATGCATTGCACGCCGGCCTGTGTTCTGAGCCAATGGGGTCTTTGCACTGCCATCGTCTTCTCCTATCTGATTCTCGCCCTGCAAGCTGATTTGCGGCTTGCCATCCCTCTACTCATCGCCGTTACCGCAGGGGTGATGATCCTCATCTGTATCTGCCTTTACACCGCCAGTCGTTATCACTGGCACGTCTCTCCCGGTCAGGTCATGGTTGTGGCGATCCTGATCCGGGCGTTCTTCGTGCTAAGGCCGCCGGAGTTGTCCGACGACCTGTTCCGCTATCTCTGGGATGGACTTCGGCTGCTATCCGGCCACAATCCCTATGGACTGCCCCCGGCCGCGGTGCCGGCCCATGAGGCCGGGCCGGCCGCTCTGCTCGCCCGAGTCAATCACGCCGACCTAACAACGATCTATCCGCCCGCCGCCCAATGGGTTTTCACCGCTGGTGCGGCGCTGAAAAGCGGACTCATCGGGATCAAAACCGTACTGGTCATCTTCGATGTGATGACCTGCGCCCTGATCGTGCGCCTTTTACGCATTATGGAGCAACCGTCCTGGCTGGCGATGCTGTACGCCTGGCACCCGCTTGCGGTCCTGGAGATCGCCGCTTCCGGGCATATTGATGCCGCTGGCATGCTCTTTCTTGTTGTGGCGATCTACCTTTTGGTGGGGCAGCCACAAACGGCCGGGCTTGTGGTGCCACGGGCGAAGCCACAATGGAGCCGAGTTTTTATTGCCGGCGTATGCTACTCCATGGCGGTACTCACCAAGTTGTTTCCCCTGGTGTTTTTTCCCGGCATGCTGATTCTGGCCGGTCGATCCCGGTGCATTGTTTTTTGCATCGGAATAACCGTCGGTTCCCTTGCTCTCGCCCTGCCCTTTTTCCCGGACATTCAGAACGCCTGGGCTACGTTATCCCTCTATGCCCGGACATGGGAGTTCTCCGGGTTTCTCTACCGGTGTATGCGTCTCACTCCGTTGTCCGGCATCCAGACCCGCTGCCTGATCGGCGGTGGTTTTGCGGTGGCCCTGTTTGTCGCCTACCGGCCCATCGGCACGCGGCGGCCACCGATTGCAGACACCCTTGATCGCTTCCGTTTTCTCGCGCTGACGTTTCTTCTGCTGACCCCCACCCTGCACCCCTGGTATGCCCTGTATCTGGTGCTCTTTCTGCCCTTCTCACCCGCCTCTTGCGGGATCGTTCTCTCCTGGGCCGTACTGCTCGCCTATCGCGTCCTGATCCCTTACGCCTTGCTGGGCAGGTGGATCGAAGACGATCTGACGCCCTTTTTAATCTTTGCAGCGCCGGTGGCGGCGTGGTTGCTCCAGCGCCTCACGGCCGATGATCCACAGTATTTTCACCCCCGCCCCAAAAACGCCCGCCAGCGTCCCGCTGACCTGTGAACGCCCAGCGACTCTGGGGCGGTAAGGCACTGCCACCTCCTGAATACGGCATTTTCGATGCAGGGCGCGGATTTGCATTTCGACCGTCCAGCCGTAATCGGGATCACGCATTTTAAAATCGACCAGATGGCGCCAGCGCACCGCCCGCATGGGGCCCAGATCGCGGTAAGGCCCGTCCCAAATAACCCGGATCAACCGAGTCGCCAGCCAGTTTCCGAAGCGTTGCTGGGGGGTCAGGGCGCGGGGTGTGGTGGGAACCCGCCGGGAGAGGACAAAATCGGCCCGGTTCTCTGCAATGGGATCGATAATCGGCTCAAGGCATGCCAGGTCATCGCTGCCATCGGCATCGGCAAAAGCGACGATATCCGGCGGATCCGATGCGAGTCGGGCCAACCCGCGAAGACAAGCACTTCCGTAGCCATGCCGCGGTTCGTGCACAACCTCGGCACCGAAGCCCCGGGCGATGCGGGCGGTGCCATCCGTGGATCCGTTATCGATGACAATCAGTCGGTCGACGCTGTGCGGCCATGCGGACAGCACTTTAGGAAGCGATTCGGCCTCGTTGCAGGCCGGAATCAGAAGCGCGATGCGTTGGCAGTTGATCAAGGCTGAAAGACGATGGCAAAGGTCCACGTCACCCCGGCCGCGATATTTTCGCCGTAAAGGGTCGGCGTGCAGCCGGCCTCAAGCCCCCAGCGGTCGCTGATGCGGTAGCCGATGGCCGTGTCCAGTTTGCCCAGATCATAATTTGACGTCGCTGCCGGATTCCCATAATCATCAAAAAGGTCGTCATCATCGTAAAGCCCGGCGGTACCGTCCAGCTTGACGCGCCCGTACCAGCGCTGACCGAAGTCCGAACCCAATTCGATGACATAGCGGATCTGGTCCTTGGCGTCTCCCTCGCGCCAGCGATAGCCGATCTCGACGTTGCAATAGCCGGGAAAAAGTTTCCAGAGCGACTGCCCATAGAGCAGGCGAATCTCACCGTCGTAGTGGCCATCGCCGAGCGGAACGTCGTCATCGTCGTCATAGGTCTCGGGGATTTTCACCAACCCCTGGGTGGAAAGGACGCCCCCATGGCCTTGCCAGAGACGTTGCTTAAGCCCCAGCTCGATGTCACCAAAGCCCCAGGTTTCGTCTTTGCGATAGTCGTCTTCTCGAATCAGGTATTTGTAGTAAAGCGAGGCAATCAGCGTTGTCTCATCGCTGATCCCGTACTCGAGATAATATTTCAGATTGGTGTCTTGGAAATCACCGCCGGCATCCATATCCGTCCGGTCACCATCGACATCGTAATTCTCATCTGAATAAAACAGGTTTGCTTCCAGTCGATGATAGCTTTTGCCCTTCTCAAATGTCCAGGCCCCAGCCAGCACATTTCCGGATGAGAAAATCAATGACAGCCCCACCACCAGCCCTAAATTAACGTACCGCTTCAGTTGCATGATTCCCCCGATCGATTTGTAGCATTGTTTGTATCGAGAAAGTAAAGAAAATTACGCGATCGGTAATGGAAAAGTCAAAATGATAGTATCGATGACAAAGGTGGTAGGTATTCAAGATTGCGATACTGCATGCGATTGCTCTGAAAGGGACGCAGGTTCCGATTGATGAGAAGTATGTGGTCATGCTATAGGCTTGCTGCCATGACATCTGAGCTTCTCCATGCACTGAGTATCGTCCATTTTGTCGCACTGGGCGGGCTGGCCACTTACGGCCTGCACCGCCTGTGGCTGTTGTGGCACTGGTGGCCGATGCGCCATTGCCGCGATCCCAAGCCGCCTGATATTGCCGGTAGGACCCGTCCACGGGTCACCATCCAGCTGCCATTTTACAATGAGCGGTATGTGGCCGCCAGGCTGATCGATGCTGCGGCACGAATGCGATGGCCAACCGACCGGCTTGAAATCCAGATTCTGGATGACTCGACGGATGATACCAGCCGGATTGTCGATCGGTGTGCCGCGTTCTGGAGGGCAAGCGGGATAAACGCCCGCGTGCTGCGCCGGCAAAACCGCATCGCTTACAAGGCCGGCGCCCTGTCCTGCGGACTGGTGCGTGCCAAGGGTGATCTGATCGCCGTCTTCGATGCCGATTTCCTACCGGATGAAGATTTCCTTGTGCGCACCGTTCCCTATTTCGCCGACCCGGCCATCGGTATGGTTCAGGTGCGTTGGGGTTTTCTCAACTCGAGCCACTCATGGTTGACCCGAATCCAGGCGTTGCTGCTCGGACCCCATTTCGGCATCGAACACCGGGTCCGCTGCCACCGGGGGTGCTTCTTCAACTTCAACGGAACGGCCGGGGTCTGGCGGCGGCAGGCCATCGAAACCGCCGGCGGCTGGCAGGCCGATACGGTAACCGAAGATCTGGACCTGAGCTATCGGGCTCAAATGGCCGGCTGGCGGTTTCTTTATCTCAACGATTACGCAGTGCCCTCGGAACTGCCGGTCACCCTGGAAGATTTCCGTCGTCAGCAGCACCGCTGGGCCAAAGGCTCCATTCAAACCGCCCGCAAAATCTTGCCACAGCTCCTTGGCAGCACGCTGCCCGTCTGCATTAAGATCGAGGCGACGTTTCACCTGCTGGCCAATCTCGGCTGGCTGTTGGGCGCCCTGGTTACGCTGACCCTTTATCCCACGATTCTGATACGATCGGGCATCGGTCCCTATCAGATCCTGCGCTTGGATCTACCGTTATTTCTGGGTGCAACCCTTACGATCCTGGCTTTTTTTTTCCTCTACGCCAGTGATCAACGCCAAAGGGAGCGGCTACGCTGCCTGCCGCTGTTGCCCATCTTTACCATCGGCCTTGCGCCCAGCTTGGCGCTGTCCGTGATCCAGGGCATTTTCCAGCGCGGTGGAGTGTTCGATCGCACCCCCAAATACGGCCTTCGGGACGCGCAGCGGTTGCCGGAAGTCCCCATTGCCGATGGTCAGCGCTCGACGCGCTATCTGTTGCTGAATTTGTCGGGCCTGATTTATGCGTTTCTGCCGGTATGGTTCGCCTGGCGCCATGAAACCTGGTTGGCTGTACCCTTCCTGCTCGTGTTTCCCTCAGGTTTCACCCTGGTGATCCTGCAAGCGGGCCGTGAATGGTGGCATGATCGGCGGCTGCGACGCTTCCAGGAAAGTATCCTCGAGGGAGAAAACAGAGAGAAAGCATAGAATGCCTCCCTAACTGCTCTCGAAACGTCGGCCAAACTCTGCCGGCCGGCCAACCGCTACGGGCTCGACCCCGTCGACCGGAACCAGTTTATCGGGTTCCGGCTTGTCTGCCTTCCAGGTCAGTCCGGTGAGCCAGGCAAGCAAGCCGGAGGGTGAGGCGACCGGCGCACCGTCCGTGGAGCAGGTCGCCGGTTGCCTCATCCCGCAGGCGGCTGACCGGGTCTCGGAGCCTTGTAGGAGCGGCCCATGGCCGCGATAAAGGATGTTAAGGCGATTTCTGTCAAAGAATATACCCGCCTGCTTGTCTTTTCATCCGTCTTCTACGTTGGGCGTTTCCACACATAGCCCCACTATGCGTAAAAAAGCCCGCCTTGTTATCGGACCTGATCCAGACTTCTCAAACAGGCTCTTAGGAGTTCGTGCTTTTGGATTTAACCGATGTCGAATTGCAGAAGGTGATTTCACATACGGTTTCCATCCAGTTTTCTATTTGGTCCCGGTATTGCTCCGGGTTGATTTCCATCCCGCAGTCCCTGCAGGCGACTTTGGCAGTGGCTCAACGTCCGTGCAACTCAGCACGACCCCCGCAAAATATGCATTTTAGCTTCGGCATGGTTTGACCCTTAAAAAAAAATCTGCGCCCTCGACACTTTTGGGCTCTCATGGAACACCGCGCTTTCTGATAATTCGTTCTTAGCAAAGTGTTCGGTTTTTTTAAACCACATCAGGTAATGGGCTGTACAGATCCATTAAAGATTTTACCCCTCCTTGACAGAATTATTGGTTGCATTACTATAAAAATAAAAGAAAAAAGTAATGTAATAAATAAGGAGGGAAACAATGAGTGCAAAAAAATGGATCCCTTGGAACTGGTTTAAACCTGATGATCATTTTCAAAGGACGATGGGCCCCTGGCCCGTTAGTAAAACTGCCTAAAAAGGAGGAACACACCATGTTTGCAAGAAGACTCTTCAATTATCCGTCGGTGGGTTGGGACCATCCGTTTGCGGAATTGAATCGCATGTCCCGTCAGATGGACCGCTTGGCCCGCACATTGCGCGCCAGACCGGGGATGCCCTGGATGGCTGCCAAGGTCTTTCCAGCGGTCAATCTCACGGAAGATAAGGAAAAATACTATGTCCGGGCCGAACTTCCCGGTATCAAGGCCGATGCGCTGGATATCCAGGTCCAGAACCGGAAGCTGACCATCACGGGCAAGCGCACGATTGAATCGGAAGGCGAGAACGTCAGGTATCACCGCAAGGAACGGGAGGCGGGCAAGTTTTCCCGGATCATCAGCCTGCCCGGAGACATCGACGCCAACAGGGTTGACGCCAAAATGGTCGATGGCATGTTGACGGTGGCCATCGGCAAATTGGAATCGTCAAAACCGAGGCAGATTACAGTTAATTAACCCCATTTTAACTGAAGGAGGGATACAAATGGCTGATTCCAAAGAACTTCAGGTCAAGGAAAAGCAAGAGGCGGCCAGCCCCGCCGAACAGACCAGACCCGGCGTGGTCTTTACACCGGATGTGGATATTTGCGAGAACGAACAGCAGATCACCTTGCTGGCGGACATGCCCGGTGTCACTCCCGGTGATGTCACGATCGACATCAACGACAACGTACTGAGCATTTCTGGCGAAGTCAAGCCGTTTGAAGAGGGAAATGAATCAGATGTCCTCATCGAGTTTGAAATCGGCAGATACTACCGGCAGTTCACGCTGTCCGAGATGATCGATCAGAGAAGGATCGAAGCCAAGCACGAAAACGGGGTGCTGCGCCTAACCCTGCCCAAAGCGGAAAAGGCAATCCCCCGACAGATCACGGTAACCGCCGGATAATCACGATCTTCTGGAGACCCGGGCCCGACCGGCATCGGGTCACCGTTTGAAACCGGAAATGCGCAGGGTCAGGTTGCCGGATTCAGGATTTTCAAAGCACCTCTCAGAGCCTGTTTGAGAAGTCTGGATCAGGCCCGACAACAAGGCGGAAAGTGGCTCGAAAGCGGAGCATATACGTAATATGTGAGCATTTTGAGACACTTTCCAACGCCGTTAGCGGGCTTTAGACGGATTTATCAAACAGGCTCTCAAACAATCCAGCGCTTGCGGACATTGATTAAGCTCAGCCAGAACAACAGGGCGCAGAATATCACCAGAACGCCAAAATCCAATGCCGGTGGAAAAAGGTTCTGCCCTGCAACGCTCCAGCGCAGGATGTCGACACCGTAAGTCAACGGCAGGGCGTAGGATAATGGCTTGAGAAAAACGGGTAGCTTGGCAATGGGGAAGAACAACCCGCATAAGAAAATCATGGGGAAACGGAAAAAATTGGAAAAGGTCTGCGCCTCGAAGACCTCGCTGACCGCCACGGCGATGAACAGGCCCAGAAACGTCGAGACCACGGCGATCAGCACCACGGCGGGCAAGAATGCCGACCAGGTCGCCTGGGACAGATTGACCAGAAACGCCGCGATGGCCACCGGCACCAGGGCATTGGCCACGCCAAACAAAATCGCGCCGCTGGTTTTGGCCAGCATTAACAGTTCAAGCGGTATGGGCGCCATTAGCAACCGTTCGAATGAACGGTTCTTTTTCTCGAACGTCACGGTGACCGCCAGCATGGAGGTGGTGCCGAACAGGATCGAAACGGCCACCACGCCGGGCAGCAGGGTGAGGATGCTTTTCAGCCCACTGCCGGTTTTGATGAAGAACATGGCCGTCCACGCCAGCGGGAAAATGATTCCCCAACTGACATTGGGCGGCTTCAGGTAGTACGTCCGCATATCCTTGAGCATAATGTTCCAGAATGCGATCCAGATTTTCATCGGCCACCTCCTTTTCGCTCTTTCTCCTTGCGCATGGCCGCCGCCTCGATACCGGTGATGCGTACGAAAATATCCTCAAGGGACGGACGCACCCTTTTGGCTTCGAGCACCTCCGCGGAATGCATTTCCAGCAGCCGAACCAGGGGACCCACCCCAACCGGATGTTCTGCTTCCACGCGGATCAAGCCATTCACCGGCACCGAGAATTCCAGATCGGGAAAAGCCTCGGTCAGCCTGGCGTGAACATCGTCCGGCATGTTTGCGCAGGCAATCTGCAGGACGTGTTTGGCCTTGATCGGCTGGATCAGGCGTTCGACCGTGTCGATGCGCACAATCCGGCCGGATACGATGAATGCAATCCGGCCGCACAGCCGTTCCGCCTCTTCGATGTAATGCGTGGTGAGAAAAATGGTGGTGCCGGCCCGATGCAAATCGGCAATCAGCTGACGAACTTGCCTGGCGCTGCCCACATCGATGCCCGTGGTGGGTTCGTCCAGGAAAAGGATCGCCGGCCGGTGTATGATGCCGGCGGCAATGGTGAGCTTGCGCTTCATGCCCTTGGAATAGCCGGCGAAGCGGCGATCCGCCGCCTGGGCCAGACCAAAAGCATCCAACAGTTCCCGGGCCCGGGCCCGCCTTTCGGTTTTGCCCATGCCGTAAAGCGCTGCACAGAAACAAAGATTATCGAAACCGGTCAATTCCTGGTAGAGGTTGCTTTCGTCCGGAACCACACCGACGAGGTGCTGGGCCGCCTTGGGGTTGGCCGTGCAGTCAATGCCACCGATGCGAATCGTTCCCGCATCCGGCCTTGCCAGACCGGTCAGCATGTTGATGGTGGTGGTTTTCCCGGCACCGTTGGGGCCGAGGAAACCGAATAGTTCACCTTCGCGGACGTTGAAGGCGACACCGGCGACCGCTTCCACATGTTCAAAGGATTTGGCCAGATTCTCGACAACAATAGACTCGTCCATTCTGCTGCTCCTCAGAAGTAATAACGCACCCAGGCTTCCGGCCGCAACTTGTCCGGCTTCTCACCGAATTCGGTCCGTGACGGGCCCACGGGAATACCCACCCGGCAATTGAGTTCCAGGTTGGTCACCGGCGTCCAGGTCAGGCCGGGCTGAAGGTTGAAACTGAAATCCTGCAGGTTGATCATCGACGTTATCCAGGGGGTGAAGTAGAGAATATCGAACGGTTCTTTCTGCGAAATCTTGAGATAGAAGTAATCCTTACCCATATTGCGCTGCTGATAGACCGGGCCTGCAAGCCGGCCGGCGCGTTGCATTGAAGATCTGTCACCAGTGGTCTGCCAGTGGTCGAAGGCCGCCTCCTGGTAGGCGAAAAAAGCTTCCATTTCGTCGCGGTCATATCCGCCGCCGTTGTGGTAATATTCGGCAATGAAAGTGGTGTCCCGGGCATTGAGATAGCGCATTCCGATCAGACAGCTGACCTGATCTTCCCTGCTCGCGGTCGATGGGCCATCCGCGTCGATGACGACGTGGGCGACATCCCGCCGATAGGCCAGCTCACCATGCACCTCCACGTTTTCGGCCAGGTTCCTGGCAAAATCGAAGCCCAGGCTTAATGGTTGGGACGGCCCGTCGTAGCAGATGAAATCAAGGTCGGTGTCATGCCAGAGCAGGTAAAGCTTGACGGCGGCGTTCAGATCGCCGTCGTCGCCGAAGTCCTCATTGGTCCAGTCCTCGATGACCGGCAGCAGCATGGCGGTCAACCCAATGTTGGCCAGCCCGCCTGTGGTGAAGCTCTTGATCAGGTCGACCCCCGCGAAGGTGTTCCCCTCCAGGCTCAGGGTCGGGTCGTCGGGATCCTTGGGCGGATTGATAAAGCCGACCGGGTTCCAGGCGTAGCCCTTGCCCCACAGCACCAGTTTTTTGCCCGCATCGAGGGTCAGGTGCGGGGTGGGCGTCAGCGACACGTACCCCTCGTAAATCTTGTTGATCCATTCGTTTTCCGTGTACGTGTCGGCGAATTCGTGATGGGTCAGCAAGACAGCCTGCAGCATACCGGTTCGGAACCTGCCCGAAAGCTCCGCCGACAGGTGCCAGTCGTGGGCATCGCTGCCGGGATCATCCTGAAACCGGATCAGGCGATAGCGGGCCGAAGTTTCATCGAACCGATGGTAGATGGTGCGGGCCTCCAGCCGGGCGCCCAGCTCGTAGGGTTTCGGCCGCGCCTCCGGAATGGTGAAGTCATACTCACCGGCGGTGACCGTGCCGCAACAGGCAGCCATCACCAATAATACCAAGATCGATTTTGAGATAATGTTTTTCGCAAGGATAGAGGGAGGAATCCGTATGGCAGTCCTGCGACGACCGATAACGCCGTCCAAGAATACTATCTTAAAGTCGATAGACAATTCCAAGTTAGCGCAGATCCTTAATCCGGGGCAGGTAGTTGAGGGTAAAAACTTCATCCGCCAGGCGGCGTTTCTTCAGGTTAGCAAAAATCATGACCGAGCGATACCCCTTATGCAGCGGGCTGTCGGTCTCCATCACCGACGGGCGCCTGACACCGTCCCCGATATCCTTGATCTCCTTGAAATGCAGGGTTTTGATGAGCATGCCCGTGGCCGCGAAGCAATCGATGCGCGTGGGCACCCGTTCCTCCTTGAGCACCCACATCTTCAGCCGGTCATAGGCAACCGCGCCGGTCTTGGCTTTCAGCTCCAGCAGATACTGGCCCTGGTCTTCCTGCAAGGCCGTGACGTCGTACTCGACACTGTAGTCCAGCCGCATGATATCGGCGTTGTTGAAGATGCCGCCCACAATCGTCTGCATGCTGGTGATGCGGATCGGCCGGCCCACATTGGGAATGTAGAGCCACATGTTGTCGCCCAGTCGCAGGGTGGCACGCCCCGCCTCACTGGCCGGGGAGACAAACAGGGTCACGATTTTGTCCTGGTCCTTTTTGAGGAACCAGAGCACGAACTCCTTCCGGCTGCCGTCCGGTTCGATGTTGATGATTTTGCGGTACATTTCAAGGTCGTTTGGCTGGAGGTTTTGGTCCACCTGGGCAAGGATCTCGGTACCGCTCAACGGTTCCCCCCAGGCGGCACCAGCCAGCATGCAGAGCATCAGGACCACCGCCGTGTTCAAGGCTATTTTCATTGGAAACTCCCTTATTGGATAGTGTCTATCCAGAAATAGGCAAATTTGGTCGAGATCAAGGCGCCCGACCAATTTTAGCTCGGGTTTTACCGGAGGCATATGGTTGATATTCCGAGGATAAAACTTTTCGCGCAACGCCGATATCGAGCAAATTGGGCATTTCTGGATGGACACTATATATGGCGCAAGGCATCCACCGGCGCCAGCCTGGACGCCTTGGCGGCCGGCTGCAGGCTGGCCAGGATCGAAACGCCCACAACGATGAGACAGGCCGACGTCAGCTCGCCCGGAGAAACACTGGGCGCCAGGGTAAAAACCTGGTTGGCGCCGCCGAAGGTGACGGCCACCCCTTTGAGATTCAGAATCCAGAGAATCAGCAGACCGATGACCGCGCCGGCCAGGGCGCTGAAGAGCCCCAGGCAGAACCCCTCGGCCACGAACAGGCCCAGAATTCGTCCCGGCGGGGTGCCCATGGCGGCCAGTGTGCCAATCTCGCGCACGCGTTCGTAGACACTCATCATCATCACGTTGAGCACGCTGATCAGCACCACGGCGATCAGGATCGTCCGGACACCCAAGGTCATGATATTGATCATGCGCACCACGTTGTAAAACGGCGTCAACTGCTGCCACGTGTGCAGTTCGAACATGGGTTTGTTCTGCGGGTTGGTCATGGGGTCGAGAATGCCTCGCAAGGCCGCGGCCACCGCTTCGATCCGGTCAAAATCGTTCACCCGTACGGCGACTTCGCTGATTTCACGCGTTTCCATGCGCAGCAGGGCGGCGGCATCGTCGATATGCAGGTACCCGTCCCGGCCGCCCGGCCCCATGAGGTTCTCGACCAGCCCGGCCACCTTGAAGGTCATTCCGTTGACCGATCCGTCCTTGTTGTTGGCCACCAGCACCACGGTATCACCGGCGCCGACACCCATGCCTTTGGCCAGGGCCTCGGGCAGCAGGACTTCGCCGGGGGCCACCAAAAGATCCCCATGGGCGGTATCGCGGATGCGCGAAATCAGCAGCGGCGCGGTGGCCTGCTCTTTTTGCGGGTCGATACCGTTGAGCCGCACATTGGTGGTCTGGGCGTAATTGCTCAGCATGGCGCCGAATTTGATTCGCGGGGAGAAAGCCTCGATCCCGGGGTTTTCGATCAGGATGGCGGACAGTTTCGCATAGGCTTTGGCCGTTAGCATGCGGTCCAGCGGCAGGTTGTCCACACTGGACATGTAGCCCTTGCGGTGGATCTGCAGATGGCTCAGCATGGAATCGGTGATCTGCCCCACGATGGCCCGCTTGAAGGATTCGCTCAGCCCGGCGAATACGATCACCGCCACAATACCGACGACGATCAGCATGCCGGTGAGCAATGTGCGACGTTTGTTCCGCAGCAGGTTTTTCAGTGCCAGACTCAGGATTTTAAGCATGGCGACCCTCCCCGTATGCCGGTGGTTTGTCCAGAAGCCTTCCGTCTTCCAGATAGAAAGTCACATCGGCCTGATCCATGATCCGGGGATCGTGGGTGGAAAAGACGAAGGTGGTGCCGAATTCTTCGCGCATGCGTTTCATTAGGGCCATCACCCGCTGGGCCGTGGCGCCGTCCAGATTGGCCGTGGGTTCGTCCGCCAGGACCAGCTCCGGGTTGCCCACCAGGGCGCGGGCGATGGCCACCCGCTGCTTCTGGCCACCGGAAAGCTGCGCCGGGTATTTGCGAGCCTGATCGGCCATGCCGACCGCCTCCAGTACGCGCTCGACCGCCGGCCGGCGTTGCGCCTTGGGCATATCGCGAATCATCAGCAGGGGATACTCCACATTTTCGAATACCGTGAGCACCGGCAGGAGACTGAAGTCCTGAAAGACGAACCCCAGTTTATTTCCCCGGAACTGTGCGCCCCGGCGACGATCCAGGCGGCTGACCGGCTGGCCCGCCACGATCACCTCGCCGGTGGTGGGGAGGTCCAGACAACCGATCAGGTTGAGTGCGGTGGTTTTTCCGCTGCCCGAAGGCCCCACGAGCGCCGCAAAGGCGCCTTTAGAAATCCGCAAGCTCACCTGGCTCAGGGCGGCTACCTCCACCTCGCCCATGCGATAGCTTTTGGAAACCTGTTCGAAAGAAACAATGTTCATGGTATGAACTCTCTACTTGGGAAACAGACAGAAATTGGATGAAATCGAGGATAACCCGAATGGTCCTGTTTTTCAAGCTTAAGCCCATTATATTGCAGGGTAACCGCATTTGGTAACCTCCATGGAAAACAGTTGTCGCAGGCATGGCCAGCTCTTACAACGCAACCCATTAAACAGCCATATCGTAAGAACGTGTAGGAGCGGTCCTTGACCGCGAAAAATAGGAAACAGTCCAAATGCGGTTACCCTGCAATATATTACCTCTCGTTCCCACGCTCTGCGTGGGAACGTATACGGCCAAGCATTCCCACGCAGAGCGTGGGAACGAGGGGGTAAGTGGACGAAGTTGGAACCAAGCCCCTTTAGAGAGGTTGGACAATGAACACGGCCGCGCTTACCAAACACGACATTTACAACAAACTGGCGGGGCTTTCCGCAAAGGACCTGGCATCAATTGCCGATTTTGTCGATTTCATGCGGTATCAAAAAAAGATCAAGCCCCAAAAGGTGCTCAAGCTGCAGGGCATCCTGAAGGGCCATGACATCGATTTTTCGGATCTGGAGCGGTTCAAGGCAGGATTTCGGATGAGCAGTTTGTGTCTTTAATGGTACTGACTTTCCGGCTGATGGTCAGAAACCTATCTGCAGGGGAACCGCATTTATAATTGTTTCTACGGGATCATGGCAGCAGAAACAGGCTGAAATCCCTCACTCATATATAACACATTGAAATAATTAAAAATATCTAGACATTTGTTGTGAAATGTGCTACCTATTGAAATTATTAATAATTTAATAGGAGGGCACATGAATAAATGTCTATCTATCCCAAAATATTTTGCCAATCTTACTGACCATAGGAGGTATAACCGCCGCCACAAACTTATCGATATCATCACAATTGCAATATGTGCGGTCATTTGTAATGCCGAGGGATTTGAACATATCGCCGAATTTGGCCACGCAAAATATGACTGGTTCAAGCGGTTTTTAGAGCTTCCACACGGAATTCCATCTGCGGATACGTTTGAACGGGTATTCACCATAATCGACCCTAAGGAATTCAAAGCCTGTTTTATGCAGTGGGTAAAAGCCATCAGCCAGTTAGCAAAAGGAGAGGTGATCGCCGTTGACGGAAAAACATTGCGCCGGTCCCATGACAAAAGCAACGGAAAAGCGGCCATCCATATGGTCAGCGCCTGGGCGTGTGCAAATGGGATTGTTCTCGGGCAAGTCAAAACAGAGGAAAAGTCAAACGAGATTACTGCCATCCCGGAACTTCTGAAAATGCTTGAGATCAAGGGTTGCATTGTGACCATCGATGCCATGGGATGCCAGAAAAGAATTTGCGAAACGATTATTGAAAAAGAAGCAGACTACGTTCTTTCTTTAAAAGGGAACCATGGGCATTTACACGATGATGTCCAAGCGTATTTTCAAGATCTCAAGCAGAATGAATTTAAAGACGCCGCGTTTGGTTATCATGAGACCATTGATGGCGAGCATGGTAGAATTGAAATCCGAAAATATTGGACATCATCGGATATCACTTGGCTTCAGGGAAAAGAAAACTGGCGGAATCTGGAGACGATTTGCATGGTAGAGCGTGAAAGGCGGTTTGCCGACAGAACCGAGAATGAGACGAGTTATTACATTGGCAGCCTCGCCAATAACGCCGAGAAATATTCAAACGCCATCCGCAGCCACTGGGGAATCGAAAACAGCCTTCATTGGATTTTGGATGTATCCTTTAATGAAGATGGATCCAGAATTCGTAAGGGCAATGCACCCGATAATTTCGCTGTATTACGGCATATTGCATTAAACCTGATCAAAAAGGAAACATCTCTGAAAAAAAGCATCAAGTGTAAACGACTCAGGGCTGGTTGGGACGAAAACTACCTATCGACGATCCTGGCAGCAGGATAATTTATAAATGCGGTTACCCTGAACCTATCTGCCACAACAATTGACACTCCAACCGATGCAAGCTATATCTCAATAGTTCGACCCTGTTCCAATTAGATTCTTTCAGTATAACATCACAAATTTAATGATACACAGTTTTATCTTAACTGGTTGTTGACGGACGCTTCGCGCAGGTCAACAAGGCCCCGCGGATTTCATCCTCTTGTTGCCCGGAGCGAAGCGCCTAACAGCAAGCGGAGCCACCTGTCAAGGTCTGGGCATGATCCCTTTGGGCTCACCCCCAGACCTTGCAGGTGATCCGCGGGCCGTTAGATTGGCAATTGAATGAAAAGGAGTTCCTCTATGCCTACACCTTATCAAAATATTTTATAGGGGCTATCTACTTCACTGGCCTATAGGAAATTTTACATACTGATTTAACATGATATTTTTCATATATCTATATTGAGGCTTGCTTTTCTAATAAACACCATAAAATCAATTCGTTAATAAACATAAGGGCTAATTAAATGGATAGCCCCTTATTTTATTTAGAAATACCAAAGCTTTTGAGGTCTGGTCCCAAGGCTCATAGAGATATTGCTCGTGAATTAAAAGGTTTATTTCCTGAATATTGTGATGATTCAATTCCTTGCCCACATGTTAATGATAATTCCGGTCATCCTGAATGGGACCACTTAGCTCGGAGTGCAGAACAAGGCCTAAAACGTAAGGGAATAATATTTTATAATCACGCTATAAGAAAATGGGAACTGGTTTAGATTGCATGGAAGAACTTAGGCAACAGATAGAGAAAGCAGATCGACTTGCCGCAATTACACAACGCATCGGATTTGCATTATGGCAAATTCAAGAGCTGGAGGGCGTAACCGCTCAGTATTTTGTTTTGGTGGTGCAGGCCAAAAAAGGAATGGGACTGTTTGCCGGAAACGCTCTTGATGAAAAGGCAAAGAAAAAAACGTTTGGTGCAACTATTAACAAGGTCTCGAAAGCAGGGTTATTAAGTGCCGAGCTTGAGAGCCGTTTTACCAATCTTTTGTCAGAGCGCAATTGGTTGGTTCACCGTTCACGAGCTGACAGTAGGGGTGCAATTCACAGCGCTCTGAAAATGCAACGACTTTTAGCCCGGATTGATAAAATGGCAGAGGAATCGCTCTCACTCTTGCGGGAAATTGGCATCCTCTCTGAAACTCACGTAAAGGAGCATGGCGTTCCTGAGGAATACATCGATAAAAAAGCAAAAGAACTGCTGGAGCAGTGGCATGCATCAGATGTAATCTAACAAGGCAAATTAACTCGGACTGGCAAAAGCGGCGCAGCTTCGCTCTGCGATTTTTGCCATCCGGTTATTTGCAACGTACACGGCCATAGAGCTGCTTTTACGGCTAAATGTTAACGTATTTAACCGAAAGGGATGATAGAATTATGGATCCAGCCACCGGAATGATCCTTGCGGCTGCTCTAACAACTGCAGGTAGCATTACTGCCGCTCTAATCAAGCGTACTGACAAAACGGATGGGATTGAGACTTCTCTTGTCATGCACATCAAGAAGGACCGGCTATCGGATAGGGAATTCCTCCGTGGAGCAATCAACAATGCAATACTACAATTATCCGACATGTTACAAAGTCAAACAAAAGAAATCGTCATTGCGCTTAAGACTGAGAATCTTCGTGAATCGGTCCGCGATGTACAGGCTCACGTGAAAGTCCTCGAGAATCTTCTTGTCCACCAGGACGTTGACGAGCGTCTGAGGACTGAACTTGTGCAATCCATTCTGATTCCGTTGGAAGTTGGGATTCACCGAGTTCAGTTCGGCGACTTGGAGGGCACTGCTGAAGCGATCCGCGATGCTTGCCTTATAACCGGCCTTAGCTCTCTCTTAGCAGCATACGGCTTTCTTGGTCAGGATCGGCCAATTTTAAGGGAACAATTGAGGCAAACAGCAACGAATGCACAGTATAAGCTGTTAGATGGAATTGCTCGTAGAAGCATTGAGATCGGCACAGAAATACCATGGAAACGTCTCCTATTTCAATTGCCAGTGGAAGGGGCACACGATCTTGCCACTGTATATAAGGAAATGGTAGGCAGTGTGCCAGTCTCCCCTTTTGATATAGACGCACTAACTGTTCCACAAATTCGAAAGCAACTGAAAGGTGTACACGATCTCGTTATACTTGAAGATGTTCGTAAACACGAGTTTTCAAACAAGAACCGAACTGGTGCAATAAATGCTATCGATTCAAGAATGTATTGGCTTAAAAGAAACAGTCGTCATTAGAATGTACAAATATCAGTTCAGGCAGTGTAACCAGGCGGCTATGCCCAATGAAGCGACCAATTCGGAAATTCGATTCCAGATCCACCGAGCTGTAGAGAGTCTCGCTATTAAACCTGAGAATGAAAACTGGTGAAAACTGGCGGAAAACTGTATGAAAACTGGGGTCGCCCAAGCAGGATGCTTAATTGGCGCGATGTAAGACCAAAAACAGAGCCGTTTTTTGGTCTTAAACCGATGTTTTTAAGGTCGAAAATGGCGGTTTAAGGAAATCGACTGGCCTCGATCTTAGGAAACGATCTTTAGCTTTTCTCCCATAAACTTGGCCCGTTTCCAGGCGACTTTTTTTGCTCGGAGGCATTCCGGTATTTCAGATATGGTGTAATTCGGAGTCGATTCTTTCAGACAGAAAAATCTTCAATAGAGACTGGTAGGGGACATCACGCTTATTCGCCAGTAATTTCAATTCTTCGATCATTGATTCCGGAAGTCGGATGGAAATTGTACGCGTTGAAGGTTTTAACCGTGAAAAAACAACATCTTCGGCGTCGGACCAGTCAATATAGTCAGAAGCGTCATTATGTTGCCAAAAAAGACGCTCTTCGGCTTCATTTTTAAATTTGGGGGATTTTCTTTTTTTTCATTTTAGATACCTTTCCTTTTCCGCCGCTGTCATTTATCTTCATGAACCTGGGATCAGATTACCAAAGACCGCCCCGACCCGGGGGCGGTCAGAAGCCCCGCCAGAAGTTTAAGCCCCTGTTCCAACCGCTCCCGGGAAGGCTCACATCCCAGGCTAATGCGGACCGCATTGGGTTGTGTCCGTCCCCCCACTGCAAATGCACCCCCGTTCGTCACCAGAACGCCCTGGCTTTGCGCCGCTGAACAAAAGCCTTCCGTCCGCCAGGCGGATGGCAGGGTGAGCCAGATATGAAAACCCTGGAGATCAGCGGACATGGTTTGTCCGGCCAGGATGGTCTTGGCCATGGTCTGGCGCTGGGTTGCCTCGACCTGCTGGTCCCGAATCAGCTTATCGGCCGTGCCGTCGGCGATCCAGCGGTAGGCGACCTCAACCATCAGGGGTGGGGGCATCCAGCAGCTTAGGGTCACGGCCCGGCGCAGGGCAGGCATCAGATCCTTTGGTGCCCGCAGGAATGCCACCCGCAGCCCAGGGGCCAAGCCCTTGGAGCAACTGCTGATATAAATGGTGCGATCCGAGGCCAGGGCAGAAAGGCGAGTTGGGCCCTCCGGCCGGAGCAGGCCGTAAACGTCGTCTTCGATAATGATCAGGTTATGCTTTTCTGCAATCTGGACAAGGGTCTGGCGCCGGTCCTCATCCAGGGTCACCGTGGTCGGTGTTTGAAGGGTGGGGGTCAGGTAGAGGGCACGGGCTTTCCGGCTGCGGCAGACGGTTTCCAAAGATTTGGGAAGTAATCCGTTCCCGTCCATGGCCACGGGATGAACCCTAAGGCCAAGGCTTTGAGCGATGGCGCAAACCGGGGCATAGGTCAGGGATTCGGTGAGCAGAAGATCTCCCGGGCGGGTAACGGCCATGAGCGTCACCAGCGTGCCGTGCTGGGCCCCGCAGGTGATGACAATTTCGTCCGGATCTGCCTTCACCCCGGTGCGGGCCAGCCAGTCGCATCCCCCGTGGAGATGATGGACAAGGCCCTTTTCGCTCTGGTGGTCGAGGAAGGCGCTGAGTTCCGGGGATCCCGACAGCTCCGCAAGGGTGCGGGACAGGTACCGGCCGGACACACTGGGAAAGGGCAGATTCCGGGAGAGGTCTATGGGGCCGCTGCCGGGCCGGGACAGATCCGCCAGGTCCTTCCCGGCAGCCGGGGACCGGGCCAGGCGGACATAGGTTCCCCGCCCCACTTCCCCGTGGAGCAGCCCCCGCTCCGCGCATTCGGCATAGGCCCGGGCCGTGGTGTTGGGGGAGATCCCCAGTTCATAGGCCAGTATCCTGTGGGGCGGCAGCCGGGTGCCGGGGGCAAGGGTTCCCGCGGATATGTCGTCGGTTATGGCATCGACGATCTGCCGGTATTTGGGGCCGGCCCGGCCAGAAAGCTTAGGGGTGTAAATTGCCATCAGTGCAATATTCCTATTGATCTGAAAAATTATTGATGCAAACAACGTATTGCATTGAATAATTCAAATCAACCCCCATTGCCAGGGTAACCGCATTTGGATCGATTTGCAGTTCTTCGCGGGCATGGCCCGCTCTTACAGGCATCAATGGCTTCGTCAAGCATGGTTTTTGTAAGAGCTGGCCATGCCTGCGACCCTATCTGTTTCCATTAAGTTCCAAATGCGGGAACCCTGCCTCCATTGCAGGGGGGCTGACACCGGACTCACCCTTAGAGCCCGTTTGATAAATCCGTCTAAAGCCCGCTAACGGCGTTGGAAAGTATCTCAAAATGCTCACATATTACATATATGCTCCGCTTTTGAGTCACTTTCCGCCTTGTTATCGGGCCTGATCCAGACTTCTCAAACAGGCTCTTAGAAAACCACAGAAAGCATTTATGATCTCCTCCCACCCAAACCGATCCAATACCGGCACCGGCGTGACCTTTGCCTTTGTTTGTCTCATCATTCTCGGCACCTTGCCTGTTGTCTCCAACAGCCGTCCCCCGGGAACTTCCGCCCTGGCCTTTGCCTTTTTTCTCTCGGTGTGGCAGCTGATCTTTTCTCTGCCCCTATTCATCCACGAGCTGATATCGGGCAGGCGGGGACTCTTCGATATGGGGGGAGGCTCCCGGGAGCGGGGGCGTGTGGCGGCAGTGGCCGTTGTCACCGGCATTATGTTCGGCCTGGCCACGTGGTGCTATGTGCTGTCCATGGAAAAGGCCGGGGCGGTGAGTGCGTCCATTGCCATTCAGACCTATCCCCTGTTTGCCATCCTGGTGGAGATGGTCCTGATCCGCCAGGGCAAATCCTTCCTTGAACTGGCCCTGACCCTGGGGCTGGTACTGGATCTGTATTATCTCGGCACCGGCGGCACCTGGCAGCTTGCAGGAATATCGGTCTGGTTTTTGGCGGCCCTGGGCGTCCCGCTGCTCTGGAGCATCGCCCATGTCCTGATCAGAGAGGAATTGACCACCACCCCCATCACCCCTGCCCAGGTCACCTTCTTCAGGGTTCTGCTCTCGGCTGTCTTTTTGGGGGCGGTCATGGGCGGCACCGGTGACGGCGGGCGTTTTATTGACACCATGCCCTATGCCGCAGCCATGGGATGTCTTTACTACCTGGAGCTTTTGGTTTGGTTCTATGCGGTCCGCCACATTAACATCTCCCTGGCCAGTGCCGTTACAACGCCTTGGCCGGCCGTAACCATGGTGCTGGCGGCCCTTTTCCTGGGAGACAAAATTCAGCGGTACCAGGTTACGGCCTTTTTTATTGCGGCCGGATGTGTAGGGGCTTTGCTGGCGGCGGGCGCCGCCAGGAACAGGGCCCGGTAAGGTCGTCTATACACCGAAAGACCGTGCGTTTAACGGCTCTATATAATCTTCTAAAAACATCCCCCGATACCCCATATGGAGGCTCTGTTATGTAACCAGCAATAGCCTCACTTCATTTTGTTGAATGCTGTCGCCTTTTTTTACAAAGTGAAAGATTTTTTTACGATGTGAGAAATAAACAAACGGCGGTCCGTAGCGCAGTTAAGCAGTCAGCCTTGGGGCATCAATGCCGAAGATACAGTAAAGTTCAAATTCCGTATGATAAAAATCCCACCGGTATGGCATTACACTTGCTGTTCCAAAGGAAAACGCACACGATCGTCATGGCAGGCACCCGAATGAAAACCGCCGGAATTGAAAAGGCCTTTGAAATGAATTCCGGTCACACCGTCAGGTTGAGCAGATGGAAGATATACCCGGTATCAAGTGGCGGCTCCAATCAGATCATGAAACACTGATTCCATTGCTGATCGTCGCCGTTCTGATCGGTGTTCTGACCGGTTTTCTGGCGGTGGGGTTCCGCTATCTGCTGCTGGTCGCTTCCCGGCTCTGCTGGTACGATCCTCTCGACATCATCGGCGGTGCGACTCAGTTGCCGTGGATCGCCGTCATTCTCATCCCGCTGTCCGGGGGGCTGCTCGTTGGCCCGATCGTTTCCAAATTGGCGCCGGAAACCCGGGGCGCCGGTGTCCCTGAAGTCATCCATGCCGTCGCCTCGAAGCAGGGGATTATCCGTCACCGCACGACGTTCTACAAAATACTGTCGACTGTTGTTTCCATCGGCTCCGGTGCTTCCGTCGGCAGGGAAGGCCCCATTGTGCACATTGGCGCCTCGGTCGGTTCTTCCGTCGCCCAGCTGGTCCGTCTTTCTTCTGAATGGCGGTCCGTTTTCCTGGCCTGTGGCGCGGCGGCCGGGATTGCCGCAACCTTCAATGCCCCCATGGCCGGCATGCTGTTTGCCGTGGAAATTATTCTGGTCGATTTCGAGATCAGTTATCTGAGCCACATTGCGATTTCAGCGGTAGCGGCGACCGTGGTTTCGCATCAGTTCCTGGGGAATCTTCCGGCCTTCGACATCCCCCCGTACACGCTGGTCAGCTACTGGGAGATCCTGCTTTATGGTTTGCTCGGCATTATAGCCGGTTTCGTATCCATCGCCTTCATTAAATCGATTTCCATTGTTGAAGACACGTTGAACCGGTTCAGAATTCCGAGCGGTCTGCAACCTGCCGTTGGCGGGCTTATCGTGGGATTACTGGCCGTCAAGGTCCCCCATGTTCTCGGTGTGGGGTATCAGTCGGTCAACCTGATTCTGACCGGGAAGATGGCCCTCGACATCATTGCGGTAGTTCTGGTCTGTAAGCTCGCGGCCACCTCCTTTTCCATCGGGGGTGGTTTTTCAGGTGGGATTTTCGCACCTTCGCTGGTATTGGGGGCGCTGCTGGGGGGAATTTTTGGCGTTGCCGTGAACCACCTGTTCCCGGAATGGTCTGCGGCCTATCCCGCCTACGGCCTGGTCGGCATGGGGGCCATTGTCAGTGGGGTCACCATGGCGCCGATTACGGCCATTTTTACCATTTTTGAACTGACCTACAATTTCGAAATCATCCTCCCGTTGATAACAAGTTGCATCACCAGTCTGATTGTCGTCAAGAAATTCTACGGCAATTCCATCTACGAAACCAAACTGCTAAAAAAAGGAATAAAAATTGTCCGCGGTCACGATGTCAACCTGCTGCGGTCCATCCATGTGACCGAATACATGGACAGGGCCTACGAGCG
This sequence comes from Desulfosarcina ovata subsp. ovata, assembly GCF_009689005.1. Lineage (NCBI taxonomy): Bacteria > Pseudomonadati > Thermodesulfobacteriota > Desulfobacteria > Desulfobacterales > Desulfosarcinaceae > Desulfosarcina > Desulfosarcina ovata. The sequence goes on along the minus strand of NZ_AP021879.1, from coordinate 5,592,200 downwards.
CATCGGAGTGGGCACCGGTCTGCTGGATTTGATTGCCAAAGCACGTGAAAGCACCTACCCGCACTTTGTGGTTCTGAACGACGGGGATGAGCTGGTGGGGATGTTATCCATGCGCGATTTAAAATACTGCCTGTCGGACATGGCGGATTTGTCCACCATCGTTGTGGCGGCCGACATCATGACGCAAAACGTGCACTGCCTCGTTCCCGCCGACACACTCGAAACCGCTTTCGAAGCCTTCGAAGGCAAACACATATCGACCCTGCCGGTCGTGGATCCCGTCAACAGAAAAAAGGTGCTTGGTATTCTGAAAAAAAGCAATCTGATCCTGGCCTACAATGAGAAGGTCTTGAAAACCCATATTTTTCGAAACCAACGCCGGTAGGATGCCATGACCCTGGGGTCAGATTACCAAAGACCGCCCCGCCCCGGGGGAGGTCAGAAGCCCCGCCAGAAGTTTAAGCCCCTGTTCCACCCGCTTCCGGGAAGGCTCGCATCCCAGGCTAATGCGGACGGCATTGGGCTGCGTCCGTCCCCCCACTGCAAATGCACTCCCGTCCGTCACCAGGACGCCCTGGCTTTGCGCCGCTGAACAAAAGCCTTCCGTCCCCCAGGCGAATGGCAGGGTGAGCCAGATATGAAAGCCCTGGAGATCAGGGGCTAAGCCCTTGGGGCAGCTACGGCCATGAGCGTCACCAGCGTGCCGTGCTGGGCCCCGCAGGTGATAACAATTTCGTCGGGATCTGCCTTCACCCCGGTGCGGGCCAGCCAGTCGCATCCCCCGTGGAGATGATGGACAAGGCCCTTCTCGCTCTGGTGGTCGAGGAAGGCGCTGAGTTCCGGGGCTCCCGACAGCTCCGCCAGGGTGCGGGACAGGTACCGGCCGGACACACCGAGAAAGGGCAGATTCCGGGAGAGGCCTATGGGGCCGCTGCCGGGCCGGGACAGATCCGCCAAGTCCTTCACGAGCTGATATCGGGCAGGCGGGAGCTCTTCGGTATGGGGGGGGGATGCTCCCGGGAGCGGGGGCGTGTGGCGGCAGTGGCAGTTGCCACCGGCATTATGTTCGGCCTGGCCACCTGGTGCTATGTGCTGTCCATGGAAAAGGCCGGGGCGGTGAGTGCGTCGATTGCCATTCAGACCTATCCCCTGTTTGCCATCCTGGTGGAGATGGTCCTGATCCGCCAGGGTAAATCCTTCCTTGAACTGGCCCTGACCCTGGGACTGGTACTGGATCTGTATTATCTCGGCACTGGCGGCACCTGGCGGCTTGCAGGAATATCGGTCTGGTTTTTGGCGGCCCTGGGCGTCCCGCTGCTCTGGAGCATCGCCCATGTCCTGATCAGAGAGGAATTGACCACCACCCCCATCACCCCTGCCAAGGTCACCTTTCCAGGTTCGCAAGTACGCTTCGTTGCTTCCAATAAGGAAAATTTGTTCTAAAGATTAAGTTCGCCAGGGACGATACGTAACGTTAGTATCATTACTATGAATAAGGCGTTCACAAGGATCCGAACGCACATTCAACTTTTTAAAGTTAAAACCCGTTTTTTAAAATCCGTTTGATTCTGGCTTGGCCAGGTTAGGTATAGCGCAATTGAAGGCTGTTTTTTCTTTCTGTAGACATGATTAACAAAATGAACCAAGCGAATAGGGATGATCTGCATGTGGAGTCTAAAAAGAATTACCATCGGGAAGAAAGTTACGTTAATCAGCGCATTTGCGTTGGTTGGAATGAGTGTTATCATCGGCCTCAGTCTTGTATTTTTTGGCCAGGTCGGCGATATCAGTCAGCTGTCAGGCGCTGGGAGTGAATACCGGCTTGTCGTTTATAGAGCTTCGATGGCTGGCGAAGTCTGGGCCAGAACCAACAAACCGGTTGATTGGGAGAAGTACAACGAACTTGCCGAGGAGGTGATTGCCTTCGATAACGTGCCCGGAGGGGTTTATCGACTGATGCAGATACACGACAATGTTGATGCGATCGTAGCCGAATACAAACGGATGTATGGTACCGTTCATCCATCTACCCCCAAAATCGCCGCCTTGTTCCTGAAATTGAAAGGCAAGCCCCAACTTACCCAGATTGCAAAGTACACCGATGAAGCCCACGCGAATAGTGTGAAGAAGCACGAACTGACCAAAGCGCTTCACCTCGCCGTCTCTGATGCCGAAAAGACACGTATTCTGAGTGAAATAGATGCGACCGACAAAAAACAACACCAGGCTGTGGATGACTATCAGGGCGTATTGGATGGCCTGGCCGCCTACCTGAAAGCGACTATCGTCAAGATCTTTATCGGTATCGGGGTGTTGATCATGATCGTCCTGGCGGCCATGACCTTTTTTGTGATCCGGGCGATTACCGCACCCCTCAAATCAACGGTTGCCTTTGCCCATGGCCTTGCCCAAGGGGATCTGACCCGCAAGCTTGCCATCCAGAATAGAGATGAGTTGGGTGAGATGGGCGACTCGTTGAATCAAATGAACAGTGATCTGGGTGAAATGCTCAGAGAGATCAAGCAGGGCGTCGAGACCCTTTCCTCGGCGTCGACGGAGCTTTCTTCCATCTCTGTCCAGATGACGGACGATACCAAACAAACATCGCGTCAATCAGAAGACGTAACCGCCGCCGCAGGTGTCATGAACGAAAAAATGACCGCCGTGGCCGCTGCCATGGAACAGTCGTCCACTAATGCGAACCTGGTGGCCTCTGCAGCGGAAGAGATGTCGTCGACCATCGATGAAATTTCGAAAAATGCGGAGACGGCGCGAACAACCTCCGAAGATGCCAATGAGAAAACCAAGCAGGCCACCGTGCTGATGAACGAATTGGGGACGGCGGCGGATTCCATCGGTAAGGTAATCGAAACCATTACCGACATTTCCGAGCAGGTTAATCTGTTGGCCTTGAATGCCACCATCGAGGCGGCCAGGGCCGGAGAGGCTGGTAAAGGGTTTGCTGTCGTGGCCAATGAGATCAAGGAACTGGCGCGTCAGACTGCTGATGCGACGCAGGACATCAAACTCAAGATCAATACGATCCAGGATACGACCCGAACTACCATTTCCCAGACTCAGGAAGTGTCGACAGTCATCGGCAACGTCAACGATGTGATCGCGGGAATTGCCACTGCTGTTGAAGAGCAATCCGCCGCCACGCGAGAAATTGTCAGCAATATTGTTCAGGTGTCGAGCGGTTTCGAAGAGGTCAACCGCAATGTCGGAGAGGCGACCAACGAAGCGGCCAACATCAACGCCGCCATTACCGAGGTCAATCAGTCGACCGATCAGATCGCCACCAGCAGCAACCAGGTGAATAGCAGTGCCGGTGAGTTGTCCACCCTGGCGGAAACCCTCAATGGGATGGTGTTGCGGTTTAAACTGTAGGTTGGCATTTGAATCAATACGAGGCCATCACTCAATCTTTTTAGAAGACCCCGGAGGATAATGGCAAACCTTCACACGAAGATTATATCGGCTACAAAGTGCCGATCTTTCCAAAGACGTGTACGATAACCGTTACTGCCTCCACAATCGGCGAGAATCAGAAGCCGCGCAATAAGGCGATTTCTGTCAAAGCATATACCCGCCTGCTTGTCTTTTCCTCCGTCTTCTGCGTTGGGCGTTTCCACACATAGCCCCACTATGCGTAAAAAAGCCCGCCTTGAATACGAATGAAAATCATGCGCATCCGGGTATATTCTTTTCCGCCAATCGCCTAACATGCCTTTCCATTGGTTTTTTATACAGAATTCGAATATTTTTAATCTTCCAACAAAGAGTTATATTTTCCCCCCTTGAAAAAACTGGTTCTGCATTTCGATAATCGCAGCCGGATCATCGATATACTCTTGATTGACCGCACTCACGGTTTCCGGGCTGATAAAACCGTTGAGGACAATTTCTTGTCCGGCCTTTGCCAGCGCATTAAGCTGGCTGGTCGCCAATTCAGGTTGCACCTGGATTAAAAAGGCTGACGGAAATAGGAATTCCCCTTTCTGGCAACCGTCCATATTGGCAATAATCCGCCGGAAACTATTGCTATCGATGACTACCGTTGATTGCCAAAATTTTTAATTTTTCTGACATCTATCATCTCCTTTCCCATTTTTATCCTGCCTCTGTTTAATGTTTCAATATCTTTTCAAATAGGCAAAAGCATTATCCGCCATCTTTTCAAGATCGGTTAACAACTGCTGCTGCCGTTTCTTGGATAAATCCCGGCTGAGAATTTCGCTCCACTTCAAGATAATCTTCCAGAACTCCTCTTCGATTTCCCTTGCCGCCGGCTCCAAATATGCGTGCTTGACACGGTGGTCGTTGCTGTCGGAGGCCCGCCGGACGTACCCGAGGTCTTCTAATTTTTTCAGCGCCCTTGCCGTGTTGGCCTTGTTTAGATAGGTGGACCGGGTCAAGTCATCCTGGCTTCTGCCGTCTTCATCAAAAAGCTCGGCTAAAAAAATATACTGTCCCGTACCAATTTTTAACTTGGGCATTTCCTGATTCAGGTAGACCGTGAACATTCTGAAAAGCAAGGTGATGAAACGAGCCGGAGTCCTTCTGCCTTTTAATTGCATGAATTCCCTTTTTTGATATATTGGTTGACATCGCAACTAATATATCCCTATTTGGTTGCGATGTCAACCAATTGCCGGCGAACAAACAGGGTAACCGCATTTGGCAACCTCTATGGAAAACCGTTGTCGCAGGCATGGCCAGCTCTTACAACGCAACCCATTAAACAGCCATATGTAAGAACGTGTAGGAGCGGTCCTTGGCCGCGAAAAACAGGAAACCGTCCAAATGCGGTTACCCTGGGCGAACAAAATTGACGGATTCGTAAAAAGTTAAAAATCCATGTTTTGCGTCATTCCGGCGTAGGCCGGGCACGTAGTAAGCTTTAGCGCTATCCAGTAATTTCAGTGCATTCTGGGCATTCTGGATGCCGGATCAAGTCCGGCATGACGACCCGGCGACTTTTTACGAGACCATCAAAATTAGTAAAAGATGGATAAGGTACCCCTCATGTTCATAGGCCACGACGTTCCAGTAGCGGCCATACAAGTTGACGATGTATTCCTTTGCCAGCGATTGGAATCGAACGGCCAAGGCCGCCGTATTTCCCAGCTTGCTGCCATATACCGGATTGAGCAAATTCGTTTTTGAGTTTTTCAAGGATGTTGTGTAGGATAAGCATGCAGGGTAAAAAATGTGGTCCCCTATTTGTGAAGTTGCCAATGCTGAACAGGGCCTATGGCAAAACAAAGGATGCGGACCTGGAGCAAAGCCTGGACCGGGCAATAAAATTAGAAAAAGATTTCATGCCAGAGAGCAAACCGGCTTCAAGCGGTTCAAAATTACGGAAGAAGACTGGCGTAATCGGGAAAAATGGGAGCAGTACGAACTGGCGGTTATAGATATGGTGGATAGGACCAGTACAGATTATGCCCCATGGACCCTGATAGAGGCGAACAATAAATATTTTGCCCGTATCAAAGTACTCAAGACAGTGTGTACAACAATCGAAGCAAAGCTCAAGGAACTTTACGAGGAAGGCGTCGATTATTTGGAAAAATCGAAAAAAAGAAAGTGAGGAGAAAGAGAAGAAGGAACCTTTTGGATACATTTTCCTTTCAGCCGCTGTCATTTCCCTATTGATCTTGACTTGCATGGATTGTCGTTATCCTTTCTGAATGCATTGCTTCTGCTGAGAAAAATCTAGTTACTAACCTTATTTTCGATTTCTGTTTGTTCCAAGATTTAAAATAAGCCGGGACGTCTGAGTATTTTCCGGACGGTTCGGTTCGGTATCAACTCAAAATGTCACTATTCGGCGGACTGCCAATCGCACGACCGCCGGTCAGATGCCATCATAATAAGAGAGGAGGAGACATGCAACACTTCGGGTTTTATGCAGTGAAGTCTCTGGTAGTGGGGGTCCTGGTTGTCCTCATGCTATCAACGACAAGCCTGGCGCAGGACCAGGACGAAGGGGCAACAACGCTGTCCCGGGTGATGAGCAGCAACGTGTTGAGAGTCGGCGTCAATCCGAACTTTAAGCCATTTTCCTTTGAACGGGATGGCAAGCGCGTCGGCGTGGATATCGACATCGCCAACCTGCTCGCCGAGAAACTTGGCGTAAAAGCCGAATTCGTCGTTCCCGAATCCTTTTCCGATCTGATTCCAATGCTCCAGGCAAACGAAATCGATATCATTATCGCCGGTATGAGCATTACCTTCGATCGTGCGAAAAGAGTCGATTTTTCAGTGCCCTATTTCGAAACCGGCCTGTCGATCCTGTTGAACAAAGTCAGAGCCGCCAAACTGGGAATCGGCGACGCCAAAGACCATCAGACCATTTACTCCATCCTCGAAAAAAACGGAAAAGCGAACCGGCTCGTCATCGCCGTGACGGAAGGCAAAGCCCCCCAACAAGCGGTTCCCCGTTACTTTCCCCAGGCATCGGTGAAGGCGTATCCGACCAACGAAGCGGCCGCCGCGGCAACACTCAGCGGTGATGCGGACATGATGGTTCATGATGAGATCTTCCTGAAGGTCTGGCTGAAGGAGCACATGCGGGATGCGCGGTACCGCCTGGTGGTTGTCGATCCACCGTTTAAACCCGACTATTACGGCATGGCGGTGCGCAAGGGAAACCAGGATCTGCTGAACATGCTCGCTGTATTCAATCTGGAACTGAAGTCAGATGGGAGTGTATCCCGTTTCCTGGGGCGGTACCTGCCGGTGACCACCAGGGTCGTTACCCGAAGCTACACCATCAGCGAAGATTATTACGGAGGTGACTGATATGGAGAAGCAGAGCAAAGGGATTGACCTGCAATGGAAAATTCTCATCGGGATCGTTGCCGGTATCGGGATCGGCATGGGGATCAACATGGCCATGGGCGCCGGCATCACGTCGGGCCCGCTGTATGTCATGAAAACCGTCTTTCAGTACGGTGGAGACATTTTTATCCGGCTGCTGCGCATGCTGATTGTACCGCTGGTGTTTGCCTCGATTTTCATGGCGGTGGCCAATCTCGGAGATGTGCGCGCACTGGGTAAGATTGGCGGCAAAACCGTCGGTTATTACATGCTGACCACGGCCTTGGCCGTTCTGGCGGGGCTTATTGTGGTCAACATGATCCCCAAAAATGCGGCCGCGGCGTTTGCCACCGGCAACATTCTGCAGATCATTTTTTTCACGATTTTTCTCGCCATCATGGCATCGACCATCGGACGGGATTCCGAGGCACTGACCAATGCCATCAATGGTATCGACCGAATCATGCAAAACGGCATCATGGCGATTATGGTCATCGCGCCGTATGCCATTTTTATGCTGGTCACCGCGATTTTCATGGATCTTGGATTTGCCGCATTGAAAGCGCTGGGCAAATATGCGGCCACAGTTCTTTTGGGCTTGCTAATCCACGGTTTTGTTACCTTGCCGATTCTGGTTTTGCTGATGGGGCGGTATAATCCGTACCGGTTGTTCAAGGCCCTGAGCCCGGCCATGATGACGGCCTGGTCTACCGCCTCCAGCGCGGCCACCTTGCCGATGACCATGAGCAATCTGGAGAAACGAGCCGGCGTGGAAGGCCGCATTGGCAATTTCGTGCTTCCCCTTGGTGCCACGATAAACATGGATGGAACTGCATTGTACGAATCCGTGGCAGTTATTTTTATCGCCCAGATCATGGGGATTGAACTGACGATCGGCATGCAGGTCGTCATTTTCGTCACCGCCTCGCTGGCGGCCATCGGGGCGGCGGCGATTCCCGGTGCCGGCCTGGTCACCATGGGCATCGTCCTGACGGCTGCGGGCCTTCCCCTGGATGGCATCGGACTGATCCTCGCGATTGACAGAATCCTTGACCAGTTCCGCACGGCGATCAACGTTTGGGGGGATGCAACGGCGGCTGTCGTTATCGGACACTCGGAAAATGCCATTCATGAGGTTTGATCAACGGCCGCAGCCATACTCAATTTTATCGATGTCTACATTTGGGGAAGGAGTACACCATGGAATTTCCAAAACAAATCCACGATTTCATGTTGCATGACGTTGCCGGAAATTGGACCTATAAAGGCAAGGTCCTGCAAAGCGCCAACTATATCCGCCTGGGATCGCGGATGAATCTGTTTATCCAGACGGTAGCGGACAAAGAGGGGAACCTGGAGTATATCATCCGTTTGCGTGACAGTTTTGTCAGGGGCGGCATCCGCACCATGGAAGAAGCCGTTCAGATTGCCAAGGAGATCATCGAGGAAAACAAGCTGTTCATCGAGAAATCGGTTTTGTAGGCTGTTACCCGAAATCTGTCTCAATAGGGGGTACCGGTATGACGGTCCAATGACGTCGGATTCCCTTCGTTTGGGTTGCCGTCAGGCCGGTACCCCTTCCGCTGCTATTCGGATGCGTCCTTTTCCAGCTCCGCGATCCGGTTCTGGATGGATTCCAGCGAGGCTTTCATGGCATTGGCCTCGGCCTGGAGCATCGCCATTTCATCGGCACTGCTCTGCGGATAAGCGGGGCCGACGGCGGGGGGTGCCGGATATCCTCCGTATCCGCGGTATCCGAAACCGCGCCCCCGTCCGCCATATCCGCGCCTGAATCCCATGCCCCTGCCTCCGCCATAGCCAAAACCATAGCCGATGTTAGCGGGTCGTCCGTATGATCCGCCGCACACTCCTCGGCGGCCACCGGTCATGGGGCCGGCTCCTGCGGGTCCACTTCTGTCAAATCCTGGCATGATGGTACCTCCTTGTTTTGGGGTAAGTTACCGTGGATGATCACTCATCCATCCTGCCCCGCCGTCGGCGGCGTCTGCCGCCGCCCCGCATGGCATAATTCCCGCCGCTGACCCTGAGGGCTTTGCCGGTAACCAAGGCCTCGCCAACGATATGGCGGGCCCTGGACAGAATTCTGCCATACGTCTGCCGGGACACCTGCATGAGGTTGGCTGCCGATTCCTGATCCAGGCACTCGAAATCGCTTAATCGAATGGCCTCCAGTTCTTCAACGGACAACATCACTTCGCCGGAGATCGGCATTCCCTGTGGGACAAAGGCGGCGATGGTCGGATAACTGGAAACAATCCTGGGTTTTTTGGGTCTCGGCATGGTTCAACCTCACAGTAATGGTCTTTTGATTAATAAATAAAAACTATAATAGTGGTTGTCAAGGATAATTAAGGTCGTTTGACCAAAATAATTATCCCGGTGGACGATGGGATGCTGCATCCTTTTCAGTTTTCCAAAAAAAACAAGGGGGCACCCGCGATCAATCGCAGGTGCCCCTGGCACTTATTTGGGTGGACGCCAAGATGGTTCGGATCGATTATATCCCCAGGTAGGCTTCCTCTTTTTGAACGTGCGCGCCACTTTGTCGACAAGGGTGTCGTAGATTCGGGCGAGCGACTCCTGCAGCCCCCTGGGCTGGTATATCATCACCAGGATCAGCACCACGCCGTAGATGATCAGATGCAGCCCCGGCAGGGTATCGCCGAAATAGATCCGTGAGAGATCGCTGACCGGCCGCAGCAACAGCGCACCGATCACCGGCCCGGCGATGGAGCCACGTCCGCCGATGAGCGCAATGAAAGCGATCTCGAAGGAGATGTCCAAGGAGATGATGCTGCGCGGGTGAATGAACAGGGAGAACTGCGCATAGAACGTTCCCGCCAGGGCGGTGAAAAACGAACTCATGGCCATGGCGATCAGCTTGGAGCGGGAGATGAACATGGTCAGTGCCAGAACGGCGATGAGCATGATCAGGATGATGTAGTAGTACGGCACCTTGGTGGTGAACATGAAATTGGCGAGGCCCGTGTCCAGGGGCGGGATCTGCAGGCCACGCGGGCCGTTGATCTTGAGCGGACCCAGGTAATCGATGTTCTTGACCATGACCCGGAACCCCTCGGCAAAGGCGATGGTCGCCAGGGCAAAATAGGCACCGCATGACCCAGGGGAAGTACGCCGGCAAACCCGCCCACCATGTTCCAGGACGTGGTCAGGTAGGCGTAAAAGTAGATCAAAACGATGATGTGCAGCACCGCGTCGTAGCCGACGATCATGCCCGGTCCGTCGGTCAGATTGATATCGACCAGTGCCTGCCGGATTTTTGCCGGGTCGAGGCTGCCGGCCTTCTCCAGGACCGCTTTGATCAGGTACATGGAAAGGTAGGCGTCCACGGCCTCGCCGGTCAGGTTGGCACCGTATCCGGCCTTGTAGCGGTCGTTGGTCTGCTTGGCCCCGGGCTTGTTGACATTGGTCTCCCACTCGACGATGTCGAAGATATAGCGGGCGTTCTCGCCGACCGTCTGCATGAACGACGGATCCGCATGGCCGCCGCCGCTGGTGATGATGGCTTTCAGGTTGACCTTGTATTCCGCCAGGGTATTGGTGAGAAGAATCGCATCGGCCGCATTGGAGACCAGCATCAGGACATCCGCCCGGGCGCGCCGGATTTTCTGCACCACGGGGCTCAGGTCGGTGGCAGTGAAGGGGTAGGGTTCGTCCAGCACCACCTCATAGCCGCCGTCCTGGGCCAGTTTCTTCCACTGGGCGGCAAATCCCTTGCTCCAGTCGCCGTTTTCATAGACGAAGGCCAGTTTTTTAATCGGGGTCCCGAACTCTTTTTGCATGTCAACGTTGGTTGGAGGTTTTCATATCTTTTATTTTTGCTGAAGTTGGTCGTTTGATGCAGGTATTGCTCTTTGCCAATGTCATTGTAACTGGCCCATTGATCTGTTGCGATTACTGAGTCCGGCTCGATGTTATCGTAAACAAAAGATTCGAGGGATTCCTTGGTGCAATCGGGGATCACACGCAGTCTGATTCCCCCGATCTGCTTTTTGATATCATCTCGTTCAACGGCAATGGGAGTGTGGGAGTGGGGACGTCTCTGTGGGAGTGGGGACGTCTCTAATTATCTAATCAACTTGATTTGCCTCTCAACATTTGCTATGAAAGGTGCCATGCCACGGTTAGCCCGATTAGACGCTCCCGGGATTTTGCATCACGTGATCATCCGGGGGATCGAAAGAAAAAACATTTTCCGGGATACAACCGACAAGCAGAATCTTGTCGATCGGCTTGATCAGTTGGTTCCGCAGACGCAAACCAGATGTTATGCTTGGGTTTTGCTAACCCATCTTTGTCACTTTTTTCCGGAAAATTGCTGAAGAACCGCGTTTTTTACTACATATGAAATTATTTTATTAATAATTACAATATGTTGAAATTTTGCCGGCCAAAGTAGTGCCATAAAATTCACCGAAGTATTGACAATCGGTGTTTTTTCTGTAATTCAAGATGGCATGTATATCCGACGAACAACAATTAAGAGCAAAAAAGATGGCGAAACATATTTCACTCATCGCCTTGTTGGATCAGTTAGAGTTGGAAATAAGGTGAAGCAGCGCACTATTATAAATCTCGGTAAAAATTTTCCTTTTCCACGAGAACAATGGCCAGATATTGCTTGTCGTGTTGAGGGAATTATTAATGGTCAATCAAGTTTGTTTAAATTGCCGGAAAAAATTGAGCAAGCCGCACAGCATTATGCTGCACAAATCATACAAACCCGGTCGAGTCAAAACAACAATACAGACAAAAACGATAGTATAGATGCCCCCGATTACCGTTTGATTGATATCGATAGTCTTGAACTTATAAGACCGCGTAGCGTTAGTATTGAACATGTATCACATGAAACATTTCTCAAATTACAATTGGATAAAATATTTGAAGGTCTTGGATATAATAATCATCAAATAGCAGCTGCAATCGGAAGTATAGTTGGTCGAATGGCGGTTCCCGGCAGTGAGTTATCAACGCATTACTGGCTGCAAAATCGAAGCGGTTTAGGCGAATTAATCGGCTATGACTATGAAAGTATGTCGCTAAAACGAATCTATGAAATATCTGACCGTATTTACAAAGACAAAGAAGCGATTGAAAGGCATTTATACAACCGAGAACGTTTTTTGTTTGGTTTTGAAGAAATAATTACACTTTATGATTTGACAAACACATTTTTTGAGGGAAGCTGTAAGTATAATGAACTTGGCAAGCATGGAAAATCAAAAGAAAAACGCTCAGACTGTCCCTTGGTAACTTTGGCTTTAGTTTTGGACAGTAGCGGCTTTCCAAGAAGAAGTAAAATATTTTCCGGAAACGTTAGTGAGCCATCAACACTGGAAGAAATGATTTCAAGCTTGAATAAACCATCAGAAAGTTCATTAGAAGACGATAAGCAGATGAGTGTTTTTGATAAAAAGAAACCAGTTGTCGTAATGGATGCCGGGATAGCAACAAACGATAATGTACAATGGTTGCAGGCGAATCATTACCGATACCTTGTTGTCAGCAGGAAAAGATATAGAGAATTTGATCATGATAAAGCTGTTGAAGTAAAAAGAGATAAGGATTACATTGTTAAAGCGTACAAAAAATATGTCAAGGAAACAGAAGAGACTGAAATTTATTGTCATTCAAGTGAGCGAGAAAAAAAGGATCAGAGCATTCAAAATCGATTTTCAGAAAGATTTGAAGCAGACTTAAAATCATTGAACGATGGTTTAAATCAAAAAGGTCGGCTAAAGATTTATGAGAAGGTTGTTGAAAAAGTAGGACGGCTGAAACAAAAATATACCAAAGCTGCTAAAAATTATGAGATTACCATCCATAAAGATAAAGGATCAAAGAAGGCGACAAAGATTACCTGGAAGATAAAAAAAAATTCTGACTCTTCAGATTCAAATCCAGGCGTTTATTGTTTGAGAACAAACTTGAACGATCTGGATGAAACTATTCTTTGGCGTACATATACGATGTTGACTGATCTTGAAGCTGTATTTCGAAGTTTAAAATCGGAGTTGGGTTTACGGCCGGTGTTTCATCAAATAACGAGGAGAGTAAAAGGACATCTCTTTATCACATTATTAGCTTATCACCACGTTCATACAATCAGGTTTAGACTTAAAGAAAATGGGATTCATACAAGTTGGTCCGATTTGAGAAAAGAATTCGAGCTGTGCGGACCATGCCCAGGATGGATATTGCACAAAGGGCTAACCAAAAATTAAGATATGAAAATAGGTTCGGAATTGACTGGACATCATTAAAGATAAATGCGATGTTTTGGTAGATCACTATCTCAAACCCCGAGACGGAGGCTACCAATGAGCAAATACAAAATCGAAGTCATGGTGAACCTGGTTGAATGTGATGAGGAAACGGACGATAAGCCCATTGAACTGGAAGATGGATGTTATCAATACACTGTAAACGCTGATGCCGGTGAAAATATAGACGACTGCGAAATAGCAATTTTAAATACGGCATACCCTGCAATAAGAGCCGCCATAGCACGACACATGGAAAAGGTGTCTAAAAAAAAGTCCTGACTTTCAGTGGGGCTAATCAAATTGAGGTAAATGAAAGCCCATATCTGGTGGATGGCGCCGTGGGGCGTTTTGCGTTTGAAACCCACTTCGCATTTGATGAAAATGGCGTTCGGTTTGACAGTAGTCAATCGATATTTGCCCCATTAGGAACGAATCAGTTTTATTTGACCACGGGCTTTAAGGAACGGGCCATGATTATGGGTAATACGGAAGGATCCTTCCGGAAAACATCAAAATGGCTCAACTTCATACGGCACCAAATAGAAGGCGGTACGCCACATCGCACATTGCATGATCAGACCCAGAAAGAAGGTCGGGAATTGATCGACCATTTAAAGCAAAAGGCCGATGATTTGAATCATGGCAACTTCAGCGCTGACGGATGTTGTATCAACCCAGATATTCCCAGGGGCGGAGAACCGATATCAATTCCCATGGATGAAGTTCACAAGGCCCTTTCTAAAGGATCTTTCGACTATAATCCGATTGAACTGTTGAATAATCCCGTCATTTACGAAGAACCCAGTCAAACGGTCAACATAAGCATAGACGACGTAACCCCCAAAAGGCAGAAGGGTACACGAGAAAGCCCAAAAATCACTGAGCATACGCGAAAATATGTACATGATACCGTATGCCACATTGAACATGGAGGCCCAAAATACGTATTGGCAGCTGATGGCACCAAATCATGCTTGTGGTTGCTAATCGCGTTTCTTTTGTCAAATTTTCTATTCGGCAAACGTCTTCAGATTTTTACCGACGGCCATAAGGCGCTAAATGCTGCCATCGTCAAGCAATTTGGTTGGTACAATAATATGCAGATTGTTCTTGATTGGTTTCATCTATGCAAGAAGTTCAAAGAAGAATTGAGCATGGGGATGAAAGGCAGAAAGTTGAGAAATGAAACGCTTCGCGCGGTTATGCCGTTGTTGTGGCACGGCCTTACAAACAAGGCCATATCATATCTTGAAAACATCCCGGCATCCGAAATCAAGGATGAGAATCATATTCAAAAGCTCATTGACTATTTGGGTCGGAATAAATCCTCGATTCCCAACTATGATATGCGCAAACGGTTAAATCTTCGGAACTCGAGTAATGTGGGTGAAAAGATGAACGACCTCGTCGTTTCAAATCGCCAAAAGAAGAATGGAATGAGTTGGGCGAAGAAAGGCTCTCTCAATCTGGCTATCATCACAACTTTGAAAATCAACGATGAGTATCACAATTGGTTCAGCAATAAGGAAGTAAAATTTAGCTTAGCTGCTTGACCATTTAAGATATCTTCGTCCGCACAGATCGAAAGAATTAGACGGCCAAAATCGAACAACAGCAGTAATGAGAAGTAAAAATGGCGAGACAATACATGTTAGAAAAAGCACAAAAGCAGAGTCTCGTCAACTAAAAATTTATGATGCACTGGGTGTGCCTCATAGTCCAGGAAAAGTGGTAAAATATGAGGTATAAAAAATAAGTAGTGCCATAAACGCCTTAGCGTATGACTCAACTATTAGAAATTACAGTAAATATTAAATTCAAGCGGAAAAGATGGGCTAAGTAACCACGCCCATTTTTTATTTCGCTCAGGCCCTGACGGGCTCGTAAGCTTGATGCAGCGGCTGCTCACCGGATATGCGGTAAGTTTCAACCGCCGACATAAACGCCACGGCCAGTTGTTTCAGAACCGGTACAAATCCATTATTTGTCAGGAAGACGCCTATCTTTTGGAACTGGTGCGCTATATTCATCTCAATCCATTGCGTGCTGGCATGGTCGAGGACTTCAGGGCGTTGACGGATTATCCATTCAGCGGCCACCGATTATTGGTGGGAGCCGATGATTGCAGCTGGCAGGACGGCGCTTATGTTCTCGGCTGTTTTGGAAAAAAAGTGGCGAAGGCGCGCAAGGCTTACCTTGACTATGTCCAAGCCGGAGTTGCCATGGGACGTCGTCCTGAATTGGTCGGGGGAGGATTGGTTCGCAGCCTGGGCGGATGGTCGGAAGTTAAAAAGATGGGAGAATAGCGGGACGTCTCTCATTATCTAATTAAATTGATTTGGAAGACAAAATTTGCTAATTTGAATCCTATGCCACGCTCAGCCCAATTAGATGTGCCTGGGATTTTGCATCATGTCATCATCCGAGGGATCGAACGCAAGAACATCTTCCGAGATACCCATGACAAAGGAGGTCTTGTCGACAGGCTTTCTCGTCTGATTCCTGATACCCAAACCAGTTGCTACGCCTGGGCCTTGCTCAGCAATCACGCACATTTTTTGTTTCGCTGCGGCTCTATCGGACTATCAGGTTTGATGCAACGATTGTTGAGTTGTCCCCCGGCCCTTACGCCACGGGAGTCTTGTCTTTAGGCAGGGTCACGACAAAAACAGCTCCACCGCCCGGATTGTCTTCTACCCAAATCTTGCCTCCATGGGCCTCCGCAATGCGCTGGCAGATGTGCAGTCCCAGTCCCGTGCCTCGCCCCCTACCAGAACGCGCCGCATTGATCTGATAAAATCGATGAAAGATGTTTTCACGCGCCGCCGGCGGAATCCCGGGGCCATTGTCCTCCACCCGCAAGACTACCTCTTCCCTGCTGCACTGAGTCCGCAGCCTCACACGTCCGCCTTCCGGGGTGAACTTAATGGCGTTTTCCATCAGGTTGTTCAGCAGTCGCAAAATATTGCTTCGGTCCGCATAAAGGATCACCGATTCAGCCGCCTGCATCTCGAGCCGTATCCTTTTTCCCTCGGCCAGAGGCCGGAAAAACTCTATGATTTCTGCCGCCAGCGCTGCCAGATCTATTTCTGTCGGCTGCCAATCGATTTCTTTTTCATCGAAGCGTGAAATCAGGATGAGGCCATTCACCATGCGAATGATATCTTCGACCCGTTCGAGACAGTTGAAAAGCGTTTCTCGGTATTCCCTTGAACTTTCCCCGTGGGTGAGGGCCACTTCAATCTCACCCTTTATCGCCGCCAGAGGGGTGCGCAGTTCGTGAGAAGCATCCCCAGTAAATTGTCTAATCTGTTCGAAGGCGCCTTCAATTCGATCAAGCATGGAATTAATGGTAATGGACAGTTGGCGGATCTCATCCCGCGCTTCGGGCAGCGTCAGCCTTTCCGACAAATTCTCGCTGGTAATTTTGTTTGTGACCCCGATAATTTCCTTGAGAATGTCCCGCGGCTTTTTGGCGATGAACAGGCCCAGCAGGATGCTGGCCGCAAAAATGACCGGAATCGCGCTTACAATGTTTTCGATATAATTTTCTAGGATTTTGTCGGTTCTTTTCAGGTGGGTGGCAAGGTGAACGACATATTCCTTGTTGCTGGCCTTATCCGCGATACGGCGCTCCAACACCCTGAAGTGCCCCTTAATGCCATGAACATCGTGCCTGGCAATGACAGTGAAATACTCCTGATTCCGGATGCCGAAGGTGAAAAAAGCCTCGAATTCAACCGGCCGCGTGACAACTTGGTTCTGGGCGGACAGCACCTGGAACAAAATTGGGTAATATTTACGCCAGACGACATCCTTGGCGAACCCTTGTACTCCTTCCCGGACACCGCCTTCCTCCTCGATCTCCAAGGTTAGCTCATGAAACTCGTCGATCAGGATGCCATCGACCTGCTTGGTGAGATTATGCTCCAGCCGATAGTAGAGGAACCATGAGATGGCAATGGCGAGGAAAAGCAGGGCGGATGAGTAGTACACGGCAAGACGAATATCCAAACGCCCCAGATAGTTACGCAGCCGTTTCGATAACATACCCCATTCCCCTTATCGTGCGGAGCATCTTTTTGCCGAACCCCTTGTCCACCTTGGCCCGCAACCGGTTGATGTGGACATCGATAATGTTGCTCTGGGTATCGAAATTATAGCCCCACACCTGCTCCAGGATCATGGTCCGCGTCAGCACATACCCCGGATTGCGCATCATGTATTCCAGTAGTTGGAACTCCTTGGCGGTGAGTTCAATTTTTTTTCCGGCACGGTGAACCTCCCGTTTCAAGCGGTCCAGAACGAGGTCACCGATCACGATCTCTTGGTCGGGGCTGGTAGCCTGTCCCCTACGGGCCACCGCCCGAATCCTGGCTAACAGTTCGGCAAAGGAAAAGGGTTTGACCAAATAATCGTCGGCCCCCAGTTCGAGCCCGTGTACGATATCGCTTTTCCTGTCCTTGGCTGTCAGGAACAGGACCGGCGTTTCGATCCGTCTGTTGCGCAGAGCCGCAAGAACCTCATAACCGTCCGGTCCCGGCAGCATCACGTCGAGAATGATCAGGTCATACAACGTGTGGATCGCCATATACAGGCCGTCTTCACCCGTTGCCACTGCATCCACGGCGAAACCGGCCTCTTTCAGCCCTTTCTCCAGAAAGCGCCGGGTTCCCCCGTCATCTTCCACGACCAAGACGTGCATTGCTTTTCCATTCCTTCCCGCAATCCGCTACTGTACCGATTATACTTCCAATTTATGATTTTTACACGTTTTTAGGCAGACTGCCTATCATCCATATCCGGTGAGTTGGCATGCCGGATGCCACAAATCCGTTCCAAGCGGTTTGACCTGCAAACCGGTATACAGGGTCGCCCCCGACAAATCAATCGCCCGCACCAATATTACTTTTTTTTAATGTCGGCTTCATGCAGGCGTCATTTTAGCTTGTCAGTATACCTGCATCGTATCAAACTCGAGGACGTTATCCCCCTATGAAGAGATTGCAATTCAAAGATACCGAAAAATTGTTGTCCCCTTTTGTGTGGATCATTTTTTCGACCCTGGTCATATTTCTCACTTTCAGGGGAGGGCTGGTGGCCTGGTATTGGCCACGGGTGGTTGCTACAGACGAACCGTCCCGCGTTTTCCTTACCGGCTTGCGGATGGACATCCAGCTCATATCCTATCTCCTCGTCCCTGTTCTGCTGCTGTGGCTGCCTTCGGGGATGGGGTTGCGCCCCGGACGCTGGGCCATGCTCCTGATGCGCGGATGGTATTGCCTGGTCATGGTCGTGGTGGTGTTCATGGAAGTGGCCACCCCAGCTTTTTTGTCCGAATACGGAGTGCGACCCAATCGTCTGTTTTTCGAATACTTGCTCTATTACCCTGAGGTTTTCGGCATGCTGTGGGCAGAATACCGTACGCTTCTGCTCTTGGGGGTACTCCTGATTTCCGTAGCGGGGCTGGCCGCTTGGCGCTTTTCGTCTCGTTTCCTGCAGGCCTGTCCACAAAATTCTCTCCTGCGGCGCCTGCTGCTGTTTCCCCTGATCGCGGCCCTCGTGGTGCTGGGGGCCCGTTCCAGTCTGGGCCACCGCCCGGCCAACATCAGTTGTGCGGCCTTCACCAATGACCCGCTGGTCAACGACCTGGCCCTCAACTCGACCTATTCGTTGCTGTATGCCATATACCAGTTGAAAGACGAAAAGGACTCCAGCCGCCTCTATGGCCGTCTCCCAGAAAAGGAAATCCTGCGTCTGGTTACTTCCGCCACAGGATACCCGGAGAATGCTTTTACCAACCCAGCCGGCCCCACCTGGCATTACCAGCCCGCATCCGTAGAGCGGAAGTCCCCTCTCAATCTTGTCATTATTCTGGAGGAAAGCCTCGGAGCACAGTTCGTCGAAAATCTGGAGGGCCTCCCCCTGACGCCTGAACTGACGCAGCTTTCCCGCGAGGGACTGTGGTTCGAGGAGCTGTACGCCACCGGAACACGTTCAGTGAGGGGTATTGAAGCGGTGCTGACTGGCTACCCACCCTCTTCGGGCCGCAGCATCGTCAAGCTGGCTTCGCGGGGAGAAACTTTTTACAACCTGGCTGCTCACCTCAAGTCATTAGGCTACCAGAGCCTTTTTGTCTATGGAGGGGAAAGCCACTTCGATAACATGCGCGGCTTTTTTATGGCCAACGGATTTGATCGGGTGGTGGATGAAAAGGACTATGATCAATACACTTTCAAGGGGACGTGGGGCGTCTGCGACGAAGACCTGTTCAACCGGGCACACCGTGAATTCGAAGCTTACGGCAACCAGCCCTTTTTCGGACTGGTGTTCACCTCCTCTTACCACTCTCCCTTCGAATTCCCTTCGGGCCGCTTGAAAAAGGAAGAACTCAGCGACAACCCGGAGCACAACGCCGTGCGCTACGCCGACTATGCCCTGGGACGGTTTTTCGAGCAGGCCCGCCGCTCCTCCTATTGGAACAATACCCTGTTCCTGGTAGTGGCCGATCATGACAACCGGGTGCGCGGTGCTGAACTGGTTCCGATCAGCCATTTTCACATTCCGGGTTTGATCATCGGCCCTGGAATCCGGCCGGCGGTACATAAGGCTGTGGTAAGCCAGATCGACCTTCCGCCCACACTTTTGTCGCTCATGGGGATCTCCGGTTCACACCCCATGATCGGCCGTGACATCACCCGGTTGCAGGCCGACGAACAAGGTCGCGCCATCATGCAGTACAACCAAAACATGGCATACAGAATCGGGGACCAAATCACCATTTTACAGCCAGGCCAGGCCCCACGGCAGTTCTCCTACTTGGATGGGGCGTTGTTTCCAGCTTCGCAGGATCCGTCCATGGCGAAAGAAGCGCTGGCCCACGCCCTGTGGCCCATGCAAGCCTATCATGAAGGTTATTATCTCATGCGGCACAGCAGGGGATCCTAAACCGCCCTCTGGCCTTGCCAAAAACACTATGAGAAAAGGGATGATTTACTTCTTTTTCTGATGCGCCACCAGAAGAAAATCGTTACCGGAGATATGATTGCCCACAATATTTGTAAGGAAACCCTACGTGCTGCGCCTTGATATGGAGTCCGTTACTCAAGTGGTGAAATATCTCGGAGCCAGTATCGCAGGCACACTGGTTCATTACGCACTTTTAGTGATCCTGGTTCGATGGTATGCACTCCAGCCCCTCTGGGCATCGACCTGCGGTGCGATAGCAGGCGCATTGGTTATCTATCTGGCCAATTATTTCATCACTTTTCATAGCACAAGGAGGCACATCAGCGCCTCTTCCAGGTTCATTGCCGTTGCGGCGATATCTACCGGTGTGAACGGATTGATTCTCAACACCGCGTTGACACAAATGAACTGGTCACTGGCGCCAGCCCAGGTTTTCGCCACGGGGATACAGTTTTCAGTCGGTTTTACCATCAATCGAGTGTGGACTTTTTAGGGCTCGCGCAAAAATAACTTCACATTTTCAGCGCCCATCCATCCCGCTCAGCGGCGTTGCGAAAACACGGAATATGCCTGATATTCCTTTGTCTCCGCGCCTTGCTGAGCGGGCGCCTGAACACTGACAATTTGCAAATTTATTTTTGCGCGAGCCCTTAAGGAGAAATGATGAGAGAACGGGACACTGTATTTCAGGCTCCTCGACGATCCTTACTTTCGATCATCGTTCCGGTTTTCAATGAGCAAGAAGTTCTCCGCGAATTTCATTCCCGGCTTTCGGCTGCGTTGGTTTCGGCTCAGGTCGATGAAATTGAGATCTTGTTCGTTAACGACGGTAGCACGGATGAGACGCTTGGCATCCTGCGTGAGATGGCCCGAACCGATCAGCGTATTCAGGTGATCGATTTGAGCCGAAATTTCGGTAAAGAGGCTGCGATGACGGCAGGACTCGAATTTGCCTCGGGAGATGCCGCCGTTATCATTGACGCGGATCTGCAGGACCCGCCCGAACTCATTCCACAGATGGTCGAAGAGTGGCGCAACGGCTTCGATATGGTCTACATGCGCCGGCTCAGCAGACAAAGTGAAACCTGGCTCAAGAAGACCTCGGCGTCGGCATTTTATTGGCTTATGGGACTCATCGGACGCGTTCAGGTGCCGGAAAATGTAGGCGATTTCCGGCTGCTGAGTCGCAGGGCGATCGATGCCCTCAATCGGATGCTGGAACGTACCCGTTTTATGAAGGGACTGTTCGCCTGGATTGGTTTTCCGGCCAAAGAGATCGCCTATCATCGTGAACCCCGCCAGGCCGGGAAGACGAAATGGAACTATTGGCAATTGTGGAATTTCGCGCTCGAAGGGTTCACCTCGTTTACCATAACGCCACTCAAACTCGCCAGTTATGTAGGCGTTTTGACTTCCCTGGCGTCACTTCTCTATGGGCTGTTTGTTTTTCTGAAAACGCTTTTAACGGGCGATCCCGTTCCCGGCTATCCCAGCTTGATAGTCGTCATTGCTTTCTTGGGTGGGCTGCAGTTGCTGGCCCTGGGGATCATCGGCGAATACCTGGGAAGAATGTTCATCGAGGCCAAGCAGCGCCCACTGTATCTGGTGAATCGTCACTATAAAACGATCAAACGGCATACGTTGTCACTGGTTCAGGATGAGAGAGTTCGGTCATGATCCGTAAAAATGGCAGGACAACCATCAAATGGTTGTGGGTTTTGCTGATTGTTCTGGGTGCGCTGCGCCTGATGTTCCTGGGGGCCTACCCATTGGCCGACACAACCGAAGCGCGTTACGGCAACATTGCCAGACTGATGGTTGAAACCGGTGATTGGATAACGCCCCAATACAGCCTTGGGGTTCCCTTCTGGGGGAAGCCTCCGCTTTCTACCTGGCTCGCGGCTGGCGCCATGAAGCTGTTCGGCATTAACGAATTTTCGGCCCGGGTTCCCTCCTTTGCGATGTCCTTGGCGGTAATGGTTCTTGTATGGCGGCTGGCGGTTCGGCAAAGAAGCCGTGATCATGCCATGGCTGCGGTGCTGGTCCTGGCAACCGCCCCCCTTTTCTTTGTCAGCAGCGGTGCGGTGATGACCGACCCTGCCCTGCTGGCAGGGACCACCCTTTGCATGGTGGCATTCTGGCAAGCGTTGATCCGATCGGGCCGCGCTGGCCGACTCTGGGGATACGCCTTCTTTGTCGGACTGGCCATCGGCCTGTTGGCCAAAGGACCTGTGGCCGTGGTCCTGACACTTTTCCCCATTGGCATTTGGGTACTCCTGCAGCGTTGCTGGAGAGAAGTTTGGGAGCGCCTTCCCTGGTTGGGCGGCGCATTTCTGACGATTTGCTTGAGCGCCCCCTGGTATTATCTGGCGGAACAAAAAACCCCGGGATTCCTCAACTACTTTATCATCGGTGAGCATTGGAACCGTTTCACCATCCCGGGATGGAAGGGAGATCTATACGGACATGCCCATTTGCGACCCAAAGGCACGATCTGGTTGTATGGGTTGGCCTGCACATTGCCGTGGTCACCCATCTTCCTGGTTGGAGTGCTGAAAAAAGAAACGCGCATGCGCATGCTGAGACAACCTGCCGGTGGGGATGGCTGGCGGCTTTATCTGGTCCTTTGGGCTGCCGCCCCCTTGGTGTTTTTCACATTGGCGAGCAACATCCTTTGGACCTATGTACTTCCCGGCTTGCCTGCCTTGGCCCTGTTGACGGCCGAACTGATACTATCCGGTTCCCGTTTCCCGGAAAATCCCCTGAAAGGTTTTTTGGTGCTGCGCCGGGGAGCGCTCGTCATGTTGCTCTTGTTTTCGATCGGCCTGGTCGGGATCGTCATGGGTTATGGGCCTTCGGCAAACAGCCAATCGGCGATTGTTGCAGCTTATCGGAATATGAGTGGCAATGGAAATGGTCCATTGGTCTATCTATTCAAGCGGCCCTACTCGGCTGATTTTTATTCCCGGGGAAAAGCCCGCTTCGCGGGTAATTTAAATGAGGCAGCGGAAATTGAAGAGAACCAGGAGCGTGTCTACTTTGCTGTTCGAAGCAAGGATTTGAAGCGTTTGCCCGAATCTTTCCCTGGCAAAGATTCCATCGTATTTCAAACCGATCGATATTGCTTGCTGTTTAAAGACAATGCCTCCCTGCACTTGCAGATCGGCGAGGGTCCAATAACTGGACTTCGTGAAAGGATATAATCAACGCCTATCACGTCCTTCGCCCCCTGACCGTCGGGTTGCAGTACAAGGATTGGCCCGGGTCGACTGCCGTCCAGCGGAAAATCATAGGTAAAATCAATTCATACAGCATTTGTCAGCTATTGGTTAAGCTCAGCGATAAATACTGTGATTTCCCGATTTCCATTGTTCTTGATAATGCCAGGTATCAAAAGTGCAAACTTGTGCAAAATACGGCAAAACTGCTGAACATTGAGCTATTGTTGCAGATTGTGGACGTTTAAAGTATAGCTTACCTATTTATTCTATCCCCAAGCGCAAACTACAACGCAAACATCTTTTCGCCTCCGCCACTGCCATTTCTTCCGTCAAACCCAATTCAACCTGTTCAAAGTTATTCTTCCGATTTTCCACCGGTCGAAGGGGCATGGGCATGCGTTTGGCAAGAAATTTATCGTCCTGCTCAAGTTGTTGTGGTAGGTTTTCAGGATTGAAAGTGGCCAAATCAACGATCATCTGCCCGCCAAGGTAAGTATTGATGGTATTGGCCGCTTTTGCGCCCATGGCAATGGCGGTGGTGACGGTTTTGGGTCCGCTGACAGCGTCTCCGGCGGCAAAAACGCCGTCGGTATTCATCATAAGCGTATTCTCCTCAACCTTGAACCGGCCGTTTACGTCCATATCCGTATGCAGTTCTTGGAGCATTCTCGTGTTTTGTCCGATGGCTGTGATAACGCGGTCCACCTCAAAAGAAAATTCAGAGCCTTTGACGGGCTTGGGACGCGGCCGGCCGCTGGCATCGGGCCGCTTTAGCTTGTTTCTAATACACTCGACACGTATCTTTTTGCCATTCAGCTCGTATCGAATAGGCGAGGCCAAGTACATATAATTGATACCCTCATCCGCAGCCTGTTTGACTTCTTCGGCATCGGCAGGCATTTCTTCTTCTGATCGCCGGTAGACAATGGTTACCTCCTTGGCACCTAACCGCTTGGAAACCCGCGCAGCATCAAAAGCCACATTCCCGCCACCGATGATCGCAACACGATCGCCCAAATCCACTTTTTCGCCCGAATTCACCTTGCGCAGCAATCCAATCGCTCCCATGATGCCCGGATTCTCTTCACCGGGAATACCAAGGAAAATTTCTTCATGTGCGCCAATGGATATGAGAACCGCGTTAAAACCGGATTTAAAAAGATCGCTGACAGATTCAACGGGCTGGTTTGTAATGATCTCTACGCCGATTCTCCTTAACCTCTCAAGTTCAAGATTCAACACCGTCTTGGGAAGACGAAATCGGGGGATGCCGGTGAGCGGCATGCCGCCAGCTTCTGAAAACGCCTCAAAAACGGTCACTTGATGTCCACCCTTTTTTCTTAGAAAATAGGCAGCTGTCATGCCGGCAGGGCCGGATCCGACAACCGCGACTTTTTTATCAGACACCGCTTTTGATGGGGTTTCAACAAAAGGCACCGTTTCGGCGACAAAACGTTTAATGGCCTTAATGGCCACCGGTTGGTCCAGCTCGTTTCGGCGACAAGCCGACTCGCAAGGGTGGGTGCAAACATGACCGCATAGGGATGCAAAAGGCAATTTTTCCTGAATGATCTCTAGTGCGTCGTCATAATTTTTCTTTGTAACGGCGTAAAGATAGGCCGGAATATCTATTTGAAGCGGGCATGCGGCCATACAGGGCACCACATCCTTTTTTCTTTCCTCCCCCTCTTTTTTTTCATTCCATTTGGTCTTTTTATCCGCAAGAGCGCCGGTGGGACAAACTTCAACACATCCGAAGCAAAAATGACAACCGGACTCCTGAAAGCTTGGGGCTTTTGTTCCCGTAATAATCCGTCCCTCCTTTGAAACATACCCAAGCGCACCAATTCCTCGAACCTCTTTGCAGAATCTGATGCAACGGGTGCATCCAACACATAATTTGGGATCAAAGTCGAGAAAAGGGTTATCGTCAATGAGAGAAGCGTCAACAGGTTCCCGAGGAATGGTGATGCCGACCATACCGATGTGACCCACGATACGGATAAGCTCACAGGTAGCATACCCCGGGCAAGCCACACATCTATCCGGCACGTTGGCGCTTCTGCTGCACACGCCAAAGGGCGGGCATCTTGGATCCCGGTCGCAGGTTAGACAGATATTCGGATGATGGGCCAAGATCGAGGTAAGACTCTCTTTTCTTTTTTTCTTTATCTCGTCATTTTCAGTGGTCACCACCATACCGGCTTCAACCGGCGTTTCACAGGCTTTGACGATAGCCCCTCGCCCATGTACCTGTACAAGGCATAAATTACAATTGGCATCGGCATCGAGGGCCTGTTCGTTGTGAATCCGTTTTCCGCCTTGATAAATGAATTTATCCGGCATGAGGTTCGATGACGGTACGCTCGGATGATAGCACAGTGACGGAATGTAAATACCGGCTTGCCTTGCCGCCTCAAGTATGCTGATTCCTGCTTCTGCGGAAACTTTTCGATCATTGATTGTAAGTTCTATGACCTTCAATTCATTTAGCTCCAATCAATCTGAATATTTTATTTTTCCAAACTCACCCCTATCACCGGATGTTTTTGCTCGACGATGCTTACCGCATTTTCAGGACAAATGGCCTGGCATAAGCCGCAGCCGATGCAATAGCGGGAATCGATGACGAGTCTTAAGGGATTTTGCATAATGCTTCTGGCCGAACAGATGCTATTGGCGCATCTGCCGCACCGGGTACACAGCCTGTCATCTACGGTGGCAAGAAAGTCTTCGTTACGCCAATCCAGTTCTTCCACCGGTTGTATGTATTTCACGCCGAGGCCGATAAACTCTTCAACACTCTTGTATCCCATCTGGTCCATATAATTGGAGAGAAAGGTGAGGCTCTCCTCAATGAGTTTCGTTCCTTTCCACAGCAGCCCTGATGAAAACTCACAGATCCTTGCGCCCAACATCATAGCCTCGACAACATGCTCGGGTTCAACGAGCCCTCCGACACCGGTCAGTTCGATTCCGGGAACAAAAGCGGAAAGGACGCCTAAATTTCTATAAAGGAGAAACCGGTCCCAGGGGCCGAGGGAGGCGCAAATGGGATTTGCCGAAAGGCCGGGCCATTTTCCCTGGCCGCCTTTGTATATGTCGGGCGGGCCACAGGTAATCGGCGCATTAATCCCCGTAATGAATTTTGCACCAGCCTTTTTTATCTCTTCGGCCATTCCGATGATCCGCGGAAACCCCGTTTCCGGTGTGAGCTTAACCCCTACGGGAATGTTGACCCGGTCCACAACCGCTTTGACAACAGGTATCAAAAGGGCGGGGGAATCCCCCAAGAGACATCCGGCGGATTCGGTCATCTCTCCGCATTGGTATGCCATAACGGACCTGGCTTCGCTGGCGGGTATGGGGCAGGAAACATTCATTTCAATAATGTCGGCGCCGGCATCTTCCGCCTCCTCGCAGTGATCCGCCCACCCTTCGGGGTCGGCGCCGGGTCCTATCATATTGGCAATGACCGCCACGTCCTCCGGCAATTCTTCTCTGAGGGTCTCGATCATCGAGAGCCCTGGATTTAATCGGCACATGATTCGCGCCGCTTCAGTGGCGACCAGAAGTCCCTCCATGGCAAAGGGTTCTCTGGATCGAATACTCATAAATTTCCATGCAGGCGGTTTGTCTTTGGGATGCTCCTCTTCCGGACAGATAAACGGCGTGTGCACATAGCCCACGGCAATGTCCGCATATTTCTTCAAATGCTCCGTCTCGGCCTTGGAGTCCCCAACGCCTGGATTCAAAACGGCATGGGAGGCCACGCCAAGCGGGCTTCTCAATTTCTTTCCAACAAAGGTTACACTTAGATCCGCCATGTTGCTCTCCTTTTCTTAGTATTTTCTTTTTCGATCCATTTCCTATTGCCTTCGTTCTCAATCAGCCCCTCTTAACAAAGCCGTTTTATCCATATCCACTTCAAAAGTATTCGGGGCTATCACCCTCGATGGGCACCCGCAGGTATCTGGGGCAAAGCAACATAATAGCTATTGATGGATCGTTTGGTGTGGAGGGTGTCTTTGTGATCACAGAATTGCAAGCTCATCCATGCACACAAGGTCCGTAAACGTTCCGCCGGCATCCACACCGATAATGTGTTTCATTCGATTTCTTCTCTTTGGTTTCACCTAGGCAAGAGCAAAGCGGCATTTAATATTTCACAATACATGCCAAAATGACGGTGGGTGACACTATTTGTTGTTGGCTGATTTTATATGGAATTTTTGATAAATTGGGATAGGGGGGTGACACCTCTAGAGTGTAAGATGAAAAGAAGCTTTCAACCCGGATTGAAAGTTTAAAGATTCTTTCAATGTGCAACGACTCCTCACGATTTGGCGTTGGGGTCGGGCTACGGCTGAAGATGGGACCAATTGGGGACGGGACCAGTTGGGGGACCAGTTGGGGACATCCATTGATATATTGGTTCGAATTTTTTATGTGCTACGGTAATAAGAAAAAATATGCCACGCCCCCCCGCATTGACGCTGCAGACGCATTGTATCACATTCTTATCATAGGTATTGAACGCCGAAAGATCTTCTACTCCTCACCCCCACTGATCGCCGCCACGGCCATGCTGCTCTCCAGCCTCACTGTCATCGGCAATACGCGTTTACTTGCTGAGGAGGAACGATCCTTTCAGCAATCTTTCGAATCGTTCATCAACCAAACGTTTGTATTCCGTTTTCACTTCGTTCGGCAGAAAGCTGACCGCGATGAGATTATTCCATATTGACGAAACATTTTTAAAGGTTTCTAACACCGAGGAAACGATTTTGCGGTTCAGTTCTAGCCTGGTCAGGCCAAAATAATCGACCAGAATGTCGGCACTTAGCTTGCGCTTTTTCCCTTTGATCGGCAGCGCGATCTCCTCTTTCGCTTTTGATAGCACAATGGTGGTGTTCAGAATGTCGTAAGCAGGTGTCAATTCCACCTTGCCCTGCCGGGTCATCAGCGAAAAGTTTTTCACGTGCATATCTTCGTTACCGACCAGGAAATTCACCAGCGTCAATCTGAACAGTTTTATTTTTTCGACTGCCGGGAAGGTGCAGTACCGGTCAATGACTTGCGCGACTTTTTCCATGGAGGCGTCGTATTTGGTATCCCGGTTCAGGCCCATGAGTTGGGCGAAATCCTCAACGGCAATCTTTTTTTTTCCTTCCCGGTCAAACCGCTTGATGAAGTAGGTCAGGGAGCCGTCTTTGGAGTAAATCAGTCCATGAAGCGGGACCGGAATGCCGGCTGCCTCCGCCAGGCGCATGCTCAGGTCTTCATTCTCAGGCAGGTGCCTGTATTGTGGATTTTGAGGTTTTAGAATGTAGCGACCTCCAGTATCCACAAGCTCGAATCCGTTTTGGCGGGCATTCAGGACGGCACTGAGCTTGGGCTGAACCCCCTGGATTGACATTTTTGGAGCACGGGCGGCGGCTTCAACAATCTGATCCGCAGCGGTATAGGGAAAATCCTTAAGCTGCTTGAGACTTCTGGACAGTTTTCTCAGTCCCTGGGGGGAGTACCTGCCCTCACACGTCGCATAGGTAATCAGGCAGGTGTTCATTCAATCTCCCGCACCGTCACCGCACCAACCATATCCCCTCCCACCGCCAGAAGCTGACTGAGTAAATCCTGCCGGTCAATTTTCATAGCTCTAAGGAGAGCCTCCAGATTGTATCCTTCGGGCAGCAACCCCTCCAGAAAGGGAGGAAAGGTTTCATACGTGTACGGCTCAGGTCGGACAGCCGCTGTCAGGGAAACCGGAGGGCCGTTGTATGCCGGATCATAAGTGAACCGAAACGTTGTCCGCGGTGAAAGCTCCTCCAGAACGCCGGCACGGACATCATGCATGAAGACATCCGCCTTACGCATTTTCACGCGCCTCGTAACGATCCATCAACGGACTATCCAAAAATATGGATATATTGAGCGATATCATAATTTTGAGCAGGGTATTCAACCGAACCGTTTGTTTGCCGTTTTCGACATCATAGATCACCGTCTTTCCCACACCGGCAATGTCCGCCAGATCGATCCGCGACAGTCCG
Source organism: Desulfosarcina ovata subsp. ovata (assembly GCF_009689005.1). Classification (NCBI taxonomy): domain Bacteria; kingdom Pseudomonadati; phylum Thermodesulfobacteriota; class Desulfobacteria; order Desulfobacterales; family Desulfosarcinaceae; genus Desulfosarcina; species Desulfosarcina ovata. The sequence goes on along the minus strand of NZ_AP021879.1, from coordinate 5,562,818 downwards.
GCCTGTTTGCGGTGAAATTGAACAATACGGCCGATTTCCATTTCATTTTTATTGATTAGTTTTACCGCCATAACAGCAATTTTGGTGTCAATTAATGTATTATCAGAAAAAAATCAACAAAATTCATCATAAATTACCGCTATAACGGCACCTTGTCAATGTATTCGACAGTATTTCGAATAACGCCATCAAAAATTAATAGATTTTACCGCTTTAGCGGCAAAATATCTTTAAAAATTGGGCGGTTGGGACGTCCCTGGGCGGTTGGGGCGGTTGGGACGTCCCTAATTATCTAATCAACTTGATTTGCCTCTCAACATTTGCTATGAAAGGTGCCATGCCACGGTTAGCCCGATTAGACGCTCCCGGGATTTTGCATCACGTGATCATCCGGGGGATCGAAAGAAAAAACATTTTCCGGGATACAACCGACAAGCAGAATCTTGTCGATCGGCTTGATCAGTTGGTTCCGCAGACGCAAACCAGATGTTATGCTTGGGTTTTGCTAAGTAACCACGCCCATTTTTTATTTCGCTCAGGCCCTGACGGGCTCGTAAGCTTGATGCAGCGGCTGCTCACCGGATATGCGGTAAGTTTCAACCGCCGACATAAACGCCACGGCCAGTTGTTTCAGAACCGGTACAAATCTATTATTTGTCAGGAAGACGCCTATCTTTTGGAACTGGTGCGCTATATTCATCTCAATCCATTGCGTGCTGGCATGGTTGAGGACTTCAGGGCGTTGACAGATTATCCATTCAGCGGCCACCGATTATTGGTGGGAGTCGATGATTGTAGCTGGCAGGACGGCGCTTATGTTCTTGGCTGTTTTGGAAAAAAAGTGGCGAAGGCGCGCAAGGCTTACCTTGACTATATCCAAGCCGGAGTTGCTATGGGACGTCGTCCTGAATTGGTCGGGGGAGGATTGGTTCGCAGCCTGGGCGGATGGTCGGAAGTTAAAAAGATGCGACTGAAAGGAATGGACCGTATAAAAGGCGATGAACGCATTCTTGGTGATTCGGATTTTGTATTGTCGGTTTTGTCCCAAGCCAAAGAACGGTTTGAACGGCGCTATGAACTCAAACGGCATGGCTACGATATAAACCGTGTTGCCGAAAGGGTCGCCGAGCTATTTGGGATCGATAAGGAAGAGATATTCCAAAAGGGCCGCCCCAAAAAACGCGCGGATGCCCGGGGTCTATTTTGCTACTGGTGTGCAAGCGAGCTGTGCCTTTCCCAAACCGAGCTTGCCCGGGCACTTGATATGACGGTGTCGGGCATCGGCTATGCCGTTAGAAGAGGCGAAGCCATAGCCGCATGCGAAGGATACGTGCTGATTGATTCAATTATTTAGATAATGAGAGACGTCCCCATTATGCCCCATTATGCCCCCATTATGCCCCGGAGTTGTATGCTGGCGTTAAAGGGGATGCGGAACAAAATGCTTTGCAGCACTTTATATCCCTATTCCGTGTTGTGCCAATTGATGCCGCAATCGGAAAAGCCGGGGGCCTTTATAGACGGGATTATGGCAAGTCACATGGCGTTGGACTTGCAGATGCTATATTGGCTGCAACCGCCGAATCCGAAAATGCAGAATTAAAAACTCTCAATATCAAACACTATCCGATGTTTAAAACACCTTAGTCCTGCTTATAAGAAGTAAATGGCCAACAATTTGTCACACTCTCGACCGGGAACCCAGAGCGACTTTTTCCTGTAGCACATATCGAGTTGAACGTGTTTAAAACACTTAGAATAGTTAGGGGTTGGAGTTAAAGACCATTTTAAGAAAGGAGTACTTAAATGAACGATGCTGCAGTAGCAGTGATGCCCCAGACTAACATTGTCCAGAAACCCGTTGGCAAGACTCGTAATCCGTGGGTTGTTCTGATTCTTGGAATAGTTACCTTGGGAATATATACGATTGTCTGGCATTACTGTGTGCTCGAAGAGTTAAGAAACTGGCGGGGGCAAGGCTGGAGCGGAATTGTATTCATCATTTTTGCACTTTTCTTCGGAATTGCCTTAATCGCTGTTCCATGGCTCATACCGGCTTATATTGGAAGAATGTATCAAGAGGACGGGCGAGAAAAACCCATAACCGGGCTCTCAGGTTTCTGGGTTCTTCTTCCTTTGATCGGCGGAATCATTTGGCTTGTCAAAGTCCAGAACCACATGAATTCATTCTGGGAATCAAAAAGATAAAGGTCCCCCTGCAGATGTTCAAAAAAAAGGACCGTGTTTCGTCCGGCGTCAACCAGCTTGACCAGCAACTGGGCGGGTTGTTCATTGGTGACAACGTGATCTGGTACGATGATGCCGGCAGCCTTGCATCGACATTCAGTTTCAGCTTCATCAAGGAGTCCCAAAAGCGCAACAGGCCCTTGATCTACATTACTTTCGACCGATCCCCGAAGAAGCTTATCGAGGACCTGGGGCCGATGGCGGAGAGCCAGTACCTGACTATCCTGGACTGCTTCACCCACGGAAAGGGGGACGGCAGCGAGGTGTTCAGTAAATTTTACGAAAAAGACGGCGCCCATTGGCCCTTCCAGATCGTGCGGGTTAACGACCCCGACAATCCGGATGTCGTTTCGGATTCCATTTATAGTCTTCACGCCACAATGAAGGGCGACGTCCGTTTTGTCTTCGAATCCCTCACCGGCATGCAGGATCTGTGGGGCGGCGAGGACGCCATCTTGCGGTTTTACTCCCGTGCCTGCCCGCGTCTTTATGAGCTTGAAACCATCGCCTACTGGATCATGGAAAAGAGAGCGCATTCGGAACGCGTGCGCGCCAGTATCAACCAGATCGCACAGGTAGCCATTGAACTGTCCATCAACCGGGGCAAGTCGGCCCTGACCATCCGCAAAGCGGATAAGCGCAAACCCGATGTCTTGAATTCACCGTTGATCTATTGGAACGACGGGACGGATGTGGTCTTCGAGATGGAATCCGGAAAAGGCGGAACCATCGACATCGGCGGGCGTGTAAAGGAAATCCGCAAGCGGCAGGCCATGCCCCAGAAAGAGATGGCCGCCCTGGTGGGGGTTACGCCCAGTACGATCTCCCAGATCGAAAGCGGCACCATCTACCCATCGATTCCGGCGCTTTTCAAAATAGCCCAGGTACTCCAGGTACCGGCAGCCGCCTTTTTGAAGGAGCAGGCCGGCTCCGCCGACCGCGTCGTTTTCTCGGGAGGAACACCGATCGGGTTGGCTGATTTTCCTAAGCAGGATATCATCGGTTACCGGCTTTGCCCACCTGATTTTGAAACCGACGCCGATCCCTACCTTATAGAAATACCGGCCGGCAAGAAGCTGCAGGCCCACTTTTTCATCCACAAAGGTGAAGAACTGGGTTACGTGCTGAGCGGCAGCCTGGAGCTGAAAATCGGCAACCGGGTTCACCGGGCCGGTATCGGAGATGTGGTGTACCTGACCACCACGCTTCCCTCGTATTGGAAAAACACCGGTAACGAGACCGCCCGGATGCTGTGGGTCAAAATCATGAAATGACCCCGGAAATAAACAACGCGGTCCTAAAGCGGCCGGGAGAAGATGCCGGCGTTTTTTCTCCCGGATATCCCGGCCAGGGGCGGGATATCCGAAAGATGAGTATTTCAAAGCGGCAAATCAGGAGTTGAGAATCTTTTTGGCGCTTTCATCGTTGGCGTCGGCCATGTGACGAATACCGGTTTCCTTGGCCGTTTCGCGGTTTCCGGCAAATATGTCCTCGCGGGTGAGCTGGGTGACCGAAAACTTACGGGCACCGGCCAGAAGCTGCTGCATGCCGCAGTAAAGTTTGTCGGCCAGGGTGTAAAAGGCAATGGCCCCGTATGGGACGTTTTTCATTTCATCCCTGCCGACGATTTTTTCTACATCGAAGTAGCAGGAGAAAATCTCCTTGGCTGAAGAGCCCACCTGCAGAACCGTTTTGGGTAGTTCGTTCCAATGCCCGTTGACCTCTGCCCGTCTCTCTTCGAAGAGAGCCCCTTCGATATTGGATCCCACGAAACCGGGAATCATGATGCCCCGTCCCATACAGATCAGTTTAGTAAAAGGTGCGCCCAGGGCCAATCCCTTGAAGATGCTGTCTTCCAGGGCGAATCCGCCGGCAAAGGACATGTCCACGACCTTGAGCCCCTTGGCCGCCAGAATGCTGGCATACTCGTAGGCTTTGGAATGCAGGGTGATGGACGGAACCCCCCAGCTCTGCATCATGTTCCAGGGGCTCATGCCCGTGCCGCCGCCCGAACCGTCGATAGTGAGAAGATCCAGGCCGGCGTCGGTGGCGAACTTGATGGCCATGGCCAGTTCCTCCATGCCGTAGGAACCGGTCTTCAACGTGATGCGGGTAAAACCCAGGCCGCGCAGGTATTCCACACTATTCATGAAATCCTCCCGGACCTGGCGAACGGACGCCAAATTGGTGCCGCCCAGGCGGCTATGGCGGGCGAAGGATTTGATGGATCCGTTTTCGAACGCCTCCTGCACCTCGGGAATCGTCGGATCCGGATCAACGACATATCCCCGCTCCTTCAGGAAAACGGCGTAGTCGAGGCTGGTGACCTGGATCTCGCCGCCGATATCCTTGGCGCCCTGGCCCCATTTCAACTCGATGATCACTTTGTCGCCATATTTGTCGGCCACAAATTCGGCGACGCCGTTGCGTGTGTCCTCGACATTGAGCTGAACGATGATGGCACCGTAGCCGTTGAAGTAGCGGAAGTAGCTTTCGATACGGCGCTCCAACTCAGGGGCTTTCATGATCTTGCCTTTTCTCTCCGGCCCCTTTCCGATCTCGGATTCGCGGTCGACACCCACCACGTTTTCGCCGATCACCACGGGGATGCCCACCAGGGCACCACCGATGGCAAAGGAGTCCCAGTATTTCTGGGCCACGAAGGTGGACCCCAAGGCACCGGTCATCAGCGGGATACGGGCCTTGGTTTTAACGGTGTTACCGAATTCGGTCTCCAGGGAAACGTTGGGAAAAATGCAGTCGTCGGCGTTGTCGGTCATTCCTCCGGGCAATCCCTGAGCACCGTAAGCATACCCCTGAATACGCAGCGAATTGTAGGCCACACCAACATGGGTCGTGTTGTCGGCACCTGAAGTGACGATGCCGTAGCTGCGCGGGTAGAGCAGCTTGCGGCCCACCAGGCTGGACAACCAGGTTTCGCATTTTCCCTTGCAGTCGGCCCGGCAAAGGGTACACAGGCTTGATTCAGTGGGATTTCCACGGTTGAGGGTCCCCAGCGCGTCATTGTTCTTCGTGAATCTCAATGTCATGGTATGGCCTCCTTTTCTGCTTCCGATTAATCTGTAAAACATTGCCACGGGCATCAAACGCAAAACGGCATCCGCACGGATAGGAATATCCAACCGATGCCAGACGCCGTTGTCTTGGTCGCTGCCGCCGCCACTTACGCCATTGTAAGGTGCCGCCGGATCAGATGATTTGTTTCGATGAAGATGGATCCCTCTAAATATTGCCAGAATTTTTAGTGCTGGTAATATTAAATGTCAAGTGAATTATTGTTCTATAATTTAGTTTTAATGAATAATGAATACGCCCTTGCCCCCAGAGGGCCACGTCAATCCAAGGCAATGTCTTCGGCCAGAATGACGGCTTCGGCGATGTGGCGGATCGGTTTGCGTGAATTCATGCTTCGTTTCTGGATCCAGCGAAAGGCTTGATCGCCTTTCATGCTCCGGCGATGCATGAGAATTTCCTTGGCCCGCTCAACCATCTTGCGAGTTTCCAACTCCTCCTGGATCACCTTTGTCTTGACCATCAGTTCCGTGTTGAGGATCGCCAGGGCGGCCTGGTTGGCAACCGCCGAAAGAAGATTGATTTCCGTGTTGGAGAAGGCATGGGGTGCCGACGTGAAGCAGTTGAGGACGCCGATAATCTTTTCGTCCTTGAGTTTCAGAGGGACACCGACCATTGACACCAGGCCAAGCTTGCGGGCCATTTCCTTCTCTTTGAACCTCGGATTGCGAAGGACATCGTTGATGGCAATGGGGCGTTTGTTGGTGACGACATAGCCGACCACCCCTTCATCGAGATCGAGCGAACGGTCCTTGACATATTCTGGATCAAGCGCCTGGGTAGCCTTCAGCCTTATTTTGGGGCGCTTCTCGTTTTCGTCGATCAACCACAGCGAACAGATTTCCACGCCGGTCACCTTGGCCGTGACCAGGACGATAAGCTTGAGCAGATCCTCGAGAAAAAGGTCTGAGGTAATCGCCCGGCTGATGTCCATCAGGGCCTTGATGTAATTGTCGTAGGTGGTCTGATCTCTTTTTTCCATCTCTATAGCTGCAATGAGGTTGTTTTTTCTTGACATTTAGTATTACTAATTTTAATGGATTATAATTCATTCTTACCAATGTCAACCCGTTTGCTTGCCTTACCAAGGATTCCATGTGCCGATTGATTGCCATAACAAGCAAAGACTATCTGTCTCCCCAGACGGCCGCCAATGGTCTCGCCGTCATGAGCGAGGGATATGACGGTTCGGGAGTGGGCATCCTGCTGCGGGACATCGGCGGCCCCTTTGCGAACATGAAGAACATTCCTGTGCTTTCCGGCGTTTTTTCTTCGGCGGGCCTCAAGCGCCTGGACCGGTTCATGATGGACCTTGGGTTCACCACCAAATATAAAGTCACGTTCAAGACAAATGGGACGCGGCCGGCGGGCATTCCCCATCGGGATATCTATCTGGTGCGGGCATACGATTACCCAACGGACTGGGAAGATTACACCGACGACCAACGCCTTCGGGAACTGATGCCGATTCGTCTGAAATTAAGGCAAATGGGCGAGGCTCAGAAGGACATGGTCGTCTTTTCCTTCTGGCCGGATACGATCATGATCAAGGAGGTCGGAGACCCAGTTGCCGTGGCCGAGTACCTTCAACTGGATCGCAGGGATCTGACGGCACGGGTAATCATGCTTCAAGGCCGTCAGAACACCAACCATGAGATCGACCTCTACGCCTGCCACCCCTTCTTCCTGGAAGGGTATGCGACCATGACCAACGGAGAGAACACGGCATTCATCCAGAACCGGGAATTTCTCATGTCACGAGGGTTCGCCGGATATCGTGGCTATATGTCGGATTCGGAAGTGTTTACCCATAGCCTGCACTATTTTATATCGTACCTGGGGTTGGGGTTGGAGTGCTACAAACACGGAGTCACACCACTGACCGACAATGCGATCTGCAAACACCCGAACCACGCATTTCTCAGACACCTCAAACACACATGCCGCAATTTGATCATCGATGGCCCCAACTGCGTTATCGGCTGTCTCCCCGACACGACGCTTTTCATGGTCCAAGACCGCAAGAAACTCAGACCCGGCGTTATCGGCGGTACCGATGGGATTTTTGTCTTTTCTTCCGAAATTTGCGGGCTTGACGCAGTCATCCCCCACCGTGACAAGAAAAAGGATTTCCAGCCGATGCACCTCGACACCGCCATTGTCGGTCCCCAGCGGCGCAGGGTGAATTTGATCTGTCAGTCAGATCCGCTGCTGGCCAACTGAGCGTACGGCAACGCGGTGCGCTATGGCAGGTCCTTGCTGCAGCCAGCCCCGCCTCAGCCCGATCCGCCAATAATATATTTGAACCCTTGGAGGACTTCCGCCTCTCCGCTTCCTTCTGGGCCGAGGTCAGCTCGGCAAAGGTGGCATCGGCAGCAGGGGCGCTGGTATCAAAATCAGCCCAGTTGCTAAAGTCTCCGGCGCTGTGGATGGTGGCGCTGCTGCCGAGGCCGCTGACGATCATAGCCGATTCACTGTGGATGGTACCGCTGGTTTCGATGCTAAGGACAGCGCCGTCGCCGAGGGTCTGAATGCGCCCGGTCAGATCACCGCTCAGGGAGTTGGGGCCGTCATCTAAAGAGGGATAGATCCCCCCGCTGCCGGTGGTGCCATTGATAACGATATCGATAAGGCTGTACCCCTGGATCCAGCCGGACAATACCAGTTGTTCGCTCAGGTTGATATCGACCGTGTCGGCAGTGATGCCGGAATCGTCGAAGCCTTCAGGATCGTGCAGGTTCTTGGCCTTGATCTCCATCAGATGGGCATCAAAGGTCAGGGTTTCGATGCCCTGCACATCGCCCCGGACCAGGATGGTGTCGGCAATAAAACGGCTGTCGCTGTCGAGGGCGGCATTGACGATCCGTGCGGCGCCGGAGCCGCGCACGGTGGTGGCGTCCTCGATGTCACCAATCTGCATCAGCGCGCCGGCGTGACCGATGGTGATGCTGGCAAAGTCCCCCCCGATAGCGGCCAGGTCGCGCATCGACAGACCAACGGCACCGTTGGCGCTGAGCTGGCCGGCGTCGAGGATACTGTTATCGTTGACGTCTTCGTCAATAGCCATGCTGCTGCGGTCTTCACCGCCACAGGCTTCTGCCGCGCTGCCCAGGCGGTAGCCAAGGCTGCTGTCGATGGTCTGGATAGTCAGGGTGTCGGAACCGTAAACCTGTTTCTCTCCGGAGGCGAAATCAGTCTCGTCAGTCACCAGGCTGACGGCGCCGTCGCTGCTGCCGAAAAGGCCGGAAACCAGATTGAAATAGGACCCGGTTGTGCCCAGGACGACATCCATAACCCCGCAACTGGTGGCCAGATTGTAGACGGTCAGATCATCCAGTTCCCGCAGGATGACATCGCCGCCGGTGCCGGCAAAGCGCAGATCGATGGACTTGACTTCGGTATGCAAAGCAGCGCCGGCATCGACAAACTCGACCGCGTGCAGGGTCAGGTAGGAAATGTCATTAACTTCCGTAATGGTGCCCTGCTCGGCAACAATACTGATTCGGTATGAGCAAAGGTGATGACGGTGGCCTCCTCTTCTTCCTCTTCGATGCCCAGAGCATCATTGACAATATCGTTGACACTGTCGAGAACATCGGTGAGGCTGGTGGACTCTTCTTCTTCTACTACTTCATCCGCAAAGACAACATGGTTATAAGTGTATAACCCTCCGGTATAAATGAGGTCATCGCCGCTGCCGGTAGTGAAGTCGTCGGTGCCGCTCCCGCCGTAGAGGGTGACGTCCCCGTCACCGTTGTAATCGACATAGCTGTCGAAGGTATCAGTCAGCTCATTGCCCTCTTCATCCACTGTTCCCGGTACATAACCGCTGTAGAAGAGCAGATCACAAAGCATCCCATTTGTTTGAAATTCCGGTTCCTGCTCCGCGCTTTGCAGGGTCAACTCGGCCTGAACCTGACCGGTAAGCTGGTCAAAAGCTTCGCTGGTATCATCAAACACCAGCGAAGCGTCAGTCACATCCTGAAACAACATTGCCTGGTCACTCCCCAGCACCGGATCACCGGAAAGGAAAATGCGTTGTTCCAACGGCTCGACTTGATAACGACTGAGTTGTTTTGCACGCTCTCGACTAGCCTTGGCCTTGGCACCAAACCCTGAAAAGTATGACCGCTTGCTTTTTTTTAACATCCGTTCCATCTTTATCCAGAGTTTGTCCAGGTGGAAAGGCCAAACGCCAGTACAATGGCGTTGGGGGAGAGGCCTGGCAAATTACTGTGGCTGACATGACATTAAAGAAAAACCCTTTCTAAAATCGGCACTCGTGTCAAAGGGAATGAGCGTATCCTGGGTGACAGTGATTTTGTTGAAACTGTTCTTGCATCGGCCAAGGAGGCTCTTGAAGAAAAGTATCTATTAAAAGCCCGTTCGCTGTTATATTTTTGAGCGCATCGAAAACTTGGTATGACCACCATCGAGATCGCCAGGCGGCTCAACATAAGCCAGCCAGCGGCGCGTCACTCTTCAAAACGCGGCGAACGATTTCATCCCCGATCCTAAGAAAGCATAGACATTTCTGCCATACTACTATATCAGTTTGTAATTACAATTACATAATTTGGCGACCCGACGGCCACCGGAGATAACAGTGCTTGCCGAATGATTTGTGATCATAATTCAAAACAATTTAAAGTGAGATAAAAATCAATGAGCGAAATCGACCTTTCAGGATTGAAAATTGGAATGGAAAACACGCTAAGCATCATTGTCTCGGACGAAAACAGCGCCGAAGCTGTCGGTTACAAAGGGATGCCAGTTTTAGGCACACCTCACCTTGTTGGAGTTATGGAGACCGCTTGTATATTCGTCCATGAATTTCTGCCTGAAAACCACCTAACGGTCGGAATATCCAATAATATGAAACATCTGTCAGCGTCGCCCATCGGGGCAACAATTGTAGCAAAAGCACAATTAACTGCCATAGAAGGAAGGAAACTGACCTACCATATAGAAGTCCACGACTCCGTTGAAAAGGTAGCCGAGGGCACTCACATACGATTTATTGTTGACTCCAAGAAATTTTTTGCAAATCTTGAAAAAAAGAAACACAAGCTTGGTCTTCTTTAAATCGCTTGGGACATATAAGCATCTGCTTGACCCTAATAGCTCCTTGTGACATACATGTGACCCAACGGCTACACGATTCAAAAGGGGAAAACCATGACCTACAACTTCGATCCGGATCGCTGGCTGGACAATGAGCTGGCCGCGTTGGAGCATGAACGCCGCCAAACCGAAATGACCGATGCGGAATACGAAGAGCGTCATGCTGCCCTCATGGATCGTTACTACGACATGGTCGACCGGCTGGATCGGACGTATCAGCTGCCCTCCCAGAATTGACGGATCCGTAACAAGCCCGATAGTAGCAAACGAAGTTTTCCTAGATATACCCGTACGATCGGTAGGCGCAGGTGGAAACCTCCACCGCCTCATCGGGAAGCAGTTGTCGAATCGTGTAGTTCACATCCCCTCCGGGGGGAGGGGCGGAGGACTTCTCATGGAATGTCGCCACACTTTTATGTGCGTCGGAAGACGGCACCCGATAGGTGCTTTGTGAGACGAATTTCCTGTCCCCGCCTTGCCCAGACGGATAAAGCACTCTTTCAAGCAAAGGTCAATATGGTCCCATTCCTCCCGGATGAAGCCGATGGTCTCCGTCAAGGCCCCGGCAAAGCCGAGCAACGGGCGGAGCATCGACAGGTCGCATGCAATGTTGATCCGACCTCAATTTATCAAGATCACCCTCCCATTTAAGTTTTCCACGGAAATTTCTTGACTTGTTAATTTATCAACAATAAAGAAGACAATATGGATTTTAATTTTATTAGCATACTAATAGTCCTTCTCAGCGCAGAGGTGCGCCTTGACACCTCCAGGCGACGGGGCTCTTAGTGGCGTAACCCTAAAGATAATTTTAAAAGCCGTTATCAGCCCCAAACCGCGCAGATAACGGCTTTTTCATTTTTGGATAACTTTAAAAGGTGAGAAAATGACGATTCTAAAAAACAAGGACGGCATCTGGACATTGGACAAGGACGACACTGAGATCGCTGTAAAACAAGAAATCGAAATATTTGATACGACTCTGCGTGACGGAGAACAGGGCGGCGTCACATTTAAAGGAAACTCAAAACAGAAAATAGCCGGGTATCTTGCCACGACAGGGGTCAGCACGATTGAGGTCGGTTTTCCCAGTTCCAACCTCCTTGAATTTGAAATGGTAAAAGAAATTGCGGATTCTGTTGAAGGGCCTTATATCTGCGGGCTTACAACCATGGATTTTAAAAATATCCATAAGACATGGGATGCGTTGAAAAACAATCCCAATCCAACCATCCATGTTTTTACACTCAACATTGATGAGGCCTCGATTCGGGCATATAATGCCGACCCTCAAGAGCAAATAAAAAAAGCATCCGAGGCGGTTTCCTATGCCAAGAAATTGATGGGCGGCAAGGGACGGGTTGAGTTTTCGGCCCAAAATACGATCCTTGCCTTATCTCAGTCATTACATTCTGAGCATTTGTTTTTGCAGGATTATATCGCAGGAATATACGGCGGTGCCATTAAGGAAGGGGCTGATGTGATCAACATTCCCCATACGGTCGCCAAAGGGATTGAAATCAAAATCGGGGAAGCTGTCAGGTATTTTAAAATGCTTGTTGAGGGAACCGATGATGTAATGCTCAGCTTCCATGCCCATAACGATTTCGGCGTCAGTGTAGCCGATACGCTTGAGGCCATCGAGCAGGGTATCCGGCAGGTTGAGGGCACATGGTATTCCCTCGGTGAAAGAGCGGGCAATACTCCACTTGAGCAGGTCATCATGAACCTTTCATTAAAGCCGATATACAAACGCCACTTTTTTACAGGCTTCGACCTGAGTAAAACCAATGCCGTCGCAAGGCTGGTCGAAAAGGAAAGCGGTATTCCCATACCCTATAACGCACCGGGCATCGGCCCCAATGCGCTCCGCCACGGATCAGGGGTTCATTCCGACGGTGACAAAAAAGGCAAGGCAATTGGAGAGTATATTTATCTGCCATGTACACCTGAGGATCTCGGATGGACGGGGAATACGCATCAGATTACGAAACTGACAGGGGTTGCCGGTGTCACGGCAAGACTCAGCGAACTGGGCTTCGGATTCGAGAAAAAATTTGTCAAAAAACATATCATGCCGGTAATCAAATCGAGGGACATCACATACGGAGACAAGGAACTTCGAATGATCGGTGATGATTTCAGGTATCCAGGTGAGGAATATATCCTCTTTGTCGATTATGCGTTTAACAAGTTTGCCAATTCCAGTGTCCGGCAGGCTCAGGTTGAACTGATTGTTGACGGTCAAAAACTGACCGGGGAAGCCTTCATGGGCAAGAACGGGCCGATTAACGCAGTATTTAGTGCAATCGATGATGTCATCGGGCTTGGTGTAAAAAAACCCAAGCTTGTGGTATATGAGCCGAGCAACCGTGGAAGGACCCATTCCTCCGAAGCAGAAGCATTGGTCGTTCTGAGCGGAAATGGCAAGGATATCGACTATAACCTTTCTGAACCGGTTTGGGTCGGCAGAGCAGTGGACGAAGATACCATAACTGCCTCTGCCAAATCCTATGTTCAAGCCTTGAGCCGGTTCATGGCAGATATGCAAGATAGTTAGATTGGTATAGTCATCTTTCTGCATCTGACAGGAGAGATAGATGGGAACCACCAAAACAATCGAAATAGAGAATGCGCACATGCCTCCCTTCTTCACAAAAATTCCTGTATCAATTGAAAGGGGAGAGGGTGTTTATGTTTGGGATGAGGAGGGAAACAGGTATCTCGACTTAACCGCCGGATGGGGTGTCACTTCAATAGGGCATGCGCATCCGGCTATTCAGAATGCCTTGTCGGAACAGGCCGCGCGTATTCTACAGAACCCCAATTCCGGACTGACTTATTCACCGTCACGTTCACGGCTTCTATCTCTTCTATCGAATGTCCTGCCAGCAAATCTCTCGCGGGTATTTTTTTCGAACAGCGGGGCTGAAGCCAATGACGCTGCCATTAAGCTTGCTCGAAAGGTTACTGGCCGTCGAACGGTGATAGCAACCGAAGGCAGTTTTCATGGCCGTACCATCAGTACGGCATCAGCCACGGGCCAAGCGAAACACCGCGAAAAGTACAATCCTCTCATGCCCGGCTACTTGTTTGTTTCATACAACGATCTGGATGGAATTCGGCACGCCCTCGACGGTGACGTTGCTGCTGTCATTTTGGAACCGGTTCAAGGCGAAGGGGGCGTTCGTATCCCGTCGGAAGGATATCTGGAGGATGTCTCCCGGCTTTGCAAAGCAAACGGCACGCTCCTTATCGTGGATGAGATCCAGACAGGTTTCTGCCGCACCGGGCCAATGTTCGCTATAGATGAAGCCAATCTCCAAGCAGATTTTTTGACGATGGCAAAGGGAATCGCCGGGGGGTTTCCCCTTGGCGCATTCGCTATATCCGAGGAGATATCCGATCAATTGGAGGTAGGCGATCATGGCGGCACTTACTGTGGCAACCCCCTTGCGTGTGCTGTCGCCTATGCGGTTATCCGGTATCTGGTTGATAACAATATCAGCGCTCATGTTGCAAAACTGGGGCAATCGGCACTTGATGAAATGTCTCGTTGGCGTGAAGATTATTCCGGCGTTGTCACAGAAGTCAGAGGGAAGGGCCTCCTGCTGATAGTGGAATTCAGTGATGAAGCGACAGCCGCCAGAGTTACGGATGAGTGCTTAGGCGATTTCTGTCAAAGAATATACCCGCCTGCTTGTCTTTTCATCCGTCTTCTACGTTGGGCTTTTCCACACATAGCCCCACTATGCGTAAAAAAGCCCGCCTTGAATACGAATGAAAATCCTGCGCATTCTGGTATATTCTTTTCCGCCAATCGCCTTATCCCGGAGACTTTTCGTTCGACAAACCCATGGGAATGGCATCCGCGTATTTCCGGCATTGAACATTGAACAGAGGCAACTGCTGGACGGGCTTGCCACGTTCCGGCAGGCAATCGAAATCACGGCTCATGAAAAGCAATAGGCGGTTTTTTTCACGCTGTAAGCGCTCCGGATCGCCGCTTCGGCAATTCTGAAAAATGGGGAACGTCTGAGGACTGTAAATGAATATTGGTTGGATTCTGCTGCAGGTGCTGGCCCTGTTTATGGCCCTGACCTTTCACGAGTTTGCCCACGGATGGGTGGCGCGGCGGTTGGGCGACCGCACGGCCGAGTCCCGGGGGCGCCTGACCCTGAACCCCAAGGCTCATATCGATCCGTTCGGCACCATCCTGGTGCCGGCCATGCTGATCCTGATGCATTCGCCGGTGGTCTTCGGCTGGGCCAAACCGGTGCCCATCGATCCGCGTAATTTCAAGGACCCCCGCCGGGGCATGATGTGGTCTGCCCTGGGCGGCCCGGTAATCAACCTTTTTTTGGCCGCCGTCTTCGCCATTCTTTTCAAGGCCCTGCTGACGGCCGGCATCATCGTCCAGGGGCTCCTGATGTTCATGCTGATCGCCATCCAGCTCAATGTGTTCCTGGCCGTCTTCAACCTGATTCCGATTCCGCCGCTGGACGGCGGCCGGGTGCTGGTCGGGCTGCTGCCGCCCCGGCAGGCCATGGCTTTAAGCCGTGTCGAACCTTACGGCTTCATGATTGTACTGGCCCTGATGTACTTCAATGTGCTGGACCGCTTTCTCTTCTACCCCATCCAGATCGTGCTGCAACTGCTTGGCATCGGGTGAAAGCTTTTTCGAACGATTTTTTGAGCGTCGGCACATATCTGCGATCAACCCCATTTTTATTGCTGATACGCATCGGCATACGCTGTGATAAGGAGTGTGTCTTTATGGTTGTATCATCTCATCCCAGATGATTAATTTTCATAACGATTATCAATACTTATATTTTGTTTGGCTACTCTTTTGGCAATTGTGTTTACGGTTTTTTTCAGCGCATCGATCTTGTTCAGATTGAACAAATCATCATCAACATAAATTACCGTATTTTCTGGTTTGCCATTCATCCGTTTAATCATCCCCCTACCGATCAGCTTATCTACGTCGGCAGCCCTCGGTGGCATCGGCCATCTTATGGGCCGGAACATTGATTTCATTGGCTATAGCGCTTAAGATAATGTTTTTGGCAAGGCCGGAGGGAGGAAGTCGTATGGTAATACTGCGACGACCGATAACGCAGCCCAAAAACATTATCTTGAATGCTATACAAGGAAGAATCCTTCCGGCTTCTCCGGCTCGGGCCGCTTCGATGTCTGCTCCTTCCAGTTTCTTTGCCGATACCGCATTACGCGACATGGGCCCCTTAAATCCCATTATTGGCAGTATACTGATTTCATTTAGAAGAAAAAAATGAGCCGGTAACGGTGGATAGAGGCAAGATCGCGGGATTGGCCAGAAATTGGTGCGTGCTGTGCGTTATCTGCCAATTATTCCCCATGTTGCAACATTGGGGGTTACGCCCGCGATAAAGATATTTTTCTTATTGCCGAATAAGCTAACCATGAACGACAGCCTTGGAAATATTCTAGTTATCGATGACGACCCGGCCATCCACCGGATGATCGGTCGGATTTTCCGGCACAAGCCCCTTGCCTTTGAGTCGGTCCATGGCGGCGCCCAGGCCCTTTTAAAACTCCAATCGATAACGCCGGACCTGATTCTGCTGGATCTGTCCATGCCGGGAATGGACGGATTCGAAGTGGCTGAACGGATCAGGGATGACTTCAAGCTACTGCACATTCCGGTCATCATCCTCACCGGGATGGACGGGACGGATATTCTTTCCCGTGCCCTTGGTGAATGCGCAGACGACTTTATTTCCAAAACTGCCGATCCATCTGAAATTATTGCCCGGGTATCGTACCACCTGAAACGGAAGCAGGCCCTTGACCAGTTGCACGATGAAAAAGTCAACCTGAACCACATGGTCTCGCTCAAATCCAGCCAGCTGGCCCTGGCCCTGGAAAAGCTCAAAGACGCTTCCCTGGAGGTCATCTGGCGGCTCACGTCCGCCTCCGAATACCGTGATAACGAAACCGGCGCCCATATTCAACGCATGAGCCACTATGCCGCCATCATCGCCAGCCAGATGGGGCTGAAAAAGAAAACCGTAGACGCAATTCTCTATGCCGCCCCTATGCATGACATCGGAAAGATCGGCATTCCGGACCGGATCCTGCTAAAGCCGGGCAAATTCGATGATGCCGAATGGGAAATCATGAAAACCCACACCCAGATCGGTGCCGATATCCTGAAAGGCTCGGCTATCGGCTTTGTCCGCATGGGGGAAATCATCGCTCTGACGCACCACGAACGCTGGGACGGTAGTGGTTACCCCCTTGGGCTGAAAGAGAAAAATATCCCGATGGTGAGCCGTATTGTTGCCATCGCCGACGTCTTTGACGCACTGACCTCCGAACGGCCATACAAAAAAACATTTTCAGTGGAAACCGCCACCCGGATCATCAACGAAAGCAGCGGTACGCATTTCGATCCCACGGTAGTCAACGCATTCTTCGCGTCCCTGGACAAACTGCTGGCGGTCAGAAATAAACTGGGTAAGGGATAACCCGCCATTCAGATCAAAAAAAACAATCGGGTGTATGGGTGCCGATCGGAAAGAATAAACTAAAGAAACGCTTCTCTATTCCGATATCTCCAGAAGAATAACCGCGAACCAAGGGGAGCCCGATGGCGGATAGCGATACTGCAACAGATGACAAGCCGACAGCCGATCTTCTGATCGTTGACAATGCGTTTCAGGTTAGAAACATCCTGGTTCGCTACCTGGAAGAGGCGGGCTACCGCTGCATTACGGCGGCAAGTGTGGACGAGGCCAAAGCCCTGCTTGCCACAAGGCCCGTTGATATGATCCTGAGCGATATCGACATGCCCGGGGTTTCCGGTATCGAGTTGTTCCGTTATGCGGCGACAGCCTGTCCGGACACACCGATCATCGTGGTTTCCGTCATTGACACCCCCCAGAAAGCCAAAGAAGTGTTGGAATTCGGGGTCTACGGCTATATCGTCAAGCCATTCACCCGCAATATCGTCCTGATCACTATCGAAAACGCCTTGCGCCGGAAGCAATTGGAAGCGGAAAAAGGGAAGTATCTTCGGCATTTGGAAGAACAGGTCCGCCAACGCACCGAAAATCTTAGTAGCCAATTGTTATTTCATCAAAATATTATCAATTCGATTCCCATTCCGATTTTTTACAAAGACCATCATGGGCGATACCAGGGCTGCAATACCGCCTTTGAATCGATCGTCGGGCAGGACCGGGAGTCGATTCTCGGCAAAACGGTTACCGAAATCGCCTTCAGGCTGCCTGCCGATTTTGTTCAGGACATGGATCGACGCGTCATCGAGGAACCGTGCAGGCTCAGTTACGAGGCGGCTATCGACGACAATGAGGGTTACCCGCGCCATGTTATTTTCAACAAGGCGCGCTATCCTGACGTCAACGGCGAAATTGCCGGGGTTGTCGGGGTAATGACAGACATCACCGAGTGCAGGCAAATCGAGGCGGAACTGCGCGTTTCGGAAGAGAAATTTCGCCAGATTGTCGAAAACATCGGCATCGGCGTGGCGGTGCTCGGCCAAAAAATGGATGTCCTGTGGATGAACTCCCGGATGAGCGAATGGTTTGCCGAGGCCAGGGCCGGAGAGGGGATGGTATGCTACCATTCTTTTATCAAACCGCCCCGCGATGCTCCGTGCTCCCGCTGTCCCACCGTTCGGGCGCTGAAGGAGGGTGTCCGGTGCGAAGCGACCTTTGGTGAAGCGCTGGCCGTTCGTAAACGCCAGTTCAGGATCATTGCATCACCCATCCACGATAAGGATGACCGGGTTGTCGCAGCGATCGAACTGGTGGAGGACATTACTGAAAAAACAGCCATCGAAAGGGATCGTCAGCAGGCACAAAAACTGGAGTCGATCGGCCAGCTGGCGGCCGGCATCGCCCATGAAATCAATACGCCCACTCAGTACATCGGAGACAATACCCGCTTTATCCAGGAAGCCACCGATGACCTGATGGGAGTGCTTTCCGCCTGCACGGATCTCTTGGCTGCCGTCAAGGCCGGCGCGCCAACCCGAAGGGTTGTACAGGCACTGGAACAGCGGATCGAAGCCGCCGATCTCGACTACCTGCGGACCGAAATGCCGCTTGCCATCGAGCAAACCCTCGAGGGAATCACGCGGGTCAGTGATATCGTCACCTCCATGCGCCGTTTCTCCCATCCGGGATCGGATCGGAAATCCCCGGTCGACCTGAATGAGGCCCTGGAATCCACCGTCACCGTGGCCCGTAACGAATGGAAATACGTCGCCGATCTGGAGGTCGATCTCGATCCGGAATTACCCCCGGTGCGATGCCTTCCCGGCGAAATGAATCAGGTGTTCTTGAATCTCCTGATCAATGCCGCCCAGGCCATTTATGATGCCACCGATAACGGAAAAACCGGTAAAGGACGGATACGGATCAGTACCCGCGGCAATGGCAAGACCGTGCAGATCTGCGTTGCCGACAACGGCGGCGGCATCCCCGAATCGATCCGGGAGCGGGTGTTCGACCCGTTTTTTACGACCAAAGCCGTGGGCCGGGGGACCGGCCAGGGATTGGCCATCGCCCACGCCGTGATCACCGAAAAACATGGTGGAACCATCCATTTCGAAAGCCGAGAAGGCGGGGGAACCGTCTTCATTATCGACTTGCCCATCGGGCCGACCGATCGGCAAGGTAAATTTGGCCAAACTGATTCAGGAGTGTCATCATGAAAGTCATGCTCGTCGAAGATGACCCGGTATCCCTGGCTTTGCTGAAGAAAGCCCTGGGAAAATCCGACCCCAACGTCATTACCGCCAGAAACGGTGCCGAGGCGTGGGAGCGTTTCACCTCCGAGCAGCCCCGGGTTGTCATCAGTGACTGGATGCTGCCGAGCATGAGCGGCATCGAATTGTGCCGGAAAATCAGGGCGGAAAAAACAAAGGGGTACACCTACATCATCATCATGACCGCCAAGGACCAAAAGGAGGATGTACTGGCCGCCTTCGACGCCGGGGCGGACGACTATGTGGCCAAGCCTTATGATATTCGCGAGATGAACGCTCGGGCCAACACGGGCAAACGAATTATCCAACTCGAGGATACTCATCAGGCGCTCCAGCAGAAACTGATCATCAGCCGGACGAAGGTCCGGACCGTCTTTGATGCGCTGCCCGAGGAGATCATCAGCGTGGACAGAAAAATCAGGCTGGATTCCATCAACAAGGCAGCCCTGAAAATCATGAAGGGCAGTTACTCCGAAATCATCGGCAAGCCATGTTGCCAGCTTCTCGAAGAATCCGAATCCGATTTCTACGAAAACACCATCAAACAGATGGTCCAGGATGGATTCAAAACGCGAAAGACCAGCACGACTCTCGATCGCTACAAGGATGCCAACAGCCAGGAGATCATCAAGGAGCGCACAATCATTCCGGTGACCCGTGAGGATGGTGCGGTTCAGACCGTCACCATCGTTTCCCGCGACATCACCGAGGCGCACCAGCACAGCGAGGAGATCCGTGCCCTGAATCAGAAATTGAAGAAAATATCCAGCGAGCTGATCAAGAAAAATCTGACTCTGGAAAGCACACTCAAAAATCTCGAAAGAACCCAGGCTCAGATGGCGCAATCGGAAAAGATGGCTTCCATCGGCCAACTCGCCGCCGGAGTGGCTCATGAAATCAACAATCCCACCGGCTTCGTGAGCAGCAATCTTAAGACCCTCGGCGACTATCAGACGGATATGAACCGGCTCATTGAGGAGTACCAGTCTCTCAAAACGGGGTTGAAGACCCTTCCCTTCGGCAGCCTTCCGGAAAGCATAAGCGCAATGATCGCCAAGTTGGAGGCCACGGAAACGGAGATCGACATCGAATTTATTCAGGACGATGTCAACGAATTGATCGACGACTGCCGTGAGGGCACCGAACGGATCAAGAAAATCGTCGAGGACTTGAAGCATTTTGCCCACCCGGGCGAAGACAGAATGACCGAAACGGACATCAATAAGGGATTGGAATCCACCTTGAACGTGGTCTACAATGAGATCAAGTACA
The DNA here is from genome assembly GCF_009689005.1 of Desulfosarcina ovata subsp. ovata. Classification (NCBI taxonomy): domain Bacteria; kingdom Pseudomonadati; phylum Thermodesulfobacteriota; class Desulfobacteria; order Desulfobacterales; family Desulfosarcinaceae; genus Desulfosarcina; species Desulfosarcina ovata. The sequence continues at coordinate 5,542,300 of NZ_AP021879.1, read as the reverse complement.
AAGCGACCGTCGTCAAGGAATTCGACGATGTTCCGGTGGTCTATGGGTTCCCCCAGCAGCTCAACCAGGTATTCATGAATATTCTCGTCAACGCGGCCCAGGCCATTGAAAAGTCCGGCCGGATCACCATCAAAACCGGTCAGGTCGACCAGATGGTCGAAGTCCGTATCAGCGATACCGGATGCGGCATCGACGCGACACACCTGCCCCGGATATTCGATCCGTTCTTCACCACCAAGGACGTGGGCAAAGGAACCGGCCTGGGAATGAACATCGCCTATAACATCATTAAAAAACACAACGGTGACATCCGGGTGGAAAGCGCCAAAGGCAAGGGAACCACATTTATTATCCGGCTGCCCATATACAATGAACCTGGAGATGCCGGCACCCCCGACGGCGGTGTCGCCACCTCCGCCTGAGATGGGCCCAAGAGGGAAAAAGCAGAACACAATGGAACATAAAATGGTTCACACCCTTCTGCTGGTGGATGACGAAGCCTCGATTTTAAAGAGCCTGAAACGTCTATTCCGCAGAGAAGGGCATAATCTCCTGACCGCCGGAAGTGGCGTCGAGGCCCTGGACCTTCTTAAGCAGCCCCAAGAGGCCCCCATATCGTTGATCATTTCGGATCAGCGCATGCCGGGAATGAATGGGGCCACCTTTCTAGAGCAGTCTATCGAATTTTGCCCCGACGCCGTCCGCTTCCTGCTCACCGGTTATGCGGACATGGATGCCGTGGTGAATGCGGTCAACAAAGGGAAAATCCACCGTTACCTGACCAAGCCGTGGAACGATTCGGAAATCCTCACCCTGGCCCGCGAGGCGCTCGCCCAGGTCGAACTGCGGCGGGAAAACGTCCGCCTGACGAAGCTGACGCAGCGACAGAATGCGGAATTGGCCGATCTGAACAAGAGCCTGGAGACCAAAGTCAACGAACGCACCTGGGCGCTCAAATATCAGAACAAGATGCTCAAATCCCTGAACAACAGCCTGGAAAAGAGCCTCAAACAGGTCGTTCGGCTGCTGCTTTCCCTAGTGGAATCGAGCAATCCCGGTCTGGGCCATTACATGCGCGAAGTGGCCCAGCTGGCCCGAAAGATCGCCGTGATCGCCGGGCTGGAAGAGACCGAGCAGGACCGCGTGGAAATGGCCGGATTGGTCCATGACATCGGTCTCTTGGGCATGGCCGACAACATTGTCCGAAAGGATGAACGGGCCATGAACGAAACCGAATTCGAGGCCTACCGCCAGCACCCGGCCATTGCCGCCCTTACGCTATCCTCGGTGGAAGGATTCGAGGATGTCGGCCAGATCATCCTCAACCACCATGAAAATGTCGACGGCTCCGGGTTCCCCGAAAAACGCGAGGGTAACGACATCCCGGTGGGGGCGCGGATTCTTGCCGTGGCCGCGGATTATTGCACGATACTCCACCTGTGGCCCAATGAGATCAATGCGTTGATGGCCTCGGCGCGCCGTTACCTTTCAAAAGCGATCATCGACGATCTCGAGTTCAGCCGGGACGATAATTTGCGTCGATCGATCGCGGAGAGAGTCATCCTCGAGAACAGTGATATCAGATACGATGCAGGCATGGTGCGGCACTTCCTGCGCTGCATCGGCAGCCACAGTGTCTCGTCAACGGTCAGCCATCTGCCATTCGACCGGTTGCAGGCAGGCATGACCCTGCACAACGATCTTCGCCTCGAAGACGGCCGCCTGCTGCTTACCCGGGGAACCGTTCTCAGCGATAGCAGCCTCTCCAGCATCCAGGAATTCGGTCGCCGCGGGTTGATCGGCCAAGCCATCAACGTTTCCCTGCCGATAGACGAGGGCCAATTGGAGCACGACACCCCATGAACCGACAACAGATGATAAAAACCGTGGAGTCGCTCAACAATCTGCCCACCCTGCCCATGGTCGCCATGGAGATGAACCGAATGCTACAGGATATCGAGACGCCCATCGAACGCCTGGTGGTCGTCCTGGAGCGGGATCAGGCAACGGTGGTGAAGATCCTGCGTCTGGTCAACTCATCTTTCTTCGGTTTTAGAAACCGCGTCACCAACCTGCGCCATGCCGTCACCCTGCTGGGCTACGGCACCGTACAGAATGCTGTGGTTACGGTGAGTGTCATCGACACCCTCAAATTGAAAAACGAACTGAAGGGGTTCAATATTTCCGGTTTTTGGTCCCATGCCATCGGCGTGGCGGTCATGTGCCGCCACCTGGCCGAGTGCACCCGACTGGCACCGGCCGAGGAGGCGTTTACTGCCGGGCTGCTCCACGACATCGGCAAGGTGGTGCTGATCAATGTCTTTCCCGATCTTTTCAAGCGCATCATGGAGGAGATCAAGGCGAACCGGACGACCTTCTACATGGCAGAACGGCAACTCGGCAGCTGGCCGCATACACGGATCGGCAGCCATCTCGCCCGTCGTTGGATGCTGCCGGAAACACTGGAAAAATCGATCCAATATCATCACGGTACAACCGGGCCGGCAGAAACCCTGTCCATGGTCAGCCTGGTAAGGGTGGCCGATACCCTGGTCAACATCATGGACGACCGGGCGGGTTACCGGCTGGATGCCGACACCCTGCCCGCGGCCATCAGGGACCCCATGGTGAACGCACTTAAAAACTCTGCGGATTGGTTTCCGGCGGTAAAGGAAGAGATGGCCACCGCCACCGACTTTTTCAAACAAGGGTAACAACATGGAATCCATTCAACACACCGTCCTTTGTGTCGACGACGAACCAAATATTCTCAACGCCCTGAAACGCCTCCTGCGCAAGGAGGAGTACCGGCTGCTGACCGGTAGCAGTGGCAGGCAAGGACTTGAGATTCTCTCTGCAAACGAAGTTCACATCGTCATTTCGGATCAGCGCATGCCCGAAATGAACGGAACGGAGTTTCTCAAAGAGGTGCGTGCAGGCTACCCGGATATCCTGCGCATCATTCTGACCGGATACACGGATGTGGACACCATCACCGAGGCCATCAACGAGGGCCACATCTACAAGTTCTTTCTCAAGCCCTGGAATGACCAAAATCTGAAACTGGAAATCCGCCAGGCACTGGAGCAGTATGATCTCATCCAGGCCAACAAGGGCCTCAACGAGCAGCTCCACGCACAGAACGAGGCGCTGAAAAAAATGAACGAAAACCTGGAAACCATCGTCCAGGAGCGGACCCACTCGCTCAAGATCCAGAACCAGGCACTGCAGGTTTCCCATGCCATCCTGGAGGATCTACCGCTTCCCATCCTGGGCATCAGCTCCGAAATGCTGGTGGTCATGGTCAACAAGGCGGCCCGGCAGCAGATGGGTGAGGGACAATACCCCGGAGTAGGCAGCAATATCGGAGAAAGTTTCGAAGAAAGCGTCGAGGAAAACCTGTCCACTTGTCTCGACACCCTTGAGAAAAACCATGTTTCGGCCCGCAACCGGAATGGACGTTCCTTCGAACTGGAAATGATCCCCCTGACGGGCCACTATAAAGGGCAAGGGGTAATCATGACACTGACACCCATGGTCGAATGACCGCGATAAAGGATCCTTGCCATGGCGGAATTCAAGCCGGAAAGCGGAAAATTGATCGTCAAGGTTGTTTATTACGGGCCGGCCCTGAGCGGCAAAACCACCAATCTGATGCGCCTGCATGACATGATGGAGACAGATCGTTGCGGTGAGCTGATGAGCTTCGAAACCAAGGGCGACCGGACCCTCTTTTTCGACCTGTTGCCCCTTCTGATCCGCTCGGAAAAAGGGTTCACGGTTAAATTCAAATTGTTCACCGTCCCCGGTCAGGTGGCCCATGACGCCACCCGCAAGGCCGTGCTTTCTCGCGCAGACGGAGTGGTCTTCGTTGCCGACTCCCAAAACAGCCAGGCGGTAAGCAATTTCGAAAGCTTTGACAACCTCGAAAAAAACGCCGCCCGCGTGGGGCTGGATTTCGAGCGCCTGCCGCTGGTGGTGCAGTTCAACAAAAGGGATCTGCCCGATATCCTCAGCGAGGCGGACATCCTCCGGCGCTGGGCACCCACGGGTCTGCCGGTGACCTTCAGTTCGGCGTTGGTCGGCGATGGCGTCCGGGAAACCTTCATTCGGCTGTTGGACGCCACCTATATTTGCCTGGACCGACGTTACCAGCTCAACAGCCGCCATGGCATCCGGCCGGACCACTTCGCCGCCGCGGTGCCCAAAGCAGGGATTTCATGAATCCGACCGACGAGCGTATCGATATTGATGAATTCGACCGTGAGTACAGCCTGGCCGAGCTGTTTCCGCTCTCCCGGGCCCGGGAACTGCTCACCGAAATCGACGGTCGGACCCAGGCAATCATTTTGCATCCCGACGGACGCGTCCACTACGGCGCCAATGATACGGAGATGGAGGATTACGCATCCTTTTTGCAGCAACACCCGTCCTGGCCGGATGCAGCATGGGTCGACGACCGGCACCGCCGGCATCTGCGGTTCGATCTGATCCATCAAATGGAAATCATCGGCATCCTGATCCTGATCGTACCAAAGGAAAATATGGACAGCATGGATCGGCTGCTGCACCTGGGTCGTTTCACCGCCGGCTTTGTCAACCGCATGATCGATCTCAACCACCGCAACCACATGACCGCCGGGCTGCATGGACAGGTGGTCAGCGAGTCTTACACCCAACTCAGGAAAAAAGCGGACCAATTGGCCCGCTCCGAGGAGCGGTACCGGCGGCTGGCCGAAAGCCTTGAAGTCGAGGTCGAGAAAAAAACCCGCGAGGTCCGCGAAACCCAGATGGCCTTGCTGCAACAGGAGAAAATGGCTGCCATCGGTCAACTGGCGGCGGGGATGGCCCATGAAATCAACAACCCCATGGGATTCATCATCAGCAACCTGAACACACTCAGGGAAAGTACCGATGAGCTGTCTCGCTTAATTGTCCATTATCGCAACCTGACCGATCTTCTGGAAAAACCCGCCGGAGAAGCCCGGGCCGTCTCACAGATTCGGGAGCAAATGGCATCCATCGACCGGCTGATCCATGAGATGGATCTCGATTTTGTCATTAAAGATACCCAGAGCCTTATCGAAGAGTCCCTGGATGGGGCCAAGCGGGTCAAGATCATCGTCGAAAATCTGCGGGATTTTACCCATCCCAGTGTCGACACCATCGAGAACGTCAACCTTAACGATTGTCTGGACATCACCCTGGCCATGCTTTCCAGCCACAGGTCGCCCGACGTCACGGTTCTCCGGCATTACGGAGACATTCCGGAGATTGCCTGCCATTTGCGGGAAATCAACCAGGTCCTTTTCAACATCCTGAAAAATGCATTTCAGGCTGTGGGCAACCAAGGGGAAATCGTTCTTGACTCCAAAAAAGAAGCGGATCGTGTCATGATCCGGATCAGCGATACGGGGGTCGGTATCCCGGCCTCCGATCTGGGAACTATTTTCGATCCTTTTTTTACTACCCGGGAGGTGGGCGAGGGAACCGGCCTGGGCCTGTTCCACGCTTACAACACCATCAAGGCGCTGGGCGGCACACTGACGGCGGAAAGCCAGGTTGGGCACGGCAGCGCCTTTACCATACGCATTCCGCTGACCGGCAGCGACCCGGCGGAGGACGACGGCAAAACATCTGAAACCACCAAAGACATCTGAAAGCCGGGCCCATGTCACGCATTGCCTCACTGTTCCTCGATAACAGCGCCGAACAGGCCGCCATTCCGGATTCGAAACCGGCCGGCACGAAAGCCTACCGCATTCTTTTCGTCGATGACGAGCCCAATGTGCTCAAAGCCATGCGGCGCATTTTCCGGCAGGAAAACTATCAGTTGCTCACCGCCGGATCGGGTCCCGAGGCGCTAGCCCTTCTTGATCGGCATCAGCCGGTCCATGTGGTCGTATCCGACCACCGTATGCCCGGCATGACCGGAACACAGCTGCTCAAGCAGATCAAGGCCAAGTATCCAAAAACCATTCGAATCATGCTCACCGGCTACGCCGACACCGATGCCGTGATGGGGGCGGTTAACGAAGGCGCCGTTTACAAATTCATCACCAAACCCTGGAACGATGACGACCTTCGCCTCACCGTGTCGCTGGCCCTGGAGCAATACGACCTGATCCGGGAAAACCGGTCGCTGAAGCAGCAGGCCGAAAACCATCAAAAGGAAATCAAGCGCCTCAGCCGGTTTGTCAATGCCCACCACAGCCAGTTGGGCCATCTTTTGCTCAAGGCGGGCCTGATTGACGAGAAGACGTTGGAAAAAGCGCTCTCCATCCAGGCCAAATCCAATACCGTCCTTCCCAAAATCCTGGTCAACATCGGCGCCATCTCCGAAAAGGCGATCATCGGCGCCATCGAAAAAAGGACCGATATCAATCGGGTTTCCCCGGCCGAATTCAGTGTGCCCGAAGCCCTGGCCGCCCTGATTCCCCGGGAAATCTGCGAACAGAACATGTTGGTGCCGCTCAAGCGCAGCGACCAGAAGCTGATCGTGGCCATGGCCGACCCCACGGATCTGAACAAAATCGATGATCTTACCTTCATTACCGGCATGCCCGTTCAGCCGGTGGTGGCCACCGGGAAAGAGATCCTCGCGACCGTCAAGACCATCTATGGTGAAACCGATGTGTTCGACGCCGTTCTTTCCGAAATCGATCTCAGCGATCCCACCGAACAGATCGAAATCGTGCTCGAAGAGACGGACGAGGGAGCCGATATCGAGGAACTGTTGCGGGCAAAGGACAAGCCGCCCGCAATCCGCATCGTCAATGCAATCATCTCCGACGCCCTGCGGCACAACGCATCGGACGTTCACATCGAACCGAAAACCAAGTACATCATGGTCCGCTACCGCATTGACGACCTTCTGGTAGACAAGCTGCACATCCCGTTGAACATGCACCTGGCCATTGTTTCACGGATCAAGGTCATGAGCGACCTGGACATCGCCGAACGTCGCCGGCCCCAGGATGGCCGCATCACGGTGAAATCCTCCACGCGTATGGTCGACATGCGCATCTCCACCCTGCCCACCATCAATGGGGAAAAAGTGGTACTGCGCATCCTGGATAAAAACGCGGCCAGCAAGGAGATAGAGGAACTCGGATTTTCCGGCAGGGATTTGGAAGCGGTCATCCATTTCATCGAGCGTCCCCAGGGAATCATCCTGGCCACCGGCCCCACCGGCAGCGGAAAGACCACCACCCTGTATGGAATGCTTCGCAAAGGCGCCAGGATCACAAAAAATTTCACTACCATTGAAGACCCGGTGGAATACCAGATGGGCATGGCCGAACAGGTCAATGTCCGCGACAAGATCGGTCTTTCATTTTCCACTGTCCTTCGGGCCATCCTGCGCCAGGACCCCAATGTGATCATGCTGGGAGAAATCCGCGACCACGAAACCGCCGAAGTGGCCTTTAACGCGGCACTCACCGGACATCTGGTGCTCTCCACCCTGCATACCAATTCGAGTATCGCCGCCATTACCCGGCTTAGGGACATGGGTCTGGCCCCTTATGTGATTTCCGATGCCCTGGTGGGGGTCATCGCCCAACGCCTGGTACGCTGCACCTGTCCCCATTGCCGCACCGCCGACCATCCGGACAAGCAGATGAGACGTTCCCTGAACATCACCGATCCGGAGTTCAAGGCTTGGCGCGGTGCCGGCTGCGACCGCTGCAACGGCATCGGCTACAAGGGCCGTATCGGTGTCTATGAAATCTTCCAGGTCGACCGCGAAATCAAACGCATGATCCATCAGGATGCCGCCGAGCCGGAACTGCTCCACGCCACTCGCCTAACCGGCATGTCCACCTTGCTGGACGATGCACTAAAAAAGGTCAAGGAAGGGATTACCACTTGTGAGGAGGTGCTGCGTGTATTCGGGCCCCAGCACACCACCCAGATCGTCTGTAGCCATTGTCACGGCCTGATGGAGCAACGTCATAATTACTGCCCCTATTGCGGCAAAGAGTTGATCAAACATTGCCGGCAATGCGGCCAACTGCTGGCCCGGGACTGGCACCATTGTCCCAAGTGCGGGAATACCGCCCAGAGGGATGACACCGAAACCGGGCCGCCGAACCCATACGGGCCATAACCAATACTGCCGGTTCGTAAATATCATTTTCGAAAGGACCGAAAAAATCATGACCCAACACGCCATTCTGATGGTGGACGACGAACCCCACGTGCTCAAAGCCTTTCAACGCGTCCTGCGCAAGGCCCCCTACACCCTGATGACCGCCACGGATGGCGAGGCGGCGCTCACGCTGCTGGAGGCACGGGAAGTCAGTATCGTCATCAGCGATTACAACATGCCACAAATGAACGGGCTTGAACTTCTCAAAACGATAAAAACGCGCCATCCTCACATTCTGACCATCATGCTGACCGGGCAGGCGGAGATGCAGGTCGCCATCCAGGCCATCAACGAGGCGGGGGTTTACAAATTCATCCAGAAACCGTGGGATGACGCCGACCTCAAAATCACGATTCAAAGGGCGCTGGAGGCCATCGATCTGGCCACCGAAAGGGATCGCCTGCTGCAGAAGGTCAGAAGCCGTGACGCCATTCTGAATGAACTGGAAAGGAAACATCCGGGGATCACCCGGGTCGAACGCGATGATGAAGGATACCTGATCATCGATTGAAATAGAGTTGACAATTCAGATGGACAAAAAGTGTCTCTTTGTATAAAATAGGTCGAAAGTTTTTTATGAAGGTGTATAACTGACAGCAGGCGACAGATACCAACTCCCTATTCTCCAAGGGCGGGTCAATCATCAGCGGCAACGCCCTGCTCCCCGTTCTTGACGGTTCGTGTCACCTGTAACCAAGACACCAACACCGGCAATCTGGACAACCGCACGTGGGTTCTGCCAATAGCGGTCATTTCCGATTCCCGGGTGCGCCAACAATGGGTTGTCGCATCCCGGGTTCCTGTGGTGTCCGATAATTTCGCGTCGCTCGTCAGGGCGACGGTGCATTTCCTGCGGGAGGAACCCATGGCACGAATGATTGCCAAACAATTCTGTCTGCTTCTTTTTCTTACCGGCCTTTTCTCTCCGACGGCACAAGCGTTTGTCGGCGTGGTCAAGACCGTGGATGGCAATGTGACCATCTTACGCAACGGTGAGACAATCAGTGTCGTTGACGGCATGGAAATCCATCAGGCCGACGTTGTTCGCACAGGAAGCGACGGAACCGTCGGCCTGGTCTTCTCGGATGACACCCTGATCTCCATGGGGCCGGACACTGAAATTTCCGTTGATGACTACCTGTTCGAGCCCCTTGAAAAAAAACTCTCATTTGTGGTGCGCCTGATGCGCGGTACGATTTCATTTCTGTCAGGCCAGATGGCCAAACTCTCCCCTGAATCGGTCCAACTGATCATGCCCGCCGCCACCATCGGTGTTCGCGGCACCCATGTGCTGATGAAGGTGGAGTGACCCTTCATCTGAACCGTCAAAAAAACATTATCTTGAATGCTATGGTTCGCTTTCTCCATGACGTCATCAAAAACAAGGGAACCCATAATGAGACCCATATCTGTCCGAATGTTCATTGCAGCAATCTTTTTATTAACCGCCTGCGGTCACCGTTCCACGGTGATCCTGGTCCCCGATCCCAATGGGGCGGTGGGAGAGGTCACGGTAACCAACGCGGCTGGATCCGTGAAAATCGATCAGGCCAATCATGCAACCACGGTCCGTGACGACCAGACGCTTCCGGACATGCCCGAACCGGCCGGCGATGAAAAAATCGAACAGCTGTTCGGTGCCGTGTTGAAAAATCAGCCGCCTTCTCCGATCCACTTCATCCTGTACTTCCAGTCCGATTCGGAAGCGTTGCTACCGGCATCCCGCGACAGGCTGCCGGATATCATCGCTACGGCAAAAGCGCGCATGCCCACCCGGGTTTCCGTGGTCGGGCACACCGATACCATGGGCGACAAGGCATATAACACGCACCTTTCCATGCGCCGCGCCCAGGCGGTCAGAATGCGTCTGGTCAGCGGCGGAATCACGGACGACCTCATCGATGTCTCTTCCCATGGCGAAGAAAATCCCCTGGTCAAAACGGCCGATAACGTGGCCAATGCAAAAAACCGTCGTGTGGAAGTCGTCGTGCGCTGATCATCGGTGCATCGATGCTTGATTCAAGGAACCGTTTTTGGCGCTGAAGCCGCACCCAAAGCATGGACGACGTTCATCACCCGTCATGGACAGATCTAAAAAGAGCATAGACCCCTCGGCCAGTCTGACCGTCACGCTGACTGTTTTGCTGGCCATTGTCTGGTGCGTCGTTTACCTCCTTCAGCCTTTTTTCGTCGAGCACATAAAACTAAAGACAGCCGATGCCATCGTTGCAACGGTCCCTGCCCCTCCCATCAGCAACCAAGTCGTGGTGGTGGATATCGACGAGCATTCCCTGGCCTCCTGGGGGCAGTGGCCATGGCCCCGTTCACGACTGGCCCGTCTGCTGGGGGAAATCAACCGCATGGAAGCAAAAAGCATTGCCCTTGATTTCATTATGGCCGAACCGGACCGTCGCAGCGCATCCGTCCAACCCGAGGAGCCGCCCCGGCACCGGGACCGCCAGCCGGGAAACTTGCCCCATCCGCCCCCCCCGGACACGCCGTCGGCCAGCGATACGGTACTGGCCGCGACCCTGGCCAACGGTCCGTTTGTACTGGGTTTCAGTTTCATTTTTGGAGATCAGGCGCAAGGCGCCACCAACTGCACCCTTCCCCCACTGGAAATCATCGACATCCGGCGACCATCGGATGCCGTCGGCTATCCGACATTCCACGAGGCCCAAAGCGCCGTCTGCAACATGGCCCAACTTGCCCGCAGTGCGCCTTACGCCGGTTTTTTGAATGGTCACCCCGATAGCGACGGCGTGCTGCGGCGCCTGCCCCTGATCATCTATTACCAGGGTGCCGCTTACCCCAACCTGGCCCTGGCGGCCCTTTTGGCCACCCTCCCCCACCAACCGGTAAGGATTGACCGGCATCAGGGAGTCCAGTGCTGCCTTCTCATCGGACCACACACCATTCCCGTTGACGATAACGGCAACCTTACGATCCGATTCACGGAAAAAGGCTCCATCCCCCGTCACATCCCGGCCAGCCAGGTTCTGGCCGGCCAGGTGGATCCATCGGTGATCAGGGACAAAGTGGTGCTGGTGGGCTTGTCGGCTGCCGGGTTGGCCCCGAGCTACCAGACCCCCGCCGGCGGACGGATCACAGGCGTGGACGTGCATGCCCAGGCCATTGAAACCATCCTCTCGGGCCAAACCATCCACCGCCCGGCAACAATGGTGGGTGCGGAAATCCTGTTGGCCCTGCTGGTCGCCGTGCTGTTCGGACTCTGTATTGCCCGGCTTGAGTTTTTCCCCACCATCATCGTCGGTGGCTCCGGGATCCTCGCTTTGGGTGTCGGTGCGCATCTGCTTTTTATCAGTCGCCAAACGTTGATTCTGCCGTTTCTTCCGGCGGTGGTCATCATTACCGGCGGGCCACTTCTCATGCTGTTCAAGTACTGGACCCGCCAGCGCAAAGCCGTCCGGCAACTGACGGAAGCGATGATCCTGATCAAAAACAATGAAAAAAACCTCAACTCCATCATCAAGACCATTCCGGACATTGTCTTCCGTCTGAACGCATCCGGGCATATCACCTTCGTGAGCCCGGCGGTGGCCAAATACAAAAAGCCGCCTGAAACACTGATGGGCCGCCACATCCTCGACCTGGTCGCCGAGGACGATCGGGCAAAGGCCACCTACCGCATCAACGAACGGCGCACGGGAAGCCGCGCCACCACTGACATGGAGGTGCGCCTGCTGCTCTCTCCAAATGGCAACGAAGGCGGGTGCCAGGGGCGATATTTCAGCGTGTCGGCGGAGGGGATCTATAGCCACGGCCAGCCTTCGGAAAATGCGTTCGTGGGCACCCAGGGCATCGCCAAAGACATTGACGAACGCAAGCGCCTGGAACAACGGCTGGAACGGTCAAAAAAAATGGAAGCCATCGGAAGCCTTGCCGCAGGCGTGGCCCATGACCTGAACAACATTCTCAGCGGGATCGTCAGCTATCCGGAACTGCTGCTTCTGGATCTGCCCGAAGAAAGCCCCATGCGCGGCAAAATTGAACTCATCCAGCGGTCTGGCCAGCGGGCAGCCGATATTGTCCAGGATCTGCTGATGATTGCCCGCCGCGGCGTCAGGGATCATCTGATCGTCAATGTCAACCAGATCGTCAACAGCTACGTCAAGACACCCGAATGTGGACGTCTGCTGGAAAACCACCCTGAAACCCGTATCACCACCGATCTGGCCGACGACCTCATGAACACCCGGGGCTCCGTTGTCCATATCCTGAAAATGATTATGAATCTGGTGGGCAATGCCGCCGAAGCCATGCCGGCAGGCGGAGCCATCTGCCTGTCAACGCGGAACCGCTACCTGGACGTCGAGGTCAATCGTTACGAACGAATCAATGAAGGTGAATATGTCATCCTGCGGATCGCCGATGAGGGTGTCGGAATCTCCACTGAAGACCTTCACCGGATCTTTGAACCCTTCTACAGTAAAAAACGCATGGGCCGCAGTGGATCGGGCCTGGGCATGACGGTGGTCTGGAACACGGTCAAGGACCATAACGGTTTCGTGGATATCCAAAGCCGGGAGGGAGAGGGCACCCGGTTTGACATTTATCTGCCGGCCACCCGTGATAAGATCGGCAATACGCCACAGCGAACCGTTCTGCAGGACTACACTGGTTCGGAAACGGTACTGGTGGTCGATGACATAGCCGAACAGCGAGAAATTGCCGTCCGCATGCTCGGCAAACTGGGCTACCGGGTAACCTCGGCCCCCAGCGGTGAAGCGGCCATTGATCGTATCCGCAGCGAGGCCGTGGATCTGGTGGTCCTCGACATGGTGATGCCACCGGGAATGGACGGGCTGGAGGCGTATGAAAAGATCCTTACGGTGCGTCCCGGACAGCGGGCCATTATCGCCAGCGGGTATGCCCCTTCCGAGCGCGTCAAGGCCATGCAGGACCTGGGGGCCGGCAGCTATGTCCGCAAGCCCTACACCTTGGAGAAAATCGGGATGGCCGTCAGGCAGGAACTGGATAAAAAATGAAATTCATCGTTCTCAGCGGCAGCCCCAAAGGGGTCAAAAGCGTCACCCTGCAATATATTCGCTATATTGAGAACGCCTTTCCCCAGCATGAATTGAAAGTGATCCACGTCACCCAGCGCATCCGGCGCCTGGAAACAGACCGATCGGCCTTCGATGCCGTTATGCACGAAATCGGGCAGGCCGATGGCATCTTCTGGGCAACCCCGGTCTATTACTTACTCGTACCGGCCGGTTACAAGCGCTTTATCGAGTTGATCGCCGAAAATGGCGCCCAGGCCGTTTTTGTTGGAAAACCCGCGGCCATCCTGACCACATCGGTCCATTTCTACGACCATACCGCCCACAACTACCTGCATGCTATTTGTGACGACCTGGAGATGCGCTGCCTCGGCCACTTTTCGGCAGACATGTACGACTTGCTCAAGGCAGCCGAACGCAAACGACTGGAGGCGTTTGCGACCCTGTTTTTCAGCGAGGCAACCGGTGATGTCCCCCTACCGAAACGATTTGTTCTGCTGAACCGGCCTGAATTCCGGTACCGGCCCGGCAGAAGGGTCAAATCAGTCGATTCCGGACGCCACAAGGTTCTCATGGTCACCGACGCCATCAATCCGGACAGCAATCTGGACCGCATGTACCAACACTTGAGACGCTGTTTTAACGGCTGTCTTGGTGTAATCGACCTTGGTGCACTGGACATCAAGGGCGGTTGCCTGGGCTGCCTGCAATGTGCCTATGACAACACCTGCATCTATGCGGGCAAGGACGCGTTCAACGCGGCTTACCGCGACCGGATCATGCGGGCGGACATTCTGATCTGGGCAGGGGAAATGACCGACCGGTACCTCTCCTCAAGATGGAAGCAATTTTTCGACCGGTCGTTCTTCATGGGGCACACCCCGTCGCTGAGCGGCAAGCAGGTCGGCATGATCATCTCCGGCCCCCTGGGCCAAAATGCCAACCTGCGGCAGATCATTGAGGCCTATATGGAAATGCAACGGGCCAGCCTGGTGGGCATCGTGACCGATGAAACCGGCGATTCCGCTGTGATCGACGCACAGCTGATCGCCCTGGCCCGTCGCCTGATCCGGCATGCCGACCAGCAGTTTGTCGCCCCGGCCACCTTTCTGGGGCGGGCCGGAACCATCCTCTTCCGGGACGAAATCTGGGGCCGGCTGCGTTTTCCGTTTCGCGCCGACTATGGCCACTACCGCCGCCTGGGCCTGTTCGACTTCCCCCAGCACCACTGGCCATCGCGCCTGCGCAACGCCTTGCTCCTGTTTCTCTTCAGGTTTCCCGGGTTGCGGCGCAAAATCAACCAGCGGATGAAGGATGAAATGATCAAACCCCTGCAGAAATACCTGAGAACCCATTAGAAAGCGGAAAGAACAACTGGAAAAATCATAACCGGCCAGGTGCATTATCGACAGGACAGTGCCGAATGTAACTTTTTGCGTTGATCATCGTTTTTAAAACCAATCTATAAAACCGTTCAAACCAATCGAAAGGAGAAGAAATGAAAAAGGGATTGATTGTTGTTTGTGGCATGGTCTTTCTGATGGTCATCGTCTTGCCCACGACGGGGCAATGCAAATCCGATCAAGTGAAACCAATGGATCAGATGCAGGTGCAGAACAAGATGCAGAGCAAGGAGGCTGATCCGGGTAAGGTATCCGGCACAATGAAGCAGATGAAGGCCAATCAGGGTCAGGGAACCCGGTTCATGCAGATGGACGCCAACGGCGACGGAAAACTTTCTTATGAGGAGCTCAAGGGGCAGGTTGGCGATGTGGGCCGAAACCAGTTTAAGAATGCCGATACCAACGGAGACGGCCTGCTCGATCACGACGAATGGGCCAAAACCAGGGAAGATTTCGGATTCGGTACCGGCAAGGGCAAAAACAGAAAGTAGCCCCAACCGGCGCGTTCAGCGCGTTTCCAGAATCTCTCCCTGTGTGCTGATGGTCACCTGCTTGGACGGAACCTGCACGCCGGCTTTCTCCATGCCTTTTTTCACGATCGATGGCAGGCCCGAGCAACAGGGCACTTCCATGACCACGGTGGTGACGCTGTTGACATCGGCGGTTTTGAAAATCTCGGCAAACCGGTCGATGTAATCCTGGGCGTCGTCAAATTTCGGGCAGCCGACCATCACCGCCTTGCCGGCCAGAAAATCCCGGTGCAGGGTGGGAAAGGCCACCGGCACGCAGTCGGCCACCACCAGAAGATCGGCCCCCTTCAGGAACGGCGCCGTGGGCGGAATCAGGCGGATCTGCACGGGCCAGTGGGAGAGTGTGGACTGAGCCGGGGCCGTTGTCTGGGTCCTGGGAATATTGGCGTCCCGGCAATCGCCGGTCGGAGCAAAACTCTGAATCTGGGTGGAGGGGCAGCCGCAGGGCATGGTCTTGCTTTCCTCGGGCGCATCTTTCGGGGTTTCCAGATGTTTTTCCACAGCCTCCTCGTCAAACTCCTCGGCCTCACGCTCGATGATGTGCAGGGCGTCCTGGGGGCACTCGCCCATACAGGCGCCCAGGCCGTCACACAGGTTGTCGGAAATCACCCGGGCCTTTCCGTCGACAATGATCAGAGCCCCCTCGGCGCATGAGAGGACGCAATTGCCGCAGCCGTCGCAGCGTTCTTCGTCAATCTGGATGATTTTGCGGGTCACTTTCATGGTTCACCTGTCTTTTCTGCCACCGATGGCGCGGTGACCGTTCCTTTCCTTATATATGGACGGAGTTCCTTTGGTTATCCGAGCAGAGTCTTGCGGGCTTCCTCGCGCCCTCCGGCAGTGAGGAATTGCTTCGCGATGATGCGCTCGATCTTCTCCGGCACAAGGCCGTTTTTCTTCTTGCGCGCTTCCAGGTTGGCAATCCGGTCCGCGTCATAGAGAACTTTGAAGTTCAAGGATTCCTCATCACGCGGGTGGTGATGGTGACCCACGATGTCGCACACCTCCTCAATCAGCGGCGGCTTGGCGCCCAGTTTCTCCAAAATTTCACGGGCCACGGACGGACCTTCCTGCTCCTGATACCTTGCCGCACTGCTGCCGTACTTCTTCTCGGCCTGGACGATACCGATGTCGTGCAAATAAGCGGCGCACAGCACCACGGCCGGGTTGCTGCCTTCGACGCGTCCGATGCGCTCGGCATAGCGGGCCACCCGGGTGGCGTGACCGATGCGTTTGAAATCCGCCTTGAAATAGCGTTTCATCTCGATGGCCACCCGGTCCTTGAGCAGATCGTCCGCATTCAGCAAAAACTCCTCGGGCAGGGTGCCAATGCACTGCTCGGCATACTGACAGTAGGCCGCGCAGCCGAAATCCAGGTTAGGGTTGACGAACCGGTGCTGACAACTGGGGCACTTGCGGGCCGTATCATCCTTGAAAAATTCGACACTGGCGCCGCACTGGGGACACGCCACCTCAAAGATGGCACCGGGTTTCCAATAGAGGGTATCCTGTCCAGGGCACTTCATGGTGGCTGTCCTCCGCGTTGATCTGGTTTCAGTGGCCGGCTACCGGAAATCCCGGCAGCCACATTTTAAAAATAATGCTTGTCTGGCAAGTTGCCAGGGTTTGAGATCGTGTTTCTGACAAGGCCAGAGGGAGGAAGCTGTATTGGTCATACCGCGACGACCGATAACGCCGTTCAGAAACACGATCTCGAATCCCTGGCTTAGCCCAGGATCGCTTTCAAATCCTCATCCGGGGTGCCGATGGGCATGATGTTGAAGTTCTTCACCAGCACGTCCAGCACATTGGGTGTAATGAAGGCAGGCAGGCTGGGGCCCAGGCGGATGTTCTTGATACCCAGATGCAGCAGGGAGAGCAGGATCACGCAGGCCTTCTGCTCGTACCAGGAGAGGATCATGGAGAGCGGCAGGTCGTTGACCCCGCACTCGAAGGCACCGGCCAGGGCCATGGCGATCTGGATGGCCGAGTAGGCGTCGTTGCACTGGCCCACGTCCAAAAGGCGCGGAATACCGCCGATATCGCCCAGATCCTTGTCGAAAAAGCGGAACTTGCCGCAGGCCAGGGTCAGGACCACACAGTCCTTGGGCACCTTTTCCACGAACTCGGTGTAGTAGTCGCGGCCCGGTTTGGCGCCGTCGCAGCCGCCCACCAGGAAGAAGTGGCGGATGGCCTTGTTCTTCACGGCTTCGATGACCGTGGGGGCCACGCCCATGACCGCGTTGCGGGCGAAACCGACCATGACCTGCTTGCCGGGCACATCCGCTTCGAAACCGGGCATGGCAAGGGCCTTGTCGATGGCCGGGGTGAAATTCTTGTCTTTGATGTGGGTCACGCCAGGCCAGCCAACCAGGCCGGTGGTAAAAATGTTGTCCTTGTATGAATCCCTGGGTTTCTGGATGCAGTTGGTGGTCATGACGATGGCGCCCGGAAAGGCGGCGAACTCTTTGGCCTGATTCTGCCAGGCCGTGCCGTAGTGGCCGTAAAAGTGGCTGTATTTTTTCAGTTCCGGATAACCGTGGCAGGGCAGCATCTCGCCGTGGGTGTATACGTTGATGGCCTTACCATCGGTCTGTTTGAGAATCATCTCCAGATCCTTGAGATCGTGGCCGGAGACCAGGATGGCCTTGCCCTTCCTGGCGCCCAGGGGCACGGCAGTGGGCACGGGATGGCCGTAGGTGCCGGTGTTGCCGGCATCGAGCAGTTCCATGGCCTTGAGGTTGATCTCGCCGCACTTGAGGGCCAGGCCCACATAGTCGTCGACACCGAGGGTGTTATCCAGGGTGGCGGCCATCCCTTCGTATATGTAGGCGTAGACCGAGTCATCCTCCTGCCCCAGAATGCGCGCATGGTCGGCATAGGCGGCCAACCCCTTGATGCCGTATACGATCAATTCGCGCAGGGAAAGGATATCCGGATTGACCGACGGATCGGACTTGACGCCCACGGTTTCACCCTGGACCACCAGACCGGCCTGATCCCCGGCGGGGGTGAAGGTCGCCGGACCGTCGGCAAAGACCACGCTGCCACCGGCCGCCTGGACCTTGGCCTTGAGGGCGTCGCGATGCCGGGCGGCATCGTTAACCAGGGTAACGAAGCGGGCCGGATCGAAATCCACATTGGTCAGGGTAGAAAAAATGGCCTCACAGGTAAAGGCGTTAACGGCCGGTTCGCTGACACCCACCCTGGCCCCTTCCACCGCCACCTGAGCAATGCCCTTTACCGCATAAATGAGAAGATCCTGAAGGGCAGCCACCTCGGGCTGCTTGCCGCATACGCCGATCTTGGTGCATCCTTCGCCTTTGGCTGTCTGCTCACATTGAAAACAAAACATGGTTTCTCCTCCTTGGTTGCGGGGTTGTCGATCGTTCATATCGCTGGGTTTGCCGGTTTCACTTTTATTGCTGCAAAACACTTTTCCCAGCCGGTTGACTATCTTTTACCCTTTTGCATTTGGATTGGCCTTGACCTGAGTCAAGGGTTTCCATTTTTTTTTAACGGGTACGATGGTCATCGCGCTTGCCCCTGTTTAACGGAAGATCAGCCAGGGTAACCGCATTTGGCAACCTCTATGGAAAACCGTTGTCGCAGGCATGGCCAGCTCTTACAACGCAACCCATTAAACAGCCATATCGTAAGAACGTGTAGGAGCGGTCCTTGACCGCGAAAAACAGGAAACATTCCAAATGCGGTTACCCTGGAAGATCGCCCGATGTGCCTTGACTTATGTCAAAAAACCCATAAAATAAATTAGTTGCAATTGAATGAAACGGAAGCTTTTTTTGAAGAAACGGAAAAAGATGAAGCTAATTCGTAAGACGTTGTCCATCATCCCCCTGTTCAACGGACTGTCGTCTGAACAGCTCGATGAAATCGGCGCCATTACCGTGGAGCGGAGATATGGACGCGGGGATTCGATTTTTATGGAGGGTGACGCGGCCGATGGGTTCTATATCGTCGCCGACGGCCAGGTAAAAATCTTCAAAACTTCCCTGGAAGGAAAAGAGCAGATCCTGCACATTTACGGACCGGGCAACCCCTTTGGCGAGGTACCGGTTTTCTCAGGCCGTCGGTTTCCGGCCAATGCCGTGGCCCTGGTGGGCAGCCGGATCCTCTTCTTGCCGCGCGGCGCCTTCGTTGACCTGATCGCCCGGCACCCGTCCCTCTCCATGAACATGCTGGGCGAGCTTTCCATGCGCCTCAGAGAGTTCACCGTGCAGATCGAGAACCTCTCCCTGAAAGAGGTCCCTTCCCGCCTGGCCTCTTACCTGATCTATCTGGCCAGTGAGCAGGAAACCGCCAACCGGGTGACCCTGAAAATTTCCAAGGGCCAACTGGCCAGCCTGCTGGGTACGATTCCCGAAACCCTGTCACGAATCTTCGCCAAAATGACCGCCCAGAATCTGATCCGGGTGGAGGGGAAAACGATCCGCCTTCTCGATCCCCTCGGTCTGGAAGATCTGGCCGCCGCGGGAAAACTGGCCGAATAGCAACAACTCGCGGAGTTTTATTTTTTTTCGATCTTCTGTTTCAGTTTCTTCTCGATTTCGGCGAAAAGATCCTGCTTTTTCTGGTTCTGCTGGGCCTTGATGGACTCCACCTTCTCCTGCATGGCGTTTTTGCCCTGCTTGAACTTTTTCAACTCCTGTTCCAGGCGGCTCTCTTCGGCATCGCGCGGCAATGCTTCGATGGCCAGATGGTCGGCCACCACAATGCGATCATTGAAACCGCTTTTCACCGTGTCGACAATCCCCAGTTCCTTGAACCGGTTGAGCAGGTAACTCCCCTTCTCCTCCGAATAGGCCAGCTGACCACAGACGGCCTTGAGGGAAGGCGGGGCGCCATCCCGATGGTCCAGTACACGTACGGCGGCCACGAAAAGGTGGGCGGTGGTATATAAATCATTTGTTTTTGTAGGCATGGGTTGTTCCCGATCTCGCTTCTTTCGTTAAGGCTGGCGGAAAGAAATAATTCCCCCAGATCGCGACGGATTTGTGGTCGTCTACAAGGCGCCGTCACCGGTGCATATCGAGAATATGTGCCGGTGGCGGCAACGCAGTAGACGGGCACAAAGACAAGCAGGATGGTGGAATTATTTCTTTCCGCCGGCCTAACCCCAGGGGGATGCTAATAAACCGGCTTAAAGTTAAATGCGATTACACTGGCCATTTCCGGCCAATTTCTTGACATCACCGGGCAAGCAGAGTAACATTTGGCGTTAAATTGTCAAGCGGCAACTGGCATGTTCCACGAAGATTTGCCATCCCTTTAACATGCTATAATTACTTAACATAAATTTTTTGCAGGGCATCGGCAAAGCCGATGTGGCCCCGGCAAACCAGACAATGGGGAAAAGCAACCATGACGGAAATCATTGATGTAAAAGCGAGAGAAATCCTGGATTCCCGGGGAAACCCCACCGTTGAGGTGGAGATCATGCTGGCCTGTGGCGCCACCGGCCGGGCAGCGGTTCCTTCCGGCGCGTCCACCGGCACACGGGAGGCTCTCGAACTGCGCAATACCCGGGCCAAACGGTATGGCGGCAAAGGCGTGGTCACCGCTGTCAACAATGTCAACACGAAAATCGCCGATGAAATCCGTGGCATGGATGCCTCCGATCAACTGACCCTGGACGCCTGCATGCTGGCACTGGACGGCACGGCAAATAAATCCAAATTGGGTGCCAATGCCCTTCTGGGCGTCTCCATGGCGGCCGCCAGGGCGTCGGCCAACGCCTTCGGCCTGCCCCTGTTCCGCTATCTGGGCGGCATCAACGCACGCATCCTGCCGGTGCCCATGATGAATGTGGTCAACGGCGGTGCCCATGCGGCCAACAACCTGGATATCCAGGAGTTCATGATTGTCCCCTTCGGTGCCAAAACCATGGCCCAGGCCATTCAGATGGGAGCCGAGACCTTCCACGCCTTGAAAAAAATTCTCAAGTCCAAGGGGCTCAGCACGGCCGTGGGGGACGAGGGCGGCTTCGCACCCGACCTCAAGTCCAACGAAGAGGCCTTAAGTTTTATCATGGAAGCGATCAACGCCGCCGGATACACGCCGGGCAAGGATATGGGGCTGGCCCTGGATGTGGCCGCCAGCGAGCTGTACGAAAAGAAAAAATACCTTCTCAAGGGTGAGAACAAGTCCCTCACTGCCGTTGAAATGGTCGACTATTTTGAAAACCTGGTGGAAAAATATCCGATCCTCTCAATCGAAGACGGCCTTGCCGAGCAGGACTGGGAAAACTGGGTTGTGCTCACCGAACGGCTTGACGAGTACATCCAGATTGTGGGCGATGACATTTTCGTCACCAACCCCACCATCTTCGCCAAAGGCATCAATGACGGCATCGCCAATTCGATTCTGATCAAACTCAACCAGATCGGAACAGTCAGCGAAACCTTGGATGCCATCGAAATGGCCAAACAGGCCGGCTATACCACGGTCATTTCCCACCGTAGCGGCGAAACCGAAGATGCATTCATCGCCGATCTGGCCGTGGCGGTCAATGCCGGCCAGATCAAAACCGGCTCCCTGTCGCGGTCCGATCGCATCGCCAAATATAATCAGCTGATCCGCATCGAGGAAACACTCGGCCAAGGGGCGCGTTTCGCCCAGGATATTTTTATCGGCGATTAGACCTCCCGGATGGACCCCCAGCGCATGACACGACAACTCATGATACCGATACGGGCAGCCCTTCTTGGGGCTGTCCTGTCGGTTGTGTTCACCGTGGCCGTCGGATCACCGCCAGCCCGTGCCTATGTTCTCGACAGCACACAGATTTTTGGGCATACCGCCGAAGCCATGGGCGCCATCGCTACCCTCCGCTGCCACCAGAAGCTGTTGATCTATCCCCAAACGCCGGATACCCCCCCGACAATTTTTGAGGAGACGACCATCTATGTGATGCCGTTGCGGTTTCGCTCCGATATCGTTTCAACGCGCATCCGACGAACGCATCTGGTCTATGCCGGCAGATCACTAACCGTTATTGACGGCCGGACCGTCGTTGGAGAATCCCCGTTTGATCGATACCAGGGCATCCTGCGCAGCCGCACTCGCGGCCAACTGATGCAGTCTGCCCGCCAACTGGGGATTGACACGGACATCTCCAGCCTTGGCCGGATTGAACAGAGCGTCGTTTTTGTCATCGGGGCGGATTATCCCGACGAATCCGTATCCCAGCTGGCCATCGACAAAAAAACGTTTTTCCCCGTTCGGCTGCTGCTGGTGGTCCCCGGAAGCCGGATGGAAATTTACTATCGCAAGTGGCAACCGGTCCAAAAAAGCTGGTTTCCCTATCAGATCACGTTCCACATCAACGGGCACCTGGCTCGGGAAATCCGCGTGACGGAACTGGAGGCCAACCCGTCCGTTCCGGCAGATCTGATGGACCTGGAGGCCTTGAAGGCATCGGCTGCCCCTTCCGACAGCGCCCCCCAGAGACAGAACCAGGAAGCGGTCGATACGGTTCAGCAGGCCGTGGAGGACTTTCAGAAAAAATTTGAATAGCCGGTTTTCCTGAACAGGCAAATATGGTACAGGCTGACGCAATTCAAATGCCACGCAGCGCAACCACCGAAGGGGCCATCTTCGGTGCAACCACGCGTCAATGTTCGAATTTCTCGACAGGCAATCCCTCAAATCCGGGTAACCCGGGCAAAAACAAGGACGGTTGAGGTTTTTTTATGGGGTATGATACGAAGTACATTTTTGTTACCGGAGGTGTTCTCTCCTCCCTGGGAAAGGGGCTGGCATCGGCCTCCATTGGTGCGTTGCTGGAAAGCCGGGGGCTGACCGTTACCATCCAGAAGCTGGACCCCTACATCAACGTGGATCCGGGAACCATGAACCCGTTTCAGCACGGCGAAGTCTTCGTTACCGACGACGGCACCGAAACGGATCTGGATCTGGGCCACTATGAGCGGTTCACCCATGCCAAGCTCGGTCAGGACAACAACTACACCACGGGAAAAATCTACCACAGTGTCATCACCAAGGAACGCCAGGGCAAATACCTAGGCGGTACCGTGCAGGTCATTCCCCATATTACCGACGAAATCAAGGACAGCATCCGCAAGTCATCCAACGGGGTGGATGTGGTTATCGTGGAAATCGGCGGCACCATCGGCGACATTGAAAGTCTTCCGTTCCTGGAAGCCATCCGCCAGTTTCACACCGACGCGGGCAAAGACAACGTCATCTACATCCACCTGACCCTCGTGCCCTATATCGCCACCGCCGGCGAGGTAAAAACCAAACCGACCCAGCACAGTGTCAAGGAACTGCGCAGCATCGGTATCCAGCCGGACATTCTGCTCTGTCGCACCGACCGCCTGCTCAGCCCCGACATCAAAG
This sequence comes from Desulfosarcina ovata subsp. ovata, assembly GCF_009689005.1. Lineage (NCBI taxonomy): Bacteria > Pseudomonadati > Thermodesulfobacteriota > Desulfobacteria > Desulfobacterales > Desulfosarcinaceae > Desulfosarcina > Desulfosarcina ovata. The sequence continues at coordinate 5,518,806 of NZ_AP021879.1, read as the reverse complement.
GCAAGATCGCCATGTTCTGCAATGTGGATACGGACGCCGTGATCACCGCCAAGGATGTCGACTGCATCTATGAATGCCCCCTGTGCTTTCACCAGGAAGGGCTGGACAACAAGATTGTCGAGCTGCTCAATATCTGGACCCGCGCCCCTCGCCTGGAAAACTGGGAGACCCTCTGCAAAAACATGCAGTCGCCCAGTTATGAAGTGACTATTGCCATTGTGGGCAAATATGTGGATCTCACCGAATCCTACAAAAGCCTCAACGAGGCTCTGGCCCACGGGGGAATTCCCAGCCGTGCCCGGGTCAACCTGAAATTCGTGGATTCTGAGACCATCGACGCCAATACCTGCAGCATGAGCCTTGAGGGGGTTGACGGAATATTGGTACCTGGCGGTTTTGGATCGCGGGGCGTGGAAGGAAAAATCTGTGCGGCCCGGTATGCCCGTGAAAACGAGATTCCCTATTTCGGCATCTGCCTGGGGATGCAAATCGCGGTCATTGAATTTGCCCGTCACCAGGCCGGCCTGGACCAGGCCAACAGTACGGAATTCGAACTGACCACCCCGCACCCGGTGATCTATCTGATGGAGGAGTGGTTTGATGATAAATCCGGTACGATTCAGCGACGTGATGTCCATTCCGACAAGGGCGGAACCATGCGCCTGGGTGCGTACCCCTGCAAACTGGAAAAGGACAGCCTGGCCTACCGGGCCTACCAGAGCGAAACCATTTCCGAGCGTCATCGCCATCGCTATGAGTTCAACAATGCCTACCTGGAACCGTTGAAAGAGGCCGGCCTGAAGATTTCCGGTATGGCCCCGTCCGGGGAACTGGTCGAAATTGTGGAAATCGAAAAGCACCCGTGGTTTCTGGGCTGCCAGTTTCACCCCGAATTCAAGTCCCGGCCCATGACCCCGCATCCCCTGTTCCGCAGTTTCATCGCGGCAGCCTTGAAATATTCGGGCAACCGGGAAATAAAAAAACAATAACCTCGCCAGACACACCATCAAACGGCGCGAATGGTCTCACTCGCGCCGTTTTCATTGGGGCGGCCGTGCCCGGGCAACGATCCCGCCACCGTTCCCAAAAAACAAACACCCTATTCTTCCCACCCGGTCCCCTGCATATTTTGTTTCTTAAGTCTCCAAGCCATCCGGCGATAGTAATCTTTGAAAAAATTTTCAGGTAACGTCCCTGTGTCTACGTACACGAACCCTATACTCAATCCAAATCGCTAAGGAGCATTTTTATGAAGATGAACCTGCACTCCATCGCCTCGCGGCTGATCATCGGCGGCCTCTCTGCCGTGCTGATTCCACTGATCATTGTCGGGTATCTGTCCTTTTCAAAATCCCATTCGGCGTTGTCCGATCTCGCCGCCGAACAGGTCCAGGGGGTCACCTCGGATCTTGCCCGAATGACGGAAAACACACTCCAGGCAGAAATGGACAAAACAACCACCATGGCGTCCCAGAAACGGATCATCGCCCTTGCCGAAACTGTTAAACAATCCGGTGTTGAGGCTGCCGGCGCACAAGTGGACGATGTCTTCCATGCGCTGAAGACCCAGTTCAACAGAATGAGCAATCGCAGCCACTATCAGGGGGTGTTCATCGCCGATACAAAGGGCGATATTTATACCGGTGTACTATCAAATGGACAGCCATACAAAAAAATCAACATTGCCAATGACAGCGTTTTCCAAAGAGTTCAACAGACCAAGGCGCCCGCCATCAGCGAAATGATTCTGTCGCGGGCCACCGGTAAGCCAATCGTGGCCACCGGCGCCCCGATCTTCTCAAAAAGCAATGAACTTCTCGGCGTCATGGGGCTGGTCATTAATGCCGACTATTTTTCGGATGTCATCGTCAACCGGAAAATCGGTAACACCGGCTATGGCGTGCTGCTCTCCAGCGACGGCACCGTCCTTGCCCATCCCAACCACGACCTGGTGCTTAAGCTCAACACCTCAACAATTAAGGAGATGGCGAGCCTCAATCGCAGAACGATGGCCGGCGAAACCGGCGTTGAACGATTCGTGCTCAAGGGTGTCGCCAAGGTTGCCGGGTTCGCCCCGGTGGGCATCAACGGATGGGCGATCAACGTATCCCAGGAAGAGGCCGAATTCATGGCCGCGTCACATTCAATCCGCAACTGGAATATCCTGGTAGCGGTTATCGCCGGCGCGCTCATGACCGTTGTCATTTTGATGGTCAGCCGGTCCATCGTCAACCCCATCAATTCCGCCGTGGCCGGTTTGAAGGACATCGCCCAGGGAGAGGGCGACCTGACCATGCGCCTTGAGGCGACCAGCAAGGATGAAGTCGGCGATTTGGCCCGCTGGTTCAACACCTTCATCGAAAAGCTGCAGGGCATCATCAAGGATATCGCCGGCGGGGTCGAGACCCTCTCTTCCTCATCCACAGAGCTGTCCGCCATCTCCGAGCAGATGACCCAGGGCATCGAAACCGTAACTGAAAAATCCAACACCGTCTCAGCTGCCGCCGAAGAGATGAGCACCAACACGAACAACGTGGCGGCCGCCATGGAACAATCCGCTACCAACACCAATATGGTGGCCACCGCGGCAGAGGAGATGTCCGCCACCATCGACGAAATTGCCAAAAATGCCGAGAAGGCCCGCGGCATCTCCGACGAGGCCGCCCACAAGGCCTCCAGCGCCTCCACCAACATGGATCAGCTGGGTGCGGCGGCCAATGACATCGGCAAGGTCATCGAGACCATCACCGACATTTCCGAGCAGGTCAACCTGCTGGCCTTGAACGCCACCATCGAGGCGGCCCGGGCCGGCGAGGCCGGCAAGGGCTTTGCCGTGGTGGCCAACGAAATCAAGGAACTGGCCAAGCAGACCGCCGAGGCCACCGGCGACATCAAGGAGAAGATTGAGAGTATTCAGGGCACCACGAATATGACCGTGGGCCAGATCGGCGAGATCACCCAGGTGATCACCGATGTCAACGACGTGGTGGCCACCATCGCCACGGCCGTGGAAGAGCAGTCCGCGGCCACCAAGGATATCGCCACCAACGTGGCCCAGGCCTCCCAGGGAATCCAGGAGGTCAACGAGAACGTCAATCAGAGTTCAAGCGTATCGGCCGAGATTTCCCAGGATATCGCCGGGGTCAGCGTTTCCATGAACGAAATGTCCACCAGCAGCAACCAGGTTAACCTGTCGGCCCAGGAATTGTCCAAACTGTCGGAAAGCCTCAAACAGATGGTCGATCAGTTCAAAGTGTGAAAGTCAGGCAGGGATTGACATCGTTAACCCGTCAGTATCGTTCCCGGCATTGACCCCATCATCTTTAAACCGGTTCTGAAAATGCTTCCCCGGTGGGTGCCTTGCCCGCCTTGGGAAGCCGGATCACGAAGCAGGTGCCACCATCATCGGCGGCAAACACCTCCATTTCACCGCCGTGATCCTCGGTAACGATAAAATAGGAAACCGACAGGCCCAGCCCCGTGCCCTTGCCGACCGGCTTGGTGGTAAAAAAGGGTTCGAAAATGCGCCGCCGTTTTTGTTCGTCCATGCCCGGGCCATTGTCCTCGATCTCCACCCTCGCCCATTTTCCGTCGTCCCGTACCCGTAAAACGAAACCCGGCGGTCTGGCGTCATCCATCACTTCGACCATGGCCTCGGCCCCATTCTTGAGAATGTTTATGAACACCTGCTGGACCTTATTGGCTTCGCAGGGCACGGGAGGCACCGCCGGGTCGTACTCACGGACGATGTGGATTTGTTTGAAGTCATAGTGTTCCTTCATGTTGTAATCGGTGCGAACCAGCTCCAGGGTCTGGTCCAGGAGTTCGCCCAGATCTTGGGAGGATACCCGCCGATCACTCTTGCGGGCGAAGCTGAGCATGTTTTTGACGATGGCCGCGGCGCGGGCTCCGGATGCGCGGATGTTTTCGATCATGCCGGGCAGCTTGCGCAGTTCCAGGTATTGTCGGATGGCGGAAAGGGTCGTACCCGCCGCCTCGGCAGCCTTGTGGTTGGCCGGCAGATCACCGAGCAGACGATTTTTCAAAACCGATGCATTTTGCAGGATGCCCGCCAGGGGGTTGTTGACCTCGTGGGCCATGCCTGCCGCCAGGCCGCCCACGGAAAGCATCTTCTCGCTCTGAATCATGATCTCTTCCAGCCGCACTTGCTCGGTCACGTCATCCACCCGGATCACCGCGCCTTCCACCCCGTTGGCCGTCAGCGGAAAAATGGTGATGTCTTCGAAACGGGTCTCCTGTTCCGCTCTTCGCTGCACCTTGGGGGAACTGATTACCTGCCGCTCCCGGATGGCGGTTTTAATTCGCTCCATTTCACCGGCCAGGTGGGGGAGCACCCTGGCAAGAGGCTGTGACCGGGCTTGGTCGAAGCTCAATCCGGTGAGCCGTTCGGTATGCCTGTTCCACTGGGTGACCCTGCCGTCAAGATCCACCGCCACAAGCACCGAGGGCATGGAATCAATGATGTTGGAAAGATAGTTGCGCAATTGGCGCAGTTCCTCTTCGGCCTGCCTTTGCCGGGTGATGTCGGTAAGCACACCGACCACGCCGACAACCCCTCCATCGGCATCCTTGATGGAGGAAAAGCTGTCCCGGGACCACACATTGGGATTATGCGGATGAGTCGTCTTTACGGCCACGGCCACCTCGCCTTTCATTGCATTACGAATATTTTCCTCAACCGGCAATTTTTTAATGTGGGGAAACGCTTCCCAGGGGCGTTTACCGATAACCGACTCCCTTGGTACATTGGTAATGACTTCCATGCCTCTATTGTAAATCGTGACGGTAAAGTCACTGTCGAGCACAAAAACCCCTTCACTCATGGATTCCAGAATATTGGCGAGCAATCGTTCATGCTTACGCAAATTTTCTTCAGCCTGCTTGCGCTCTGAGATGTCCTGGACAAAAGCCAAATGGTACTCCTGCCCCTCGAACCGCATGAGTTTAGCGATAACCTGGACCGGGACAATCTCACCGCCTTTGCGCCGGTGAAAGGCTTCGATGGTGATCGTTCCAGCCTCATTCATCCGGGTCGCTCCGATCTCCCAATCAGCGGGCGTGAATCCGGGAGCGACGTCGAAGGCGGTCATGCGGCAGAGTGTTTCCCGGGTATAACCGAGGCTGGCGCAGGCCGCTTCATTGACGTCGAGGACCTCGCCATCCGGTCCCATCCGCCAGATGCCGATGGGGGCCTTGTCGAAAATGAACTGGGTCAGGCGCAAGGATTCCTCGATTTGTTTCCTTTCGGAGATGAACCGCGCCTGTTGAACGTTTTGATAAGCCGACATGGAAAGCTGATTGGCCACAGCAAACAACACATTGGCGATTCTTTCGAACTGTTCCTGGGACATCACGGGCACTTGGCGATACGCGGCGCGAAAGGCGCTTTCGTCCGCACCGAGTTCACGGGCGTAGTCCATGATGTCTGCTTCCTTCTGGTTCTCGTTGCGGACCTGACCGATCAGCCAATTGGCGATATGGCGTCCGCCAACGGTAATACTGGCCCCCGCGTTGCACAAACCGGCGCTCAGGCACGGCTGAATGATGGGCCCGGAGGGATTGTGCCGTCCGATCAAGGCATCGGAGATATTGCAGTTTTTGCTTCCCTTTTCGGTATTGCGGATGAACTGGCTGCACAGAACCGTGAAGTTGCTTGGCCGCGTGATGGGGGTGCCGTCCGGACGGGTAATCAAGGCCGCCACGCCAAAGGCCTCGGCATACAGGTCCTGAAGATGCTGGATATCGGTCAGGTTGAACAGATCTTCAAAAGCAAGGCCGTCCACATCCTCCAGCGGCCGCGTCAAGGCCACGATCCGTTTTTCAAGCGCCTCCGCCGTCCGCTTATGCTCGGTGATGTCCGTGTGAGCCCCGACCACGCGAACCGCCTTTCTTTCGGCATCCAGTTCGGCAACCTTGCCCCGGCCCAAGATCCAATGCCACGCTCCGTTTTTGGCCTTCATCCGGAATTCAACGGCAAAGGGCGCGTGTTCTTCCAGAGCGTGCCGCACGGCGGCTTCGGCCGTTTCCACATCATCGGGGTGAATCAATCGCCGCCAGCTTTCATACGTGGGGGGGAATTCGTCCGGTGCATAACCCAGCATGGTATAGTACCTAGGGCTAAAATAGGACCGGCCGGTTCCGGGATTCCAGTCCCAGATGCCGTCGTTGGCCGCATCGAGCGCCAAACGCAGCCGCTCCTCGCTTTCCCACAGGGCCTGATCCGGCACACTTTCCAGGCGTTCTAAAGTAGTAATCTTCCGCTCTAAAACGGCTACCCGTTCACTCATTTTCTGCAGTTCATCGATCAGCTGAGATCGGGTTTTGTTCTCATCTTTCATTTTGATGTTCCCCAATACAACAACTATAGAAGAAATTAACCCGCACTTATCCTGAATTGGGTTTATGCGATCCTCTGCAAAGTTATCGTCGTCTGGCGCCTTCGCCCCTGCGTGAAAACCCCGCCCAATCCGGAGGCCGACAATTGGCGCTCCCACGCAGAGCATGGGAGCGAAAGGTATCCGCTTCTCCGCTCCCGATCACCGATCACCGCGCCCCTTGGGCAGCCGGATCACGAAGCAAGTGCCGCCGCCATCGGCCGCGAACACCCCCATTTCGCCGCCATGATCCTCGGTGATGATGAAGTAGGAGACCGACAGGCCAAGTCCTGTCCCCTTGCCCACCGGCTTGGTGGTAAAAAAGGGCTCGAAGATACGCCGGCGGGTCTTCTCGTCCATGCCCGGCCCGTTGTCCTCGATCTCCACCCGCACCCACGCGCCGTCGTGTCGAAGCCGCAGAACAAATGTCGGCGGGGCCGGTGTATCCACCATCTCGGCCATGGCCTCGGCGCCATTTTTCAAGATGTTCATGAACACCTGCTGAATCTTGCTGGCTTCGCAAAGTACCGGTCCCACCGCTTCATCATACAGACGTACGATCTCGACTCGCTTGAAGTCATAATGTTTTTTCATGTCGTAATCGGTTTTGAGCAGATCGATGGACTGGTCCAGCAGCGTCCCGAGATCATGAAGGGCGGCCGTTTTCTCACTTTTCCGGGCGAAGCTGAGCATATTCCTGACAATGGCGGCGGCCAGACTGCCGGAGGTACGGATGTTTTCGATCATGTCGGGCAGCTTGCGCAGCGCCAGATAATGCCGGATGACAGCCAGGGACGTACCGGCGGCTTCGGCGGCCCTGCGGTTGGCGGGGAGATCTCCCAGCAGTCGATTCTCAAGGACCGACGCATTTTGCAGGATACCGGCCAGGGGGTTATTGATCTCGTGGGCCATGCCTGCTGCGAGGCCGCCCACGGATAGCATTTTCTCACTCTGGATCATCATCTCCTCCATGCGCACCTGTTGGGTCACATCGTCCACCCGGATAACGGCCCCTTCAACCCCATCGGCAATCAGAGGGAAAATGGTAATATCTTCAAAGCGGATTTCATTGCCCACCTTGCGGGAAACTTTGGAAGAGCTGATCACCCGGCGTTCCCGGATAGAGGCGCTGACCCGCGCCATTTCACCGGACAGGCGGGGCAACACCTTGGCCAGGGGTTGGCAGCGGGCCTTTTCGAAGGTCAATCCGGTGGTTTTCTCCGTCTGGTAATTCCATTGGGTCACCTTGCCGTCCCTATCCACGGCCACGAGTATGGAGGGCATGGAATCGATGATATTGGAAAGGTAGTTTTGCAGCCTGCTCAGTTCTTCTTCGTCCTGCTTTTGCCGGGTAATATCGGTGATCACACCGACGATGCCGACAATCCCTCCATCTGCATCCCTAAGGGGCGAAAAACTGTCCCGAAACCATACCGTTCCCCAACTTGGAAATTGAAGCCGGACTTCCAGGTTTCTGGTTGATTTTCCGGCCATCGTCCTTTTCATATTTTTTTCCACGGGTGTGCCCTTAAGAAACGGAAATACGTCCCAGAAGACTCTCCCGATCGCCTCCGCTTTTGGCATATGGGTCATCTTCGCCAATGAACGGTTGAAAATCGTATATTTAAAATCTTTATCGAGCACCACGATTCCCTCATTCATCGATTCCAGAATGTTGGTCAGCAACTGCTCACTCTTGCGTAAATTCTCTTCGGCCTTTTTGCGCCCGGTGATATCGGCGTTGGTGCCGATAAAACGGGCGGGATTTCCCTCGTCATCCCAATCGGCAATTGTTCCTTTCGCCTGGATCCACATGTAACGACCGTCTTTACGCAAAAACCTGAACTCCACTTCAAATTTTTCCAGCTCCCCTGCCAGATATCGGTCATTGGCCGATCTCACGCGATCAAGGTCATCTTTGTGAATGCGTTTTAAGATCTCTTCGTAGGCTTCCGGAAACCCATGGGGTTGGTATCCGGCCATGGTGTAGAAGCGAGAGTCAAGGAATAGAATATCTTCATGAATACGCCAGTCCCAGATGCCTTCGTTCGCCCCGGACAGCGCCAACTCCAAACGTTGTTCACTCTCCTTTAGCGCGTGCTCCATCTGCTTGCGTTCGGTGATGTCCTGCACAAAGGCCAGGCGGTATGCCTGCCCCTCGAAACGCATCAGTTTTTCGATGACCTGGATCGGGAAGATCTCACCATTCCTGCGCTGGTGGAAGGCCTCGGTCGTCTTGGCGCCGACCTCATGCAGCGCGCTGGTGCCGTTCTCCCAATTCTCGCTATCGAATCCGGGTGCGAAGTCGAAGACAATCATGCGGCGGAGCTCTTCCCGGCTGTATCCCAGGCTGGCACAGCCCTGTTCATTGACATCAAGGACCTCGCCCGCCGGTCCCATTCTCCAGATGCCGATGGGGGCCTTATCAAAAATGAACTGGGCAAGACGCAGGCTGGATTCCATCTCCTTGCGTTGAGTGATATCCGTGAGCACACCATAGCAGATGATCTCGCCGTCAATCCACCGGGCAGTGGAACGGCCCTCAAACCAGATTTTATCTCCGGTCGGTTTGATGAACCGTCCCTCATAATACCAAGGAGCCGCTGTTTCCAGCGCGTCTTTCACCGACTGGATAAAACGCGGCTGATCATCCGGGGGAAGACAACGGACAAAGTCATTGAAAAAACTTTCCTCTGCGGTATCCACCCCGAATATTTTAATGCTCCGTTCCCGTACCACGCTGGTAAGTGAACTGGATTCGAGGGCCTTGGGGTCCGCTTTGAACTGATACACCACACCGGGAACATTGGCGACGAGGTCCATCATCCGTGCTTCGCTGTCAATCAGCGCTTTCTCCCGCCGATCGATTTTTTCGGCCATCCGCTGCAGGCTATGGCCGAGATTGAAGAATTCCCTTGCCCTGGCCGCCGGCCATTGCAGATCGTATCGTCCATTGGCAATGGATTCCGCCCTGCCGGTATAGGACGCAAACAGCGCGGTGAGATTGCCGGCCATAAGCCAGGCGATGAACAAGGCCAGCCCCAGGGCAATGGCCAACCCCAATCCAATCAACGCGAGTGTATCCCGAACCGGTTGGAACGCCTTTTTGGCCGGTTGGGCAAAGAGGACTTTCCAGCCTACCGCCTCCATCTCCACCCAGGTTCCCAACATCTTCACACCGTCCAACGCGAATGCCCGAGAAACGGCTTGCGTATTACCACCCTCCACGGCGGAATAACTGAGATTCGACAGCTGCCCCGACCGCCGCCGCTGAGAGTCGGCCACAACCAATCCTTGACCATCGATTACCAGCGTAAGGAATTCGGATTCCACCGGCAAGTGACTGATGAACTCGGCAAGGTTGCCCAAGGGGATTTCCCCGATGATCGAACCGCCCTCCAACGGCAAACTCAGCGCCACCGCCATGCTACTGCTGATGGTGGATAAGAAGGTTTCGGACCAAACGGCCTTATTCGGCGCCCCCAACGGACGCGTGAACTCCCGACCGGAAAAATCCAACCCCATGTAGTCATCACGGTTCGGGCGTCGGGCTTGGGCCAACCCCACTGCTTTCACGACGTCATTCTCGGCGTCGACGACAAATAAAGCCTCGAAAAATCCGCCATCTCCGCACTGGGCGTCCAACAGGTCAACCGCCGCCGGTCCCGAATCGAGTGCCTGGTTTCGAAAATACTCGGCCAGGGCCGTGAGCTGGCGTTCACCGCCTTCCAGGTAGGCCGATATGTGGCCGGCAATGGCGCGGGCCATGGCCTGGTGTTGAATTCCCGTTCGGGCCCGTATGGCCGGCATCATCAAAAACCAGACCATCAGGAAAATAATGATCACCGGCAACACCGCCACCGCACCGAGATGAAATGACAGATATCTTTTCAGGGGAACTCTGGATTTCATGGCATTACTCCAGGACAACGAACTGTTGATTCCGAATGATCCTGATGGACGCCGCGGATGACTTGACATCACCGTACGAATCAAGGCTGATTTTGCCCTGCAACCCGCCAAACTCAGCGATTGAAAGAATGGTGTCTTTCAGCGACTGGCCCGGCTTCTGGGCTTTCAAAGCCGTCAGGACCACCTGGGCCGCGTTGTAGGCATAATAACCGGGAAACCCCGGATCCCGGTTGTAACGGTCAACATATATTTTTTGAAATCGTTGGTAGGCCGGATCCGGACTGTCCCAATCAAAGACGATGGACACCATCACCCCTTCCACGGCCTTCCCGCCGAGTTCAATGAGCCGCTGGGTCGCCGCCCAGTTCGTTAAGGTTATTTTTACGGACGAATTTAATTTGCGGATCTGTTGGCATAACAACGCGGAGTCCATGGGATTGGCAATGATCAGGATACCGTCGGGGTCAACCGCCAGCAGCCCATGGGTAATTTGCGAGAACGAATGTCTATCGCCGGCCTTGAATTCAACGGCGGTTAATATCTTACCCCCACCGGCAGTAAAGGGTGATTTAAAATTTTCCATCCAATCTTTGCTAAATGAACGGTTTCCACCATCATAAGCGACGGCGACGCGGCGCACATCATCAGATCTGATTAGGTATTGGGCAATGAGCGAAGCTTGCTCATGGGTAGTAACGGCAACGCGCATAAAATAGTCATCCAATCCGGATAGATCTTGGGTCGTCACCGTGCCCCCCACGGCAACCACCCGAGATTGGTTCAAGTATGGCACGATGGCCACGGCGACCGCGCTGGACATGGGGCCGATCATCGCGGCAATCCGCGCATCGATCAAAGCCTGTACCGCCTCAACTGCGGTTTCTACATTCTGTTGATTGTCCTTGATGATCAGCGTTACCTGACGGCCATGAAGCCCCCCTTGTGCATTGCACTGCTCCACGGCCAGCAGGACCGCATCTCGCGCCGCCATGCCGATATCCGCCGACCGCCCTGTTATGCCAGCCATAAACCCCAGCCGAATGGGCTCATCGGCCTTACAGCCGACCAAACAGAAACTGAATACAATTGCAACAATACCAACCCATTGGATTGGGGTGAAAGGGATGACCCATCGTTTCATCAAGACGTCTCCTTGAAAGACCGGCAGACCTTAAACGAAAGCCCAACGAATAGGATGATCGGCGTGGGCTTGGTTCTAACTTCGTCCACTTACCCCCTCGTTCCCACGCTCTGCGTGGGAATGGTTGGCCTTATACGTTCCCACGCAGAGCGTGGGAACGAGAGGTAATATGGGGTCAACCCGTTTTAATCGTTACTAAATCCAGGTGGGCGAAGTTAGAACCAAGCCCATCGGCGTTAATTACCAGTATATGATTAACGCTAACCATGAATCCAGTTATTTTTCCCGTAAGATAGCCTCCCCCATGCGTTGCCTTCGATGGCAGCGATGTCTCCCACCCCTCCGCCTGTCGTCATTATTGTTGGCGGTGAAGAAAACCACACACCATCCGAAAAACATGTTATGACTGTTTTATTGGAAGAGATGTCAACGAGGCAGTACAACATGCCCTGGGATCTAAAAGACATAATCGATTTTGAGAACCTCGGCCGACTCTTTGATGCATTTTGTGCGGCGACCGGTATCTCTGTATCCATCGTCTCGCTGGATGGAAAAAGTTGCGCCGACGTCGGTCATCAAAAAATCTGTTCTGATTTTTATTTGCGACATCCTGTATCGGCCTCGGCCTGTCTCGAAAATCAAGCCCAACTTCAAGCAGAATTGATGCGTGGCGAACATTCCGTCGTTCAGGTCTGTCCTAACGGTTTGTTCAATGGCGCTACGCCCATCCACATCAACCACATCCATGCGGCCAACCTGTTCACCGGAAAATTCTTTTTCGAGCCTCCCGATGCGGATGCCATGGCACGTTTTAAACAACAAGCGGCAAAATTGAATTTTGACGGGTCGGCATTCATTGAGGCCGTGCTGGATGTCCCCATTGTTCCCAAAAATCGGATTCATGCGATTTTACAATACCTCAGGCAATTGGCCGAAATGATCGGCCAGATGGGGATCAACCGCCTGAAAATCGAGGAGGGAAAACAGTCTATCGACGGCATTCAGGCGTCCTTGAAAAAAGAAATCAAACAGCGCGAGGAAGAGGCCAAAAAATTAACCCAGATTATTGAAGGCAGTCCCATCCCCACGTTTGTGATCGATTCGGATTCCAGAATTACCCATTGGAACCGGGCCTGTGAAAAACTGACGGGGGCTTCTGCAAAGGAAATAATCGGCACCGACAATCATCAGAAGACCTTTTATCCAAACCGCCGGCCGCTAATGGCGGATCTGATCGTCAAAAACGCCGGCAGTCACGAATTCAAGGAGCGATACGGCAGCAATTATCACAAATCGCTGTTAATCAAGGACGGTTATGAAGGCGAGGCCTTTTTCCCACAAATAGGAAAAACCGGCAAACGGCTGTTCTTTACCGCCGGCCCCATCATGAATGCCAAGGGGAAACGGATTGGGGCCATCGAAACCATCCAGGATATCAGCGCAAGGCGTGAAGCCGAACAAAACCTTCGCACCAGCGAAGCCCGTTATCGTCAGCTTTTCGATTCCGCCAATGACGGTATTTTTGTCCTCCGGGACGGTATTGTGGTCGACTGCAACCAAAAGGCCCTGGAGTTGTTCAACGTTTCCCGTGAAGAAGCCATCGGACAGTCTGCTGAAAATTTCTCACCGGAGATCCAACCCGACGGACAATCATCCACCAATGGACTCCAAAAAAAACGAGACCTCGTCAACCAAGGTGTGCATCAATCCTTCGACTGGCGGTTTTTCCGCAAAGACGGTTCGCCCTTTGATGCCGAGGTCAGCGTGACCCGGTCCATGATCAACGATGTGCCTCACACCCTGGCCGTTGTTCGTGACATCACCGAGCGACAAAAAATGATTCTGGCCCTTAAGGAGCGGGAAAAGGAGCTGGAAGAAAAGAGCCGCTACCTGGAAAAGGTCAACCAGGCCTTGAAAGCGTCCCTGGACCACCGGGAGGTTGAAAAACGGGCCGTCGAGGAAAACATGATGGTCCATCTGAAACGATTTGTTTTCCCTTATCTCGAAGCGCTCGGCCATTGCGGCGTCAACACCGATGCCCGGGCCTACCTGAACATCATCGAAACCAATTTGAACGACATCGTGTCCCGATTTTCCAAGACCGTATTCTGGAAATATCAGGATTTGACCCCCACCGAGGTTCAAATTGCCGACCTGATCCGCAGCGGCAAAAATACCAAGGGCATTGCCCAGATGCTGGGCCTGTCGCCAAGTTCAATCCAATGGCATCGTAAAAACATTCGTGAAAAGTTTGGCCTGACAAACAAAAAGGTCAACCTGCAAACCTACCTGACGTCCCTCACCGCATAATTGACATCCCAAATAGGGTGTTTTGCCCCCCCATTAACCACCATTTTTTCCAGTGTTAAGCACCGTCCCTTACCGTCGATAACAGTGTCAAACATAATAATCGGGGCTGAAACGGATTCGTCGTCTTTAAGGTACACGCAAAGGAAGCATGAACATGAAAATCAACCTGCACTCCATCTCATCCAAACTCATTATCGGCGGTCTAATCGCGGTGATGATCCCGCTGATCGTTGTGGGGTATCTCTCTTATTCCAAATCCCAGGTGGCCCTAATGGAGCTGTCCAAGCACCAGGCCCAGAGCGTTGCCTCGGATCTTTCCAGGCTAACCCGCAATGCTATCCAGGCCGAGCTGGAAAAAACCCGTCTCCTGGCCAGCCAGAAAAAAATTATAAAGCTGAGTGAAACCGTCGCGCATTCCGGCGTTCAGGCCAACATATCGTTGGTTGAAGAAGTATTTGCCGATTTGGGTGTTGCGTTTCGCAATATGGGTAATCACTACCAGGGCATTTTTATCGCCAACGCCGATGGTGAAGTGTATACCGGCGTTCTGGAAAATGGCGGGGAATATAAAGAAATCAATGTCCGTAACACGGATTATTTTCAAATTGTACGACGCGAGGGCAAGGCAGTATTGAGCAACATGGTGCTGTCGAAAAGCACCGGCAAACCCATCGCCGTGGCCTGTGCTCCGATCAAAGCCAAAAACGGCAAATTTATAGGTGCATTTGGGTCCGTGATCCACGCGGACTATTTCACCAAGATCGTGTCAAACCGTAAAATCGGTGAGACGGGCTATGGCTTCATGTCCGATGCGACCGGCCTTTGCATCGCCCATCCCAAGCCGGAAAATATCCTCAAAACAAACTTTACCCATATCAAGGAGATGGATGCCATCAGCCGCCGGATGAAGGCCCAGGAGACCGGTGTGGAAGAGTATGAATTCCAAGGGATCCACAAAATTGCCGGCTTCGCCCCGGTGGGCATCAACGGCTGGACCATCGGCGCCACCCAAAACCAGGACGAGTTCCTGGCCGCCTCCCATGCCATCCGCAACGCCAACATCATCGTCACCGTTATGGCCGGCATGATCGTGGCCGTGATCGTCCTGTTTGCCGCGCGCTCCATCGTGCTCCCCATTAACGCCGCGGTGGCCGGCCTCAAGGACATCGCCCAGGGCGAGGGCGATTTGACCATGCGTCTCCAGGTGAGCAGCCGCGACGAGGTGGGCGAACTGGCCAAGTGGTTCAATACCTTTATTGAAAAGCTGCAGGGCATCATCAAGGATATTGCCGGCGGAGTCGAGACGCTCTCCTCTTCTTCAACGGAACTGTCCGCCATCTCTGAGCAGATGACCCAGGGCGTCGAAACCGTGACGGACAAATCCAACACCGTTTCCGCCGCCGCCGAGGAGATGAGCACCAACGTGAACAACGTGGCTGCGGCCATGGAACAGTCGTCAACCAACACCAACATGGTGGCCACCGCCGCCGAGCAGATGTCCGCCACCATCGGCGAAATCGCTCAGAACGCCGAAAAGGCCCGCGGCATCTCTGACGAAGCCGCCCACAAGGCCACCAGCGCCTCCACCAACATGGATCAGCTGGGCGCGGCGGCCAATGACATCGGCAAGGTGATCGAGACCATCACCGACATCAGCGAACAGGTCAACCTGCTGGCCTTAAACGCCACCATTGAGGCCGCCCGTGCCGGCGAGGCGGGCAAGGGATTTGCCGTGGTGGCCAACGAAATCAAGGAACTGGCCAAGCAGACCGCCGAGGCCACCGGAGACATCAAGGAGAAAATCGAGGGCATCCAGGGCACCACGAATATGACCGTAGGCCAAATCAGCGAAATCACCAATGTGATCAGGGAGGTCAACGAGGTCGTGGCCTCCATCGCCACAGCCGTGGAAGAACAATCCGCCGCCACCCGGGATATCGCTACGAACGTGGCCCAGGCCTCCCAGGGTATCCAGGAGGTCAACGAGAATGTCAACCAGAGCTCTTCCGTCTCATCCGAGATTTCCCAGGATATCGCTGAGGTCAGTGTCTCCATGAACGAAATGTCCACCAGTAGCAGTCAGGTTAACCTGTCGGCCCAGGAACTGTCCAAGCTGTCGGAAAGCCTCAAGCAAATGGTCGATCAGTTCAAAGTGTAATAATCATGGTAAAGGAATGAGAACTTCTCCCGATGATAGATTTATGGGTTGTAGATGATGAAAAAAGAAGAACATACTGGAGGCGCACATGAAATTAAAATGGAAAAATTTACGGTTGAACAAAAAGTTTCTTGTCGGATTCGGTTCGGTCTTATTATTTTTATTTTTCGTCGAGGTACTGGCCACAACCGGCATTGGTCGTATCGTCGGTAACGCTAAGGAGGTTATACAGGGGAATCAAATCGATGCCCTACTGGCACAGCGGGAGGTTGACCATCTGAACTGGGCCAACAAGGTAAACGAACTACTTACGGATGAAAATGTAACGTCCCTCGATGTTGAAAAAGACGACCATCAATGCGCTTTCGGCAAATGGCTCCATAGCGAGGATCGCGAGCAGGTGGAAAGGCTGGTTCCATCCTTGGCGCCGCTGCTCAAGGAAATCGAGGAGCCGCATCGAAAGCTTCACCACTCCGCCATCGAAATCGACAAACAGTTCCAGCCTGCGGATCTTGAGTTGGGAAATTTTCTCAGGGAACAAAAAATCAACCATCTGGCGTGGGCCCACAGCGTAAAAGATGTTTTTGTCGACACATCATTGTCTGAGATCAAGGCCGAAACGGATCCTGCAAAGTGCAGCTTGGGCCGATGGTTGCATTCCGCCGAAACCGCCGCGTTAAGACAAACGGACACTCAATTTGCCGCTCTCCTGGATGCGCTTGAAGCCCCTCACAGAAAGCTTCACGAAAGTGCATCAACCATTCAGGAAATGATCAATCAAAGCCGTCGTAATGAGGCGGGTAATTTTTACATGAACCATACCAAATCACTGGCCGTTGAATGTCTCGCCAAAATAGACGATGTTTTGCATTGGCATGATAAAAAGGTACAAGGCATGAAAGCTGCCAACGCAATCTATGCCAATCAGACGGTCCCGGCCCTTCACCAAACCCAGACACTTTTGCACGACCTTCGCAAAGAGGCCAAGAACCATATCATGACCGATGTCAGTATGCTCAATGCCGCCCAAAAAACCCGGATTACGGTACTGACTTTCGGGCTTGTCGCTTTCGGATTTGGCATTGTACTGGCCTTCGTCATTGCCCGAGGAATTATCCGCCCCATGCAGAAGGGCGTTGAACTGGCCCAGTCGGTGGCCCAGGGTGATCTCACAGTGACCATCGACCTGGATCAGGAAGACGAAATCGGGATGCTGGTCAAAGCCATGAACGGTATGTCTGCAACCCTCAGGAAGGTAATGACGGATATGGTCCAGGGCGTCGAGACCCTCTCCTCCTCATCCACAGAACTGTCCGCCATCTCCGAACAAATGACCCAGGGCATCACCGATGTCTCCGACAAGTCCAACACCGTTTCCGCGGCTGCCGAGGAGATGAGCGCCAATATGAACAACGTAGCCGCGGCCATGGAAGAGTCGGCCACCAACACCAACATGGTGGCCACCGCGGCCGAGCAGATGTCCGCCACCATCGGCGAGATCGCCCAGAACGCCGAAAAAGCCAGGAGCATCTCCGACGAGGCGGCTCATAAAGCCTCCGGCGCTTCCACGAACATGGACCAGCTGGGCGAGGCGGCCAATTCCATCGGCAAAGTGATCGAAACCATCACCGACATCAGCGAGCAGGTCAACCTGCTGGCCTTGAACGCCACCATCGAGGCGGCCCGGGCCGGCGAGGCGGGCAAGGGGTTCGCCGTGGTGGCCAACGAGATCAAGGAACTGGCCAAGCAGACCGCCGCCGCCACTCAGGACATCAAGGAGAAGATTGGGGCGATTCAGGGTACCACGTCCACCACCGTGGGGCAGATCAGCGAAATCACCAATGTGATCGAGGATGTCAACGACTTGGTGGCCAATATCGCCACCGCCGTCGAGGAGCAGTCTACCGCTACCAAGGACATCGCCACCAACGTGGCCCAGGCCTCCCAGGGCATCCAGGAGGTCAACGAGAACGTCAACCAGAGCTCAACCGTCTCAACGGAGATCTCCCAGGATATCGCCGGGGTCAGTGTCTCCATGAACGAGATGTCCACCAGCAGCAGTCAGGTCAACCTCAGTGCCCAGGAACTGTCCAAACTGTCGGAAAGCCTCAAACAGATGGTCGATCAGTTCAAGGTCTGATCTCAATTTTAAACACCATAGCATCATGTACCGGACTTGCCTGCTTTGGGCAACCGGATGACAAAACAGGTGCCGCCGCCAGCCGTGGCATGGACCCTCATCTCACCGCCATGGTCCTCGGCAATGATGAAATAGGAAACCGACAGGCCCAGGCCGGTACCCTGGCCCACCGGCTTGGTGGTGAAAAAGGGTTCGAAGATACGGCGCCGGGTCTTCTCGTCCATGCCCGGACCGTTGTCCTCGATTTCCACCTGCACCCAGTTGTCATCATCCCGGATGCACAGCACAAAGGTCGGTGAAGCGGATGCGTCCGTCACCCCGGCCATGGCCTCGGCGCCGTTTTTCAGGATGTTCATGAAGACCTGCTGAAGCTTGGTGGCCTCGCAGAGAACGGGAGGCGCCGGGTCATACTCCCGGTTGATGTGGATGTGTTTGAAGTCGTAGTGCGTCTTCATGCTGTAATCGGTTTGAACCAAATCCAGGGTCCGGTCCAGAAGTACGCCCAGATCCTGGCTGGAGAAAATCCGATCGCTTTTGCGGGCAAAGCTGAGCATGTTTCTGACGATGGCGGCGGCGCGATTCACGGATTCGTGGATGCCGTCGATCATGTCGGGCAGCCGACGCAGTTCCAGGTAGTGCCGGATGGCCGCCGGGGTAATACCGGCGGCTTCGGCGGCCTGGCGGTTGGCCGGCAGGTCGCCCATCAGGCGGTTGCGCAGGACCGACGCGTTTTGCAGGATGCCGGCCAGGGGATTGTTGATCTCGTGGGCCATGCCCGCCGCTAGCCCCCCCACCGAAAGCATCTTCTCGCTCTGGATCATCATCTCCTCCAGGCGCACCTGCTGGGTTACATCGTCCAATCGGATCACGGCGCCCTTGACGCCGTTGCCCACCAGGGGAAAGATGGTAATATCTTCATAACGGATTTCATTGCCCAACTCGAACGTGACTTTTGGGGAACTGATCACCCGGCGCTCCCGGATGGAGGCGCCGATACGATCCATTTCGCCGGACAGGCGGGGAAACACCTTGGTCAGGGGTTGGAAACGGGCCTTTTCGAAACTCAATCCGGTGGTTTTCTCCGTTTGGCGATTCCATTGGGTCACCTTGCCGTCACGGTCCACGGCCACGAGTATGGAGGGCATGGAATCGATAATATTGGAAAGATAGTTGCGTAATTGGCGCAGTTCCTCTTCGGCCTGCTTTTGCCGGGTGATATCGGTAAGCACACCAACCACGCCGACAACCCCTCCATCGGCATCCTTGATGGGGGAAAAGCTGTCCCGGGACCACACATTGGGATTATGCGGATGGGTCGTCTTCACGGCTACGGGCAGCTCGCCTTTCATTACATTGCGAATATTCTCCTCAACCGGCAAATTTTTAATATGGGGAAACACTTCCCAGGGGCGTTTACCGATAACCGACTCCCTTGGTACATTGGTAATGACTTCCATGCCTCTATTGTAAATCGTGACGGTAAAGTCACTGTCGAGCACAAAAACACCTTCACTCATGGATTCCAGAATATTGGCGAGCAATCGTTCATGCTTACGCAAATTTTCTTCAGCCTGCTTGCGTTCGGAAATGTCCTGGAAGGATCCCTGTACCTGAATAATACGCCCGTCTTTCATTACGGGATGGCCGATGGTTCGTACCCACTTGCGAATTCCCTTGGCGGATACGATCTCAAGCTCCAGATCATAGGGGGTGCCCTGCTCAATCAATCCATAAAAGGCGTGTTCCATTATTTCTCGATTTGCGCCATGATAACAGCCAAGGCCTTTTTCGACACTCAAGTCCTGGGCCGATTCAAAATCGTATATTCGCGCCACTTCCTCGGTCGTTGTTACCTTGCCGGTTTCGGGATCGAATTTCCACGCACCGATTCTGACCAGCTTGCCGATATCATGAAGCAACTGATCCTTCTCCCGCAGCGCGTCTTCATTCTGTTTGCGCTCTGAGATGTCTTGGACAAAAGCCAAATGGTACTCCTGCCCCTCAAACCGCATGAGTTTAGCGATAACCTGGACCGGGAAGATCTCACCGCCCTTGCGCTGGTGAAAGGCTTCGATGGTAATCGTTCTAGCCTCATTCAGCCGGGTCGTTTGGATATCCCAATCGCTGGGAGTAAGCCCGGGAGCGACGTCGAAGGCGGTCATGCGGCAGAACGCTTCCCGGGTGTAACCGAGGCTGGTGCAGGCCGCTTCATTGACGTCGAGGACCTCGCCCGTCGGTCCCATCCGCCAGATGCCGATGGGGGCCTTGTCGAAAATGAACTGGGTCAGGCGCAGGGATTCCTCGATTCGTTTGCGCTCGGTGATATCCTTGACAAAGGCGATAGCATACTGTTGGCCCTCATATTCCAAAAGGTTGCTGTGAACCTCAACGGGAAATACGGAACCATCCTTCCTGCGGTGTTGCCTTTCAAGATCTCGCGTCCCCAGAGCAGTTAATTTCCGCCAATTCTCCACCCACCAGGATGTACGGGCAACCAGGGGGTCGATATCAGGCATGGTCAGCGATTCCAACTCTTCCTTGGTGTAGCCGAGCAATTGCGCAGCTTTCCGGTTCACCTCTATGATGCGGCCGGCCGAATCGATCCGATAGATACCGATGTTGGCGTTGTCGATGATGAACTGGGCGAGGCGCAGGGATTTTTCGGTTCTTTTACGCTCGGTGATGTCCTGAACAAACGCCAGACGGTATTCCTGGCCCTTAAAACGCACCAGCTTTTCAAGAACCTGGATTGGAAAAAGCTCGCCGCTCTTGCGCTGGTGGAAGGCCTCGGTGATCTTGGTCCCCGTCTCATTCAGCTGGTTGGTGCCGTTCTCCCAATCCCCGATATCAAATCCGGGGGCGAAGTCGAAAACAGTCATGCGGCAGAGCGTTTCCCGGGTGTAACCGAGGCTGGCGCAGGCCGCTTCATTGACGTCGAGGACCTCGCCCGCTGGTCCCATCCGCCAGATGCCGATGGGGGCCTTGTCGAAAATGAACTGGGTCAGGCGCAGGGATTCCTCGGTTTGTTTCCTTTCGGTGATGAACCGCGCCTGCTGAATGTTTTGATAAGCCGACATGGAAAGCTGATTGGCCACAGTAAACACCACATTGGCAACTCTTTCGAACTGTTCTTCAGACATTACGGGCACCTGGCGATAAGCGGCGCGAAACGCGCTTTCGTCCGCACCGAGTTCACGGGCGTAAGCCATAACGTCTTCTTCTTTTTGGTTCTCGTTGCGGACCTGGCCGATCAGCCAATTGGCGATATGGCGCCCGCCAACGGTGATACTGGCCCCCGCGTTGCACAAGCCGGCGCTCAGGCATGGCTGAATGATGGGTCCGGCGGGATTGTGCCGTCCGATCAACGCATCGGAAATCGTGCAGTTTTTGCTTCCCTTTTCGGTATTACGGATGAACTGGCTGCACAGAACCGTGAAGTTGCTTGGCCGCGTGATAGGGGTGCCGTCCGGGCGGGTAATCAGGGCCGCCACGCCAAAGGCCTCGGCATACAGGTCCTGAAGATGCTGGATATTGGCCAGGTTGAACAAATCTTCAAAGGCAATGCCTTCCACATCCTCCAACGGCTGCGTCAAAGCCACAATCCGTTTTTCAAGCGCCTCCGCCGTCCGCTTATGCTCGGTGATGTCCGTGTGAGACCCGACCACGCGAACCGCCTTTTTTTCGGCATCCAGTTCGGCAACCTTGCCCCGGCCCAAGATCCAACGCCACGATCCGTTTTTGGCCTTCATCCGGAATTCAACGGCAAAGGGTACGCGTTCTTCCAGAGCGTTGCGCACGGATGCTTCGGCCGTTTCCACATCATCGGGGTGAATCAATCGCCGCCAGCTTTCATACATGGGGGGAAATTCGTCCGGTGCATAACCCAGCATGGTATAGTACCGAGGGCTAAAATAGGTCCGGCCGGTTCCAGGATCCCAGTCCCAGATGCCGTCGTTGGCCGCATCGAGTGCCAAACGCAGCCGCTCTTCGCTCTCCCGCAGGGCCTCGGCACGCACTTTTTCATGATTCTCAACAGTGCTGTTCCGCTGCAAATCGGCCACACGGTTTCTCATTTCCTGCAGTTCGTCGATCAGCTGCGATCGGGTTTTGTTCTCATCTTTCATTTTGCTGCTCCCCAATACGCCGCTATACATAAAACGGATCTCCTGATCATGTTTGATCCTTTCCGCCCTTGAACTGGAAAACGGACGATAAAAATTGCACCTCACCGCTAAACGGCATTCAACGGATACAAAAAGGATATTCGATGAATTCGGGTGGGTTCAAGCTTTTTTAAGCCTGACCCGATTGGGGGAGGCAAAACGGCGAGTCGATCCGCTTAGGATCGGGGATGAAATTAATTGATCCAGTAAGGACGATTACGGCGCTCCCACGCGGAGCGTGGGAGCGAGACCAACGCAGAAAACGGAAAAAAAGACAAGCAAGATGGGATATTCTTTGACAGAAATCGCCTCAAATCACAGCGCCCGGGCGATTTCCTCGGCCTCGCTCTGGGCCAGCATCAAGTTGCGCGGTTCCTTGGCGTCACCGATGACGTGTATATCCAGATCACGGCCGTCCAGCATCTGTCTGGCATCACGCACCGGCGCCATGGCCTCGGCCACCACCACCGTATCGAAGCCTTCCAGCGTCACCGGACGGCCGTCAGTGGTGAACCCCACCCCGTCATCAAGGAAGGCTTTAACGGCCACTTGCTTGTACAGGTGCACCCGGTCACCCTTGAGGCGTTCGCGTAAATAGAAGCGGTCGTTGCTGGACATCTCCTCGGCAAAGTGGCGTTTGCGATTCAGCACGGCCACCTCGCGCCCCTTCTCGGCCAGAAAATCCGCCGTCACCAGACCGGCCTGTCCGCCGCCGAGGATAATGACCCGGTCACCGGTGATCTTTCCGTCCAGCACTTCAGTGACCGTGCACAGATCCATGGCCGTAGTAAACAGCCCCTTGATGATGGGCATGTCCGGAAGGCTGCCCGAAGCCAAAATCACGGCCTCGGGGGCCAGTTCATCGAGGAGGGTGTTGTCCAGGGGGGTGTTGAGCCGCAGGGCCACCCCCAGGCGCTCGATCTCGCAATTGAGAAAATCGATGATGTCCAGAATCTCACCTCGCCCGGGCACACGCGCGGCCAGGCGAAGCAGGCCACCGACGTAGCCCTTCTCCTCGATCACGGTCACCCGGTGGCCGCGCATGGCAGCCAAGCGCGCCGCCGCCAGCCCCGCCGGCCCGGCCCCCACCACCAGTACCCGCCTGGCAACCGCTGCGCGGGTATCCTTGTCCATCAGGTATTCGCGTCCCACATCCGGATTGACCACGCATCCCCCCGGCTCAAGGGCCAGAACCGCGTGGATACATCCCAGGCAACAACCGATACACGGCCGGATAGCTTTCAAATCGCCGGCGCGGGCCTTTTCCGGCAGCATGGGATCGGCAATCAGGCTGCGGCCCATGGCCACGATATCCGCCCGGCCGTCTTTCAAAAAACGATCGGCCATCTCCGGGCTCTTGATCCGGCCGACGCCCACCACGGGAATATCGACCACCTGTTTGACCGCCTCGGCCAGGTGGATGAAACAGCCATGGGGCACATACATGGAGGGAATCGTCAACTGCCGGGAGCCGTATATGCCGGCCGAAACATGCAGGTAATCGGCACCGTTTCGCTCGAGAATCGGCGCCAGGCGCAAGGCATCCGCCAGGGTCCATCCCCCATCTGCGTAATCCTCACCATTGATGCGCAGTCCCACTGGGAAATCCGCGCCGGCCTTGGCCTTGATATCGGTCAGGACGTCCAGGAAAAATCGGATGCGGTTCTCGAAGCTGCCGCCATATCGATCCGTGCGCTGGTTGGAATTGAGCGCCAGAAACTGGTTGATCAGGTAACCGTGAGCGGCATGCACCTCGATAAAATCGAAGCCAGCCTCCCGGCAGCGCCGGGCCGCATCGCCAAAGGCGGCTACCAATTCAGCGATTTCCTCCACGGTCAGTTCCTTGGGAACGCCCTTAACCACCGCCAGAGCCGGGATGGGCGAAGGCGCCACTTTTTGGTCATGGTAGGACTGTCGACCGCCATGCATCAGCTGAACCCCGAAGCAGGCGTCGAAAGTTTTGACCCGTTTTACCATTTTTTGCATGGCCGGAATGCACCCGTCCTCCCACAGGGCCGGCAGGCCGGGCAGTTCCAGGCCGGTGGGATGGACCCCGGCACCACCCACCAGAATCATTCCGGCACCGCCCCTGGCCCGGGCCGCCAGATATTCGGTCAGCTGGTCGGTCACGTAATTGTTCTCGTCCACGCCGAAGTTGATGCTCATGGCCGACATGAGCAATCGGTTCTTGGCCTTCATCCGCCCAATGTCGATGGGGGAAAAAAGGTGTTTAAGGATGGTCATGGAAACCTCCGGTCAACGCGTTGAGGGTAAAAAAAATAAAACCGGTTGGTCTTATGCGTAAAGAATTGCTATACACCCGATCGGACTTGCCGTCAATTGTCTCCTGGTGCAGAGCGATCGCTCGCCGGCAATCCGTCGCCGCGCCCGGATGCAAGAAAGGCATTGATCGCCTCCCAGTAGCGACCGGCCGTTTCGATGGTGTTGTGACCGGTGCCGTTGATGGTGATCGCCGTTACCGGGCCGCCCCACTGCCGCGCCAGGTTCGCCGCCAGATGCACCGGCACGACCCGGTCGCTGGCGGCACCAAGGATAAGCGCCGGCGTACGAATCCGGGGAGCCAGCGAGACCGAATCGAAGCGGTGTCTGAGCAGCCATCCCACGGGAATTCCCGGATAGTGCGCCTGGGCCACATGGACCAGGGAATCGAAGGGGGTCACCAGAATTACCCCGGCCACGGACCGTCTGGCCGCCACCTGCACGGCCACCCCCGATCCCAAACTGCGTCCCATGAGCACGATATGGGCCGGATCGACACCGTACCGCTCAATCAGCCGGTCGAATACGAACAAGGCGTCGCTCACCAGAGCCGTCTCCGACGGCCGGCCTTCGCTGCCCCCATAACCCCGGTAGTTCATGAATAAAAAAGAGTCGGCATTGAACCGGCCCAAATCGGAAAAGTTCAGCGAAACATCCTCGGCGTTTCCCCCGTAATAGACGATCAGGGGATCGCTCGAATCGATCTTGTTGTTGAAAAACCAGCCGGTGAGGGTGACGTCGCCGTGCCGCATTTGGATCTCCCGATCGGAATAGCGGGACAGGTTTGCCGGAGCGGTAGGCTGAGGAAAGAAAATCATCCTGATCTGGAACAGATAAAGCAGCAGACTGGCACCAACGAACAGAACCAACAGAACCAACAGAACTTTCACGATTCCCAGAAGCATTTTACCCACTAAAGCTGGCGGAAAGAAACAATTCCACCATCCTGCTTGTCTTTGTGCCCGTCTACCACGTTACCGCCACAGGCACATATTCTCGATATGCACCGGTGGCGGCGCCTTATGCGGATGTTCTTTGATAAAAAACTCGAAATCACGGGTTATAGAATCATAATCGATGCCACGCTCCAGGTCGAAATAACGCCATTTTGGCCGCAACACTCGAGCGAGGGTTGTCTTTCCCCACTGCCGGACCCCCAGGATGGTGACAACCGGATTTTTTTTTGCGCGGCCCTTAGAACAGGTATTTAAGCACCACGAAACTGCCCACCAGAAGGACCGTAAAGGTAACCGCCAGAAGATCGAAATAGCGGTCGATGAATCGCTGGATGCGCGGACCGAAGACGTAGATCAGCCCGCCGACCAGAAAAAATCGGGCCGACCGGGAGGCCATGGAGGCCAGGATAAAGACCGTAAAGTTGATTTTGAACATGCCGGCAGCGATGGTGAACACCTTGTAGGGGATCGGGGTGAATCCGGCGATCCCCACGGCCCAGGCGTCATAGGTGTTGTACAGATCGCCGATATAGGCCACTTTGTCGGTCAGGCCGTAAAAATCGACGATGCGGGCACCCACCGAAGCCATGAACTGCCAGCCGATCAGGTACCCCAGGCAGCCGCCCAGGATGGAACCCAGCGCGCAGACCAACGCGTACCGGAACGATCGCTCCGGTCGGGCCACGCACATGGCGATCAGCAGCACATCAGGGGGAATGGGAAAAAATGAGGACTCGGCAAAGGCAAGCCCAAAAATGGCCCAGGAGCCGTAAGGGGTGGATGCCCAGTGAAGCACCCAGTCATAGAGACGTCGGACCATTCAGTTTTCTCTCCAGCCGTGCTCGCCGATGAGTTTGACAAAACGACAGCCCCCCAGGTTGGACTGATGAATGCCCTGCTCGTCGCGGACCAGTTTGATCAGATCCTGGCTGTGACGATCACCCACCGGGATCACCATCCGCCCGCCAACGGCAAGCTGATTGACCAGCACGGCGGGAATCTCCGGCGCCCCGGCGGTGACGATGATGGCATCAAAGGGACTGTGCTCCCGCCAGCCGGTGGTGCCGTCCGAATACCGGGTAACGATATTGTGGTAGCGCAACCGATCGAAAAGCTTGCGGGTGCGGGTGTACAAAGGGTAGATGCGCTCCACAGTATACACGCGAAAGGCAATCTGGGCCAGAATGGCGGCCTGGTATCCGGAGCCGGTGCCGATCTCGAGAACACGGTCCTCGGGGGTCAATTGCAGCGCCTGGGTCATTTCGGCAACGATGAAGGGTTGGGAAATGGTCTGCTGTTCGCCGATGGGCAGCGGAAAATCACCATACGCCTGATCCATCATGGCCTCACTGACAAACAGATGACGGGGAACGCCGCGCATGGCCGACAGCACACGCGGGTCATTGATCCCACGGGCGATAATCTGTTTGGTAACCATCTCATTTCTCAAGCGCTGGTATTTCATCGGCGTCTTCCCCCTGCCTGTGTTTACCAATGAATTCGTGTTAGGTCAAGCGGTTAGCGAGCACGGCAGAGGGTAACCGCATTTGGAACCCGGATTAGTGGAATCTGGTCGCAGGCATGGCCAGCTCTACGGAAATCGGTATGAATGGACATATTTATCACTTAATAAAAACACTACCATAACAAACAAAAACGCCTCCCCAAGGGAGGCGTTTCCGGTTGTCTGCGAGTGAAGCGGTGGCTCATATCTTATAGATCACCCGTTTTTCGGTGATAATAATATCCACATGCTTGTCGTGGGATTCCATGGGCACCTGGGGGATCAATTGTCCTTCGAAAACCAGCCCAACCTTGCGGGTGGTCATGGGCAGGTCAGGGATGATCCGGTCGTAGTAACCGTCACCGGAACCGACACGCCCCCCTTTCTCATCCATGGCGACACCGGGAACAATGGCGATATCGATGCAGTCAACCGGAACCGGCTTGCATTTGGCCGGATTCGGTTCGAGAAAGCCCCGCGATCCGGCGATCAGGTCTTTGTCCGGATTGTCTACCTTCATCAGCTTCATCGTCGCTTTGGCGGCATCAAAAGCCGGCAGAACGACGATTTTACTGTATTCATAGGCCCGCTTGATGATGTTATCCGTGGCCACTTCGTTTTCAGCGTTTACATAAAGCATGACAATCTTGGATTCGAGAAAATTGGCAAACTCGAACAACCGATTTTCAATGATGTGGGTATTTGCGGCGAGCACATCGCTGTCCAGCGATTTGAAGAACGACGATATTTCACTTCTGATTTCCTGCTTTTTTTCCCGGACTTCATCCATTGCCATCTCCATCTTACAATTGTTTCCACCGGCCACGGCAGCCCAGTTTACACCCACGACACCACGGATGTCACCTGGCGCGCATCAAAGGGGCCATCCGTTCGTATCACCGGGCGGCAGACATGCTCAGAAGGCCCGCTGATACGGTTCAACCGGCAATCATTATTGACTAATCGGACCACTTGGGATAATAATTTGGTTTGTTTCAGCTTCGGTGTTCGCCTTTCATCGGTATAGCCGTTCACCACCCCGACACGAACAGACACCACTGCCTACAATCCGATGTATGGCCCTGTATAAACACGATTTTGGAATATAAGGACAGATATGCTGGAAATCAAGCTCGTCAGAGAAAATTTGGAGTTCGTCCAAACGGCCATGCAAAACCGTGGCACCGCCATTGACTGGGAGGCATTTCAAAAGCAGGACATCCGCCGCAAATCCATTCTTTCCGAACTGGAAGCGCTGCGCCACCAACGCAATACCGTTTCCGACCAGGTGGCACAAATGAAGCGCAGCGGTGAGAACGCCGATGCCGTCATCGCCAACATGCGCGACGTCTCCCAGGCCATTAAAAGCCTTGAGAAAAAGCTGGGCGACAGCGAATCGGCCATCGGTGAAATGATCATGGCCATGCCCAATATTCCCCATGCCAGCGTACCCGTCGGCAAGGACGAAAACGACAACCCTGAAGTCAAGCGGGTGGGCGAGCCGCCCCGCTTGGCCTTTGAACCGCTGCCCCACTGGACCATCGGCGAAAATCTGGGCATCCTCGATTTCGCGCGCGCCGCTAAAATCGCCGGCGCCCGCTTTCCCCTCTACCTGGGCGTGGGGGCACGGCTGGAGCGGGCGCTGATCAACTTCATGCTCGATCTGCATACCGGCGAGCACGGCTTCAAGGAAGTACTGCCACCGTTTATCGTCAACCGCAAAACCATGACCGGCACGGGCCAACTGCCCAAATTCGCCGAAGACCTATTCAAACTCGAAGGGCTGGACTACTTTCTCATCCCCACCGCCGAGGTACCGGTAACCAACATCCACCAGGAAGAGATCCTGGACGAATCCCAGCTGCCGATCTACTACACGGCGTACACCCCCTGTTTCCGGTCCGAAGCCGGCTCCTACGGAAAGGATACCCGCGGGCTGATTCGTCAGCACCAGTTCAACAAGGTGGAATTGGTCAAGTTCACCCGACCGGAGACCTCCTATGACGAGTTGGAAAGTCTTCTGGAGAGTGCCGAAACCGTGCTGCGCCGCCTAGAGCTGCCCTACCGGGTGATCACCCTGTGTACCGGTGACATGGGGTTCTCTTCGGCCAAGACCTATGACATCGAAGTATGGATGCCCGCTCAGGGGGTTTATCGCGAAATTTCGTCGTGCAGCAACTTTGAAGAATTTCAGGCCCGCCGGGCCGGTATCCGCTTCAAGGAGAAGGGAAAAAAAGGCACCCGCCTGGTGCATACCCTCAACGGCAGCGGGCTGGCCGTCGGTCGAACCCTGGCGGCCCTTCTGGAGAACTGTCAACAGGAGGACGGCACCGTCGTTATCCCCAAAGCGCTCAGGCCATACCTGGGCGGAATGGAAAAGATCGCCTCGTGAAAATCGACCAATTCCCGGAAACCATCCGGCCCCACCTGATTCCGAAACCCAGTGGGGAACTGATCTACCGTTGCCTGGGCTGCCAGGCCGAACACAGCATTGAATCCCTGCTCTACACCTGCCCGGACTGCGGCCAGGTGCTGCTCATCCACGATCGCCGGTTCGACCGGCTCAAGGCGCTCAGCGGCGAGACCTGGCAACAGATCCTCGACTACCGACGCATGCTCAAGATCCCGGCCCTCAAAGGGATCTACCGCTACCACGAATTCATCGGCCCGGTCATTCCGCTCGACTCGGTGGTCTATCTGGGCGAAGGGCATACGCCGGTGGTGGAAGCCAACACCGTCCTTCAGGAGAAAACCGGCATGCGCTTCTTCTACAAGAACGACGGTCAGAACCCCAGCGCATCGTTCAAGGACCGCGGCATGGCCAGTGCCCTGAGCTACATCCATTTCCTGATCCAAGAGGGGATTATCGACGAGGTGCTCTCCATCTGCGCCTCCACCGGGGATACTAGTGCCGCGGCAGCGCTTTACGCCGCCTATCTCAAACCCGACATCAAATCCGCCGTACTCCTGCCGCACAGGAAGGTGACCCCCCAGCAGCTTTCCCAGCCCCTGGGCAGCGGGGCGGACGTCTTCGAAATTCCCGGAGTATTCGATGACTGCATGAAAGTCGTCGAGGCGCTGGCGGACGGGTACAATGTGGCCCTGCTCAATTCGAAAAATGCCTGGCGGATCCTGGGACAGGAGTCCTATTCATACGAAATCGCGCAGGATTTCGACTACGCCATGGCCGACAAGGTCGTGGTGGTGCCCATCGGTAACGCCGGCAACATCACGGCCGTGATGAACGGATTTCTCAAATTTTTCGACGTCGGCATCATCGACGCCCTGCCCAAAATTGTCGGTGTGCAGTCCGAGCATGCCAACCCGGTCTACAACTACTACAGCCAGACGGCGGGCGACGGGCGACGTTTCGTTCCCATGACGGTCAAGCCCAGCGTGGCCCAGGCGGCCATGATCGGCAATCCGGTATCCATGCCGCGAGTCATCTACCTGGTGGATCGCTACAATCGGGTGGCCGGTGAACCACGGGTATTTTTCGCGCAGGTGACCGAACAGGCCATCATGGACTGGCAACTGACGGCCAATCGCAACGGCCACATCGCCTGCACCCACGGCGGCGAGTCCTTGGCCGGACTCGAGGAGGCCCTGAAAAACGGTTGGGTCAACGCAAAGGAAACGGCGATTATCGATTCAACGGCCCACGCTCTTAAATTCTCCGGGTTTCAAGACATGTATTTTCAGGACAGTTTTCCAGAAGGTTTTGCTGTCCAGCCCAAGCCGGCCCTGGTCAACCAACCCCGCTATGTTTGCCCGGCGCACCTCAAACGGGTGCCCGAACCGGGCAAGCCGATGGCAAAGGAGGATTTTGCCACCTTTGTCGAGGCCGTCGCCGGACAGATCGCCGGTGATCTTGGCTTGAAAAAACGGTAATCGGGGGGCATTGCTGAACGTCCATGGGAAAACGGAGTTCCCATTAAACCAGACACTCAACATCAACGTACAGGCAAACGGCCATGGTTACAAGAAAGCGCAACCCGCGAGCCCTCTGGTTTCCCCGCCGGGTCTTCTCTGCCACCGCGGTGCTGATCGCCCTTCTGGCAGGGACCAGCGCCTTCGGCGCCATGCTCTATAAAGACTACGTGGTCCGCTACGACCGCGGCTGGGACATTCTCTGTGATCCCTACGAGGTCCGGCAAGGGGATTGGGTCCTTAAAATTTTCCGACAGAAAGGCGAGATCGCCCATGAGGATTTCAGGGATTTTCTGGGGATCTTTCAGCGCCTCAACCCCCATGTCAAAGACATCGACCGACTCCGCCCCGGACAGGTGGTGGACATTCCCCTGAAAAAACTGGTCCAGGGCCACCTGCCGGGACAGTCCTCGGGTGTGGTCACGATCCCCTTCGTCATGATCACCAACCCCAGGGAGATGATCAAGAAACAGTCCCGCGCATACACGGTTCAGCGCGGGGATACCGTCTCCCGGTTGATTGCCAGCCAATTTGGCGGCCGTTTCGGCAACCGAACCTATAACGAAGGACTGAAACTGTTCAAGGCGGTCAACCCGAAGATCAAGGATGTCAATAAAATTTTCGTCGGCCAGAAGATATATATGCCCGACCCTTCGGTCCGGGAACAAAGCTGGTATGAATCGCTATTTGATAAAGCCGGCAACCTGGTGGAGAAAGTGGCCCAGACGGCCGCCACCGAAACCATGCAAGAGGGCCGGCCATCCGCCCTGCCCTCATCAGCCCCGGCACCGATGCCGCCGTCCACTCCGGTGGCGCCTCCGAAAACCACCGGACCGGCGGCCGAGGCCGCATCCATCATCGGCGGGCGCCTGATGGCCAAGGGAACCTATTACCTGCCCATGAAGCAGGGCAATCCGTTTGAACTGGACCTTTCCCGATTTCCCGTTATCGAACTGCAGAACCGCAAAAAGGTGATTCTGACTACTCAGGACCGGGTCATGAATGTGGACCTGCCGCTCATTCAATCCTACTGGACAGATGTCAAAATCGTGAAAATTGGCGAGGAAGCTTCCGCCCAGGCGATCGTCGAGGCAGTGTTATCCGCCTTTGCGGGTGAGAAAATCACAGATCGGCTGGCCTTTGATGACGGAGGCGTCAGCGTCATTGTCACTGCCAAATGGATTCACAGCGCGCCATCGGCGGATGGGCAGGTCACGCGCCACACCTGTATCACGCCCATCACCAGCGCCAATCAACAAACCCATGCAGCCATCCGGCGGTACCTGGATCAGAACGACATTGTCATCAAGGATCTTCTGACCGGGACACCGGTGCCGGCACCAGCGCCAATGGCAACGGAAACGGATGGTGCGGCGGGAACAGGCCGGATTGACGGCAGCGACCAAAAAACGTTGATCGAAGCCTTCGCCCGGCGGATGGGATTTTACTACTCGCCCAATACCAGCATCAGTTTCCCGTATGCCGGGATTCAGGTTCAGGCCCTGTCCAACCTGCTTTCCTTCGGCAACGGACGGGAAATCCTCGTCGACTTGGGCGACCTTTACGGCGACGCCATCACGGCCATCCGCGACATCGGACTGGACATCCTTCAAATCCAGGCCGATACCCCGCCGATCACGGTCATCGCCCAATTGCTGGACGCCGCCGGCATGTCCTACACCCGTGAACCGGTTTTTTACGGTGCCGACCGACCCGCCGAATTCAACACGGCACTGACGGTTCAGGGGATACTGGTGCCGACCGGACGCGGCGAGAACCTGCTTTTTACCGAGGCCGGCATTCCCGAACTGATCGGCAATTTCATCCGCAATCAGGAGATCCGGATAATTGAAATAACCACACATCCGTAGACAGGAGCGTGTTTCATGGCAAAATGCCGGCTGAAAGCTATTTTTTATTTTATCATGGTTCTGTTGCTGCTATCTTCCTGTGCAACCCCTGGAACCACCCTGCAGAATCAAAAAAACGCCAAGGCCTCCCGAAAGCTGGGCGAGGCCTATCTGGCCGACGGTAACTTCAGATCGGCGTTGGTTGAACTACTCAAGGCTGAAGCGCTCAATCCCAACGACCCGTTTCTGCATAATGACTTGGGGTTGGTGTATAACAAAAAAGAAAAGCTCGACCTGGCCGTAATTCATTTTAAGAAAGCCATTGAGCTTAACCCCAGCTATTCACAGGCAAAAAACAACCTGGGCAGCGTCTTCATCATCCAGAAGCAGTGGGATAACGCCATCGCCGTTCTGGAAGAAGTCACCGGAGACATGCTCTATGCCACCCCTCACTTTCCCCTGACCAACCTGGGCATTGCCTATTATTACAAGGGCCGGTACGACAAGGCCCGGCACTATCTCAAAAAAGCACTGGCACTCAAGCCCGACTTCTTTCTCGCGCAGCTGAACCTGGGGCGAACCTACCTGGCCACCGGAGAATTGAACGAAGCCCGAACCATATTGGAAAAAGCGGCCGAAACCTATCCCGAAAATCCGGCCCTGCTCCTGGAGATGGGCAGGACCTACCGCAGGCTGGGAGATTCCAAGACTGCGGTTCTGGCACTGAAGGGAGCCATCGAACTCACCGAGGATTCCGATCTGGCCGTCGAGGCATCCGAGGAACTGAAAAAAATATACCGGTAAAATCTAAGAGGGGTTTGAAAAATCTCTCGGAGACAACAGCCATGCCTCCCAAAAACGATCCCGATCCCATGCCGGCCGCTGCGGACCACTTACCCACCACGGTTGCGGACCTATCCCAACGCAACAACGAACTGGAGGCGTTCAATCGCGCCCTGATCGCCGAACGGGAACGGATGCAGGACCAGCTGGAAGAGACATCGCGTCTGCTTAACGCCGCGACGACAGGACTCTTCAGCCTGGACAAAACCGGTCTGATCGAAAGCGTCAATGCACCCGGTGCACGCCTGCTCGCAGCCGACACCGCCTTTCTGCAGAAAAAGCCGTTCGGCCATTTTATCGCCCCGGAAGACCAGGCGCTGTTTTATATCCACCGCAGTCGTATCGGTGCCGGAACGGTCAATACGCCGTTAGACGTAAAACTGAAATCCCAAACCGGTGAATACCGTTCGGTCCGCATCCATGCTCAGCCGTTGAACCGGCCCGGGCAGCATCTTCCCGGTCTTCTTCTGGCCGTTGAAGACACCACCGATACCCACCGGGCACTGGAGCAATTGCAGGCCAAGACCGATCTTGTCCGTATGATCTTTTCGATCATCGACGATCTCGCGGCGTGGTCCGCCGCTGACATCGATACGGCCATTGGCTTCTGCCTCGAAAAACTGGGGCTGGCCACATTCGCCGACCGGGTGTATGTTTGTTTGTTCCATACGCAAAAAACCCGCTTCTCCGTCACCCATGAATGGCTGGGGAACCACATCACCGCACCCCATTTACAAAATATGAACATCCGCACCATCCTGCCCATTGTGCGCCGGTTGAAAAAACGTCAGGTCGTCAGCGTTGCCGACATGGCCACCCTCACATCAGTCGAGCGCGGTGATTTTGATGGGTTTCAGGCCATAGATGCCAAGGCGCTGTTGATCGCGCCACTGTTTTGCGGCCGCCAACTGCTGGGGATCATCGGGTGTGATGCCGTCCGGCAGCCCGTCGACTGGTCTGCTGAAAACCGCCGCATGCTTTCCCTGGTGGGCGGCGCCATCGTGGGTGCCCTGCTCCGCAGGCAGACCGAAAACAGCGCCGAGGGGGTCCAGGCCCAGCTTCTCCGGTTCTTCGAGCCGCCTGCGGCCGTACCG
Source organism: Desulfosarcina ovata subsp. ovata (assembly GCF_009689005.1). Lineage (NCBI taxonomy): Bacteria > Pseudomonadati > Thermodesulfobacteriota > Desulfobacteria > Desulfobacterales > Desulfosarcinaceae > Desulfosarcina > Desulfosarcina ovata. The sequence goes on along the minus strand of NZ_AP021879.1, from coordinate 5,484,130 downwards.
CCAGATGGCAACACCTCATACGAATACGAAGGCCCCATCGAAATCATCGATGACGAGACCGATCAAAACGGAACACCGGCGACCGATTGGCGCTTTCAGGAAGCCGGTGCCGACGACACCCCGGATCGGACACTTCCGCTCAAGGACGGCCAGTTCGCCCATCTCGCCTGCAGGTCCTGCAATCGCCAACGACGCCTGGACATCTCGGAAATTCGCGCGCTGGGCAGTTGCCTGAAAGCGACCTGCGTCTGTAACACCACCATGGTGGTGAAGATTGAACTGCGCCGGGGGGTCCGCAAAACCGTCCATCTGGATGGCGTGCTCATCCGCGGCAGTGGCGACGGCCGGATGCCAATGGCCGATGACTGGTGCAGGATTGAAGTATTGAACCTTTCCCGCCGTGGGGTCGGCTTCAAAATCGTCGGTTCACAGACAGTTTCGGAGGGGAATCGCTTTCAGGTCAAGTTCAATCTGGACAATACGGCCCGCTCAACGATCCAGAAAACCGTCGTGGTGCGTTCCATATCCGGTTCGACCGTTGGCTGCCAGTTCGAGGGGGATGATCCGTGCGATGTCACCCTCGGTTTCTACATGATGAATTGACCGCTGTTCCCTTGCACACGCCGCAAATGCTGCAGCGCGACGGATCGGCCGGACAAGGCGCCGAGGGGCGGGCGTCCAGGGCCTGTCGATACTCCTTTAAAAGGTAGGCCCGATCAATCCCCTGATCGATAAATTCCCAGGGGAAATGCTCCTCCGGTTCGCGCTCGCGATGAACATAGAAGTGCGGATTGATCGCCGATGCCTTATAGGTCTGGGGCCAGTTGCCCCGGTTGCGGTGGGCCAGGAGCAGGATCTCGGCCACGCGGCGGTCGCCCCGGGCGATCAGTGCCTGAAGGTAGGCCCAACGCGGCACATCGGCATGCACGCGCACGTTGGCCGTTTTTCTCAGCCCGGACTGGATGACCTTGATTTTGCGTTTGAGGATCCTGACCTCATCCATGGCCGCCCACTGGAAAGGCGTGAAGGGTTTGGGAACGAAGCAACTCACGCTCACCGTAATCTCACCCATGTGCCCTTTGCCGCGACTGGTTTTGAGAAACCGGTGTTTGATCCGTTTGACCAGGTCCACAATGGCGGTGACGTCGTCATCGGTTTCCGTGGGCAGGCCGATCATGAAGTAGACCTTCAGGTTGGGAATGCCGGCGGCCACCAGCGTTTCGGTTGCCGTCAGGACGTGATCTTCGGTCACCCCTTTGTTGATCACCCGCCGCATGCGCTCGCTGCCGGCATCCGGGGCAATCGTCGCGGTTTTGACCCGGCTTTTCCTGAGGGCTTCGATCAATGGGCCATCCAGGGCATCCGCCCGCAGGCTGCTGAACGCGAAATGGATATCACGGCCCCGATCGCGGCTGCACAGTTCACGGATACCCGGCAGATCGGAAACCGCCGCCCCCACCAGCCCGATGCGATCGGTCAGGGCACACCCCTCGTCCACCTGGTGGTCCAGAAGATTCAGGGGACGGAAGCGTGGCGGCCGATAGACGTAGCCGGCACTGCAGAACCGGCAGCCATGCGGACATCCGCGGGAGACCTCGATCAGATAGGTATTCTCAAAAGTGGTGTCCGGAGTCAAAATGGTACTGGCGGTGGGAACCGTTGACAGGTCCGGTACCATGACCCGTTTGACCGTGGCGGGCACCCCTGCGGCAGGATCAACGGCCGCCAGGGTCCCGTCGCCGTGATACCGCGGCGTGTAAAAGGCGGGAACATACACGCCGGGGACCTCCCGGGCCAGCGCCATGAGAAGTTCGCGCTTTTCAGCCCGTGGGTCTAAAATCTCAAAAACCGGGTGGATCAGCGCCTCTGCCTCCCCCAGCAGAAAAGCGTCGATAAAGGGTGCCAGCGGTTCGGGATTGAGAAAGCAGAAGACTCCCCCTGCCAGCACAAGGGGGAGAGTGGCGCCACGCCGGGCGGCCGACAGGGGGAGTCCTGCTGTTTCCAGGATGGTAAGCACCGCGGGTACATCGTTCTCATACGAGATGGAGAACGCGATAATGTCGAAGTCTTCGATGGGCGTCTGGGACTCGACGGTCAGCACCCGATGAATTTTACCGCCATCCTGTTCCGGTAAAAAAGCCCTTTCACAAACGATATGATCAACGTCATTGATCAGCCGGTAAACCGTCTGGAAGCCCAGGTTGGACATGCCCACATGATAGTGGTGGGGATACACCAGGGCCACCCGCAAACGACCGGCAGCCGGTTTGCGGATCACCCCGCGTTCCACCGGGGCTGGGTTTACGACCATCTATGACGTCCTGTGGCCACCACTGCCTCGCCGGCAGTCGATGGCGGATTCCCATGGGCCATCAGTCCGCTTTGCGCCGCAAAAACGTGGGCACGTCCAGGTCGTCGTTATCGATGACGATGCCCTTGTACTCGCGGTAGATTTCGCTGGACGGATCTGCGTTGACAGCCTGCCGGCGGCGGATAAAGGTGGGCTCATCCAGCTCCGCCGAACGGGCCAGATCGGCCGGGGTGATATCGCGAACCTTTCCGCCGTAAGTAGGGTCCAGCACTCGCGACACGACCTCTCTTTGCTTCTCTTTTTCCTTGTCATCTTCACCGATGCCGGTGGCAATCACGGTAACGCTCATCTCCTCGCCGACGCTGTCGTCGATCACCGCGCCCCAGATGATCTCGGCATCCTCGCCCACCTCGTTGTAGATGCGCTCGGAGGCTTCGGTCATCTCCTCCATGGTCAGGCTGCTGTTGGAGGTGATGTTCATCAACACGCCCTTGGCGCCGGAGATATTGATATCTTCCAGAAGCGGATGCGAAATGGCCCGCTCGGCGGCTTCCAGCGCCCGATTCTCGCCGCTGGAAATACCGATCCCCATGATGGCCATGCCGGCCCGGCTCATGGTGGTCTTGACGTCGGCAAAATCGAGGTTGACCAGACCGGGCATCATGATCAGGTCGGTGATGCCCTTGACCGAATGGAGCAGGATCTCGTCTGCTTTCTTGAACATGTCCACCATCTTGGCGTTCTTCGATGCCAGGCCGCGCAACCGGTCATTGGGAATGGTGATCACCGTGTCGGCCGCCTTCTTCAGTTCGGCAAGCCCCTCGTCCGCCTGTTTGGCGCGTTTGCGTCCCTCGAAGGAGAACGGCCGCGTGACCACGGCCACGGTCAGGATCCCCATCTCCTTGCACAGCCGGGCGATCACCGGTGCCGCACCGGTTCCCGTCCCGCCGCCAAATCCGGCGGTGATGAATACCATGTGCGAATCAGACAGGGCGTCCTTGATCATCTCCGCATTTTCCAGTGCGGCTTCGCGCCCGACCTGGGGGTTGGCACCGGCGCCAAGCCCTTCGGTGATCTGGGTGCCCAGCTGGATGCGCATCTCGGCCTGTGAGATATCCAGGGCCTGGGCATCCGTATTGGCGGTAATGAACTTGACCCCCTGCAGGCTGCTGGCGATCATGTTGTTGATGGCGTTGCCGCCGGCACCGCCGACGCCGATCACCTTGATTTTTGCCGATTGATCATTTTCCACATACGAAAACATTCCTGTCATTGTCTCCCCCTTTGCATTGTTGCCCATAACGGCGTCTGCCTGTACGCCGTCGGCGTGAGTGTTGTCACCGTCGCCGGTGAACGATGTCGGGCCACCGGATCTGCCCATGATCAGATGACCTCCTTAAACCATTTTTTCATTCGCGCGATGAGGCTGTTGAAAATGTTTCGGTCGCGAATGCGGAACTTCTTCTCCGGCTCTTTTCTGGCGCCGTAAATAACCAGCCCCACGCCGGTGGCGTACATGGGATTGTTCACCACATCGGTGAGGCCGCTGATTCCCTGGGGTCGCCCCAGACGGGTCGGGACGCCGAAGACCCCCTCGGCGATATCGGCGGTGCCGTCCAGAAGCGAGGTTCCCCCGGTCAGCACCATGCCCGAGGCGATCATGTTTTCCATGCCGGCGCGGTAGATCTCCCGCTGCAGCAGGGTAAAAATCTCCTCCATACGTGGCTCCAGAATCTCGCCCAGGATCTGGCGCGGCAGCTTGCGCGCCTGTCGGCCACCCATGCCCGGCACCTCGATGGTGTCGTCCGAGCTGATCGCGGCATGGTCGCAGGTGCCGTATTTGCGTTTGATCTGCTCGGCATCGTTGATCGGTGCACGGAGCCCGATGGCGATATCGTTGGTCAGGTTGTCGCCCCCTAGGGCCAGCACGAAGGTGTGCCGGATATTCTTGCCCGAAAAAATCGCTAGGTCACTGGTTCCGCCCCCCAGATCGATAAGGCCGGTGCCCAACTGTTTCTCTTCCGCAGTCAGCACCGCTTCCCCCGAGGCCAGGCTTTCCAGAACGATGTCACACACGTCCAGGCCGGCCCGGTTGGCGCATTTGACGATATTGTGGGCCGAGGTCACCGCCCCGGTGACGATATGGATCTTGGCCTCCAGGCGGACACCGGCCATGCCCACCGGGTTCTGGATCCCCACCTGATCGTCGACAATATACTCCTGGGGCAGGACGTGAATCACTTCCCGGTCCATGGGAATGGCCACGGCGCGGGCCGCATCGATGACCCGTTCCACGTCCTGGGGGGTAATCTCCGGGCCCTTGATGGCCACGATCCCACGGCTGTTGAAGCCGGTAATGTGTCCGCCGGCAATCCCGGCATAGACCGACGAAATTTCACAGCCGGCCATCAGCTCGGCTTCTTCCACGGCCTTTTTGATCGACTCCACCGTGGATTCGATATTGACCACCACCCCTTTGCGCAATCCGATGGATGGATGCGTGCCGATGCCGATAATATGGATATCCCGGCCCACCACTTCGCCCACCACCGCACAGATTTTGGTGGTGCCGATATCCAGGCCGACGATAATGTTTCCTTCTCTAGGTCCCTGCAACTTTCACCTCCTCGGACGCCGAATCGGATGAAGCGGCCGGCGCCATCGTGATCACGATGCGATTGATGTCAAACAGGTCAATGGTCTGGCAGTTGGCCAGACGGCTGTCGGCATGCATCCGGCGGTGCAGTGCCCCCAAGGCCGCGCACTTCTCCCGAAAGTGGCCGAATCCGAGCTTGATGGCCTGCCCGGCATCACCGACGAATACCGTGGCCCCGATCTGTCGATCCATGTGGATGCGACGGATCTGCACCAGGGGCAGCGTGCTGTTTTTTTCGCGGGCCAGGGTCAACAGATCCATCACCGTCTGGAACGCGTGGGTGACCGGCCGGCCGGGAACCGGCAGATCCCTGTGATCCAGCCCCTGCACCCGCGGCCAGGGTCCGGTGTCCGAATGCGTTTCCCGTTTGAATATGCGGCCTGCGGTGTTGAGCATAAACCCCTCTTTGTCGGGCATCTCCAGCAGGGCCAGGGGGTCCTCTTCCCGGACGCTGACGTGCAGGCCGGACGGGATATCACGGCTGATCGCCGCCTCAGCGATCCATGGATCGGCCAGCAACTGCTTGCGCGCCACGGTCAGGTTCAGGGCCAGAATATTGGTCCCCGGCCCGATACCGGCCACCGCCAGAATGTGTTGACGGTCCAGCCGCCGCTGCCCGTCCACCTCGATCTTACGGACCATGAAATGGCGGCTCTGGGTAAAGTAGTCGTATGCCAGAATAAACGCCGCGCTGGTTGCCACCAGCACCAGGCCGACCAGGACTGCCCGGGCCGCCGACCGGATCCGCCGGCGAAGCGTTGCCCGGCGCGTTGTCTTATCTTTGCGGAATCGATTTTTGCGGGTCGGCTTCAACGATCAGGCACCTGTTTTCTGGCAATGGTTGACGATTTTGCTTCGGACAGTTTTTCAAGGACCCTTTCGCCCACCCGGTAGACGTCCCCGGCACCCAGGGTCAACAACAGGTCCTTATCGGCGAGGATCTTTACCAGATGGTCGACACACCCTTCCAGACTGTCCAGGCAGGTCACGTTACGGTGGCCATGGGCCCGGATGCAGTCGGCCAGCACCTGGCTGCTGACCCCGGCAATCGGCTTCTCGCTGGCCGCGTAAATGGGCAGCACCACCAAGAGATCGCTGTTGTTGAACGAACGGCCGAACTCCTCCATCAACGCCTGGGTCCGTGAATAGCGGTGGGGCTGAAAAACCACCACCTTGCGCCGGTCCGGCCAGTTGGCCTTGACCGCCTCAAGGGTTACCTGGATCTCCGTGGGGTGGTGGCCGTAATCGTCCACCACCCGGATGCGGGTAGCCGTCTCGCCCTTGATCTCCAGGCGCCGCTGCACGCCCTCGGCACCGGCCAGGGCACGTTTGATGGAAGCCAGGGGGATATCCAGTTCCAGACCCACGGCAATGGCCGCCAGGGCGTTATACACGTTGTGCATGCCCGGCATGGCCAGGTGAAATTCTCCCAGGTTCTCTCCGCGCTGAAACACGCTAAACCGGCTCTTCATTTCGCTGAAATGGATGTCACGGGCCTGCAGGTCCGCCTGGGTGCTGCGCCCGTAGGTGACCATGCGTTTCTCGATGCGCGGCAAAAGCCCCTGGAGCGGCTCGTTGTCCAGGCAGAGCACCGCCAGACCGTAAAAGGGGATGCGATCGATGAAATCGAGAAACACCTGTTTGATGGCATCCAGATCCTTGTAGAAATCCATGTGTTCCCGGTCGATGTTGGTGACCACGGCAATGGCCGGCGAAAACTTGAGGAACGAGCCGTCACTCTCGTCGGCCTCGGCCACGATGAAATCGCCCTGCCCCAAAACGGCGTTGCGGCCGATGCTCTTCAGCTTGCCCCCGATCACCACCGTCGGGTCCAAACCGCCGCCGGCCAGCACATTGGCCACCAGGGAGGTCGTGGAGGTCTTGCCGTGGGCACCGGCGACGGCCACGCTGTATTTCAGGCGCATCAGCTCGGCCAGCATCTCGGCCCGCGGAATTACCGGGATGGCCGCCTGGCGGGCTGCCGCCACCTCGGGGTTGGTGGCGTCGATGGCCGATGAGACCACCACCACATCAGCGCCGGCAATCTGCCCGGCCCGGTGGCCGATAAAAATGCTGCCGCCCGCCTGGGCCAGGTTGGCCGTGATGTCCGAGGCCTTGAGGTCGGAACCGGAAACCCGGTAGCCCAGATTAAGCAGCAACTCGGCGATGCCGCTCATGCCGATGCCGCCGATGCCGACAAAATGGATATGGTACTTCTTCAGGTACATATTTGATTTCCAACCAGTTGGTAACAATCATCCACGATCGCCCGGGCCGCATCCGGCCGTCCCAGGGCCCTGGACCGCCCGGCCATCCCGGCCAGCCCAGCCGGATCATCCGCCAGGGCATCGATCCGGGCCGCCAGATCCGCGCCGTTCAGGTCCCGCTCCAGCACCATCTGGGCGGCGCCCTGGTCCACCAGAAAGCGGGCATTGTGTTCCTGGTGGTTGTCGGCGGCAAAGGGAAAAGGCACGAACAGCGCCACCTTGCCCAGGGCGGCCAGCTCGGCCACGGTGGTGGCCCCGGCCCGGCAAACCACCAGGTCGGCCTCGGTATAGCGGGTGGCCATGTCGTGAAAAAAGGCCTTTACGTCGGCCGCAATCCCGGCACGGGCATAGGCCTCGGCCACCATGGCCCGGTCGGCGTCACCGGTCTGGTGCACAAAACGGATCTTCTGCACGGCCGTCAGATGGCCCAGGGCCTCGGTCACGGCCAGGTTGATGGCGTGCGCCCCCTGGCTGCCGCCCACCACCAAGACGGTGAACGTGTCTTTCTCACCCATGGCTTGCCCGGCCGCATCCAGGATGGGCTGGCGCACCGGGTTGCCGGTAACCCGCTTCTTGGCGGCGGCGATCCGTCCGCGGGTGTCCTCGAAGCTGACGTAGACCCGCCGGGCCAGGGGAAACAGGATCCGGTTGGTGACGCCGGGGATCGTGTTCTGCTCACACAGGACCACGGGGATGCCTTTCAGCCAGGCGGCCAGGGCCACCGGTCCGGCGGCGTATCCGCCCACACCGACCACCAGGTCGGCCTGCACGTCGGCCAGGATGCCGCTTGAGGCCCACACGGCCCCGGGAATTTTCATGGCCGCGCCGAGTTTGGCCCACAGCCCGCGTCCCTTGATGCCTTCGATGGCGATGATCCGCTGGGGAAAACCGGCCCGCGCCAGAGCCTCTTTTTCCAATGGGCGCCCGGCCCCCACGAAGAGGATGCGGGTGGCGGTGTTGCGGGCGGCGAATTCAGCGGCCACGGCAATGCCGGGAAAAAGATGGCCGCCGGTGCCGCCACCGGCCACCACCACCCGCAGGGGCCGCCAGGCCATTTGTGTGTCAGGTACGGGCATCGCGCGCTCCGATATTCATCATGATGCCGACCGCCGCCATGTTGATCAGCAGGCTGGTGCCGCCGTAACTCAGAAACGGCAGGGTCAGGCCCTTGGTGGGCAGAAGCCCCAGGGCCACGCCCATGTTGATGCACACCTGCAGGCCCAGGGTCACCGTAATGCCCATGGCCAGAAAGGCACCGAATCGATCCTGGGCGTGCCGAGCAATGTGAATGCCGCGCATGAGCATGATGCCGTAGAGCAGAATCACGACCAATACGCCGATCAGCCCCAACTCCTCTCCGATCACGGAGAAGATGAAGTCGGTATGCGGTTCGGGCAGGTAGAAGAGCTTCTGGTACCCCTTGCCCAACCCCACCCCGGTGATCCCGCCGGTTCCGAAGGCCATGAACGAATGCACGATCTGGTAGCCCCCTTCGGTGCGGTATTTCCAGGGGTCCAGGAAACTGAGCAGCCGCTGGACCCGGTAGTCGGCACTGGTCATGAAAATCCAGGCCATGGGCGCGAGGACCGGCACCACCATCAGCAGATGGGAAATGCGGCAGCCCCCGACGAAAAGCATAATCCAGGTCAGCAGCGCAAAAATCACCATGGAGCCGAAATCGGGCTGCACCACCAGCAGCAGAACAAACAGCCCCAGCACCATCACATGGGGCAGAAACCCCACGTAAAAATCACGCAGCAGGTCATCTTTCTTGCTCATGGAGTAGGCCAGATAGATGACCAGGGCCAGCCGGGCCAGCTCCGAGGGTTGAAACCGCAGTGGCCCCAGTTGCAGCCAGCGGGACGACCCGCCGGCGGTGACCCCCATGGAAGAAAACGCCACCGCCACCAGCATCAGCGCCGTGATGATCAACGCGGGATAGGTCAGCATCCGGTAAATCCGGAACGGAACGTAGCTGAACAGCACCAGCACAACGATCCCGATCAGTGAGAAGAGCGCCTGTTTCTTGAGAAAAAAATATCCGCTGCCAAAGTCTTTAAAGGCCAGGGCCGAGCTGGCACTGTAAACCATGACAATGCCGAGGCCGACCAGCAGCAACACGGGAAACAGCAGCCCCAGGTCATAGACCAGCGGTTGAACCTGGTTTTTCCGTACGGCGGCAGCGCTCATAGCAACCTTTCCACGGCTTTTCGAAAACAGTCGCCCCGATGGGCATAGCTGTCAAACATATCAAAACTCGCGCAGGCCGGCGAAAGCAGCACCGCTTCCCCGTCCTCGGCGGCGGCAAACGCCTGGGTCACGGCCTCATCCATGGTGGCCACTTCGATGATGCCCGCCCGGGGATCACCGGCCAGGGCGGTGACGATCTCGTCCCGGGCCTGGCCCAGGACCACCAGGGTCTTTACCCGCCGGCGCACCAGGGCTTTGAGCCGGCTGAAATCCCCTTTCTTGTTCTGTCCGCCCATAATCAGCACCACCGGCACATCAAAACACTCCAGGGCCCGTTTGACCGCGTCCACGTTGGTGGCCTTGGAGTCGTTGACGAACCGCACGCCACGCACCGTGCCCACCGGTTCGACCCGGTGAGCCAGCCCGCCAAACGTGTCGATGGTCTGCTGGATCCCCTCGCGGCTGGCCCCATGGGCCCGGGCGGCCAGGCAGGCGGCGGCGATGTTCTCGCGGTTGTGCGGTCCGATCAGGGCGCTTTTGGCCAGGGAGAAGATTGCCGTCCGCCGTCCGTTCTCCATGATCACGATCGCATCGCCCGTAATCTGGGCCCCCTGGTTCAGCGGCTGATCGGAAAACGGCTGCCGCCGGGCACGCAGCCCGACACGATCCAGCATCCCGGCCACGGTGGCATCCATGGCATTGAACACCGCCAGATCCCCGGGATCCTGATTCGCGAAAATGCGCCATTTGGACGCCGCGTAAGCCGAAAAGCCGGCGTACCGATCCAGGTGGTCGTCCGTGATGTTGAGCACCACGGCGGTCGCCGGCCTGAAATCGACGGTGGTATCCAGCTGGAAACTGCTCGTTTCGGCAACAATCACATCCGCCGTGCCGTAAGCGCCGTCGGCATAGGCGATCAGCGGCGTACCGATGTTTCCGCCGACGAAGACCCGTTTGCCGCTGTTTTTGAGCATCCTTCCCACCAGTTCGGTCGTCGTGGTCTTGCCATTGGTGCCGGTCACGGCGATGATCGGTGCCTGCACATGCGCCGCGGCCAGTTCCATTTCGCCGATCACCGGGATACCGGCGGCCCATGCCGGCTCCAGTATCGGCTGGGTGTGGGGCACGCCGGGGCTGAGCACCACCAGATCGGCATGTTCGAAATCACCGGTATCATGGCCGCCCAGCTTCAGCCGCACATCCAGCCCCGCCAGGGCGTCGATGGCAGGCTTGAGGGCGCTCGCCGCCGCACGGTCGGAGACGGTCACGCGGGCCCCTTGCCGGACCAGAAAACGGACGGTGGCCACGCCCGAGCGTCCCAGCCCCACCACCACGACACGTTTGTTGTTCAGGTCCAAATCGATTTCTCCCTGCCTTGCCGTCAGCGCAGTTTCAGGGTGCTCATGGAAATCAGGGCCAGGGCGATGGCGATGATCCAGAAACGGACGATCACCTTGGGCTCGGGCCACCCCTTGAGTTCGAAATGGTGGTGCAGGGGCGCCATGCGGAAAATCCGCCGCCCCTTGGTCATCTTGAAATAGCCCACCTGAAAAATCACCGAGAGGGCTTCAATCACGAAAAGCCCGCCCACCAGCACCAGCAGGATCTCCTGTTTCGTGATCACGGCCACGGTTCCCAGCGAGGCCCCCATGGAGAGGGAACCCACATCCCCCATGAACACCTGGGCCGGATAGGCGTTGAACCACAAAAATCCCACCCCGGCACCGGCCAGGGCACCACAGTAAACGGTGATTTCACCGCTGCCGGCCACCGGGGTGATCTGCAGGTACTCGGCGATGCGGGCGTGACCGGCGACATAGGCAAATATCATATAGGTGCCGGCGGCGATGATCACCGGCCCGATGGCCAGGCCGTCCAGTCCGTCGGTCAGGTTGACGGCATTGGAGGCCCCCACAATCACCAGGGCGGCAAAGGGGATGTAGCCCCATCCCGGATCCGGCGTCAGGCGCTTGAAAAAAGGAATGCTCAGTTTGGTGGTAAAATCGGGCACCAGGTAGGCCAGCAGTCCCACCAGCAGGGCCAGCATCACCTGGCAGAAGAGTTTCTGCCGGGCGGTCAGCCCCAGGCTGCGCTTTTTGACCTGCATGAGGTAGTCGTCGACGAATCCGATCACCCCGAAACCCACCGTGGCCAGGAGCGCGATCCAGACAAAGCGGTTGGTCAGGTTGGCCCACAACAGGCTCGAGCCCACCACGGCGAAGATGATCAGCACGCCGCCCATGGTCGGGGTGCCGGCCTTTTTCAGGTGTTCCTTGGGGCCATCGTCACGGATGTACTGTCCCACCTGCATCATGGAGAGCCGCCGGATCATCCAGGGACCCAGCAGAAAGCAGATCAAAAAGGCCGTCAGACCGGCATAGATGGTCCGGAAGGTGATGTACCGGAACACGTTGAAAGCTGCAAAGGTCGTATGCAGCGGATATAAGAGGTGGTAGATCATCGCTGGCTTTCGATACGTCGTTTTATCATTAGCGCCGTTAGCGGCATCGTCAATCTTCCTGGGCCTGACGGCAGATGGCCGTCACCACGGTCTCCATGGCCATTCCCCGGGACCCTTTCACCAGAATCAGGTCGCCATCGGCAAGCTGCCGGCAGAGGGCGCCGGAAACGTCCGCCTTGCTGCCGCGATAAATCCGCGATGCCGGCATCGCTTTGGCAATGGCCCCCTCGGCAACGGCATCGGCATAATCCCCGGTGACAAAGAGCCAGTCGATATGGTGCTCCCCCACCGTTTCGCCAATCCGCCGATGGCGTTCCTCGGCCTGGCTGCCCAGCTCGAGCATGTCCCCCAAGACGGCGATGGTGCGCCGGTCGCCCCGCATATGGTCCAAGGTCGCGATGGCCGCCGTCATGGATGCCGGGTTGGCGTTGTAAGTATCGTCGACCACACGGATGTCATGCGCCAGGCTGCGGATACCCATGCGCCCGACCTGGGGAACGAAGCGTTCCAGGCCCATCCGGATCCGTTCCAGGGGGACCCCCAGGATGTCACCGGCGGCAGCGGCGGCCAGGGCGTTGGCCACCATCACCCGGGCCGGTGTGGCCAGGGTGACGGGGATGCGCCCCGCAGGGGTAACCAGGGTAAAGGCTACGCCGGCAGCGGTCATCCGAATGTCCTCGGCACGCACCGCCGCCCGGCGGTCAATGCCGAAATAGACCACATCGCGATCCAGCCCCTCGCCCAGGGCGGCCACCCGCGGATCGTCGGCGTTCAGGATGGCCGTTCCACCGGTGCGGATGGTCGCCAGCAGCTCACCCTTGGCCCGCGCCACGTTGTCAATGCTACCGAGGCCTTCCAGGTGGGCCGGGCCCACATTGGTGATCACCCCCAGGTCCGGCTCGCAGATGCCACCCAGGTAGGCGATCTCACCAACATGGTTCATGCCCAGTTCCAGTATGGCGGCCTCATGGTTCGCGGCCAGCCGGAAAAGGGTCAGGGGCAGGCCGATATGGTTGTTCAGGTTGCCGCTGGTGGCCAGGGTCACGAACGACTGGCCGATCACCAGCTCCATGAGCATGCGGGTGGAAGTCTTGCCATTGGAGCCGGTCACGGCCACCACCCGGGGATTGATCCGGCGGCGGTTGAAACGGGCCAGGGCCCCCAGGCCCAGTGTGGTGTCGGCCACGCTCACGCAGGCAATCCGGCCTTTGATCATACGATCCATGGGCAGGCGATCGGCTTGGGACTCGGCCACCAGCAGCCCGCGAACGCCCCGGTCGAGCACATCGCCCACGAACCGGTGCCCGTCGTGGGAGTCGCCGGCAATGGCCACAAACAGCTGATCTTCTGTGATGGTTCGCGAATCGATGGCGATCCCGGCAAAATCCTGCTGCGGCGAACCGCACACCAGGCGGCCGCCGGTGGCCGTCATGATCGCGTCAATGGTCCACTTTTGGTGCGTCACCGGATTACGCTCCTCTCCGGGCCGTGGCCGCCAACACCTCGCGGGCCACCTCCCGATCGTCAAAGTGGATGGTTTCACCGGCCAGGATCTGGTAGGTCTCATGCCCTTTGCCGGCAATCAGGACCGTGTCCCCTGCCCGGGCCGCACCGATGGCCAGGGAAATGGCCGCCCGCCGGTCCGCTTCGACCAGGTAGGCCTTCCCGGTCTCCGCCCGGGCCAGCGTGCCGGCGCTGAGCCGGCGGTCGCAAAACCGGCGCACCCCGGTTTCGATGGCGTCGATAATGGCCAGCGGATCTTCCGAACGGGGGTTGTCCGATGTGATCACGGTCAGGTCGCTGCGCTGCGCGGCAATCTCACCCATGACCGGCCGTTTGGTGCGGTCGCGGTCGCCGCCGCAGCCGAAAACCGTGATCAGGCGGCCCGTCGTCAGGCGCCTCAAGGCATCGATGGCGTTTTCCAGGGCATCGGGCTTGTGGGAGTAATCCACGAAAATGAAGCGCTCCCCGCCTTCGGTGATCCGCTCCAGGCGCCCGGGCACACAGGCATTGGTGTTGATCCCGGCGGCAATCGATGCGGGATCGATGCCCAATGCCAGGGCCGCGCCGGTGGCGGCCAGGATGTTCTCGAGGTTGAAATCGCCCACCAGGGGGGAGTCGAAATCGATTGTCCCGGCCGGTGTGGAGATCTGTCCACGGATACCCGCCAGATCGCGAATTACCGCCACGGGCCGGATATCGCCCCCATCGCCGGTGGAGGTACGAAAGGCGGTGGTCCCCAGCCGTTCGGCCAGTTCGCGGCCATGGGCATCGTCCGCATTGACCACCGAGCGGACCGGATGCTGTCGGTCAGCCGGCTTGAGGTACTGCAGAAACAGACGCTGCTTGATCTGCCAGTAATTCTGCATGGTCTCGTGGTAGTCGAGATGGTCATGGCTCAGGTTGGTAAACACCGCCACATCGAAGTTGCAGCCGTCGACCCGCGAGAGATCCAGGGCATGCGAGGAGACCTCCATGACCGCATGGGTCACCCCGGAATCGACCATCTGCCGGAAAATCGCCTGCAAATCGGCGGATTCGGGGGTGGTCACCGGATTGGCGAAGACTTTGCCGGCATACCGGTAGTTGATGGTTCCGACCACCCCGACGGACCGGCCGGCCTGGGCCAGAATTTGCTCCAACAGGTAGGTGACCGTGGTTTTGCCACTGGTTCCGGTCACGCCCACCAGGGTCAGTTGTCTGGCCGGATGTCCGTAAAACCGGCAGGCCAGCCGGGCCAACGCGGCCCGCGGGTCGGCCACCCGGACCACCGCCGCATCGACGGACACCGGCTGGCGGCAGACAACGGCCACGGCTCCCCTGGCAACGGCATCGGGGATAAAACGGTGGCCGTCGACGGAAAAGCCCTCGATGGCCACGAACACCGCACCCGGGATCACCTGCCGTGAGTCGTAGCACACGGCGGTCACCACCGGATCGATGCCGGCTGGCGCACCGGTTGTCGATACGACGGTCAGTCCGTTTGTGAGCTTGGCCAGTTTCATCCTTTGAGCCTGTCTCCGCGGGACACCTGCAACTGGTCGGCATCGCGTCCCGGCGGGATATTGAGATAGCCCAATGTTTCCAGGGCAATCTGGCGGAACGCCGGTGCCGCCACAATGCCCCCGTAACACTGTACCGTGGGCTCGTCCACAATCACGAGGATGGTCAGCTCCGGCTGATCCGCCGGGGCAAATCCGATGAATGAGGAGAGATAGCGGCCCTTGGCATAGGTTCCGCTGCTGTCGATCTTCTGCGCCGTACCGGTCTTGCCGCACACCGAGTACCCCTGAATGGCCGCGTTCACGCCGGTACCCCCCTCACTGATGGCGGTCTTCAGAATCCGGCGCATCTCGGCGGCCGTATGGGTCGAAATCACCTGGCGAACCGGTTCGGGTGAGTAGCGTTTGATCGTCCGGCCGTTGCGGTCGGTCACCGACCTGACCAGCTGCGGCTTCATCAGCATCCCGCCGTTGGCGATGGCCGAGGCGGCGGTGGCCAGTTGAATGACCGAAACCGACACCCCCTGTCCGAAGGAGATCGCACCGGTATCGATGGCCGACCACGATCGGAACGGGCTCAGGCTGCCGGCGGTCTCGCCGGGACAGGCAATGCCTGATCGCTGGCCGAAGCCGAAGGCGTACAGATAGTTGTACAGTTGCTGGGGGCCCAACTTTTCGGCCATTTTCACCGACCCGATATTGCTCGAATACTTGACAATCTGCTGCAGGGAGAGCCATCCGTGCGGCTTGGTGTCGTGAACCGTATTCCGACCGACGCGGTATTCGCCGTTCTCGCAGTAAAAGATGGTCGATGGCGAACAGACGCCGCTGTCGATGGCCGCCGCTGCACTGAACATCTTCATCGTGGAACCGGGTTCGAAAGAATCGGTAACCGCCCGGTTGCGCCACGATGACCGGCAGTACTCCCCGTACCGGTTGGGGTTGAAAAAGGGGTAATGGGCCAGGGCCAGCACCTCGCCGGTGGCGGGCGCCATGACGACCGCCATCCCCGATTCAGCCTTGTACGTGGTCACCGACGTCTCCAGGGCCTTCTGGGCGATGTGCTGAATGGTGCTGTCGATGGTCAGGACAACGTTGTTGCCCTCGGTCAGCTGATCCGGCAGGCCCACGCCCTCGAAACGACGCCCCAGGGCATCCCGGAAAATGGTCATCTCCTCTTCGCGGCCCTTTAAATCTCCATCGAAGTAAAATTCGAGTCCTTCCAGGCCGCGGCTGTCGATGCCGGAAAACCCCACCAGCTGGGCGGCCAGGGTTTTGTTGGGGTAGTAACGGCTGTGCTCGCTGATAAAATCGATTCCCTTGAGCCCCAGCGCCCGGACCGCTTCGGCCTGACGGGGAACCGCCTGACGCTTGATCCAGACGAAGCCGCGTTTGGGATCCAGGCGTTTGGCCACCTCCTGCCGGGATTGGCCAAGGGCACGGGCCAGTTGCCGGGCAGCCGCCTGGCGGTTTTCGATCTGCCGGGGATAGGCCGCAATGGAGGCGCTGTCGATACTCACCGCCAGGGGAGTACCGTTGCGATCGGTGATGGCACCGCGCTTGCCCTGCACCACCATGGCACGCTCGTATTCCCGCGCGGCCCGCTCGGAGAGCCAGGCCCCCTGGAAGACGTTCAGTCGCACCGCCTGGGCGGTGATCACGGCCAGGGCCAACATAAAAAAGGCCCCGACAATGCCGGTCCGCAGGCGCATGCGGGTATTGATGGGGGGTTGTGTCATGGCAGTCTCACCGTCTGCTGGGCAGCGGGTCTGACCAGGCCCAAGCGGGTCCTGGCGATGGTTTCTATGCGTCCCGGCGATTTCAGCCGGGCCAGTTCAATGTTCAATGTATTGCGCTCTTTGAGCAGCGCCTCGTGCCGCCGGGTCTGGCGGTCGATGGCAAAGCCGGTGTCGACACACTGAACCCGGCACCAGGCATAAAACAGCGACTCGACAAACAGAAACAGCATCAAAACGAGCCACCAGCCGGCACGGGTCTTCTTGGGTGCCCGCAGCTTGCGATTGCGGACGCTGCCCTGCCCGCTTTCCAACGGTTTTGCGCGGCTGTTTGGTGCCGCTGCCTGGGCCGCCGGCATCACAGCCGCTCCACGGCCCGGAGGCGGGTACTGCGCGCCATGGGATTGTTGCGCACTTCATCGTCCGTGGGCCGCAGCACCTTGCGGTTCAACCGTCGAACCGTGGGCGTAAGGCCGCACACGCAACGGGGAAACGACGGCGGACAGGTGCACGGGTTCTCCAGCGCGCGAAAACGCTGTTTGACGATCCGGTCCTCAAGGGAGTGGAACGCCAGCACGCACATGCGCCCGCCCGGGTTGAGCAGGTCGACAGCCGTCTCCAGGAACCGGTCCAAAACCTCCAGTTCACGGTTCACGGCGATGCGCAAGGCCATGAACACCCGCGTGGCCGGGTGAATCTTCTGGGACCGCGCCGCACCGGCGGGCACCGCTTCCGCAACCAGCCGGGCCAACTGGCCACTGGTCTTCACCGGCTGGGTCTTGCGCCGGGCGACCAGGTGCCGGGCAATCCGCATGGCCCAACGCTCTTCGCCGTAACGGCTGAACAGGGTTGCCAGTTCCCGTTCACCCATGGAGGCGACCAATTCTGCGGCAGTTACCGAGGATCGGATGTCCATGCGCATATCCAGGGGTTCATCGCGGTTGAAGCTGAAGCCCCGACCGCTGGCCTCGATCTGATGCTGAGAAAGGCCGATGTCGATAAGAATGCCGTCTACGGCAGCAATGTCCAGTTGAGAAAGAAACAACGGCAGGTCCACAAAATTACCGTGGACGATATGGATCTTCAAATCGTCGACCGGCAGTACCCGGCGGGCCCGGTCGATGGCATCACGGTCCTGGTCGATGCCGATCAGGGTGCCGCCGGGAGCGATCCTGCGGCAAATTTGCCGGGCGTGCCCGCATCCACCCAGGGTACCGTCGACGATGATGCGGCCCGGCCTTAGGGCCAGCATCTCCACCGCCTCGTCGAGCATGGCGGTGATGTGGTAGCCGGACACGGGTTAGAGCCCCAACTGGGCGATCTCCTGTCGCACCTGATCGTCGCCCATGTCCTTTGCCATCTGTCCATTTTCACGGTCCCAGTTATCCTGGGACCAGATCTCGAAACGGTCCAGCACGCCCACCAGGACAATTTCCTTCTCCAGGCCGGCGTATTTCTTCAGAAACGGGGGAATCAGCACGCGCCCCTGGCCATCGCACTTGCAGTCGTGGGCGCCACCGATAAAAATTCGTTGAAACCGTCGCATGGACTCGCTTTTTTGGGGAAGATGAAGTATTTTCTGTTCCAGCTTGCTCCATTCGTCGAGCGTATAGGCAAACAGGCAGTCGTCCATGCAGGTGATCATGACCCGTTCGTCACCGCCAGCTTTGAGAACATCACGAAAGCGTGTTGGGATGATAATCCGCCCTTTCGGGTCAATGGTATGAAAGGAGCTTCCCCGAAACATTTTTCACCATTTTTATCCACTTTATCCCACTTAACTTGGATAAAAATACAAATTTCGTTAACTGTCAAGAAAAAATTGGTTTTACGTTGCAAAATTTTACTAATAATTATTGAAAGTTAAGCCAAAACAAACCGATCCTTGAAGACGGTGGAGAAAAGTGGAGTATAATACCGAAGTCATCCCACTCAAGTGGCCGATGGTGGGGCAACACGCCCCGCCGGCCTGCAGGCACTTTTTTTGTTGCCTGAGGGAAAAGTTTAATATATCGATATCAAAGAAGAATTCGATGATCTCCACCGACGAGCGACAAACGGAAACCGCGCATTGAAGATTCGACAGTTTTTTTATGGCAGTGATAATCTGGCCTATCTGCTGTGCAGCAACAGGGAGGCCATGGCCATCGACGGTGGTGCCGTGGATGCGATCATGGATTATGTCCGTGCCCACGATCTCACTCTGAAGCGGGTCACCAACACCCATAACCACGGGGATCACACGACGGGTACGCGTCGCCTGGTTGAACGATCGGGCGCCGACTACCTCGACCACCGGCAATTTGCCGATGGTGAGACCATCGACCTGGACGGAAGAGCCGTCACGGTCCGCCGGACCCCGGGCCACACCATGGATTCGGTGACCTTTGTTGCCGGAGGCGTCATGGTCACCGGTGATACCCTGTTCAACGGCACGGTGGGCAACTGCTTCTCGGGTGACCTCAGGGCGTTTTACGATTCCATCCGCCGGCTCATGGCGTATCCGGCCACGACGCGGATCTATGCCGGCCACGATTATGTGGCTGCATCGCTGGCCTTTGCGCGGCACCTGACACCGCACAACCATGCCATCGATGCCTACGCCGCGCGCTACGACAACACCCATGTGGTCTCCACCCTGGCGGACGAGATGGCCGTCAATCCCTACCTGCGTTTCAATGACCCTGAAATGATCGCCCTGCTGGAATCCCGGGGGCTGCCCACCGGCGACGAATATCAGCGCTGGGAAGGGATCATGTCGCTCGAATGAAATCTGCCGTCCCGGTCCACCCGAAACTGCCGATGACCGGCCTGCGGCCGTCACCCTGCACAACCGGTGCCGCCTCCGTCCCGGAAACGCGCATCCGGTGGACGCTCACGTTCGGTTCATGACACACGCCAATACCCGACATCCCGCTTCCCACAGCGCCGCGCCCCCGACCGGAACCGGTGCCGCTGTTTTGGCCGCCATCCGCGACACGGCCCGGGTCCATTTCTCACAGGCCCGGGGCAGTCATGACTGGGACCACACCCTGCGGGTACACCGGCTTTGCCGGCATATCGGCCGGGCCGAAGGGGCGGACCCCCTGGTGACCGAAGCGGCCGCCTACCTGCACGACATCGGCCGCGCCCACCAGGACCGCGCCAATGGAAAGCTCTGCCACGCCAAGATCGGGGCGGACATGGCCCGCGAAATCCTGGCCGGCCACCCGCTGTCCAACCGTTGCCGGGAAAACATCATCCACTGTATCGCCACCCACCGCTTCCGCCGGGGGGAGATGCCGCAGACCCTGGAGGCCAAAGTTCTCTTTGATGCAGACAAGCTGGATGCCATCGGCGCCGTGGGGGTGGCACGGGCCTTTCTGTTTGCCGGCGAACTGGGAGCCCGGCTGCACAGTCCCGAGGTGGAGATAGACCGGACGACCGCCTATTCCATCGACGACACCGGGTACCGCGAATATGTGGTCAAGCTTTCCAAAATCCGGGAGCGGATCCTTACGCCCACGGGAAAACGCCTGGCCGAGGCACGGCACCGTTTCATGACCTCTTTTTTCGACCGCTTTCTGGAAGAATACGAAGGAGAAAGGTAAATCATCATGTCAATGAACATCGTAGAGAAAATCGACGACCGGGTACGCGTCAGGCACGTACTGATCAGTGTTTCCGACAAAAGCGGGCTGGACGTCTTCGTTCCCCGCCTGCTGTCGATCAATCCCGAACTGAAGATCTTTTCCACCGGCGGCACCTTTGCCCGGCTCAGCGAAATCCTGGGCGAGCGGGCAGGCCGTTGCCTGACCCCGGTTTCCGACTATACCGGCCAGCCGGAAACCCAGGGCGGCCTGGTCAAAACACTGGATTTTAAAATCTACCTCGGCCTTCTCACCGAGACTTACAACGATGCCCACCAGGCGGATCTGGCACGCACCGGCGCCGTGCCCATCGACATGGTGGTGGTGAACCTCTACCCGTTCAGGGAAACCATCGCCAAGGCCGGCGTCACCCCGGAAGGGGCCCGCGGCAACATCGATATCGGCGGACCTTGCATGATCCGGGCCTCGGCCAAAAACTTCATCCGCGTCGCCGCGGTGGTCGATCCGGACGACTATGGCCCCATTGCCGATGAAATGGCCGCTGCCGATGGCCATCTCTCCCTGGCGCAACGCTACCGCCTGGCCGGCAAAGCCTTCGACCACACCGCGGCCTACGATACCGCCATTGCCAGGTATTTCTCGGCAACCGACATCGACGCGGTACAGGCCATCTATAATGTTTAAGATTCGGACTGACGGACAAGAAAAAAAGGAGTAAACCCATGGCTGACGACCTGAAAAAAATGTACCGCACCATCATGGACGATCACTTCCCCCCGAAGATGGAAATCAGCTTCGTTGACCACGATCAGCGACAGACCCTGTTTTACGAGAAGGTCACCTGGACCATCGACAACGTCCAGAAGGGGCTGCGCTATGGCGAGAATCCCGGCCAGGAGGCGGCCCTGTACCGCATGGTCAACGGGAACCTAGTGCTCGGGGAGACCGAAACGATCCAGCCGGGTCAATACCTGGCATCGGACATCGAGCTGCTCCAGTCCGGCAAGCATCCGGGCAAGACCAATCTCACCGATACGGACAATGCGCTCAATATCCTCAGGTACTTCACCGACCGCCCCACGGCAGTCATCGTCAAGCACAACAACCCCTGCGGGGTCGCCCAGGCGCAAAGCCTTGAAGAGGCGTACATCAAGGCCAACCTGGCCGACCGCGTGGCCGCCTTCGGCGGTTGCATCGCGCTGAACCGCAGCATCGACAAAGCCGCGGCCGAAGCCATCTGCAACCAGTACGCCGAAGTGGTCGTGGCCCCCGATTTCGAACCGGGGGTCATGGAGATCTTCTCCCGCAAAAAAAACCTGCGGGTGATCCGCATCGGCAATGTCAATCGGCTTCAGGAATTCGTCGGCAAACGCTGCGTGGAATTCAAAAGCCTCATCGACGGCGGCCTCATCGCCCAATGGTCCTTTGTTCCCCAGGCACGCACCCGGGAAGATCTTACACCGGCACGCTGCGAGGTGAAGGGCAAAATCTACCAGACCGAGCGCATGCCCACGGATCGGGAGTACGACGATTTGCTCTTCGGCTGGCTGGTGGAAGCCGGGGTCACATCCAACTCCGTTCTCTATGTCAAAGACCTGACTACCGTGGGAATCGGCACCGGAGAGCAGGACCGTGTCGGTGTGGCCGAGATTGCCCGTGACAAGGCCTATCGCAAACTGGCCGACCGCTACTGCTTTGAAGCATTCCAGACGCCTTACAACGAGCTTGACGATCCGCAGCGCAAGGCGGAGATCGACGCCCGCGTAACGGCCGAGAAAGGCGGCCTGATCGGTGCAAGCATGGTCAGTGACGCGTTCTTCCCCTTCCGGGATGGCGTGGATGTCGGCATCCGCGAAGGCATTACCGCCGTGGTCCAACCCGGGGGCTCCAACAATGACTACCAGTCCATCGAGGCATGCAACGCCGCAAACGTCGCCATGGTTTATACCGGACAGCGCAGTTTCAAGCACTGAAGACCATTTTCTTCCCCTAAACCCTTGTTTCACGCGGTTTCGCTGTTGACACACCCATGAATTTACTGTAATGCCAAAAAATAAGCATCGGTATCAGGTTCCAATTTTACCCCATTAAAAGGAGGAAGAGATGACAAAGGCCGAATTAGTTGAGAAAATGGCAGATGAGGCCGGCATCACCAAGGTTGCTGCTGCCGCCGCGTTGGATTCATTCACCGCCAATGTTGGCAAAGCGCTGAAAAAAAAGGACGGCAAAGTGACCTTGGTGGGATTTGGAACCTTCATGAAGGTGCGTCGCAAAGCCCGCAAGGGACGCAATCCCCAGACGGGCGAAGTAATCAAGATCAAGGCCGCCAATGTGGTCAAGTTCAAACCGGGAAAGAAATTGCGCGACGCCGTCTGATTTTCGCGACATCCGAATACGAAAGGCGGCCTGCCAGGTTCGTGTGAACCGGCAGGCCGCCTTTTTTGTACCCACCCGATGGACTCACAACAGCCGCACGGTGGCGACTGCGCGATCCGGCCGTCCGCTACCGCATCACCCCATGGAAAATGGCCAGCGCCCGTTGGATATCCTCTGCCGTCACATGGCAATTGGTGACGGCCCGCATCTGATCCGGCGCCGTAGGCAGTAGTCGAACCCCTTCCGCCGCCAGCCGCGCCACCATCGTGGACGCATCCAGGCCGGGGGTGGTCACCTGAAAGTAGACGATGTTCGTGGCCACCGCAAGCGGATCGATGGCCAGTCCGGGAATTTCGGCCAAACCGACCGCCAGGGCCCTGGCATTGGCATGATCCTCGGCCAGGCGGTCGACCATCTCGTTCAGCGCCACGATGCCGGCGGCGGCGATCACACCGGCCTGGCGCATCCCACCGCCCAGAGATTTGCGAACTCTTCTCGCCTGCCGGATAAACGGTTCATCGCCGCAAAGCAGTGAGCCCACCGGCGCGGCCAGCCCCTTGCTCAGGCAGAAGGTAATTGAATCCGCCGGCGCGGCCAGCTCGGCCGCATCCACCCCCAGGGCCCCCGCGGCATTGAAAATGCGGGCCCCGTCAATGTGCAGTTTCAAGCCGTGCGCGGCAGCCAGTTCGGCCACAGACGCCGTATAGGCGGGAGAAAGGGGCGTTCCGTGGCAACGGTTGTGGGTATTCTCCAAAATGATCAGGCGCGAGGTGGGAAAGTGAACGTCATCCGGCCGGATGGCCGCCTCAATCTTCTCAATGGCGATGGTCCCATCCGGCTGGTTGGGCAGGGTACGCGGATGGATACCGCCCAGGGCCGATGCGCCGCCCTGCTCGTAGAAGAAGACATGCGACTGATCGCCCAGGATGGTTTCGTCGCCGCGGCCGCAATGGGCCAGCTGGGCGACCAGGTTGCCCATGGTACCCGAGGCCACCAGCAGGGCCGCCGGTTTGCCCAGCCGCCTGGCCGCCATCTCCTCCAGGCGTCTGACGGTGGGGTCCTCACCGAAGACGTCGTCGCCCACCTCGGCATCGGCCATGGCCTGGCGCATAGCGGCCGTGGGGCGTGTAATCGTATCCGATCGCAAATCAATGGCAGTCATGGGATATCCTTTCAATCATTCTTTTTCCCGGACAAGCGCACCTGGATGGCATTGGCGTGTCCACCCAGCCCTTCGACACCCGCCAGGGTGATGATATCCCGGGCTTCCTTCCGGAAGGCCACCGGCGAATAGCTGATCAGGCTGGTTTTCTTGATAAAATGCTCCACCGAGAGGGCCGAGGAGAATCGGGCCGTACCGGCCGTGGGCAGTACGTGGTTGGGACCGGCCACATAGTCACCCACCGGTTCAGGGGTGTAGTGCCCCAGAAAAACGGCGCCGGCGTTGCGCAGACGGGGAGCCACGGCCATGGGATCGGCCACCTGCAGCTCAAGATGCTCAGGAGCGATCCGATTGGCCAGGGCAATGGCGGTCTCCAGATCATCCACCACTAGGATGGCCCCAAAGGCCGTGACGCTCTGCCGGGCGATCTCAACCCGGGCCAGGGACAGCAGCTGTTCTTCCACCTCCGTCTGGACCGCCTGGGCCAAGTCGGCATCGTCGGTCACCAGAATGGCCGACGCCAGCGGGTCATGTTCGGCCTGGCTGAGCAGATCGGCCGCGGTAAACCGGGGATCCGCCGTCCGGTCGGCAAGGATGAGAATCTCACTGGGGCCGGCGATCATATCGATTCCCACGGTTCCGGCGACAATCTTCTTGGCCAGGGTGACATAGATATTTCCAGGGCCGACGATGACGTTGACCCCGGGAACGCTTTCCGTTCCATAGGCCAGTGCGCCGATGGCCCAGGCGCTGCCCATCTTGTAGACGGCATCCACGCCCACCTTCTTCGCGGCCACGAGAAGATACGGGGAGATCTCTCCCGACGGCATGGGCGGCGTCGCCATGACCACTTTGGGGACACCGGCGATTTTTGCCGGAATGGCCCCCATGAGCACCGAAGAGACCAGCGGCGTACTGCCGCCCTTGGCACCCGGTACATATACACCGGCGGCATCCACCGGATGGACCATCTGCCCCAGCAGGGTGCCCGGCCGGTGGGTGTCGATCCACGACTTGGGCAGTTGCTGACGGTGAAACCGTTCGATCTGCGCCGCCGCGCGGTTCAACGCCCGCACGAACGGCCGATCCACTTTTTTCCCGGCCGCGGCCATCTCATCAGGCGTCACGGCCAGGGCCCCGGCGCTCATATCAGGCGCGTCAAACTGCCGGGAGTATCGCACCACGGCGCTGTCCCCATGGCGTTTGACATCATTCAGGATCCGGGTCACCGCCTGGAGGTCGGCCTTTCTGAAATCGATGGCCCGGCCGATGATGGATTTCAATTTCTTGTCTGCCGCAACAGAGGGATAGCGAAAAATCTTCATCAAATCGTTTCCTTTCGTTAAACGTTGCCTTCCTTTAGAGCCAATTCCCGGATTTTGTCAACCGGTGGTCCTTCCGGTTCCAGGGCAATCGCATGTAACTCAGGTTTCTCGAAATCGAAATCGGGATCGGAATCGACGATGTATATTGGGATCACTGGTTGACAAAAGGGCGATAGACGGTTCCCGATTTTCCAGTTTCCCATGGCGCCGATTACCATTAACTGCAAGTCGCTGAACATCCAGTCTGCATGTCTACGTCCCATTTCTTTTCGATTTAGATTTCGATAGCGATCCCGATTTCGATTTCGATTTCGATTTGGATCATAGTAACGATCCGTACGCGATCGCCCTGTAAGGCACATCACAGACCAAGGTTACATGCGATTGCCCTGCTTCGGGTCCCAGGGTAATCGCAAGTAAAATCAAAACCGACCGTTCCTGAACACGCACCATTCCCGAAAGTGGAAAAATGCCAAAGCCCAAATGTCAAATGAAGGATGAAATCGATTTTAAAATAGACAGAATACCACCATTTGGTATTTTTCATTTGGTCTTTGACATTCATGGACGCTCTAATTTTGGGAAGAAAAGCAACCTGGAAATCTACATGCGGTTGCCCTGCTTCCGGTCCGCAGCGGGCGGCCCCGGAAGCGGCAAAAGGCGACGGATCTATAAATTTCCCCATTTTGTTCATATTTTCTCCACCTTCATGGCGTATATTGGCACCATCAAAATGACAGGTCCATTTCAATCACCCCGGCGAACCAACGCCGGTCATCGCCATGCCCATTGGCGTTAAAACAAAGGAGAAGAAACAATGCGTAAAAAAGTGATTTTGACCATCATCTGCAGCATGATCCTGATCGGCAGCGGAATGACTGCCCAGGCCGGTGAGCCCGGCGCCCCCATGGGAAAAGCGGGCGCCGGACCGCAGGGGCCGCAAATGGACCGTCCTGGAAAGGCCTGCCCGGCACCGTCACCCGGGTTTGACATTCTTGAACGCCTGGACCTCAGTGACGCCCAGTGGAAATCGGTTAAAAAACTGATCGATGGCGACCGCGAGGCGGCTGCCAGGCAGCATGACAAAATGCGCGATGTGCAGCGGCGCCTCCGTCTGGCGATGAAGCCCCAGCAGTTCAACGAGAAGGCACTGCGTGGTCTCCTGTCCGAAAAATCGGCAATCGAGGCCGACCTCATGGTAGACCGGGCAAAAACAATGAATCGGGTTTACAACCTTCTGACTGCTGAACAGCAGGAACTCTTCGACCTGGCCGCCAAACTGAAAATACTTCGGGGCCCAGGTCCGGATCACGGCGAGCAGCCCCCTTTCGGACGACCGGGACAGCCGGATGGCCCCATGTCCATGAAGCCCATGGATGACCGGCCGGCAGGCTGATCAAATCATTGCGGCAAAAGGTCAGTGGCCAATCCCCGGGATGATCGCCTCCCCACTGGCCTTTTGCCGAGCCCTCCGACCCCGATTCCATCTCCCCCGCCCCAAGCCCCGTCCGTTTGGCCATCGATCCAACAACGCCGGATCAGCGAACGGCCCCATCATTTTATTGATTTTACCAGTTGACATATTTGTCTCTATCTGTAGAGATAGCGGGTTAATTGCCCGAAGGCGGAGAAAATCGAGATAGTGCCCCATCGGCGCATCCGAATCATTCAAAAACGGAGGTTACTCACGATGAAAGCGGACAGAATCCATAACTTCAACGCTGGTCCGGCCGCCCTTCCCTTGCCGGTACTCGAAGAGATCCAGGAATCCTTTCTCAACTTTGCCGGATCCGGCATGTCGATCACCGAAGTCAGCCATCGTTCGAAATGGTTTGACGACGTGATCAACGATGCCGTGGTCCGGGCCAAACGCATTCTCAAGCTGGACGACCGCTACCATGTCCTGTTCGTCCAGGGCGGTGCCAGCATGCAGTTCTGCATGATCCCCATGAACCTGCTCGGTGCCGGTGATACCGCCGACTATGTCAACACCGGCACGTGGTCGACCAAAGCGATCAAAGAGGCCGAGATCCAGGGCAAGGCCATCCGTGTGGTCGCCTCTTCCGAGGACCGGAACTTTTCCTATATTCCTGAAGGCATCGCCTTCAACCCGAACGCCGTCTACGCCCACATCACGTCCAACAACACCATCAAGGGCACCCAGTGGGCCCAGTTCCCCGATACCAGCGGCGTTCCCATCGTATCCGACATGAGTTCGGACATCTTCTCGCGGCCTCTGGACGTTGAAAAATTCGGCATGATCTATGCCGGGGCACAGAAGAACATGGGCCCGGCAGGCGTCTGCATGGTAATCATCCGCGAGGATCTGCTGGGTCGCAGCCCCAAGGATATCCCGACCATGCTGCGCTACAGCACCTTTGCGGAGAAGAACTCCATGTTCAACACGCCGCCCTGCTTTTCCGTCTATACGGTGCAGCTGGTGCTCAAGTGGCTGGAAGAGACCATCGGCGGGCTGGACAAAATGGCCGCGCTGAACCGCAAGAAGGCCGACCTGCTTTACGACTACATGGACCAGAGCGAATTTTATCGCGGCACGGCGGAAAAAAACAGCCGATCGCTGATGAATGTCACCTTCCGCCTGCCCAGTGAAGATCTCGAAAAGACCTTTGTGGCCGAAGCGCTGGAAAACGGTCTGGGCGGACTCAAAGGCCACCGCAGCGTCGGCGGCTGCCGGGCTTCCATCTACAACCCGACCCCACTGGCGAGTGTGGAGGCGTTGCTCGATTTCATGAAGACCTTCGAACGCAAAAACGGATAACCCCCGGCCCCCGCCGGGGCCATTTCCCGCAAGTCTGGCCCGGAATCCGGATCGACTGCCCGTTTTGATCCGGTTTTCGGTTTTTTTTACCTCCCGATCCCACCGTTTTTGGTTCAAAGAAACCCATTTTTGTGCCTGATTTCTGCCAAACGGGACGAAATAACCCGAATCGCCCGAAGAACACCTGCCCCCCGATCCGCCATAACGTTATGTCATTTTTGGCATTTATTGACATCCCCGGTGAATCCCCATAATTTAAAATAGATATTCGTAGTTCAAACCCGCTCCATAACAAGAGGAGGGATTTTATGGACAAAATCTTAAGAATCGACACGAGTGCCCCGGGAGGACCGGTGGCCAGGACTGACGCCCTGGGAACCTACGCAGGCTTAGGCGGCCGGGCGATGACATCCGCAGTCGTCGCCAGGGAAGTGCCCCCCGCCTGCCATCCTTTGGGTGCGGACAACAAACTGGTCATCGCACCGGGCCTGCTCAGCGGATCGGCAGCGGCCATTTCCGGTCGCCTCTCCGTGGGTTGCAAGAGCCCGCTCACCGGCGGGATCAAAGAGTCCAATTCCGGTGGTCAGGCCGCCCAGGTGATGGGGCGGCTGGGATACGCCGCCATTATCCTCGAGGGCATCCCGACCAATGACGCCCTCTACAAGGTCTTTATCAACAAGGACGGCGTTACCATCGAAAGTGCAGCCGACCTCAAAGGGCTGGGCAACTACGCCACGGTCGAAAAGCTGGCCGCCCAGTATGGTGAGAAAGTGGCCTTCATCACCATCGGTCAGGCCGGTGAGATGAAGATGAGTGCCGCCTCCGTCGCCATTACCGATATGGAGCAGCGCCCCACCCGGCATGCCGGGCGCGGTGGTGTGGGTGCCGTTATGGGATCCAAGGGCATCAAGGCCATCATTGTGGACGACAACGGCTGCAGTATGCGCAGCCCGGCCGATCCCGAGAAGTTCAAGGCGGCCAACAAAGCCTTTGCCGAAGGCCTGCGCAAGCATCCGGTGACCGGAGAGGGGCTGCCCACCTTCGGGACCAATGTTCTCACCAACGTGGTCAACGAGGCCGGCGGATACCCCACCAACAATTTTAAAACCGGTCAGTTCGACGGTGCGTCGGAGATCTCCGGTGAGACCCAGGCCGCCCTGGAAAACCAGCGTGGCGGTGACGGCTCGGCCACCCACGGCTGCCATCGCGGCTGCGTGATCCGCTGCTCGGGCACTTTTTACGACAAGAACGGCAACTATGTCACCAAACAGCCCGAGTACGAGACCGTCTGGGCCCACGGCGGCAACTGCGGCATCAGTGATCTGGACGTGATCGCCCTGCTGGATCGCATGGACGACGACTTCGGCCTGGATACCATTGAGATGGGCGCCACCATCGGTGTGGCCATGGACGCCGGCCTAGCCAAATTCGGCGACGGCCAGGGCGCCATTAAACTGCTCCAGGAAGTGGGCGACGGAACCCCGTTGGGCCGGATCCTCGGTAACGGCGCGGCCGTCACCGGCCAGGTTTTCGGTGTGGAACGGGTGCCCGTGGTCAAGCGCCAGTCCATGCCGGCCTATGACCCCCGTGCGGTCCAGGGCATCGGCGTGACCTACGCCACCACCACCATGGGGGCCGATCATACCGCCGGATACGCCGTGGCCACCAACCTTCTGGGTGTGGGCGGCAGCGTGGATGCACTCAAGCCCGAAGGCCAGGTCGAACTCTCCCGAAACCTGCAGATTGCCACAGCAGCCATTGACGCCACCGGCATGTGTCTGTTCATCGCCTTTGCCATTCTCGACCAGCCGGATACCTTCAATGCGCTGGTGGATCTGATCGGTGCGTTCACCGGTCAGCCGCTGACCGCCGATGACGTCACCGCCCTGGGCAAATCGATCCTGACCAACGAGCGCAATTTCAACACGGCCGCCGGTTTTACCGCCAAGGACGACCGGCTGCCGGACTACTTCAAGAAAGAGGCGCTGGCGCCGCACAATGTCACCTTTGGCGTTTCCGATGAGGAGCTGGATACGCTCTACAACTGGTAACCGCCGGACACCGTTTGATTGTCACACCATGGGGAGATCCGTTACGGATCTCCCCCGTTGTTTTGTTCTTCCCGGAGTCACCCATGACCGATATCGAACTGACCATCCCCCGATCCACCGTCTCCCTGTTCCTGCCGCTGATGCAAAAGGGGGTCGTCATCGCGGCCCGCACCGGCTGCAGCATCCGCCAGTTCATCTGCGGCCAGCTGGGAATCAGCGACGCTTATCTCGACCAGCGGGTGCAGACCCTGTTTCTGAATGCGCGTCCGGTCGACGATGTGGACGCCGCCGTGCTCGAAGATGGCGCGACCCTGGCGCTGAGTGCGGCCATGCCCGGACTTTTGGGCGCCACCATGCGCAAAGGCGGGCACTATGCGGCGTTCCGCATGGGAATTTCTCTTTCGGCAAACACGCCCCCGGCCAATGCGCCCGGTAGCGGAAGGGTGACACTGAAGCTGTTCAACATGGTGGCCCGGGAAGTCGGTCCCGGTCTGCTGGAAAAGGGGGTGGGGGTCAATGGCAGCGACCTCAACCGCATCGCCGGCAACCATCCGGAGGCCATGCCACAAGTGGCGTGCACGCGAGTGGATGGCAAGCGTCCCGCCGATCCGGCCAAAAGCGTATTTCTCAGCCTGGAGGGCCGGCCCGTCCACCTCACGGTGCGGATCGCCGGACCGGCCCCGATGTCCAACGAAACCGGCTGATGATGCGCATTGGAGGAGAGCGGGAGGAATTCGATTCGGGTCTATCCAGAAACAGACCCAATGGGTCGCTTAGGATCGGGAATGAAATTAATTTTAATTAATAAAATTCCCGATCCTTAGGGATGAGCACTAATTGGCTTCCACGCCAACCGTATCGCAGATACCACTGGAAACCACCATCCGATCGCGCACCACAAAAAATCGGAATTCAAATCCCATGTCGCTGGGGGCACTGATTTTGTAGTAGCGCCTCTCCAGCCCGGTGCCGGCCTGCCGCACCGTCACCGGTTTCCCCCAGACCGTTTCGACTTCAGTCAGGCGCATGGGGTGGCGCTTGTAATAGGCGTGGCTGATCTCATTGATTTCTATCCCTTTGAAGCCCGCCAGCTCGGCCTCGGCCTTGATATCCGGGGACGGGCTGATCCGACTGGCCAGCACAATCCCATCTTTGACGATATAGCGGCGATACTTGAAATCGGTGTACGAATCGGAAATGGCGTAAGTCCGGACCTCGGCGCCACCGCTCAAAGGCAGGACCTGAACCGGTGTACCCCAGATCTGGTTCAGGTCCGCCACCGTCATCCGGTGATCGGCATAAAAAGTCCGGCTCAGATCCCCGGGAACGAAACCGGTGGTCGCTCCGCCGGGGGCATCGGCCGTATCGGTGTTCATCACATCACTGACTCCGCTGGCCAGGACCATGTCGTCCTGAACCAGGAGATATCGGTAATTGAGATCGTTATAAGGGTGCGGGCTCCGATAGATCCGTTTTTCGAGGCCGCCTGAAAGGGGGATCACCGCCACCGGATCGCCCCACACGCGGGGCACATCGGGCGGGGGCGAGGGCATGGGCGTGGCCGTGGGCAAGGGCGTGGGATGGTGTTCGACGTCGACCCGACTAGGGCGCTCCGCGCATCCGCCGGCGAACATCAGTACCCCCGCCAACACCACGCCTGCGATGATTTTTGCAGCCTTGCGCATCGCCGTTCTCCTCTCCTTAGGAATTCAATGGCGCGGGAGTCCCCCAGCGTAAACGGTTTCATTGGAAATAGGATTGAAAATGAATCAAAATCAAGCTTATGCGGCTTTTAGTCGAACCGTCAAGAACGATTCTCGAACGATTGAAGGATCAGATCGATTATAAAAGGATGGAATACCACCAGTTGTCATTTGTAATTGGACATTTGGCATTTTTAACCAGTCGCTACCGGGGAAAAAGAGCAACAAAAAGTCAAATGCGGTTACTCCGGGAGTAAATGAAAAGCCCCTTGATTCCAGGACTGAAAACAGGTACGAAAGTTGACTCTGTAACCATTTGGTGCATTCGTAGTAAAACAATCTTCGAACAGACCATGGGCATCTTTAATTGATTCAGCCAAACGAAATGACAGGAAAAATGAGTATGAAACGAATTCTGATCTTAGGCGCCGGTCTGGTTTCCAGACCCATCGTTCACTATCTGACCGGCCTGCAGGACACCGAGGTCACCGTGGCCACGCGCACGGTCTCCAAGGCCGAGGCATTGATTGCGGGGCGCCCCCGCAGCAAAGCCATGGCCCTGGATGTCATCAAGGATGCCACAGGAATCGAGGAGCAGATCAAAGCTTGCGATATCGCCGTGTCCCTGCTTCCGGCCAGCGAACATGTCCGCGTGGCCCGGCTCTGCCTCAAGCACCGCAGGATGATGGCCACCACCTCGTACATTTCTCCGGAAATGCAGACCCTGGATGCCGATGCACAGGCTGCCGGTCTGACCTTCATCAACGAGTGCGGGGTCGATCCCGGCCTGGATCACATGTCGGCCATGCGCGTCATTCACGCGGCTAAGGCCAACAGCGGCCGGGTCGAGTCGTTCCGTTCCTATTGCGGCGGCCTGCCGGCGCCCGAGGCCAACACCAATCCCATCGGTTACAAATTCTCCTGGGCGCCGCGCGGCGTTCTCACGGCAGCCACCAACCCGGCCCGCTACCGCCAGGACGGCAAGGTCGTGGAACGGCCCGGCGATGAACTCTTTACTGCTCCCGAGCAGGTCGCCATTGAGGGGGCCGGAACCTTCGAGGGATTTCCCAACCGCGACGCCCTGCCTTACGGCACGATGTACGGGCTCGATGACGCCGCCACCATGTTCCGCGGCACCCTGCGCAACCAGGGGCATTGCGAAACCTGGTATCCGTGGGTCAAGCTGGGACTTTTCTCACAGACAATCCGGCCGGAGTTGAGCGGCATGACCTACCACCAGTTCATCTGCGACATCGCCGGCGATACGGATCCCAAACATGGTCTGGCCAGTAAAACCGGCCTTTCCGAGGACGCTGCGTTTATCGACCGGCTGGAATGGCTGGGCATGTTCGAGGATGTACCCATCGGTCTTGAGGAGGCGGGCAATATCGATGTCATGGCGGCCCGCATGCGTGAGAAATGTCCCTTCCAACCGGGCGAACGCGACATGATCGTCATGCAGCACGAATTCGTCATCGACTATGCCGGCAAAAAGGAGAACCGTGTCTCCTCGCTGGTGGAGTTCGGCATCCCGGATGGGGACAGCGCCATGGCCCGCACGGTCTCCCTGCCCGTGGCCATTGCCACACGCATGATTGTAGAAGGAAAGATCACCCAGCGCGGCGTCATCGCCCCCATCGTTCCCGAGATTTACAACCCCATTCTTGACGAACTGTCCGGGTTGGGCATTGCTTTCAAAGAGATGGTCCTCGCCTGAACCACGCAGATGAGCGGATGAACCGGTTCACACGCTAAGGATTGGGGATGAAATGAATTGAACGTAATTGCGCCGGGCTTATGTTCGTCTTCAAGGCGCATCAAGGGTTGCATACCGGGAGTATGTGGCCGTTGATGCAACGCGGAAGACGGGCGCAAGAACAAGCAATTTCGTTTAACTAATAAAATTCCCGATCCTAAGCCCGACGTCAGAAATCTTGTGGCAGGAGGGGCAGATCAAAAGCCAGCGCATAGCGCCCTCCTCTTTTTTAAAAAATGAAGCATGTGAATTGCTTGGAATCACGGCGCTCCCATCGGATGAGCAATTTGCTCGATATGGGTTTGAATTATAAACGATAAGGGCCATGATCATGACGCTGTTCACGCAGTATATTGTGCAATATTGGGGTTGATTCTCCGTTGTCTATACTTTAAACCGCCCCACCATGATATTGAGCTTTTCGGCCAGTTGGGAGAGGTCTTCGGCACTCAGGCGAACCTGCGAACTGCTGCTTGCCATTTCACCAGCGGACTGATTGACCTCGCCGATCGATTGCGTGATTTCACCCGCAACGCTTGAACTCTGGGCAACATTTTCATTAACTTCGCCGACACCCTGTGAAATTTGAGCTATGTTTTCGGCGATCTCCTTGGTGGAAATGGATTGTTCTTCCACAGCGGTGAAGAGGAGGACAACGTCTGTACGCCAGTGGTGACATCCTTGATCATGGCGTGCAGTTTGCCCATAAATTCATTGAAGCGTTGGGCCAAGTCACCAATTTCATCCTTTGTGGCAACTGGCAAACGGGTAGTCAGATCCCCCTCGCCCTCGGCTAGATCAGTGAGGTTGGCAACCACCCCCTGCACCGGCCCTACGATGGCCCGAGTCACGAACAAGGCGACGCCAACGATGGCTGCAATGCCGATAGCGCCGACGATGAGGGCCACCCATTGAAGGGCCTTGACCGCGGCAAACGCCTCGGCCTCGTCGATTTCGGCCAGCAATGCCCAGTTCAGGCCTTCGAATTCCAGTGGCGTATAAGCGGAAAGAACCGGGTTGCCGTTATAGTCGATGATGATCCGCTCTTCGGTCCTGCCTTCCAAAGCAGCCCGGGAGGCTTCGGTGTCCACCTTCCCTTTGTCCGGATGGCGAAATGATGCAGCCACCGAATGGTTTTCCGGATCGAGATAGGAATCCGATCGCATCAGCTGATCCTGGCCCACCAGATAGGTCTCGCCGCTTTTGCCCATGCCGGCCCGTTCCTGCTAATGCGATTAATGGAAATCGAGGCGGTAGGCGAAAACCTCTGGATCCGGGGTCGCCCATTAATGGACGACCCCATTTGACCATTGAGAGTTCTTCACCTAGGCCCTATAATCAGTTTTAAATTTTGTTATCCAAATTAAATTCAATTTGTTGAGATAGAGAAGGCCCCTTACAATGAATGATGACCATGACCCATTGTCAAATAAGCCATTGAATCGCTATCCCATTCAATGGATACTGATTGCGGTATTTGTTCTGCTGGTCCTTTTTACTACTGCTGTCACCGGATATGTCTCATTTATAAATGGACAACGTGCAGTCAACGAAGTCTCTCGGCATTTGCGCAACGAAATTACCTCCCGCATTCAGGATCACTTGGCTGCTTTTTTAGCGAATGCCCATCGTATCAATCAGTTGAATGCCAGCATGATTCGCCAACTTAAGTTTTACGATGTCACGGCATTGGAACATAACTTCTGGAATCAGATTAAAATATACAGCTCGGTGACAAGCATCTATTTTGGCAACACCGCAGGTGGGATGGTCAATGCCGGTCGTGAAAATCCTGCAGGCGATCTATATGTAATTTCAACAGATGGCTTCAAGAAAGGCCCCTTCAGAAAGTTTGCCATTGATAATTTAGGCAACCCCACCCGGGAATTACTGGCGATCCCAGACTTCGATGCGCGGACGCGCCCCTGGTATACGGGTGCGGTTAAAAAAGGGGAGGCTGCTTGGAGTGATATTTGCGTTCTCTTCACCGGGCAGGGCATGGTCACAACGGCAAGCTATCCTGTTTATGACCAACAGCAGCAACTGTTGGGTGTCGTTGCGGTGGATCTCTTCTTGTCCCACATCAACGACTTTTTGGGACGTCTCGGCATCGGTAAAACGGGGCAGGCATTTATCATGGAACGTTCCGGGCTGGTGGTCGCAGAATCCATACCACAAAAATCGTTCGACAGCACGGACACAAAAATAGCACTCAAACGGCACCATGCTCTTGACAGCCAAAACCCAATTGTTCGTTATGCCGCAAAGGCATTATCCGTACGGTTCGGAGAACATTTTTCGATTACGGATACCCAGCATCTGAATTTTTTAATTCAAGGCAAGCGTCATTGCCTACAAGTCTCCCCGATAAAAGACAAATACGATCTCGATTGGCTTGTCGTCGTCGTGATTCCCGAAGCGGATTTCATGGACCAAATTCATTACAGCAACCGAATTACCCTACTCCTTATCGTCTTGTCCATGATGATCGCTATGGGTGCCGGTCTCATTGCCGCGTATTGGATCAGCCATCCGATGTCACAACTGAACGCGACGGCCCAGGCGCTCTCGAGGGGCGAGTGGCATACACAGATTTCCGATAACAGCCATTTGCTGGAAATCAGTGAATTGACGAAATCATTCTACAATATGACGACCCAGTTGCAACAGTCTGTAATACGCCTGGAAACTGAAATCGTGGAGCATAACAACGCGGAAAAAGCACTTCGCAGCAGTGAAGAACGGCTGGAGCTGGTCTTGAAAGGAGCCAACCTTGGGCTATGGGACTGGAATATCAAAACGGGCAAAGTCATATTCAACGAACGCTGGGCGGAAATGATCGGTTACAGCTTGGATGAAATCGAACCCAATGTGAGCTGTTGGGAGAAATTAATGCATCCCGACGATGTCGACTCCGTTATGGACAGATTGAATGACCATCTGGAGGGACGCACCTCCCATTACCAGACAGAACACCGTCTGCGTACCAAATCCGGTGAGTGGAAATGGATATTTGATTCAGGGAAAGTATTTACCCGGGACGAAAAGGGCGCGCCGGTTCGTGCATTAGGGATGCACCAGGATATTACGGATCGTAAACATACCGAACAGCGCCTTCACAGAGCTCTCAAAGAAAAAGAAATTTTACTTCAGGAAATCCACCATCGCGTAAAGAACAATCTGGCGATCATATCAAGCATGCTGAATCTTCAGGCCAAACAATGCACCGATCCAAAAGTCAGGACTCCGCTGATTGAAAGCCAGACAAGGGTTATGGCCATGGCCTCGATTCATGAAACCCTTTATCAGACAAAAGACTTTTCGGTCATTGAATTTGAAAATTATATTCGAAAGATTGTATTAAATCTAATGTCGCTGTACGCAACCGATGCCGATCATATTTCCATCCGATATAGTATAAAAGAGATTCATCTGGATATCGACCAGGCTATTTGTTGTGGATTGATTGTCAATGAATTGGTCACCAATGCATTGAAATACGCTTTCCCTGACCGGAGGAAGGGAACGATTTTCCTGTCTTCCGAGTTGATGGCGGAAGACGAAATCGTAGTCAGCGTATGGGATGACGGTGTCGGTATCCCCCAGGGACTGGAGTGGAAAACGCCCCGCACATTGGGTCTGCGTCTGATCTTACTTATGGTTGAGCAATTGAAAGGAAAATGGGAGATCATATCTGAGCAGGGATTGAAAACAGTTATCCGGTGGAAACAAAAGTAAAATGAAATATATCAACGACCACGAGTTGAACCAAGCGTTAACGACTCTCAAGTTTCGCTCAATTGTGCTCACGAAAAGGGTTTTACATCATCGGTGCCATTTCTCTGATTCGACAATGATTGGCGCTGCCGTAAAAAATCCTCGGCATGCTTGGAAGACAACGGATGGCTGAAAAGGTAACCCTGACCTTCATGGCATTGCTGAATCCTCAGAAAATCGACTTGGGAGGTCGTTTCCACGCCTTCGGCGATCACCCTCTTTTCCATGGTTTTCGCCATGGCGATGATCGTGCTGACAATCGATCGGCCCATGCTGCCGCTACCGATATTGTTTATAAACGAGCGGTCGATCTTAAGGCAGTCAAAGGGCATTTCCTTCATTCTGCTCATGTTTGAATACCCGTTGCCAAAATCATCCACTGCAATCCGGATATTCATGTCCTTAAGCGCGGTAAGGGTTTCGATGAAACGGGATGGATCGCTTTCAAGAAGACTTTCGGTGACTTCCAGTTCGAGCCGATGCCCCTCCAAACCGGTTTCGATGAGAATGTGTTGTACCGTTTCGATGAAGTCGGGCTGTGAAAGCTGCTTTACCGAAAGATTGACAGCCATGCGCTGCAGCGGCAATCCTTGCTTGATCCAAATGGTTGCCTGTTGGCAGGCTTCCCTCAACACCCATTCCCCAATAGGTAGAATAAGCCCGTTTTCCTCGGCAACCGAAATGAATTCCAGGGGAGGGACATTGCCCAGTTCCGAGTTATGCCAGCGAAGCAACGCCTCCATGCCGCTCAGTTGTCCGGAAACCAATTCTACCTGAGGTTGGTAATGCAGTGTAAATTCACCTTTTTCAATAGCCTGCCGAAGATGATTCTCGATCGTCAGACGCTTCAATAACGACGCATTCATGGATTCATGATAGAATTTGAATGTGTTCCGGCCTATTCGTTTGGCAAAATACATGGCCAGGTCGGCGTTTTTCAGCAGTGCCTCGGCATTTTCGCCATCCTTGGGAAAGATCGCGATCCCGATGCTGGGCGTGACGGTGACCCGGTGGCCGCTCAGATCCATGGGGATAGCGAGCTGCTCCTCGATCCGCTGGGCCACCAACGTTGCATCCTCATTATTTTCCAGAACCGGCATAATCACCGTAAATTCGTCCCCCCCCAGACGGGCGGCGATACCATTTTCCATGGTGCGCGCCACCGTATCCGAAGCCCGAAGACACCGGGTCAGGCGTTGGGCCGTGGTGCGCAGCAAATCGTCGCCAATGCCGTGCCCCAGGGTGTCGTTGATCCGTTTGAAATTGTCCATGTCAATGAACAACAGAGCGCTTTTGTGGTCATAGCGGCGGGCATTTTCAAGCACCTGATCCAGTCTGTCGAGAAACAGCACCCGATTGGGCAGACCGGTCAGGTTGTCGAAAAAAGCCAGTTGATTGAGACGGCCCTGGATTTCACGGTTCAACTCCCATTTGCGGGTCAGTGCGTGGGCCAGTTGAAGCACCTCCACGTTGTCGAACGGTTTTTTAAGAATCAGCAGGCTGTCGCTTTCACCCAGCTCGCGCTGTATTTCCTGCCAGGAGTAATCCGCATAGGCCGTGCACAGAACGACTTGAAGGTCCGGGCATTTTTCCCAGAGATGGCTGATGGTTTCGATGCCGTCCCAGCCCGGGGGCATACGGCCGTCCACGAATGCCAGCGCATACGGGCGATCTTCCGAAAGCGCCCGCTCGACCAATTCCACGCCTTCCTTTCCCTGGGACGCGTAATCGATCTCAAATTGGGTGATCGCCGGCGTATTGATTTCGGTTCCGAAAAGCGCAGATTCCAGCTCCCCCAGATCGCTTTTCGATTTCAAGGGTTTTTCCAATATTTTGCGAAAATCCTCATGGATCGATGGGTTATCGTCAATTACCAGAAGACGGTAGGTTGGTTTGTTGTTGGATATCATCCGTTTTCTCCTGGGCGGCAGGGTAATTCAAGGCTAAAGGTGGCGCCGCATCCGGAGCCGTTACTGGAAGCGCTCAAATTGCCACCGAGCTTTCGCGCGGACAGGGCACCGCTGTGAAGACCAAAGCCGTGGCCTGATTTTTTCGTCGTAAATCCATGTTGGAAAATATGGGGCATGTTTTCCTGTGAAATCCCCACACCGTTGTCCTCAACCTGTATTCGAATACGATCGGAATGTTGATTGCGAATCTTCAGCGTGATGATTTTTTCTTTTTCGCCACTTTCCGTGCAGGCATATTTTGCATTGTTGATCAGGTTTAAAAGGATTTGCAGCACCGCGTGCTTATCCACGGTAATCGGGGGTATCGAATCATACTGCCGGCGAACCGAAACCTTGTGTCGGGTCAATCCGCCGGCGTTGAGTTTGAGGGCATCTTCCATCAGCTGTTCGGCGGAAATGGTCTCGCTGACGCCGGAAACCCGGCCGTAACTCTGCTGCATGGCCACGATTTCCTTGATATGTCCGATCCTGCCCTGGATCGCCTCGGTTTCCCGTCGCATCACCTCATGCTCATCCGAAAGCGCAATGGCGAGGGATGCAAGGTACTGCGGAATTTGCCGGCCACGCGGGTCTTCCGAGAAAAAGTGGGCCAGGTTCCCATCGGATTCTGAAATCATATCCGCCACCCTGGCCAGGTTGCCGACACGGGACTCGCGGAGCTGATCCGTGAGCAGGGTGCAGGAAACATTGGCGCTGTTCAGGACATTGCCCACATTGTGTAGCACGCCGGTCGCCACCTCGGCCATACCTGCAGCCCGGGAAACCTCCAACAGGGAGCTCTGTGTCTCGGCCAGATCCTGCATCGCCTTTTCCTTGGCGGCGATCTGTATTTCAAGCTCCCGCGTGCGTTCCCGAACCCTTTGTTCAAGTGTCTCCTTGGACTCCATCAATTTTTCCTGAACCCGCTGGCGGGCAATGGTGGCCCCGAGCATGTCCGCACCGGCACGCAGGCTGTCCTTTTCTGCATCGGTCCAGATCCGTTCCAGGTTGCAATCGTTCAGACCGATAGTTCCCCACCACGATCCTTCCGCAAAAATCGGGATGACGATCAGGGAGCGGACGCCATGGGGTTCAAGCAAGGCACGCTCGTCGTCACTCATTTTGGCAACGATGCCGCTGACAATTTCATTGGCGCCAAAGATTTCCGCCCATCGTCCAAAGCCGGAATCCGCATATGGCAGGCCCTGCAGCTCCGGATTGTTCAACTGCGAACCGACCCCGTCGGCTGTCCACTCATATCTCTGGAATGCACGCAGACGGCCTTCATCATCCATTTGGTTTTCAAAAACATAGGCGCGGCTGGCACCGGCTGCCATACCGATTTTGGTCAGCACCAAACCGATGGCGGTCTTCCAGTCGGAACTGTGTAAAAACAACTGGGCGGCGTAACGGATGCTTTCCAGTATCAAGTCCCGTCGCAGGAGCGCGTCGGTCATGGTGTTCACTGAATCGGCAAGGCTGCCCAGTTCGTCGCGCTTGATATGATCCACCCGGACTGAAAGATCGCCGTCGGCGATCTGTCGGACGATGCCGCGCAGGCGAAGAACGGGCCGAACAACATGCCGGGAATAGAACCAGGATATGATCAAACTGAAAACCATGCATCCGGCCGCAAGGATGAGGGTGCTTTTTGTGAGGGAATGGATGTTACGGTCATAGTCCTTCAGGGAAAGCCCGGCGTGGATCCAGCCCCAATGAATGCCAGAGTAGCCGAAGGGTTTTGCATAGTGAAAAACCCGCCGGTTGAAAAAAGGAACCGTAGCGATTTTGCCTGAAGTCACCCGTTCGCGATCGAGCCAGTAGGCGTCTGCCTGTTCGTCAACCCGCCAGCTGTTTTGTTCGATCACAAGGGCGTACCCGTCATTTTTCATCACGATGACAAAATCGACGGAGGGGTCGCCTTCAAGCATGGTCTGGGCGGAACTGATAACGCTGGCATAATCTTCATTGATCGCAGCACCGGCGGCGGCATTTTGCAGGGAAAGTGCCACACTGGTGGCTTTGGATTCCAGTTGATCGATAAATGTTTTTCTTTGCTGGGGGGTGATTACCGCAATAAAAATGATCAGCGTGACCATGGCCAATATCCAGGACATCAAGGCAATGCGCGGGGCAATACCTAAAACGAACCTGCTTTCGGAAGGTGCCGGCTTGGCGATTAACGTTGATGCAGAAGCTGTCAAGGCCGAGTCTCCAATGGCGATGTTCCGGTCACCACGCGTCGGTAATGTTCGACAAATTGAATCGTGCTGTCGAGAACCGATACGGGATATCTTTTTATCTGGCTGCTCTTAAAAACGGTCAGTACCTGCCTGCCGTTAGGGCTGGAATACAGATTCAGGATCGCATGTTTCAGCTTGTTCGTTTTTTGAGTCCGATCAACCCTATGGGGGAAGACAAAAAGGGCGGTAATAAAAGGCGGCGACTCCGCCACCACCCTTAGCTTTTTTCGCAGTTGGGGATTGAGTTCACACGCAAGGTCGAAGGCTTCGGAGACGACCAGCGCTGCATCGGCCTGGCGAAAAAACACCTGAAGAATTGCCTTCGAAGGATTCTCCACAACCTTCGGCGTCTGGAATGTCGATTGGTGCGGTTTTCCAGTTTTGTCCGTCATCAGCGTCTGCAACCAGGGACGGGCCAGATCCATTCGCCGGTCTTTGCCTATCACCAGCTTGCGCCCGGAAAGATCTTCCGGGCTCGAAATACCGGTTTCTTTTCCCACAATGACAACATAGGAAATGGCGGGGCCATTTTCGTTAGCGGCGATGTATACCTCCGGCACCTTCAGACCGATGTCTAAGTACTCCGGTACGGTTACGGAGATTCCATCCGGCCGGTATTCATCCACGGCCGCGCGTAATTCATTAACATGACGTGGAAAAAGGCGCACGTCGACTTGAGTCAGGCCCATCTCCCCGCCCACGGTGTTTCCCCAGACTTTGAGCGCTGCGGCGATATCGTTGGCATTGAGGTTATCAAACCCGCTGGCAGACACACCGATGCGAATCGTCCCATCATTTTGGCCTTGGGAACATAGGGCATGCCCGGTAAGGAAAATGCAGATCAGTAATAGATAGCCTATTATTTTCATTTTTCAATCGTTTTGAGTACTTCAGCCCCGACCACAAGGTCCAACTGCGATAGAAGGGCCACATGCTCGTAGCAGGTTTTATAATGTTGGGCGGACATCAGCGCCTCCATCAATTGGGCCGTGATGACGTCCTCGGTTTCCACCAGTTCGTTCCGGTAGGCCCGGGTATTTAAATCTCGGCTTTCCAATGCCGCGGTCATGGCATCGTGGGTGGCCTGGTAGGCTTTCTGAGCCGCATTGAGCGCCAGGAACGTGTCTTTGATCTGCAGGCCGATTCCTTCCTTGAGCAAAATTTGCTCCGCTTTGATTTTGGCTATCCGAGCCCTTGCTGCATCCACCTTGCCCTTGGTCAAAAAGCCGTTGAAGAGCTGAAATTCAACCCCGACACCGATATTCCAGCCTTCCTTGTTGCGGTCGGTTGCCATACCGGCATCATAATCGTTCCACCATTTGAATAATTCCCCGGTCAGGGCAAGCTTCGGGAAGTATCCGCTTTTGGCGGTGCGCGCAGCACCTTCGGCGGCCAGAAGACCGGCATCCACCTTGGCCCAGTCCGGACTGAACCGGTAGGCAGTGCTCACCAGGCTGTCCAGGTGCATGGAAATAGGCCTATAGGGCAGTTCCATATCAACAGGGATCACGCTTTCCTTCCAGGACATCCCCATGGTGTTCGCCAGCGCGGCCCTGGCCATCAGTTCATTTTTCTCCAGCAGGGCCACCATGGCGCGAATCGATTCCACCATCACCTTGTTGTCAAGAAAGTCGGTCTTCTTGACTCTGCCGCTGCCCTCCTTATACATCGCCTCGGTGAGATCGAGGGTCGCCTCCATCCGTGCCAGGGTGTCCATTCCTATCTGGTGCAGCCGCGCCGCCAGCACCGCGCCATAATAGAAACGCTTGACGCTGTCCACAATTTCCAGGTCAGTGCGGCGGGATTCCTGTTCCATCGCTTTTACCAGCCCCCCGGTCTGTTCCCGATACCCCTTCCGCATTCCCCCGTCGTACAAAAGCCACGTCGCTTCCAGGGACGCCCTGTAGGAGTCTTCGTCCATCAGTTTCACATCCTGCTCGGGAACGGAAAATGAACTGGCGGGAACCGTTCCCACTCCCGGAATCGTAACGGGAATGCTGCCCCCCATGGGCATTGCCATCTCCGAGGCGGGGAAAAGGAAATTCTGGGACTCATCCATACGCTGATATCCCGCCTGCAGATTCACCTGGGGCCAGTACGCGGCAAGGGCTTGGCGGTGCTGCGCCTCGGCCATCTTCACGGCATAGCGTGAGGCCGGACGACGGTGGTTGTTTTGAAGCGCTGTTTGAATGCACGCTTCCAGTGTCGCCGTCTTTATGATCTTACCGTCCCGTTGTTCCAATGTCGTTTGTGCCGAAGTCGAAGCCGGCGGGATACAAAGGGTTGGCATGATAAAAAAAATGAACGCCGCACAACCCAGCAAAATTCGATACACCATGGTTAATTCCCTATTCGATAATTTTCAGTTGCTTAAGAGCAGTCAGCAAACAAGACTATTGTTGTCAGGTTTGTTACATTATAGGTTTTTTTGCATCAAACTTTAGGGCTGCGGTGCATGCATTGATGAACGGAGGGCTACAGCAATCGGGAAAATCTGAGCGGTTATAGAAACATGTCATTCAAAGCGATGCCGTTGTTTGTACCTCCGATATAAATCTATATTTTAAACCGCCTCACCATAATATTGAGCTTTTCGGCCAGTTGGGAGAGGTCTTCGGCACTCAGGCGAACCTGCGAACTGCTGCTTGCCATTTCACCAGCGGACTGATTGACCTCGCCGATCGATTGTGTGATTTCACCCGCGACGCTTGAACTCTGGGCGACATTTTCATTAACTTCGCCGACACCCTGTGAAATTTGAGCTATGTTTTCGGCGATCTCCTTGGTGGAAATGGATTGTTCTTCCACAGCGGTCGCGATGGTGGCGACGATTTCATTGACCGTATCAATCACCGTGCCGATCTGATTGATGGCCTCGATCGTGCCATTAGTGGATCCCTGGATGCCCTCGATTTGCTGTTTGATGTCCAAGGTAGCGTCGGAGGTCTGCTTGGCCAAATCCTTGATCTCGTTGGCGACTACGGCGAATCCTTTTCCGGCCTCGCCGGCTCGGGCCGCTTCGATGGTTGCATTGAGCGCCAATAAATTGGTCTGTTCGGAAATCTCGGTGATCGCCTCGGTGACTTTGCCGATGCTTTGGGCAGCTTTGCCCAGGGTCGTCATCCGTTCCCCGGCATCTTTGGTCTGGGAAACCGCCTGATCAGAAATCACCCTGGCTTTTTCGGCGTTTTTCGCTATTTCATTGATGGTTGCGGTCATCTCTTCGGCGGCCGAAGCCACCATACCGCTGTTGGTGCTGGATTGCTCCATGGCAGCAGACACCGAGCTCATATTGACACTCATTTCCTCTGCTGCTGCAGCCACGGTTTCGGATTTGCCCGATGTTTGCTCGGCGCTGGCCGACATCTGCTGGGAAATCGCCGACAATTCCGTGGAAGAGGAGGACAACGTCTGTACGCCAGTGGTGACATCCTTGATCATGGCGTGCAGTTTGCCCATAAATTCATTGAAGCGTTGGGCCAGGTCACCAATTTCATCCTTTGTGGCAACTGACAAACGAGTAGTCAGATCCCCCTCGCCCTCGGCTAGATCGGTGAGGT
Source organism: Desulfosarcina ovata subsp. ovata (assembly GCF_009689005.1). NCBI lineage: Bacteria > Pseudomonadati > Thermodesulfobacteriota > Desulfobacteria > Desulfobacterales > Desulfosarcinaceae > Desulfosarcina > Desulfosarcina ovata. The sequence continues at coordinate 5,439,236 of NZ_AP021879.1, read as the reverse complement.
TGGCAACCACCCCCTGCACCGGCCCTACAATGGCCCGAGTCACGAACAAGGCGACGCCAACGATGGCTGCAATGCCGATAGCGCCGACGATGAGGGCCACCCATTGAAGGGCGTTGATCGCGGCAAACGCCTCGGCCTCGTCGATTTCGGCCAGCAATGCCCAGTTCAGGCCTTCGAATTCCAGTGGCGTATAAGCGGAAAGAACCGGGTTGCCGTTATAGTCGATGATGATCTGCTCTTCGGTCCTGCCCTCCAAAGCAGCCCGGGAGGCTTCGGTATCCACCTTCCCTTTGTCCGGATGACGAAATGATTCTATCACAGAATGGTTTTCCGGGTCTAAATAGGAATCCGATCGCATCAACCGATCCTGGCCAACCAGATAGGTCTCACCGCTTTTGCCCATGCCGGCCCGTTCCTGCATTATCTTTTTCAATTTATCGATCGGAAACTGAAACATCAGGACACCGATCTTTCGTCCCCCGCTGAATATTGGCGATGCCACAAAACCGGCTGGCGCCTCGTAAGAAGGAAAATATTGTTTGAAATCGGCGAAGACTACCGTATCGGCGGAGTTGGCGGCATTGGCCTTACGGAAGAGCTCGCCGAAATGGGTACCGGCATAAGGCCCGTTGGTCAATGATGTTGCAAAATCAAGCTCCTTGAACACCGAGTAAACTATCTTCCCGGTATCCGGGTTTACCAGAAAAATATCGTAGTAGCCGAATTTCTGTAGATAGCTTCGAATGATCGGATGGTACTGCGCATGAAGCTGACTATACCGGGATCTGTCATTTGCACGATCCAGGGCATCCTTGGAACCTAACGGGTGAGGGTTCGCCTTGATATAATGGTACTGAAGGGCCACTGTACTACTGTCGAGTTGGCCGATAATGGTGTTGACTGTTGGCGATTGCCCGTTGTTCTGTTCCCGATAAGAGGTCAATGTCATAAAGTTAAGAAGTAAAGCGATAAACCATTGAATATACATCGGTATGGTGTTACATTGTGGCCGATTTCAGTCTCGAATTACCTATTGCAAAAGGAGAAAATAATGTCAAAAACTTTCAAGAAGCAGAGCAAAGTTGGCATGGAGACTGCTTTCCGAAACCTGTGCCAAAACCGTTGATTATCTAAAAAAAATTCTTCACTCAGAGGACTTTGTCAATCGGCACAAAAAGTCCCAAAAAGATTTTACACGAAACAGAAAATTACCATTTCAAACGCTTTTTCTCTATCTCATTAACTTCATCAAAGGATCATATCAAGATGAACTGGACCACTTTCATAAGGCGCTATTCAGATTGGATGTCCCTGTTGCAATGGTTACAAAAATGGCGCTTTGTTTGGCTCGTAAAAAACTCAAGTCGTCCACTTTTATAGAATTCAACCGCCATCTTCTGGAGTTTTTCTATGACAATTACAAAAGCGTCAAAACATGGCATGGTTTCAATTTGCTTGCGATAGATGGATCGACTCTAAAGCTTTTCAAATACGAAGAAATACGGAAGCATTTCGGCATAATGAAGCCCAAGAACGGCCCTCCGTGCCCCATGGCCCGTGTTTCACAAATGTTTGATGTCTTGAATAAAATTACCATCGAAGCTTTTATAAAACCATACTGCATCGGCGAGAGAGAACTATTGCGGGATCATATGCTCAACTTACTCCCAAACGACCTTCTCTTGTTGGACCGTGGTTATCCAGCTTATTGGGTTTTTAACCTCATTCTCTCTCAAGGTGGAAACTTTTGCGCCAGGATTTCAAAAAGATGGAAAATTGTTCAATCCTTCATCGAATCCGGCCTTGATCAGGATATTGTTGACATAAATGCTTCGCATCAATCCATCAAAGAATGCTCGGAAATGGGCTTGGACACAGCGCCGCTTCGCTTGCGCCTAATACGCATAGAACTTGATTCAGGCGAAATTGAAGTTTTGATCACCTCTCTTACCGATGAGGGAAAATATCCGAAGGAAATTTTCAAAGACCTGTATCACAAGCGCTGGCCAGTAGAAACAGATTACCTTTTTATGAAAGAGCGTATTGAAATCGGAAACTTTTCAGGCGAATCCGAATTGTCTGTCTATCAAGACTTTCATGCAAAGGTATTCGCAAAAAATCTTGCTACGATCCTTGCCTCTCCTGCACAGGCAGATATAGAACTCGAAAGCATGGAGAAAAAGTACGATTATCAATTAAACATGACGCAAATGTTTTCAAAATCCAAAGATACGCTTTTTTTGCTTTTTGAAAGACCTCCCGAGATTGTATTAAAATTGATCCAAAGCCTTCATGAATTATTTAAAGCTGCAACAGAGCCTATCAGGCCGGGACGAAAATTTAAGCGTGAGCACAAGGTCTCTAAGCGTGAACATCACATGCAATACAAGCCTTGTCGTTAACTTTATGACATTGGATAAGAGGTGCTGAAATCCTGGTTGTAATAGGTTCCCAGCTTATTGCGCAGCTCGGCTGCACTCTGGTCACTCAATTCGTTTTCTTCCATAAAGGTTTCGATCTGTGCGGACGAAGATATCTTAAATGGTCAAGCAGCTAAGGAACAGCCTATAAATAACTTCGTCTATTAAGGTGATATGCTAACATTTTAAATTTATCCAAATATCTATTAAAAATATTGTTTGCGACAATAAACTATTAAAATATGGTGCGTTACAGGACTTTGATTGTTTGACGCTCTGCGGTTTAAATGTTATAGTGTCAACTATATAACAATTTAAAGTTGACACTATAACATTATGAACATTCAAAAATATCAATCAAAAGACCTGGAGCAGTTTTTAATACGTCAAAAAATCAGCACGTTAAAAGAGATTAAGACAGTGCTCGGCACCGATGTCGATATGACGGCTTTTAGAAAACTTAAACAATTGTCGTATCGATCAAGTTACTCACATGGGGGCAGATACTACACCCTGGATAAAGTCGCCAAGTTCGACGACAACGGCCTATGGTGTCACTTGTCTGTATGCTTTTCACAGCATGGCAACCTGCTTTCAACTCTTGAGCACTTGATAGCAGGATCGGAAGCAGGTTTTTTTGCCAAAGAACTTGAAGCGCTGTTGGCCGTTAGTGTTAAGGAATCGCTTTTACGTCTGATAAAAAAAGGCAAAATCGATAGGAAAAAAGTCTCCGGCGTTTACCTGTACTGCGCAGCCGATGCTTCTATGCGCAGGCAACAATTGCTGGCTCGTCGGGTCAAGCTTTCGGATACCGAAGACTTTTCGGACGAAGTCAAAGCAGCGATTATCTTATTCGTCAGCATTCTTGATGAACAGCAGCGGCGACTTTTCGCCGGACTTGAATCGTTAAAACTGGGTCATGGAGGTGATCTGCGCATTGCGGATCTGCTGGGGCTGCATCCTCAAACCGTTGCCAAGGGCCGCCGGGAACTCATTGACCAAGACATTGTTGTCGATCGCACCCGCAAGAAAGGGGCCGGTAGAAAACCTGTGGAAAAAAAACACCGGAAGTGATCGAGGAGATCAGAAATCTTTTGGAATACGACACCGCCGGAGACCCGATCACGGGGAGAAAATGGACCCGTCAAACCCCGGCAAAGATAGCCCGCTTGCTTGAAAGACGTCTCGATATCCGCGTGTCGGCGGCAACCGTTCGGCGACTATTAGACGAGCTCGATTATTCATTGAAGGCCAACAACAAAGCCCTTTCGGCCGGATCGCATCCAGACAGAGACAAGCAGTTCGACATCATCAAGCGCCTTCGGGAAAACTTCAGCGCGACAGGAGATCCGATCATCAGCGTGGACACGAAAAAGAAGGAATTGATCGGCTTGTTCAAAAATAATGGTCGCGTGTGGTGCGACGAAGCCACCAAGGTCAAAGATCACGACTTCCGATCCGAGGCATTGGGTATAGCTTCCCCCTATGGCATCTATGACGTCGGGCTCAACAAAGGTGTGGTGGTGATCGGAAAGTCGGCAGATACACCTGAATTTGCGGTCAACGCCATCACTACTTGGTGGCAGAGTTCTGGCAAGCATCAATATCCAAGGTCCAAACGCGTTCTAATTTTAGCCGACAGCGGCGGAAGCAATGGAGCCAGGCCACGTGCATTTAAAAAGTTTCTTCAGCACCGGCTTGCCGACGGGCATGGTCTTGAAATTTCGGTTTCGCACTATCCGACAGGAGCAAGCAAATGGAACCCGGTGGAGCATCGAATGTTTAGCGAAATCAGTAAAAATTGGGCCGGGATACCTTTAGAAAGTTTTGATATCATGCTCAATTTTATTAATGATACCGATACCGAAACAGGGCTTCAAATCAAGGCATATTTTGACGAGCGAGAATATGCCAAAGGGATAAAAGTCCCAGACAAGGAATTCAAAAGCCTCAATATTTCAAAGAACAAGGAATTGGGCAATTGGAACTATACGATCAAGCCCTCATGTCCAACAGCAAAAGCAGAAGCTATGAGATGGGAAGAACTTTTAAAATGTGAACTTATTTCTGACTGAACCCTAAGCTAAATTTTACTTCCTTATTGCTGAACCAATTGTGATACTCATCGTTGATTTTCAAAGTTGTGATGATAGCCAGATTGAGAGAGCCTTTCTTCGCCCAACTCATTCCATTCTTCTTTTGGCGATTTGAAACGACGAGGTCGTTCATCTTTTCACCCACATTACTCGAGTTCCGAAGATTTAACCGTTTGCGCATATCATAGTTGGGAATCGAGGATTTATTCCGACCCAAATAGTCAATGAGCTTTTGAATATGATTCTCATCCTTGATTTCGGATGCCGGGATGTTTTCAAGATATGATATGGCCTTGTTTGTAAGGCCGTGCCACAACAACGGCATAACCGCGCGAAGCGTTTCATTTCTCAACTTTCTGCCTTTCATCCCCATGCTCAATTCTTCTTTGAACTTCTTGCATAGATGAAACCAATCAAGAACAATCTGCATATTATTGTACCAACCAAATTGCTTGACGATGGCAGCATTTAGCGCCTTATGGCCGTCGGTAAAAATCTGAAGACGTTTGCCGAATAGAAAATTTGACAAAAGAAACGCGATTAGCAACCACAAGCATGATTTGGTGCCATCAGCTGCCAATACGTATTTTGGGCCTCCATGTTCAATGTGGCATACGGTATCATGTACATATTTTCGCGTATGCTCAGTGATTTTTGGGCTTTCTCGTGTACCCTTCTGCCTTTTGGGGGTTACGTCGTCTATGCTTATGTTGACCGTTTGACTGGGTTCTTCGTAAATGACGGGATTATTCAACAGTTCAATCGGATTATAGTCGAAAGATCCTTTAGAAAGGGCCTTGTGAACTTCATCCATGGGAATTGATATCGGTTCTCCGCCCCTGGGAATATCTGGGTTGATACAACATCCGTCAGCGCTGAAGTTGCCATGATTCAAATCATCGGCCTTTTGCTTTAAATGGTCGATCAATTCCCGACCTTCTTTCTGGGTCTGATCATGCAATGTGCGATGTGGCGTACCGCCTTCTATTTGGTGCCGTATGAAGTTGAGCCATTTTGATGTTTTCCGGAAGGATCCTTCCGTATTACCCATAATCATGGCCCGTTCCTTAAAGCCCGTGGTCAAATAAAACTGATTCGTTCCTAATGGGGCAAATATCGATTGACTACTGTCAAACCGAACGCCATTTTCATCAAATGCGAAGTGGGTTTCAAACGCAAAACGCCCCACGGCGCCATCCACCAGATATGGGCTTTCATTTACCTCAATTTGATTAGCCCCACTGAAAGTCAGGACTTTTTTTTAGACACCTTTTCCATGTGTCGTGCTATGGCGGCTCTTATTGCAGGGTATGCCGTATTTAAAATTGCTATTTCGCAGTCGTCTATATTTTCACCGGCATCAGCGTTTACAGTGTATTGATAACATCCATCTTCCAGTTCAATGGGCTTATCGTCCGTTTCCTCATCACATTCAACCAGGTTCACCATGACTTCGATTTTGTATTTGCTCATTGGTAGCCTCCGTCTCGGGGTTTGAGATAGTGATCTACCAAAACATCGCATTTATCTTTAATGATGTCCAGTCAATTCCGAACCTATTTTCATATCTTAATTTTTGGTTAGCCCTTTGTGCAATATCCATCCTGGGCATGGTCCGCACAGCTCGAAAGGTTTTAAACGCCGTGGAAAATTCATCCATGGCGGAGATAATCATGCGGTCTTCTGAAAAAGTAAGCGCCTGATCTTTAATGGTCTGCAGGTAGTCTAATACCTGTCCTTTCTTCACATCCCGCATGCTTTCCATTTGGGCAAAAGCCTGGTCATGGAGGGCCGAGTTTGCCTCGTTCAAGGCCACTATTGCCATCACGGCAAAAGGGATGATCCCGACACTTAGAAAAGCGACCAGGAGCTTGAATTTGAGCTTGAATTTCTTAGACATAGTACGGTCCTCCTACCTTTTATCCCGCAGTTATTTAGTATATATAAAATCGTATATTGGTAAGCATTGCCATAGCTGAAGCCTTAACTTTGGTTGTTTTTACAATGGCTATCCCATTCAATGGATACTAATTGCGGTATTTGTTCTGCTGGTCCTTTTTACCACTGCTGTCACCGGATATGTCTCATTTATAAATGGACAACGTGCAGTCAACGAAGTCTCTCGGCATTTGCGCAACGAAATTACCTCTTCCGGCCTCGCCGGCTCGGGCCGCTTCGATGGTTGCATTGAGCGCCAATAAATTGGTCTGTTCGGAAATCTCAGTGATCGCCTCGGTGACTTTGCCAGGGTCGTCATCCGTTCCCCGGCATCTTTGGTTTAACCCATGGATTCAGCCCTTAGTTAACGTGCCCTCGATAGTACTACCTTGAAAGGGCTGTCCATGGATTCAAAATCCGGTTTCGAATATCCAATTCGAAATGAGTTACAACCAGTTTCTTCACGCTCAGCGGCGTTCTGGTTTAATTTTTTAAATTTTAAACTGATCCACCATTTGCTTGAGGCTTTCCGACAGTTTGGACAATTCCTGGGCCGACAGATTGACCTGGCTGCTGCTGGTGGACATCTCGTTCATGGACACGCTGACCCCGGCGATATCCTGGGAAACCTCGGCCGACACCGTCGAACTCTGGTTGACATTCTCGTTGACCTCCTGGATACCCTGGGAAGCCTGGGCCACGTTGGTGGCGATGTCCTTGGTGGCCGCGGACTGTTCTTCCACGGCCGTGGCGATGGTGGCCACCACGTCGTTGACATCGGTGATCACCTGGGTGATCTCGCCGATTTGGCCCACGGTCATGTTCGTGGTGCCCTGGATGCCCTCGATCTTTTCCTTGATATCGCCGGTGGCCTCGGCGGTCTGCTTGGCTAGTTCCTTGATTTCGTTGGCCACCACGGCAAAGCCCTTGCCGGCCTCGCCGGCCCGGGCCGCCTCGATGGTGGCGTTGAGGGCCAGCAGGTCGACCTGCTCGCTGATGTCGGTGATGGTCTCGATGACTTTGCCGATGGCATCGGCCGCCGCGCCCAGCTGATCCATGTTGGTAGAGGCGCTGGAGGCCTTATGTGATGCCTCGTCGGAGATGCCGCGGGCTTTTTCGGCATTCTGGGAAATTTCGCCGATGGTGGCCGACATCTGTTCGGCAGCCGTGGCCACCACGTTGGCGTTGGTGGCCTGCTCTTGCAGGGCCGCGGCCATATTATTCATATTTGCGCTCATCTCCTCGACGGCGGCGGAAACGGTGTTGGATTTATCGGTGACATTGGTGATGCCCTGGGTCATCTGTTCGCTGATGGCGGACAGCTCGGTGGATGAGGAGGAGAGCGTTTCCACTCCGCCGGCGATATCCTTGATGATGCCCTGCAGTTTTTCTATGAAGATGTTGAACCAGCGGGCCAATTCTCCCACCTCGTCGCGGCTGGTCGCCGCAAGGCGCATGGTCAGGTCGCCCTCGCCCTGGGCGATGTCTTTTAAACCGTCGACTGCCGCGTTAACCGGCCGTATGATACTGTTGCCGATAAACCAGGCCATTGCAATACCCATCAAGATTCCCACCGCCAAAACGGATAACAATACAATAATGGCGTGACGATAGCTACGTAAAGCATCCTTTTGTGATTTGTCGGCCTCTGCCAGACTGATCTCCGTCAATTTGTCCAGATGATCGCGCATTTGCTCGAACTTTGTCTTGGCCAGACCCAGTGAAAGATCAAGGGCAGTGCGACGTCCCTGGCGTGTATCGGCGAGTCGGTTGTCTACGATTTGTCGTGAAATGGTCATCCACTCTTTTCGCGCTCGTTCGTATTCCGGAAATATCGCCTTTGTCTCCGGTGTGGCCGACAACATCTTGAATTTTCCCCATCGCTCTTCAGCTTGTTTGAGGTTATTTTCGTATTCGCCCACCAATTCCTTGAATGCATCCGATTTGACGTTGGCGAAGATCATCGATCGCTCGGCAACCAGGAGTTGCTGCAGATCGCGGTCCGCCTCGATCAGAAAATCGATGGCCGGCAAGCGGACGGCAAAGATATCATTAAGGTCCTCCATGACATGTTGGGTGGCCCGATAGCCAAAGAAACCGATAACGGCCATGAAGGCAACCATGATGGAGAAGCTGAGGGTAAGCTTGCTACGAATCCTCAAGTTTTGAATAATGCTAAATCGATTCATTAATTGTCCTTCGTCATTCATATTGAAATATAGTTTTTAAGATAATGTTTTTGGCAAGGCCAGAGGGAGGAAGCTGTATAACCCATACCGCGACGACCGATAACGCAGCCCAAAAACATTATCTTGAATGCTATAGCTGCTGCAGGCCCATCATCTGTACCACCAACCGTGATGGTCACACTTGCATTGGATTAAAAGGCCGAGTAATCGAGGCCTTTCAGTGATTGGAGACCCCATTATTGAAGCTGATCCATATCGACACCGATGGTAATTGCGCCGATGGCTCTGGTGCCATCCATCACCGGAACCGATACTTGACATAGATAGGCTTGGCTGCTGTCGTCGAATTCGACCTCATCGACGAATACCGCACCGCTTCCACCGTTGAATGATTTTTGGAATTTGGCTTCATCACCCTGCCAGTAATCGGAGGTCTTATCGGTCATGGCGACATTGGCCCCCTGGTTGTCCATGACGAAGATCTCGGCATAGTAGGGCGCCGATTGTTGAATCTCACGCAAGTGCTTGCCGCACGGCGAATCCATCAACGCTTTCATATAGTCGGCAATACCCGGGGTGGCTGTCCATTCCTGGTCCTTGGCTTTGATCTTATCAAGGGTCTTGCCTTTTGCGTTTTCGGCCTTGACCACCGCCACAATGACTGGGTCCGTGCCGAGCCGGGCAAACTCGCCCATGGCCATATTTTTCAATTGTTGCGGAGCTTCTTCGGCGACCGCCCAACCGCAAGAAAAAACAACTGCAAAAACAATGGCGATGGTTATCGTTTTTTGTCTACTCATGTTAATGCTCTCCCTATTCGTTATATGTTTATGTTTATGTTTATGGAAACAAAAAGCTATGCTTTGGCCAATTATTTTTCGGGAAAGAGCTTGCATTTAAAAGAATTTAAATGGCTTTTTTTATCAACAGCAAGCAATGGACTTCTATTCGGCCACAGCCTAACAAACTCAAGGAAATGATGAGAAAAATAGATTTCGGAAAAAGGACAGTTTAATTACAGGATATTCCTGTCATTTGGGGTGATATGAGAACGAAGTTGAGTCAATAAATAACGACCTGGATAGAAGTCAGCGGCGGAACCAAGCGCTAACCCATTCATACCAAACTTGATTTCTCTTTACACAGTGGGTACTATTTTGCTACTATAGCAAAACTTTTTCCGGCGTCTCCTGCCAGTGCTGCTTCGATGGTCGCATTCAACGCCAGCAAGTTGACCTGTTCCGATATCTCGGTAATTGTCTCTACCACTTTCCCGATACCCTGGGCGGCATTGCCAAATCTTAAACACCATAGTCACTCAGAAGCGTTCCAAGAAACAATTACAATTATAACTTTTATCTATAGCTCTCTGCCTGGCTTATCCTATATTTAGTGAATACGGGTTTGACTCAGTGAACGTTTACCAGCTATCCATATGCGATCATGGTAAAGGCATGATTGGGTAAGGGGGGGCACCCCCCCTTATTTTTTACCAACTGATGAAGGGAATAGAGAGAAAAACAGGTGATGGTACAACAACGGGGTATGGGTTAGAAACTAAAAGTCACTTTAGCGGCACCGTAATACCAGTCCGACTCGTCGAAGTCATTGCCGGTATTGTCAGCCGCTAGGACATTGGCTGTACCGTCGACAGCGTGCCCTTCAATTTTAAAAACCATATAATCGTTAATATCGAAGCGTAGCGTCAAGGCCAGATCTTTTTCCCATGCATTATGGTCAATGGCCAGATCATCGCCATCCTTGTCGTCCTTATGCGGGTAATACACCGAATAGTAAGCGCCTAGGGTCATCCAGTCGTATAACGCATAGGAGGCCATCAAGTAATAACTTTCAGCTTTAGCGGTTGAATCCGTACCCAACACCTCGGAATCCGTTTTCCTTTGCATATATTCGGCCGATAAAACCAGATTGTTCCACGTATATTCAACCGAACCGACATGAAATTGAAAGGTATTCGATAAAGTGGCCTCCATAACACCGCCTACCAGTACGGGAGTATCAGCAGGTGCATGGAAATAAGTGTACCCCAGTTTAAGACCGTCTATCGGCGTCTCCCACCGAAGGGCTCCAATGTAGGATGTATCTGAATCCATATCACCGTTAACCCTTAATCCCGAACTGGCAAAACCATTATCGAATGCTTTACCAACGCCACTGTCGTTATCTATATTCAGACTACCAGCGATAAACTGGTAATTGAGACTGCCAGCAATCTTTAAATCCACATCCCCGTATAGGC